>CATMLK010000005.1:0-134308 GCA_950070535.1 uncultured Bacteriovoracaceae bacterium | reverse complement strand
GGAAAAGACTTCTGCTCAATCATGGGCCCAGTAATAATCACAGCAGATGAATTTATGGGTGAAGAGCCGAGTCTTAAAATGACAGCTACTGTGAATGGAGAGCTTTGGTCTGAGGGCCTTACAAGTGACTCCCACTACACATGGGCACAAATGATAGAGCACGCAAGCCGCGAAGAATGGCTTCTTGCCACAGACTTCATGGGTTCAGGCACAGTAGGAACAGGTTGTGGACTTGAGCTTGATAAGTGGATTCAGCCAGGTGATGTCTTGGAACTTGAAATTGAAAAAATAGGTAAGTTAAAAAATATTGTGGGAACTCCCAACCAGGAGAATGCATGAGTTACGATAATTTTAAATCTAGTGGAGTGCACACGAAGCAGGCACACGTAAAAATTCCTGAAGGAACTTATGAAGAGGAACACGGAAGAGAGGGCTTTTTTGGAAAGGTAAGCCAGATCTATCATGAAAATCCTCTTACCAGCTGGACAACGATTGAAGGCGACTTAAAACCTAGAAATCTTCCTCCCCTATTTGATAAGACTGAATTAAAGAACAATTTTGTGCCTTATTTATATAACAATGACCTTGTGATTAGCATGGGGATGTTTGAGAAGAGCTTCGACAACTTCTTTAGAAATGCAGACTTTGATGAGATGCATTTCGCTCACGCAGGTGAAGGACGAATTGAAACGATTTATGGACACCTTAATTACAAAAAAGGCGACTACGTTTTAATTCCAAGAGGCACGACTTACAAAGTCTATGTCGATACTCCGACCAAATTCTTAAAAGTAGAATCCGCATCTGAGTTCAATGAACCAAGCCGTGGAATCTTAGGCCCAAATGCTCTTTACGACCAAACAGCAATTGTCACACCTGAAGCAGCGAAAGGGAGTGAGCAGGACAAGGATGAGTATGTAATTGAGATAAAGAGAGAAGGGCAAATCACAAAAGTCGCTTACCCGTTTAATCCTTTAGATGCCAAAGGATGGAAAGGAAGTCTCTACCCTTGGAAGATATCTATTTATGACTACTGTCCTATAAATTCTCACAAATACCATATTCCACCAAGTGGGCATACAATGTTTGTATGCAAAAACTTTGTGGTGTGCTCATTCGTGGCGAGACCAATGGAGCACTCATCCGAAGGCGTTTTAAAAGTGCCTTTTTATCACTCAAACATCGACTATGATGAAGTTCTCTTCTATCACGAAGGAAACTTCTTTAGCCGAGACAATATTGATTCGGGTGCGACTACTTTTCACCCGCAGGGCATCCACCACGGACCGCATCCAAAGGCCTTTGCAAAAGCAGACAACAAAGAGTGGACCGATGAGTATGCGGTAATGATTGACGCCCGCTACCCTCTTAAAAGAAGCGAAGCTTTTGATAGGGATGAATTTAAAGACTACTGGAAATCTTGGATGGAGAAATAATGATAAGCTTAAATACTGATGGTGAATTTGCGAATAATTACAAACTTTTAATTGGGTCAATCCTTCCAAGACCAATCGCCGTGGTTTCCACGCTAAATAAGGATGGCTCCAACAACCTCGCCCCATTTTCATTTTTTACAGGAGTTAGCGCAAAACCCATGATAGTTGCATTTGCACCACTCATTAGATCATCTAATGGTGAGAAAAAAGATACAGTTCTCAATATTGAAAGAGAAAAAGAATTTGTAATTAACTTTGTAACTGAAGAGAATGCAGACAAAGTAAACCTTGCAAGTACTGAGCTCGAATACGGCCAAGATGAGTTTGAGTTTGCTGGACTTACTCCGTTGAACTCAGAGGTTGTTAATGCAAAAAGAGTTAAAGAGAGTCCAATTCACTTCGAATGTAGGCTTAGAGACATACTAAGCTATGGAGACCAGCCTGGATGTGGATCTTTAATCACTGGTGAGGTTGTAAAAGTTCATGTTGATGAGAGAATTTATGACCAAGGAAGAATTATCACCAACCTTTGGAAGCCTATGGGTAGAGGTGCAGGAAATGACTGGTTTAAGACTGACTCCATTATTGAGAAACAAAGGCTAATGAAGACCCAAATACAGAAATAATCACCCTATGTTTGCAGAGCTGCCCTCTCAAGGTATAATTTAAACATGAGAATGGCAGCTTTTTTATTTTTAATAATCCTTTCTGCATGCTCCGAACATGTTGAACTCAAGAGTAAAAGTGGCATTTACTTTCTAAAGGATGTTAGCGTTGAGCTCAAAGACATTAAAGAAGTAGATTGGAAAGTTGGCAAAGAGCGTGAGGAAACCGTCTCAAAAGGCATCCAGTTTAAAGTCGGTGTCCCTTCCCTAGAAGAGACGGCATCAAAAACACTTAAGAAAAGTCTGGGGATCGACTCTTGGATTTTTAGGTTCTCTAAGCTCTCCAATGGACCGAAGAGACACTTAGGATATGTGGCATTTGACACAAAAAAAAGCATAACTAAAAATTTAACAATTCACATATACTATCATGCAGCCAGCGTCTCTCACGAATTTAGAAAGTTTCATTGTCCGGCCTTCAATCACAGGTTACGAGCAACGAGCTTTACAATAGTCGATAGTTCAAGTTCCAGAAGGCACGATGACATTTATATCAGACCAAAAGAGACCCTAAATGGAAAGATTGACCAATTGGGTTTTTCACCTTTGATCTATTCTGCCGGGAAAAGCCTGAGAGGAGAATATCGGGTCGAGCTTGCCCTTTATAATTCCACAGAGGGAAAGACCTACTCCAACTGGATAGCAATGGATCAGCACATAAGCGTTCAATCCGAAACACAGGTAAAGGTTAGAAGCTGTGTGGGAGTATCAGAGGAAACATCACCGGATCGAAATAAAAGGAAACCTAGGTTGGAAGACCTAAGAATTCGTTAACCTTATTTCTAGGCCATAAGATTTATAAAACAATTTTTTTATTGGAAAATAACCTCTATCAAGGAGGCACAATGAATTTAAAAGAAATTAAAGAACTTCATGGAAACAAGCGTGTTCTACTTCTTCAATCGAAAGATGAAGTTGACTTGAATAACCAGAGAGAGCTTTTCGACAGATCTCCCAAAGACTATCAAGACAGAGATCTTGTCATTCTCACAGGCCTAGAAGATGACGTCTTGGAAAAGTATGATATGAATAGTGACTTTGATCTTATCCTAATCGGAAAGGACGGCTCAATTAAGTACAGGGCCCACGGTGTGTCGAACCCTGAAAAGATTTACTCAATTATAGATCAAATGCCAAGAAGACAGAAAGAGATGAGGCCATAGGGGCCTACATCAACACGTCCTCGAAAAAAGCTCCAAACTGTTTTTCGGGGTGGATAATATGGACTTCTAGAACCCAAAGGTTTTCTAAGGGTACAGATTCAAAATCAGAAAGCTTGCCTCTATAGTGTAATGCATGCGGCAGGTCACCAAGTCTATGGCCTGCCATCTGTTCATTAAGAACGTACCCATACTTTTGGGCTAGTTCAGATGCCCTTGCATAGAGTGCCTTTCCCGATAATCCATTGGCCTTCCACTCCCCCGCTAACTGGTCAAAAATCAACTTCGACGTTTTTTGGGCATGAGCAAACTCTGCATTTTGCCCAACTGTAAAAGTTTGTCCATAATCAGCTTCATGCCCATCAATGATTGGACCAATATCTAAGAAAAAGATGTCTTCTTTTTGAAGCTTCACGCCTGGATCAGATTTCTCTTTGAAGGACTTAGTGGTGTTTTTACCAATTCTAAACTTACTTGGATGCCACTTCTTCTCAACCCCATTTTTCTTAAGAAGTTGATCCAGAACTTCATGGCCTTCTTCCTCTGAAATACCTTCTTCCATGTGGCTTGCAAAAAGAAAAGCAACCCTTCTAGCGACCTTTCTGGCCGCTAGATATGTTTCCAAGTTAAACTTCTCGCCAACACCTTGAGGATCTTTCACTCTTAATACTCAAGAAGTTTTTTAAGTTCATTAAATACATCATTGGTCTGAGGTAAAATAACTTCCTCAAGTCCAGGGTTGTAGGCAACGTGGGTATCCTTTGAAGCAACCCTTAGGATAGGGGCATCAAGCTGATTAAAACATTCCTCGTTGATCTTGGCTGCAATTTCGCCTGCAAAGCCAGATGTTTTTTGCTCTTCATGAGCAATCAAAATTCTATTGGTCTTCGACAAAGATTCTTTAATAGCATCCATGTCAAAAGGAGCTAGAGTTCTTAGGTCTATGACCTCTACAGATTTTCCAGTTTCTTCTTCAATCTTTTTGGCCGCGTCGATTGATTTTTGCACCAAGGCTCCCCAGGCAACAACAGTTGCATGACTTCCTTCTTTGGCAATTCTCGCTTTGCCAAAAGGTATCATGTAGTCTTCGCCAGGATCTGCACTACGATTGTATCCTTGATAATATAAGTGTTTATGCTCAAGAAACATAACTGGATCATCGCAACGAATTGCAGTTCTTAAAAGTCCCGCGGCGTCTTGAGCATTGCTAGGGAAGACCACCCTGATTCCAGGTATGTGAGTATAAAGAGACTCTCCTGATTGTGAGTGATAGATTGATCCACCCTTTAGATAGCCACCGATTGGAACTCTTACGACCATTGGGCACTTGAAATCTCCACCAGATCTATAGCGAGTTGTGGCCATTTCATTTTTAAGCTGCATGTATGCAGTCCAGATGTAATCAAAAAATTGGATTTCAACTACAGGCTTTATTCCTCTCATCGCTTGGCCAATGGCTCTACCAATAATATTGGCCTCCGCAAGTGGGCTGTTGAAAACTTGGCCTTCTTTGGAAACTCTTTGGCAGCCAGAGGTTACCTTGAATACGCCACCTTTGCCCTTAAGATCTTCATTATCAAGTTTCTCAAGCTCAGAGAAATCAGCAACATCTTCGCCAAACATTCTCATCAATGGATTCTTTTGGATTTCAGACTTCAAGGTTCCATTAATGGCACCCGCCATAGGAATGTCCTCTTTGCCGGAAAATTGTGGTTCAGTGTTAAAATCTTCACTCGTGGGGTCAACATCCTCTGAGTATAAATGGTCCATATAGGTTGACTGGTCTGGCCACTCTGTCTCAATTGCTTTTTTCATGGCCTCTCTAACAGAAAGCTTTGCATTTTCTTCAACTTTTTCAATTTCTTCTTTTGTTGCAAGCTTAGACTCAAGCAAAAATTTTGGGAAAGTGTTTACTACGTCTCTCTTAGCTTCCTCATCCAGCTCTTCTTTTGTTCTGTAGAAAGAGTGGTCATCAGAAAGAGAGTGAGAATAAGGTCTTGTAACTGTCGCGTGGACCAAAACAGGTCCTTTTCCAGCTCTAAGGTAGGCCTCGGCCTCCTTCATAATGTCATAACTATCAATAGGGCAAGTTCCATCGCATGTATAGATTTTTAACCCAGGAAAGTTTGCCAAAGCTTTTGAAATAGAACCTTCAGGAGTTTGAACAAATGTCGGAACAGAAATGGCAAATCCATTATCTTCAACCATAAATAAAACAGGAAGCTTGTTAACTACTGCAGTTGTTAGTCCTTCCCAGAACTCTCCCTGTGAAGTTGTTCCATCTCCCGTAGATACATACACGATCTCATCGTCGTGATAAGGGAGGCTATGATCAACTCCATCCTTTGCCATTTTAGACAAATATTTTCCGGCCTCTGCAGTTCCCACGGCCTGAAGGAACTGAGTTCCAGTACAAGATGATTTTGAAATTATATTAAGATCAACGTGGCCCCAGTGAGCAGGCATCTGTCTACCGTGGCTTGCTTTATCCCCAACGTTTCCATTGGCCTGACATAGCATCTCATAAGGAGTTACACCAAGACCTAGGCATAGAGCTCTATCTCTGTAATAAGGGATAAAATAATCATGCTTTGGCTTTAAAACTTTTGCTGCTGCTGTGAGAATGCCCTCATGCCCAGCTCCAGAAATTTGAAAGTACGCTTTTGATTGCTTTTTCATAGAGATTTCTGCGTCATCAAGCCTTCTTGAAGTAACAATGTTGTCGTACATATCAAGAAGATCTTTTTTACTGAGCTTATGTTTCTTGATCAGCTCAACTCTATTGTCTTTTGAGCTGGTCTTCTTTTTTGTCCCTTTGGACTTGGTTGCTGGTTGAGCGCTTGGCATATTCAGTACCCCTTTTCTAGTTTTAATCCCCTACAACCTATTAAAAATGTTGGGAAATGACCAGTAGTCTGAGCATTAATACATGCCGAAACCTATTGTATTTTCAATTACTTACAAATAGAACCTTTCTCCCATTAAGAAAACATTTGAATTTTTAATGCAGAGGACAGTAAAATGTACGAATAATCAATTATTTAGGAAGAATTTATGAGTTTATGGAAAGAACTTAAAATTAAGACATCTGAAAAGCTAAGATTGGCCCTACTTATTTTAATGGTTGATAAGAAGCATCGCGACTAACATTCGCCACGACAATCTTAGACATCTGAAAAATCACTTTTACTGAGCACCAACAGAGTTTGATCATCAAGGCTTTTGGAGGCCTGATGAAGCATGCATTTTTACTCTCACTAACCCTACTCTCACTAGTAGCATGTTCACAAACCAAACTAAGTACATCCAAGATTGAAAAAGTGACACTGAAAGCACCCATAGAAAGAGTTGGTCCTTCCTCAAACCAACAATCACTTATTCAACAAAATTCCTGTTTTCACACTAACTGCTCTCCATCTCAATTTAATAAATCCATGAATGAGTTAGGACTGATCAGAGTTTATGTTCCTAATTTAAACGATATCATCAACGCACTTAGAGATCAGGAGTCAGTTATCTTTCACAATGGAGCTGAATTTTTTGTGATATATGCAGCTGAACTTCAAAACGAATTACTTCATATTATTAACAGGAGCAGGAAAACCATTAGGATGAGTTTTGCAAGTTTTATGCTGGAATGGGAACAGGGTGACTACTGGGCAAATAGCTTCATAAAACCAAGAGAACTTGCAAGTTCATCAATTCCCAAAGATATTGGAGCCCAATTATATTTAATGGAAAAACAAAATAAGAAGGCTGCAATCGCTACTTATAAGCGTTTAATAGAGTTGGAAGTTTATCCAGGCCTAAGTTATCAAAGACTTTTTAAGATTGACAAAGAAACAGGTTTCGCGTCGCTTTTAAACCTTTACAAAAATGGCCTCAACATCTACCCAAATGAAAAAGAAATATGGAATGGATACGTGAGTCTTTTAATCAAAGCAGGAGAGAAAGAAAAGGCCTTGAAGGTTAGAGAAAAAGTGTCAAAAATGTTTCAAACAGAGAGTCCTCTTTTATAAGAGCCGGCCTCAAATAGAGGCCGGTATCATTATTAAGCTAAAAGAATTTCTGACTTTATAGGCCTGTGCGTTTGAAGGCCTTTAGACTTTAAAACCTCAACAATCTCACTTGGCCTAATAGATGAGCCTTGATCAACCTTGGTCTTAATAAATACCCCTTGGCCTTTACAAGGAGAAACCTCGTCAATAATATTTAATTTGTCCTCAGGAAGAGAGAGTTCCCCCAAAAAGATATCTTCAACTTTCGGTTTAATATCTTTTTGAATGAAAGCTTTCTTCTTTTTATTATAGGACTTAACTAAAATTTGATCCTGTTTTTGAATATCCTTTAAGGTCTTTGGCAATAGCTCCGGATTGTCTACTTTTATAAAGTATGTAAACTCTTTAACTGAATCCTGAATAGAAGGAACTTTACCAACAATCTCTTCAATTGAATTGAATAGGATTCCTTTTTCTGAGTGCCTTTGCAGTCTTTCAAGGATCTCTTCAGGTTTTTCCCATTGCTCTGGCACTCTTACATCAAAGAATTCTCTTAGGGAGCTGATTCCAAGTGTTAGTGCAGGGCCAAAAGAAATAAGAGGTCGAGACTTATAACCCTCAGAGTGAAGAATCTCAACGTCCGCTCTCTTAAAGATTCTCGCCACAATTTTTTGAGTGTCCAAGTGACTAATGAAACTTAAAGGTCCGATCTTAGAAAACTCAATACGGTATTTATGCCCTACGTTTTGTCCTCGTTTTTCTCTAAGTTCAACGATCTTTTTTCGCTCCTTAGGTGGCTCGTATGGTAGATCTTCCACTGCGTTCATAGAGCCTAGATAATCTCTTCTCTCCTCAACCATTTCTTTAAGATCACACTCAACACCACAGTGATAACAAACGATCCTCTTTTTATCGACATCGAAAGTCTTTTCAAGGGCCTCAAGATTTGTGTGATGAACAATCATCCCGGCAACCTTTCCACACGGAGGAGACAGTCTATTTTTAGTGGCCTTCTTCCACTCTCTTTCAAGAAACTTGTCTTCAAGACCTACATCAATGTGGTCCCAAGGAAGTCTAGATTTGACTGGTATTGTTCCGAGCATGTACTGAGGATCAATTCCAGACTCCTCCAGAGCTTCCATCCACTTATCATGTTCGAATGTTTCATCCCAACCATCAAAGCGGCAACCTTTTGTCCACGCACTGTAAATCATGTTACCAACTCTCCTATCCCCTCTAGAGACAATGCCCTCAAGGTGGGAGATTTTTGAGAAGTGCTTTCTAAAGGACAGCCCGTACTTAACGGCATAATCTTTAAGAAGATTCTGCTTCCTTATGATCTCCTCAAGAGTGATCATGCTCGACCATTGAAATGGAGTGTGTGGCTTTGGAACAAATGAGGAAGCAGAGATAGTAATGTTTGGATTCTTTACTCCACACTCTCTTTGGGCAACCTGTCTTGCTTTCATTCCAGTTTCCATGATCGCTATTACGTCTTCATCCTCTTCGGTTGGAAGACCTATCATGAAGTAAAGCTTCATTTTCTTCCAACCTCTACTAAAGACTTCCCTAGCAGTATTCATCATGTCTTGCTCTGAAACGTTTTTATTAATAACTTTTCTCATCCTTTCACTGCCCGCCTCTGGAGCAAATGTAAGAGAGGTGTTTCTCACTTCGGCAAGTTTGTCTAAAACTCTATTGTCTAGTCCATATGCTCTAAGGGAGCTAATTCCCAAGGTAGATCTATCTTTTGAAAGCTTATCCAAAAGATCCACGACAAGAGGGGTAACCGCGGAATAGTCGGCAGTGGACAAACAAGTTAAGCTTGCTTCGTCAAAGCCTCCATTTTTAATACCATCCAAAACAAGGTTCATAACATCCACAGGCTTTCTTTCTCTAACTGGACGATAAATCATGCCGGCCTGACAAAATCTACACCCTTCAGTACATCCACGACTCAACTCAACTGAAAACCTGTCAAAGATTGCTGTCATGTGAGGTATTGGAGACTTGGTTGGAAATGGATAATCTTTTAAGCTATCCACAAAATATCTTTTTACCCTAGTTGCAATTTCGCCATCAAACTCAGGCTTAGGACCTGTCACAACCTCAAGCTGGCTGTCCTCATCGATTTCAGTTTCATAGAAGCTTGGCACATAGATGCCTTCCCATTTTGCTAGTTCAAACAAAATATGGTCTCTTTTAAGTCCGGCCCTTCTGGCCTCTCCAATGAAGTGAACGATTCTTGAGAAGATTTTTTCGCCATCGCCAATAAGAACAAAGTCCAAAAATGGAGCGATAGGTTCAGGGTGAGTGGCACAAGGACCTCCCGCAATTACAAATGGCTCATCTTCTTTTCTATCTTTTTGCCAAACACTAATTCCACCAAGGTCTAGCATGTTTAGAATATTGGTGTAGCTCATCTCATACTGAAGAGAAAAGCCAACTACATCAAAGTCTTTTAGTGGTTTAAAGTTCTCAAGGGAGACAAGCGGAAGCTCTTTTTCTCGAAGCTTTTCTTCCATATCAATCCAAGGAGCAAAGCATCTTTCAGCACACAGACCTTCGTGCTTATTAACCTCTTCATAAAGAATTTTAAAGCCTAGGTGACTCATTCCGATTTCATATACATCAGGAAAACATAAAGCTGCTCGACCTATCATTGAGTCCCAATTTTTTTGAAGAATAAAATGTTCTCCACCAATATATCGAGCAGGTTTTTGAAGATCGTCTAGAAAGGAGGCATAGGGATTTTTTCTTTTCATTGTGAAAATACCTTTAAAGTTTGTTTTCCATTAAATAAACGGGAAGGAGTCTAACCCTCGTTTTTCGAAGTGTTTTAACAACTCTTGTCATTATTGGCCATTGATAAATGCCATTGTAGGTAAAGTATGGAAATAATTACAGAAAATTTAAAATCCAGAGGCCACTGAAATTACGTATCTGCGATCTTCTTTTTCACGGTAAGCATTCGATTCTCTTGAACTTTCAATAGCATAGGTAGTTAAGTCAAAAATAAATCTCTTATTTCTAACACCCACTCCACCTGAGCCCCAGCCATCTCCAGCACCAAGCCTTACAAAGAAGGTCCTTGCCCAGTCAAACTCCATTCCAAATAAGAGCTTTCTTTTCGTTCCAACATCTTCATAGTAGTTTCCAACATCTTTAAGGTTGGCTTCAATGTGTAGTCTGGCATTTCTAGCAGTATAAGGCGTAATAGAGAATCCTGCATCCATGGTCTGAGGAATCTTATCTGGTGCCCCTCCAAGCTCTGCTCCATACCAATCAGAGTTAGACGAATTTCTATAAACCACTGAGAAAGTCGGAAGCATAAAGATAGGAAGGGTAATTCTAGTCCCCGCAATTAAATAGGTCATTGATCCCTTTCTGTAGTCAACCTCTTCATCTATTGTAGTTGGATCTGATGGACCAAAGTCTTTTTGGATCTGCTTTCTTGTTAGATAGGTGCCTGATACTCCAAACTTAATAACCCCTCCAAATAGGGACAGATTCAGCGCAATCACTGGCCCCCAGTCTGTTCTCTCTGCCAGCTCAAAATCGCTGGTGGCACTCTCCAACCTCCCCCTGTTTTGTTTGGAATAAACCCAACCAAGGGTCAGACCTCTAAAAGTAATATTTGGAAATAAAGCCACTCTTGCGTGTGAGATGTTGCCCGGATCTTCGGCCATAAGCTCTCTTAAACCATCAGCTTTGAAGGCCTTAGTGTAGTTTGTCATTGAGTCGAAGAAACTTCCTTGGCCACCTGTAACATCGAGATAGCCGTTGTTAGTCTCTAGATGAATATTTGTGAGATGAAATTGAACTCCCCTTACTGTTCCAAGCCCAGCGGGGTTGTAAAATGCAGACCAGGAGTCATCAACTTTGTTCATATAAGCATTTCCCATGGCCAAAGCCCTGGAAGAAGTCATGATCTCAGGGTAGGCCGCATCCTCAAAATTGAGAATGGCCCAGCTGAACTGTGAAAAAAACAAAGTCAATAAAATCAGTTTCATTTATAAAAACCTCAAAATCCCATCTATATTTTAACATGCCTAGGCATGATGAGATTCTTAAGGGCAGAAGTTTCCTTTAAAAGCCAGCACTCAGTGCATATCCGAAAGAAGTGTAGTTTTTGGTGTCTGTGTTTGACCAAGTGATTCGTTGGAATGCGAGTTCTAGCTTTAGTTTAAAGCTACTTCCACCTAACTCAATGCCCCCTTGAAGACCCAGTATATTTTCAGCTGTATAATCAAACTCGTTGGTACTAAAACTTGGGTTTGCGTTCTCAACAGTTCCCTGAATCCGGTACTTTGTTAGCGAAATACTGTCGTAAAGTAGTAGCCACGAGTTTGGCCTATAGCCATGGATAATGGAAAAATCTTGAGCATCTGACTTTAGTTTTACATCATATGTGCCCTCAAAACTGTCCCTTTCAGCACCCATTGCCAATGTAAAGGCTAATTTGTGACCTTCGGATCGTGCCTTGGTGGGCTCCCCCAGAACTTGAATCTTCACTCCTATAAGGCTGGTGGATTGTTCTGGTAAACGAATAAAAATATCTGCTCTTTGTGCCACCCCCAGTCCAAGGAGAAACTCTCTATTCATGATTTGGCCCATCTTCAATGGGTTGTCAGTTCTGCTTCCTGTAAAATCAAGAAGGCCTTCACTCACACCAGTTTGTTTATATTCCATTTCAAGCCCATATCCTATGGCCTCTGGAGATATCATGCGATTAACAGGAGCTTTGATCCTTTGGGCACATGAGGAAAAAATTAGAATAAGCAGCGAGAATATTAACTTCATCCTACATATATTATCAATGATTTAGATGTCTTTGTTGGATGGGAAATTATGGCCTTTGAACAAATGCCAACAAAATTTGTCAAAAGCTAAAAATTTTAAACTTTAGAGGGAAATTTAATTTAGTAAAAATAGTCGACTAATTGTCCAAATATAGGGCAAAAGGCCTGATAACTTAAACATTATGAATTCTTAAGCCGATACGAAGTTAAAATAAAGCATCGGAAGCTTATGAAATCTCTATTACTTGCCATTCTTTCAATTCTACTCTCAGGCTGTTTTGAAGAGCCTATTGAAGATAGCGGCGGACTTTTTGCCGAACATAAGGCAGCTGAGGATTCTTTAAGTATCTCCACTCCAAGCGATGGACTATACCTAGATACGAGCGAGCTTGTGTTTTATGTGGAGCATCCATTTGTTTTAACAGTTACCGGCACTCCAAGGCTTACTTTAGACATTGGCGGGGTTACCAGATATGCCGACTACGACAGCGGGGATGGAACTAAACGCCTAAAGTTTATATATACGGTCCAAGCTGCGGACAACGATGCTGATGGGATAGGCTTTGGCACAAACTCAGTTGATCTAAACGGTGGAACTATAACCTTTAATAATGGGACTGCAGTTCAGAACGCAAGCTTGAGTTTTAGTCCAGCAAGTACGGCCGATGTGATTGTTGACAACACCGGCCCTTCAATTTCATCAATAACTCCACCTATTGACACCACCTATTTGGTTAACTCCGGAATCACTTTTTTTGCAACTTTTGACGAGAAGATCTACGTTACCGGAACTCCCCAAATGCAGGTAAACATTGGTGGCAGTCTTGTTAATGTAAATTATGTCACAGGAAGCGGTACGGATAGAATGACATTTACCTACACTGTCCAATCAAGTGATCTTGATATGGATGGGATTACCATTACACCTCCTTTACTGTTAAATTCGGGTACCATAAAAGATGAAGCTGGTAACGATGCCACACTGACATTTGCCCTTCAAAACCTTCCAAATGTTTATTTGGATGGTGATATGCCTTATATAGTTTCGGCGATAGACCCAGTAGATAAAACTTATATACCAGGTGACACACTCGAAGTTTCTTACACATTTACAGAGACAGTAAATGTAACAGGCACCCCGAGAGTAGGAATTGATATAGGCGGCAATATTAGATTTGCCGATTACTTGTCTGGAACAGGAACTGATACACTGGTCTTTTCACACTCCTTAGTTTCCGGCAATGAAGATGCTGATGGAGTGGACGTTGTAGACTTAATTGATCTAAATGGAGGCACAATCCAAGATGCTGGAGGAAAAAATGCAAACATCATTTTCTATTTGGCAAAAACTCCTGGTGCCATAGTAGACGCTCCCCTTCCAACGGTGACTTCAATTGTAATCCCATCTCCACCCGCTGATGGATATTTTAATCTAGGAGAGGAAATATTCTTTACTCTTAATTTTAACGACGAAATTAATACAACTGGAGTTCCTCAACTAGTAATGGAGCTAACCACACTTTCTCCGGCCTTAACCTACATTGATTACAACTCGGGCTCAGGTAGCTCAAGTCTCGTGATGAGATATGTTGTGCAAACAGGAGATGAAGATCACGATGGACTAAGCTTAAACTCCATGCTTAATTTAAATGGAGGAACCATACAAAACGGAAATGGCACCAACGCAAATCTAGACATCTCCACGGCCATAGCAGCAATTGACACAAGCTCCCTACTCGTAGACGCATTAACTCCTACCGTTGACTCCATCACAGCTCCTGCAAATGGAACATATGCTATTGGTGATGTAATGGGATTTATTATCAATTTCAGTGAAACTATGAATGTTACAGGAACCCCGCGAGTGGCCTTAGACATAGGTGGGGTAACTAGATACGCAACTTATCAATCTGGAAGTGGCTCATCAAATCTTAATTTTAATTATACCGTTCAAAACTCTGATCTCGACACTGATGGGATTAGCTTGACTTCAAACTCGATTGAACTAAACGGGGGAACCCTTAGAGACTTGGGTGGAAACGATGCGGACTTGGATATATCTACAGTAAAACCAGGCCTTGCTTCTGTCTTTGTTGATGGAGTAAGACCTTCAATTACAAATGTGGCGATAGCTGCTGCAACATACACTCAAGCTCAAGTGATTACAGCAACTGTGACCTATGATGACACTGTAAACATCACAGGGGCTCCGCGAATTCCGGCAAGCTTTGAGACAATGGCCGCAAGCCCAGAACTGGTTTATCAAGCAGGAACAGGCTCCAACACTTTAACTTTCTCCTACACCGTTCTAAATGGAGATAACGATGCCAATGGTATTGACCTCTCAACAATTACCCTCTCAGGTGGAACCATCCAGGATATAAATGGCAACAACGCAAACTTAACATTATCAACGAGCAATTTTGCCAGCGTTTTTGTTGACGCAGTTGCGCCAACCGCAACCCTTACCACTCCAGCAAATGGGTCCTATATAAACAGCAGCACAGACTCAACTACGTTCCCGATCTCAGGAGTATGTGATGATGCCACGGCAACTGTCGATATAAAGATTGATGGAGTAAGCGCCGCTGGTCAAGCAGGCGTTTCATGCGATGGAGCAAACCTTTCTGGAACATTTAACTCTACAGGTTTATCAGAAGGAGCAAAATCTTTTACAGTTGATATTACGGATGCAGTTGGCAATGGCTCTAGTTCTTCAGCAAACACAGTCACAAAAGACACGGTGGCCCCGACACTAGACTCAGTAGCTGCTCCAGCTGATGGCAATTATTCACTTTCATCTAATATGGACTTTACTGCTACATTTTCAGAGCCAGTGACGGTGACAGGAACCCGCTTAAATCTTACAGTGGGATCTAGCACTCTATATGCAAGCTACGCATCAGGTAGTTCAACTTCATCCATAGTTTACCGCTATACGGTTGGTGCATCTGACTATGATGAGGATGGTGTATCATTGAACAGTCCCCTTGAGTATAACGGAGGGTCAATCGTAGACATTGCAGGAAATAACCTGTCCAGCACTGCCTATGTTGCGCCTAATACCTCTTTAATAAATGTAAACGATGGGCAGCCTCAATTTGAGTGGTATGATTCAGTGCCATCACTGGTTGCAACCTACGACTATGGCGACCCCAACGCCAATACTTCCGAAACCTTCACAGTTAGAAATATTGGCACCGCTCCAACTAAGGCGAGTTTTCAAATTACTATTAGCAACAACAACGGAGCAGTTTATGTCAAAGGCACAGACAACTGCACCGGCAATCAGATTGCCATAAACGATACCTGCACAGTTACAATCGACTACAATGACATTGGTGCACCGGGGCTTAAAACTGGAGACGCAACTGCTGATGATCCAGGCTTTGCCATCAACCCTGGCTACACTCTAAACCTGGAGGGCACAAGGTGAAGTCTTTAATAATACTTTTCTCACTTATCTTAAATAGTTACGCTCAAACGAGCATCGAAGAATGTGCAACCCTGGCACAGTACTACGGACACGCAACATTGTCCCAAGAGGTTCCAGTTGAATGTTATGGTACGATTAAAGAGCTAAGTGCAAGCATGCAAAAAGTTGATGGGTATACCATCGCTGGCCACAAGAATTTACTCTACATTGAGCTCGATGGAATTCTTAAGCTCACCTCCGGAAACAAAACTTTACTAAAAGAAATCATTGCAATCGACGCCGCCCCATCCGAGGACCTAATATTTGTTTTAAGCAAAGGTCAAACAAGTTTTGAAGTACTCTCTTTTCCCATAAGTTTTGCAGGTAACCTGGCTCCAAGAAGGAGGCTTGTCACTGAAGAACTTGAAGGTGCCACTGGATTAAGATCAAACCCCAGTAAAAAAGAGCTATATGTTTTCAGTAGGGAGAATTCATGGATCAAAGTCTTTAATCAAAATGCTGACCCAAATGGCAAAAGAGCTGAAAACTCAAATGCTGTTAAAAGGTCAATTATAGACGTATCTCCCATTGACTTGGCGATAACTGGAGAAGAGCTATATATCCTTACAGATACTGAAATAATGGTTTTTGAAAGAGAGGCCAACGGAGTTGCGACTCCCCTAAGAGTCAAAAACGTTTCCGAATTTGGTCTTGTAAAAAATATCAAGTTTGACAGTAAGCAAAGCCTACAATTAATTAACGAAGCAGGTGAAAGCTACACAATTTCAGAATTCTAGAAAAGCTTTGCCATCTCTTCACAGATTCTCTCTAGGTATCTTTTGTCTTCTCCATCAAAAGTAGCCTTTTCATCGTGGTCTATATCAAGCACCGCCAGAACCCTCCCCTCCTTAATAATCGGAACAACAATTTCCGATTGAGAAAGTGGGGAGCAAGAAATGTGTCCTGGAAACTCATGCACATCTTTTACGACCAAGGTTTTTGCTTCCTTCCAAGAGCTTCCACAAACACCTTTGCCATAATCAATTCTACCGCAAGCTAGAGGCCCCTGATATGGACCTACGATTAACTGGTTCGACTCTTCATCAACCAGGTAAAATCCTACCCAGAAAAAGCCAAGATACTCTTTAATAACCGCAGCGGTATTGGAAAGATTTGCGATAAGGTTGCTCTCTTCCATGTAAAGAGAATCTAAAATTTTAATGATTGTTTTATAGCGATCAGCTTTCATAAGAAAAGCCTCCTTTCGGAGGCTTTATAGCATCTTATATTTTGTGATGTCTAACTTTTGAACCTGGAAATCTGTGACCTGAACCTTTGCCTAAGTAAGTAGTCTGGATTTTCTTCATCGCGTCCAATCTTCTTTCAGCAAGAAGGTCTGTTGCCTTACTCACTGGAATATTCTCATCTTCAGCGATTTTAAAGATGTCCAAAGTTGTGTCAAAGATAGTGTCTACCATTCTTCTGGACTTAACATCATTCCAACCTTCAAACTCAATTGAAACGTTCATTAGTCCACCAGCATTAATTAGGTAGTCTGGAGCATATAAAATGCCTTTGTCTTTTAGTTCCTGTCCGTGACGATCTTCTGCAAGTTGATTGTTTGCAGCACCTGCAACAACTTTACACTTGATTCTATTGATTGTGTTGTCATTGATTGTAGCACCTAAAGCACATGGAGCGTAAATGTCCATGTTAACATCGTAGATGCCCTCAGGAGCAACATACTCAGCATTAGGGAATTCGTTTTTAAATCTCTCAACATTTTCTTCGCTAATGTCAGTGAAGATAATTCTCCCACCGTCTTCAGTTATTAATTTCGCAAGCTCAGTACCAACTGAACCTACACCCTGAAGTGCTATAACTCTGTCTTTTAGAGATCTTTCTCCCCAAGTTTTGAAAGCACTGGCCTGAATACCTCTAAATACACCTAGAGCAGTATATGGAGCAGGGTTACCTGATCCACCATGTGCTTTATCAACCCCACAAACATAGTTTGTCTCTGTGTAAATATGATCAATGTCGTGAACACTAATATTAACATCCTCTGCAGAAATGTATCTTCCATTTAAAGACTCAAGATACCTTCCGTAAGCTCTAAATAACGCTTCTGATTTGTCTTTTTTAGGATCACCAATGATTACGGCCTTCCCTCCACCAAGATTCAGACCAGATACGGCGGCTTTATATGTCATACCTCTTGAAAGACGTAAAACGTCCTCTAAGGCCTCTTCTTCTGTAGCATATTGCCACATTCTAGTACCGCCTAAGGCAGGACCAAGAGTTGTGTCGTGAATGGCAACTATGGCCTTTAGGTTACATGATGGCTCACTGAAGAAAACTACTTCTTCGTGCCCCATGGAATAAAGCTTCTCGAAACTGAACATTGTGTATCTCCTTGAATATATCTCTAATCGAGGTACAATTTTTTAATAAATTATTTGGCCCCTTTATAAAACTACGAGGATAAAAGTTATATGCCCACAGTGTCATTAATCCATAAAAATTTGCATTTTGAGGTGGAAGAAGAGAAGATTCTCTTTGACGCACTGGACAATCAGGGCGAAAAACTACCTCATGGCTGTTTGGCCGGATCTTGTGGTGCATGTAAGATTGAAGTAATAGAAGGTGAGGAAAACCTAAAACCACCCTCACCTGTCGAGCAAAATACAATTGAGTCCATAAAAGAGTTTTATGAGTCAAAAAATGGCAAGGGATCAATGGATGGAAGGGTCATTAGACTATCTTGTAGGGCCCGAGTAAGAGGCGATGTCTCATTCAGGCCTTTCAAATAATTTATTTTGCTGAATAGGCTGAAGGCTCAATATCTTCAGCAATCTGATGCTCAAGCTCTTCGTCCTCTTCATCCTTTTTGATAATATGCTTTTCCCCGTCAGTGCTTTCTATCTCAACCTCTTCAATTTCATTTTCCTCAACTCGAAGTAGTTTAAATGAAAGGCCTTCCCAAAAAAGGATGTTTCCTTCTTTAGGAAAATTGTTTCCAAGCATATCTAATAAAAAGCCTCTAAGAGTTGAATAGTTATCATTTAGAGGTATTTTAATATCGTATTCATTGTAAAGATCACGTAAAGAGATCCCACCCGGAACCTTAAGCCCTTCATCCAAATGATTTTGAGCTATTTTTGGAATTCCATCGTCATCTTCATCATGTTCATCTTGGATTTCTCCAAAGATTTCCTCCATGATGTCTTCAAGTGTAACAATTCCAACGACAAGTCCATTTTCATCTTTAACCAATGCCAAATGCACTTTTTTACGATTCATATGATCAAAAACGGCCTGAATCTTCATGTGCTCGTAAACAAAGAAGGGTTCATTAACAAGCTTTGCAACATTAAAACTATCCCGCTGATCCATATCTACAAAGGATAAGTCTTTAACGTGTAGAAATCCAATCGTTGAATCAAGATCTTCATCAAAGACAGGATACCTACTATGAGCAACTTCCCTAACTAGAGAAAGAACCTCATCATAGGTTGCTTCTTTCTTAATGGCGTGGACTTGGTTTCTTGGAACCATGATGTCTTTTACTTTGATCGTGGGAAACTCCAGAATAGAGTTTAAAAGGTCAATTTGTTTAGAATCAATAGACCTTTCCTTCTCCGCTTCGTTTACCATGAACTCAATATCGTCTTTGGTAACAAGCTTCTCACTAAGTTGTGCATTCTTACCAAGGACCGCCTCAATAATGATCATAAAAAATCTAACGGCCGGATACATCGCAAAGTAGAAGATTTGCAAAATTCTAATTATTGGCAGAGCTAATCTTTCAGCATGGTTTCTTGCAAATGTTTTAGGAATGATTTCACCAAAGATCAAGATGAGTAAAGTTGTAATACCAACAGCGTAAGAGATCGCATCACTTGCAAAGTATCTCTGTGCAATAGTTGTTGCGAGTGAAGCAACAAAAATATTTACAAAGTTGTTTCCAATTAAAATTGTAGTTAGAATCTCACTAGGTTTTTCAGCCAAAAAGTTTAATGCCTTGGCCCTTGGTCCACCGTCTTCCATTAGCTGCTTTACTCTTTTTGCGGGAATACTAATTAGAGCAGCCTCAGATCCTGAGAAAAAAGCAGATAAGAAAACACCAACCACAAAGATGACAATATCTTGTACTTCGGCACTCAAGACTGCCTCCTTGCTACTGGAAAAATTAAATTAAAATTTAAAAGATGTATTGTAGGAAGATTAAAACTACTCGATGGGGGCTCTATGCGAATTCTCCTTGATTGATTATTTTATATAATTAAAACGCATTACTAATACATATTATAACATTAAACAACTAATATGCATCTAAACTTATTTAAAAGAGAACGTAAATTCAAGCACTTGAAAGAATAGCGTGTAATTTGTCTAGAATGCCATGATTGGCCGCAGGTACCTTATCGATTAGTTCTTCTCTCCAGTTTTGGCTCAGTTGAAACCAGCCCTCATTGCCAAATTTCTCAGAGTGGGCAGACAAAAGAAATACATAAATTTTCACTGATTTTTTATCGTAGTGGTGGGTGGTGATATCAAAAAGGGATAACTCGTTTAAATCAAGCTCAACCCCAACTTCTTCTTTCAATTCCCGGCCAGCTGCTTCAAGAGGGGTTTCGTTTGCTTCAACTTTTCCACCTGGAAACTCCAAGCTTCCATGAAGAAAATCCTTTGTAAGTCTTTTTTGCAACCAAACTTCTTTCGACTCCCGTATAGGTATGACAATTGAAACTGGCACAACTTTCAAAACGATCCACCTTTAGTCCAACTCTTTTAGCTTGCTAAGCCTACTATTCAAACTTCTAAGAGAAGTAATGTTTGACGCTTCCGTATCAAGATTCTTCATAAATTCACTCAAAGAGTCCCCAAAGCTTACCATGTTGTAAAGGGCGAAAGACTGGACTTCGTTTTTCTCAACTTGGCCAAGTATTTCCTGGGCCATCTCTCCTTCCAACGGATGTTCCACATATGCACCTGGTCGCTGAGGATCTGGGACTCTAATTCTAGCAGGTACACCATTTTCAAACACGATTAGGTGCTCTATGCTTCCGGCCTCTTTATTAATATGGCTAACATACCTTTTTACAAATCCATCATCTACAGCTGAACTTGAGTTTGCTCTCAAGAAAGTTTGGTCCATTTCTGCATTATAGTTTTTAACCTGATCAACTGGAACTTTTGCAGCCTCTCTTCGACTTGATCGATAGTCTCCAAGTGAAACCCTTTCAGCTGGGGCCGTAGAATAGTCAGGCGAAAATTGATCGGCCTTCTCTTGCATGGAGCTTCTGCTCCTATATTCGGCAACATTCGTATTTCTAGGGTTTAGAACTAGAGAAGGATTACTCTCTGGTTTTTGAATTTCCGTCGTTCTATCAACACCGTTTTGGTCGATAACTTTGACTGGACGACTTTCCATATCCTTTTTTATTTCTGCCATCTCTTTTCTTAATTGTTCATTCTCAGCCTTAAGCTTATCTAACTCTTTCTCATTTAATTTCCCTTCCAAAACATCTTCAAACATCTTTTTCATATCTTCTGATGATTGCTCAGGGTTTTTAATTCCAAGCTTAGATGCAAGCTCCTGCTTGTCCTCTGTGTTGCTAATATTACCCTTCTGTCCTCTCAAAACTTCCTGCAAGCATTCATTATCACAAATGGGGGTAGCTGAGTAATTTGCAGGAGACCTTGAAGCAGATGCACTACTCCCAGAATCAAAGCTGCTGGATGTATTGCTCATATAAGAAAATAGGTCTTCTTGTTTTGTGCCATTCGTATTTTTTCCACTTTCAGTTTCATTTTGCTCACTTTGAGCAAGTAAGCGATTTTTCTCTGCAGGCTCTGTTGGTCGGGTTTTACTATTCTCGCCTTTGGTGCTTGCTACGCTTGATGCACCAGTGCCTGCAAGGAAAGAATTCATTGCACTAGTGCCAGAACTACTAACTCTTCCCCTGGCCCCGCTTACAAGAGAAGAACCTCCACCCCAACCTAGAGATGTTCTCAAGGCCTGTCTCTCCTCATCTAACTGTTCTTCCAATTTAGCATTTGTAATTACTGCTTCTTGACTTAGCCTATCGGCAGCATACGAATCTCCACTTGAATCGATAGCCGTAAATAAATAACGATCGGTTACTGCTGCAAGAGTATTACTCTGAAGCTTTCTGCTTTCTTCATTACAGCTAGACTCATTCTTAAAAGTCTCATAATCCATCGGAGACAGTGGGTAATTTCCTTTTGCAAGTGACTTTTCCAAATCCGAAATTTCAAAGCTGTTGCCACTACCTAATGCAAGCTTAGAATTTGTACTCAAGTTTTTACTATTAAGGCGGCAAGAAAGACTGTTTATCGCCATCGAAGACCTACCATTTTCTTCTTTAATAAGAGCGTCTCTAATTTCATCTAGATCTCTCTTAGATAGTGCCAAGTCTTCGCCCCTTTCGACTTCAGGATCAGAACAAAGTTGGCTCTTAGCCTTACTAATGGTTCTGGCACAGTAATCTTCTGCTAAGTTTTCCATTCCTTTACTGTAAGGGTTTTGCATGATCAAATTTTCAATTTTATCATCAGCTCTTCCCATTAGAGCACAAGTATTTTTCCAACTTTCCAAGTTCAATCCAATAATGGGATCATATGTTGAAGCAAGATCTAAAGTAGATTTGAATTGCGACTTTAACAACATCTTCATATCTTCAAGCAAGTGCTTAAAGTGAACCTGATCAACCCTTCCATCCTCTCCAACATTGGAAAAGTTTTGTTTAATAGCAGCGATAATCTCCTCATGGTCCCTATGAAAAGTTTGAAAAAATCTATTCGCAGGGTTCTCTTTGGCAAATTGACTATCATTACAGCCTACAGTTCTGATAAATCCATCAACATTGCTTGCACATGCCATATCTTTCCAATCACCCTGAAGACTTGCACTGTTCTCTCTCCCCATAACAGCGATCATGTTAACCATCTTCTCAGCTAGTTTCTCGGACAAAAACTCAGAAACACTACCAGTGCCCTCAGGTGAATTATTTTCACAAATCTTGGAGACTTCCTCTTTCAATGGTTCACTATTTAATTGAGAAACTACACTTTTCATCCCTGCACGAAGCTCGTCATTTTTAGGGCCTAAAAAGGCGTTAACCTTTTTAAATGCAAAATCTGCCCTAGTACATGTTTGATCTTCGCCTTTTTCATTCACTTTATTCGCTAATGCTTTAAAAAATGAAAAGGAATCTTGTTCTATATCTATGCCAATATAATCTGAGGCCTCTTTGATTCTTTCCTCAAAGACAGCATCCATCTCTTTACTTCCACATTTATCACTAAGCATTTTCTCTAGGCCTTTAGGACAAAAAGCTTCCTTATTACTCTGGGTTAAGGAGTTGTAGTCACTTGCTAGCTCTATCATTCTAGCGAAACCAAGAATTTCTTTAGCTGCCAGTCTACCAGCAACTTTATTCTTAAATTTCTTTTCAACCTCTTCTATTGGAAAATCTTGTTGATTGTCCTTTGCAGCTTCTCGAAAACATTCATTGCAAAACTTGTCAGAACCTCTAACATTAAAGGTGCTACTATCCATAGATATAACCGCAAGCGGTTCAGTTATATTTAAAAGAGCATCATTGTCTCCGGTAACGTTACATTTTAAGGCATTGCAGTCAGTGTAGTATCCATCAGGATTAGAAAATGCACAGTTACCCTTTGCACAGGCACTTCTGTTAGGCTTTTCTGAAGCGGCATGTTTATTACCAACTTTTTTTGCATATTTATTCAGATCAGAGACAAGGGCACGTGAAAGATCAATATCATTTGCACCACTTAATAAATAACTGTCAGCCTGGTTTTTGCAGGCCTCATCGAAATTACCAGACTTGTCGAAATCAGCAAGCAAATCTTTAAAGCAATTACCGCTTGTGTCAATAACTCCATTAGGTCCACTACAAGATTTAGAAGCATACTCTTGTATAATAGATGAGGAGACACTTTGAATCCTCTCCACACCATTTTCAGCATTTTTGGTAAGCTCAGTTTGTGTAAAGTAATGTCCATTGCTAATTGCAAGTTGCTTCAATCTGTCACAGAACTTATCTCTGAATTCATTCTTTTTAGATATGCCTGAGCCTGTAAGTTCTTTGTATTCTTCCGCCATATCACCAATGAATACATTCCCACCTGCTTCATCTATTTTGTATTTTGTGTGGACGTTTTTAGGGCTAGCAAAATATAGTGAAGAACCTGTCTGCTTCTTGCCCGACTTCCCTGTAAGGTCTGAAATATCGTTGAATTGAAAAGATCCTTCATCACTTAGCGGATTAGCTGCTGGTGGCAAAAGACCATCCAGTCCATAGGCCTGAAGCTGAAAAAGAGTTAAAATAAGAATAATTTTTAGCACTAAATAAATCTCCCTCTAAAGACTTATCGTGTTTATCCTCTTTTAGTTTATAGTTCTGATTAATTTTCTTTGAGAGATATTCAGAAAACCCGGATAAGTACTTAATTTTAGTGAGATTACATAAAGGAATTTTATTCCTTTTCGCCTCTAAGAGTTGGCAAAATTACTTTAGGAAGCTTTTACGCGGTTGCAACACTATTTCAGCGAACTTACTTTCGGAAGAGGACTTAACCAAGAAGTTTACAGTTTCCATGACCTGAGAAATGCTCAACATCTGATCAACGTCTATATCTTCGTAGTCATTCCATATCGGAGTATTCACAGCACCAAGAATAAGATTGGTAAACCTTAAATGATATTTAGACCACTCTTTTTCAACAACTTCTGCCAAGGCCTTCTTGGCACTTTCATTGGCCGTGTAAGAGCTAGTACCTGGATAGGCCTCAAGTGAGGCAGTTGAAAGAATATTAATGATAAGCGTTTCATCCTCAATAAGAAAAGGCTCAAGAGCTTTTAGCATGTGAAAAGAGCCCAGCACATTTGTGGCAAAATGATTGGCAAATTCCTTGGAAGCAGTTTCACCAAGTGAGGACATTTCACAAATACCAGCATTGTTAACAAACAAGTCTACAACTTCTGTCTCTTTCAACACTTCTGAATAAAATGACTTAACAGAAGATTCGCTTCTAACATCAAGTTCAAGATCGATAAAGTTATTATGAATTATAGCGGACTCAGATCTACTTCCGCCAAAGACGAGATAGTCCTGATTTAGAAGAGACCTTGTTATGGCCTCTCCCAACCCAGACGAAGAACCAGTGACAATTGCGACTTTTGGTTCCAATTCTTTTACCTTACTTAGCTATACCAACAGCTCTTGTCTCTCTAATAACAGATACTTTGATTGTACCTGGGTAAGACATCTCCTCTTCAATTTTCTTGGCGATGTCTCTTGAGAGCATGATTGTTGCATCATCATCAACTTTATCATTTTCAACAAGAACTCTGATCTCTCTACCCGCAGAGATAGCGTAACTTCTATTTACGCCTTCAAAGCTGTTTGCGATGTTTTCAATATCAGTAACCCTAGAAACGTAAGATTCTTTCAAGAACTTTCTAACACCCGGTCTAGCTCCAGAAAGAGCATCCGCGGCCATTACTAGGTGTGCAAGCACTGTCTCAGGCTTAACATCTTCGTGGTGAGCTCTTACAGCGTGAACAATATCTGGGTCCTCGCCATACTTCTTAATGAAATCAGCTCCGACCACTGCGTGAGAGCCTTCGGCAGAAGCATCAATCGCTTTTCCAATATCATGAAGAAGTCCTGCTCTTCTGGCCTGCTTAACATTCATACCAAGCTCAGCGGCCATGGCCCCACATAAGAAGCCAACCTCTAGAGAGTGCTGGTATTGATTCTGCATATAAGACGTTCTGTAGTTAAGGGCACCAAGCATTTTAAGAACTTCAGGGTGAAGCCCATGAATGCCGATTTCCATTTGAGCTTTTTCTCCAAGCTCTCTAAGACGCATCTCCATTTCATGCTTTGATTTGTCGTGAAACTCTTCAATTTTTGCAGGGTGAATTCTTCCGTCAGCAATAAGCTTTTCAATAGTCATTTTAGCAACTTGCTTTCTAACAACATTGAACGAAGAAATAACAACCATGCCAGGAGTGTCGTCAATAATTAGATCAACCCCACAGATTTGTTCGAATGCACGGATATTTCGCCCTTCTCTACCGATTAGCCTACCTTTGATTTCATCTCCAGGAAGCTCAACAGATGTAATAGTCTGCTCAGCAACATACTCACCAGCAAATCTCTGAAGTGCGATACCTAAAATTCTTTTAGCCCTCTTTTCAGCTTCTTCATTGGCCTCGTCCTCTACAACTCGGATTCGTTTTGCAGCATCAACCTTGGCCTCTTCTTCCATAACTGAAATCAGTTGATCCTTGGCCTCTTCTTTAGTCATCTGTGCAACAGTTTCAAGTTTTGTAGAGATTTCTTCTTGCTTAACTTTTAGTCTTTCACGCTCGGCAATTGCAGCGTGCTTTTCTTTTTCTAGGTCACGCTCTTTGTCCTTTAGCTTGTCCAACTCTCGATCTTTTGCTTCGATCTTTTGATCTAAAGTTACTTCTTTTTTTGCAAGACCTCTTTCTTGGTCCTGAAGGGATTGGGTTCTTTTATGATATTCTTTATCAAGGGCCTCCCTTTCCTCATTTATAATTTCTTTAGCCTCTTTTTTTGCGTCTCTTTTAATCTCATGAGCGCGATCTTTGGCCTTTTTAATTATTTCTCCGGCCTCTTTTTCACTTTCCGCTTGCAGGTTTTTTACTTTTCCCATTGCCACGATATAAGCGACAACTCCACCCACAATTAAGGAAAGGGCACTAGCAAGAATTGTTTCAGTATTCATCTTTATTTAACCCCTTCTATATATATTTTGGTCGGTAATCACAACATCCATTCTGATATCATGATCCTCCAAAGTTAGTTCTTTAATAATCTGCTCCTCAGAGCACACACCAATCTTTAAAACTTCTTTGTTAGACAAGTATTTGTCATAACAGCCTTTGCCTCTGCCTAATCTTCCACCCTTTGGGTCAAACATAAGTCCAGGCACCAACAAGACTTTTGGTAGTGCTTTAGGGAACCTTCCGGCCCAGTTCACACTTAGGAAGTCTTTGGTCAAGAGCTTCCAACTAACCTTATAAAACTCCATATTTATTTCATCAACCAAGCAGGGAACACAAGGCCACATGCCTGATTCTTGGAGTTCAAGGTACCAGTCAAGTTCATCTTTAAGAGGAGCAAAGCCTCCTAGCATTTTGTTCGCTAATAAATCAGTTTCGGAATTTAAGGACTCAAGAAATGTCTTTAAATTTTTTGAAAGCTTCCTAGATATTTCAAGCTTTTGCTCCTTATCTAAGTCGAGAATCTTTTGCTTTCCAATAGTTCGCAATTCGTGTTTTTTCACGCGATTTAACTTCTGGCCTGCATAGTTCCCGGTGAAACTTCTTCTATAAAATCCAACGCATCATTTATTCCCGCTTTAAGGGACAACGTTGTCTCTTTAAATTCTTTCTCTACATCAAGTTTTGCTGAAGCAATTTTCAGAGCGGCCAAGACGCCACAGTCCAAGTCCTTTAAATTAGGATTTTGCTTTTTTAGTGATTCAATTTCTTGATTTACTATATCTACAGCTCTTTTGGCCTGTTCATCACGAGCCTCATCTTGCTTGATGCGGATTTGACATCCCAATATATTAAATTCTAAACCTTCATTTTTAGCGGTCATAGAATCAGATTAATGAAAGTGGCAAAACAAGTCAATTTCTTTGACAGGGGTCAGATTTAGCCATGTGCCGCGACATTTAGTCCTAGCAGTGCGTCTAAATAGGCTCCAAGTTCAAACTGATTTAAATCTTCAACATTTTCTCCAACACCAATATAGGTGACTGGAACGCTCAGTGCATTTACAATACTTACAGCACTACCTGCTTTTGAAGAACCATCACACTTTGTAAAAATTAGACCCGTCAAATCTAGTGTTTTATGAAATTCCTGAGCCTGACGCAAAGCATTTTGTCCTGTGATTGCATCAACAACTAACAAAACCTCATGAGGTGCATCTGCTAAAACCTTGCTCATAACTCTTTTTGTTTTTGCAAGCTCTTCCATCAAGTTTGCTGCAGTATGCAGTCGACCCGCAGTATCGATTATGCAGTAGTCAGCTTCGGCCTTCACTGCCCTCTCAACCGCCTCATAGGCCACACCGCTTGGATTTGCTCCTTCAGCGGCCTTCACTATGTCCACACCGGCCCTTTGACACCAAACCTCTAACTGCTCAACTGCAGCCGCCCTAAAGGTATCACAAGCTCCTACGACAACTTTGGCTCCTTGAGATTTCAGTTTGGTTGCAAGCTTTCCAATTGTGGTCGTTTTGCCTGCCCCGTTCACTCCAACAATCATAATTACTTTAGTGCCAGTATGTTCCCCTTTAAATTCATACAAATCTTGTGGAGTCTTTTGCTGTGCAGCTTCCATTTTTTCAGCTAGAAAGTTTTTGATAAGGGCCAGGTAGTCTTTGTCGCCGTCTTCTTTTTTATATTCTTTTTCAAGTCTCTCAAGTAACTCAGAGATCATTGCAGGTGCTAAATCACTCGAGTAGAGGATTTCCTCTATTTGTTCAAACTCTTCGTCAGTAAGATTGCTTTTCCCAAGAAGTCCTGTGACTTTTCCCCAAACTTCGCTACGAGTTTTGGATAAACCATCACTTAAGCGCTGAGTCCAACTTTTTTGAGGCGGCTCAACTTTCTTTTCGTCCGGAGCCACTTCCTTAGCTTCCTCAAGTTTAGGCGTCTCTTTATACTCAATTTGAGGCTTTGAGCTCGATTTAGAGAAAAATAGAAAATAGAAAGATCCACAAACAGTGAGGATCAGGCCTGATAGTCCAATATAATCAATCATAGTTCACCCTTTATTTTGAAACAGATGTAACACTTAGTTCATAAAATTTGAAGAAGTTCCAAATCATTTTGGCGGTCGCTCCCCAGAGTAGATGATCTTTGCCTTCTTCGCCAGTGCGGGAGATATAGGTATTGCGCATTATAGGATAGAAAAATATTGGATTTTGCTCATCTGGCCTTATGCTTTTGGCAAAAGTCCATTTTTCGTACTTTAAGAGATCGCGAAATGGAACAAGCATTGCCTCATCCCACTCCCCGTTGGATTTAATTGTTTTAATAAAATCAGCAGGCGCCATATCGATATGGCATAAGCACGGATAAATTAAAGAGCTCGATGCAGTTTTGACAGTATCCAGAATACCTATAACTTTTAAATTTCTAGCTTCAAGACCAGTCTCTTCTTCGAATTCTCGCACGGCAGTTTGTCTTGGGCTCTCTCCCTCGAGTTTGTGACCACCAATGAAAGCTATCTGTCCGCTATGGCTAGGCATGCTTTCGCTTCTTTTTATCAAAAGAAGGTATTCTCCAACAAATAGGAACACGACCGCTCCGGCCCAATCCTTGTCTGGCCGCTCGTCCAATTTTGCGCTAGGAATAAGATCTTTTGGAAGATTTAAATTAAAAAGTGACTTCATTTATGCGTTTAAGATATCAATTCGCCCTTGTTCAGGCCATTAGAAATTATTTCACACAAAATGGATTCATTGATGTTCTAACTCCACCGATGGTTCAAAATCCAGGAATGGAAACCCATATCCATCCTTTCGAGGTGTTTTCTAAAAAGAATAACAAGAGCTCAGGTCAATTCTTGCACACATCTCCAGAGTTCCATATGAAAGAGCTCCTCTCACTCGAAGAGGAAGGCTTTGATAAGATCTTTAATATTTCTTACTGCTTTAGAGACGAGCCAAGCTCACCCATTCATAGATCTCAGTTTCTAATGCTTGAGTGGTATAGAAAAAATGAGCGTTATGAGAAAATTATGGAAGATTGCGAGAGGTTAGTCCGCCATTGTCTTCAAGAATTAGAAAATTCCGGTTCTCCTATTAAGAAGTCTCTTCAAAACTTCTCTCCCGTAAAAGCAACTGTACAAGAGCTCATTAAAGATGAATGCAAATTTGATATACTAAATTTCCTAGACACTTCAGAGCTTAAAAGAAAAATAGAAAAAGATTTTAAAGACGTTCCCCTTCCTTCAAGTTATTGCGACTGGGACGATTATTTCTTTCTTCTTTTTTTAAATAAGGTCGAGCCAAAATTTGAAAGCATTCCCTACTTACTGCTTTATGAATTTCCAGCACCATTAGCAGCTCTTTCAACTTTAAAGGAAGATGAGCCACGAGTTTGCGAAAGGTTCGAGATTTATATGAATGGAGTTGAGCTCTGTAATTGTTTTAATGAGCTAACAGATTTAGAAATGCAAAAGAAAAGATTTAAACAACAGGAAGTGGATAAAAAAAGGCTTTACGGCTATGAACTTCCAAAGCCTGAGGTGCTCTATTCAGCACTTGAAAAAGGTCTGCCTCCCTCGGCCGGTGTGGCACTTGGTGTGGAGAGGCTTTTGGCCAACTTAACTGGAGTGATCAATCCGTTTTACAACTAGGTTTATATAAATTTAAGTGAACCAAGAATAGCGGTAGTCGCGACAAACATGGCCCCCATGGGAATGGTAAGTCTATCCTGAAGTGTGGCTAAGTCTTCTTTGGTCGCATAAAGTTCAAAGCGCTCATTAATACTTTTAAAACCTTGAAGTATTTGTTGACGAAGCTCTCCCATATCTCGTTTGAGCTCTTGATGAAGCTCTTCAGTGTCCCTTTTGAGCTCATGCTTAATCTCTTGCATGTCCCTCCGAGAGTTTGTTCCCAACTTGTCACCACCTATAAAAAAAACCGCCCCCTAGGTTTCCGTTGCACTAATCCTGGGGGCGGCATATAAAACAGTAAAAGAGCTTAGTGTAATGTCCTCACAAGGCGGAAGCCCACATAGTTGTACCCGTAAGACGGCTTGTTGCTGCCACGATAAGCCAAACGCAAGCCTCCGGCACCATTGTAGAAGCTGCCGCCACGAATAACGCGATTGGCACCTGTGCTTGGACCCACAGGGTCAACATTACCACGTGGCGAGTTAGTGTACCAATCCTGAGTCCACTCCCAGACATTGCCATGCATATCATAGAGACCAAAAGCGTTTGGCAGGTTTGAGTAAGTTCGAATAGGTCCCACCTCATGAGTTTTATCACCTGAATTGTCTCTATAGATTGCATGTTTTGAAAGATATGCAGCGCTATCACCAAAAGAATAGGCACTTTGTGAGCCAGCTCTTGCGGCATACTCCCACTCAGCTTCAGTTGGCAGACGATAATTCATTCCTGTCTTGCTATTCAATAAGCTTATAAAACTTTGGACGTTGTTATAGGATACCCTCTCTACAGGGTTGTTAGGGCACAGAAAAACAATTTTTCCAGTAGTGTGGCTTACTCTAACCTTAAAGCTTTGAGGGCAATTCTCTTGTTTATTGAACCGTGATGGATTATCTCCCGTCACTTCAAAATACATTAACTGTGTAACCTCAGTTCTCATCATCTCATAATCTTGAGTGATAATGACATCACGCTGTTGATCCTCGCTGTGTCTACCTACTTCGTCACTTGAAGATCCCATAGTAAAGCTTCCAGCAAGAATTGTAACGAATTCCATTCCTACAGTACTACCAGACATGTAGCCAAGGACTTCATCTATTTTTTCAGAAATCTCTATGTTTTTTCGATTGGAGAAGACATACCCTACGATTTCTCTTGCCCGCACAGAATCTGAGTCTCCATAGCGGTCTCGAAGGTAGGCGTACATCGCTTCATGAAACATCAGTGCTGCTTTATCCACTTCGGCTAGCTTTGAACTGTTGAAGAGGTGTTCGTTTACCAAAATGCTTCCATAGTGGGTGTAGTTTGCAAGTTGTGTGTATTTTACTTTTCCACCGCTACAATCTCTAGCACTTGGCTTCATCCTATAAAGAGCATCGTCAATCACTTCCAGATCTCCATCCACCTCGCGTAGATTCCTTTCAATGTCATCAAAGTATGGGACCAATGCCTCATAGAGTTTTTTATTTACAGAGAATAATTTGGCCTTCTGAAGATCCACAATTTGGCGATAATCAAAAGCTTCAAAGACTTTCATAGGGAGTCCGAATTCCTTTTCAGCCTCGTATAGATCTACAAGTCTTGCCCAGCGAATACTCTGTAATTGGTCATTGTTTTGACAAACCCAGGCTCCACCGCCATTTCCTACACTTCCTTCTCTGGCCTGCACAAGTCCTGCCAGCATCATTACACATAAAGTTTTCTTAAACATTTTTTCTCCTTGTTTTATGAATTCAATATTTTTGTTAATGGATAAAACTGTATTTGTACTTGAAAGACGTCATCCGCTTTATCTTCTTCCAATAGTTTTACAAACTTTGATTTAAATTCTCTTATGAGTTCTTTGGCCTTGGGCATATTTTGCTTAGACATATTAAAACAAGATGCCTGAAACTCCCGATCCTCAGGGGAGAACTGTCTAATCGCATTTTTGGCATTTTCAAGTGTTTGTTCGTGATAGCGCTTAATCGCCTCACTTGCGATATCATTACCGGCGTGAACCCTGCCATGTTGGTTAACATCAAGTTTGCCAGCATCATCTCTTTGAAGTAGATCAAGCTCCAAGAGTAGATTTATTGTTTTTTTAACTTCTTTGGGAGTGACTTTAAAATTAAGCTTTGAGCTAATCCATTCATAGTCTTCTTTAAAACTCTCTAGTCGAACCATCTCCCTAATGACTAAACAATACCAATGAGAAATTAGGTTGAACGTGCTTAGATCGATAATGCGCATGTGGGCATTAGGGTGCAGTTTTTCCATGCGCTCCAAAATAGCGATGCAAAGCTTTGGGTCGTTCCCATGTTTTTGCAGTCGCACTAGATCTTCAAAGTATTGACACTCATCATGTTCAAACTCAAAAAAGTCACTTAGTTTGCGAGTGAGTTTGCTTCCAGGATGTCTTTGTCCATTTAAGATCTTAGTAATGGAAGATGTGTCTTGTAGGCCTAGTTGTCTGGCCCAAACACCCATAGTCCATTTCTTGTTTCTTTTCTTAGCGTCCTCGCTATATGAGAGTAGGAACGCTTTGTAGTTTGTGTATGTTTGTAATCTGTGTTTCATGCCGATCAATATATAGTTCAACCAGGTCAGAAACCAGACTTATTTGGGCAAAGGGAGAGCAAAGTCTGGGCAAACTTGCCCAGGTGAATTATTTACATGCAAAGACTTGTCGTACTATAAAAACTTTACAGGGAGGATTGATTTAAAAAATTCATTAATTTGTGCAGCTTAATAATAGTTTCAGATTTTACATGCTGAAAGGGAGCTTGCGATGCCCAGTTTAAATGAACTCTTGGGTCTTGAGTGCTTCTTATCTTTGTCTGCCATAGTTTTGGATACTCTTTTGCAAGCTCGGCTGAAAAGACCGCGTACCAAGCATGGAGATCTTCAGGCTTATTCGCTAAAACATCCATAACTTCCAAACTCTTTTCAGTAACGATTCGTTTGATTGACCAAAGATTAAGCTTTCGAATTGAGCTTCCATCGAATACTCTTCCAAGATACTTTTCTCCGTATTTTACGGTGAAATCGGTTAATGCCTTCTCTGGAGTTTCGTCATAAGACTCTAAGCTAGAATAAACATCATCCAATGTTATGGCCCTGTAAACACCCTCTCTGGAGCCCCCTTGCTCTAGGACATTTAAGTACTTAATTATATCGTCCTGTTTTGGTTCAGAGTTTCGGGTTACCTCATAAAGCTCTTGGATAAAGGCAACCTGATACTTTCTCTTTTGTTTATCTGATAGAGAACTGAAGGCACTTCCCTGTTTTTCGATTTTTCTGTTTTTGTCCGAGTAAACTTTGGTTGAAGTTGCATCTATTTCAACCTTCGGGATGTCAGGCAACTCTACTGTCCTCTCCTCTTCTCCAAGGAGTTTATTTGAAACATCCTCGCCAAACATGCTTTTTAAATGTCCTCTGATTTGCTCTTTATATTTATCCAAATCTAGGGAATAGGAGGAAAATGATGTTAAAACTATTAATAAGCCTAAATACTTGGCCACGACAACTCCTTGATTTAATTAATTTGCAACACCATTTTAAGGGACAAAGTTTCCAGCTACAAACAAATTTCTAAAAATAGTAAGATAAGTGCAGGAGGAATCATGTTTAATTTTGCTTTTAGAAATAAGAAAATGGTTAAGGATTTGGCCAAAGAGATTGCTCAAGAAACAGCAAAAGAGCTAGACACAGTTAATAGCAGTCACACGCAACAATTAAGCGATATTAAACATGCTTTAACTGCCCTAGTTGATAAAATAGACTCTCTAGAAAAGAGACTTAACAACAAAGAGCTTAAAGATCGCCAAACATATGGTCATATTCAATATAAGATTTCAGAGCTTCAAACAGACCTGTCCAAAAACTAGCCTAATTGATATTTAACAGCGATATTTGACAATCCCTACACTGGCCTGCGAGGATACGCCGGTCAAAGGGGTAATATGTCAAAAATACTGATTCTGATATTCTCACTTGTGCTATATGCATGCTCTAAAAAAGAAGCAAATCTGAAAGGGATTTGGAACTTAAAGCTTAACATTCAAAATAAAGAAATACCTTTTCAACTTCACTTCAAAAAAAGTAATCAAGTGGACCTGCATAACGGTCCTGAAATCATAAACTTAAGATATGACTTATTAAACAATATAGTGCTCATTCCTATTTTAAACTTTGATGCTGTTTTAGAACTGAAACAGGATGGAAGTTTTATAACAGGCAACTGGATTAAACCAAATCGAAAAGAAGAGTTTCGTGTCCCTATCACAGGAACAAAGGTTGAGAATGAACTTAAAATTCCAAAGCTTAAAATTAATGAAAAGTGGAAAATTGATATTGGACAGAATGAAGACGTAAACGAAGGAATTCTTTTGTTCACTCAAAGAGATGACTACACCTTTGCAAGTGTTCTTACCCAAACTGGTGATTATCGTTTTTTAACGCCCTCACTTAAAGGAGATAAGTTGATTCTTCACGGCTTTGATGGAGTGTTTTCTTTTTACTTTGAAGGAAAACTAACGGATGAGGTATATAAAGGCATGATGTACTCAGGGCTCAGCAGTAAAAAATCTTTTAATGCCCAGGTGAACTCAGGCTTTGAGCTTCCAGATGCCACAAAAACAACAACTCTTGCAGGGAATCTTGATGAAATTTATTTAAAAACTCTATCAGGCAAAACAGAGAGCTTAATAAATGAGACGAATAAAAATAAAGTAAAGGTTTTCCAAGTTTTTGGCTCTTGGTGTCCTAACTGTATGGATGAGACAAGATTTATCAAACAATGGAGAGAAAGAAACAAAAACAAAGACGTTAGTTTTTCTATAATTGCTTTTGAAAGAAGTCCCAATAAAAAGGAAGCAATAAAGCAGTTAAAAAAGACTAAGAATTTGTTAGAAATTGATTATCCAATTTTAATTGGGGGATATACTAGAGATACAAAAGTTGAAGATGTTCTGCCGCAATTAAAAAACTTCATATCGTTTCCAACAACGATTATTCTCGACAAGAACAACCGTGTAAGAAAGATTCATGCAGGCTTTTCAGGGCCTGCAACTGGAAAGTACTATGAAGATTTTATTTTGGAATTTAATTCAACAATAGATCGACTACTTAAAGAGTAGCTACTCAACAATCCTTCCAACAAGGTCATAATCAAGCACGTCGGTGATTTCAACTCTAACGATTTCACCGGCCTTTGCGACACCATCATTGATAATTACTTTTCCATCGATGTCTGGAGCTTGTCCTTGGTGACGGCCTTGAAGTAAAAGGTTTGTTTCCTCATGAGCGCCTTCAACAAGAACATCTAAGGTCTTGCCAAGATATTCTTGGTTAAGCTCTCTAGCGATTTCTTTTTGAGCTTCATAAAGTCTTTCAAATCTTTCATCGATTACTTCTTGCGGAACCTTATCTTTAAGTCTTAGAGCTGGAGTTCCATCCTCATCAGAATACTTAAACACACCTAGGTGGTTAAACCTTACAGTTTGAATCCCGTCAATTAGCTTTTGAAAGTCTTCTTCAGTTTCACCAGGAAAACCAACAATAATTGAGGTTCTTAAAACAATTCCAGGAATCTTTTCTCTAAGAGTTTTAATCTTTTGATGAATTACATCTCCAGTAACTCTTCTATTCATTCTCTTTAGAACTTTGTCAGAGAAGTGCTGAACTGGCATGTCCAGGTATTTACAGATCTTGTCTGAGCTTGCCATGAGATCCATAACATCTTCAGTTAGATCGTCTGGGTAGAAATAGAATACTCTTACCCACTCGGCTCCAGACTCATCTTGAAGTGCTTTTAGCATTCCATGAATCTGAGGATTCTTTCCATCAGTTTTTTCAAAGCCTTTGAAGTCAGATCCATAATCAGAGAAGTCTTGAGATATTAGGTTCAATTCTTTTACACCAGACTCAGTTAGACTTTTGGCCTCTTTCACAAGAGACTCCACAGAGCGAGATCGAAGCTTTCCTCTAAGAGTAGGAATAATGCAGAAAGTACAGTTTCTATTACAGCCCTCTGAAATTTTAAGCCATGCCATATACCCAGGAGAAGTGTTAAGTCTTGGGTCAAATTCTGTGTGAATATACTTTGGAATCTCAACAAATGACTTCTTCTCTAGCTTTCCTTCTTCAAAAGCTTTAAGGAGTGGAACGATTTTATTGTACTCTCCAGTGCCAATAAACATGTCAACTTCGGGCATCTCTTCTTCGAGTTCACCATGATACCTCTGTGCCATGCAACCACTCATAACCAGTGCTTTGCAATTGCCATGTTCTGGATTCTTATAGTCTGAGTATTCCAGGACAGTTTCAATAGATTCTACTTTTGCGGCCTCTACAAAAGAGCAAGTATTTACGATGATAACTTCTGCTTCAGATGGCTCTGTTGTTATTGTAAATCCATCCAGGCCTAAATGGCCTAACATAACTTGGGAATCAACCAAGTTCTTGGAACAACCTAGAGAGCTAAAATATAGAGACTTTTCTTGAAATGTTTTTTCGGTGTTTTGCATAATAGTGATAATCCTTAATTTTCGCTTTTATAAGGTTTCTAGACGCATAAGTCCATAGATGGAGTGTGGAAAGTAATATTTACAGCTATATACGAAACCTATTCGCTTTGACTTATTTAGCTGGTAACTCTCCATCATGTTGAAATTATTTATCTTATTTTTAACCAGCTCATTTGCTTATTGCGAAACAAGGATTTTGGGTGGAATTTACTCTACTCAAGCAAACACTGGAATTGCAAGGACTGCAGATGCCACCTCGCCAATCTTGAACCCTGCAGGACTAGGTGAAATCACCAAATCCTCGATCTCCTCCGGAGCATCAAGTTTTAGTGCTAAGAAAACAAAATTAGAAAGCAGCGTAGAGTATAATACATCTTCCAACCATGTTTCCTACATCAAGAGAATGGAAGAGTTTAACCTTGGGTTTATGATTGTAAACGAGGACTCAAAGTTTATTAACAAGATCAACACGACAAACTCCAGGAACTCAGAAGGACTCCCTACGGGCTCGTCTGAGAGTGAGACGGAAAAACTTCAGATGAACCAATATATCATGGCCATTTCTCCACGCGAGTCATGGTGGGGAGCTGCTTTCAACCTTATGAGTATTAATTCAACTCATATAACAACTAAATATAACCAGAATTTTTCAAATAATTCCCCTGCCCAGAGAGAGTATTCAAACTCAACCTCCTCTAGCTCTCTTAACCTTCTACTTTATGGGATAAGCTTTGGTTTTAAATATGATTATGAAGCATTCATCTTTGGTGCGAGAATAGAGAGTCCTCGTTATATTTTTAAAAATGATTCTAGAATTAATATTTCTTCAATTAACGTGAATGGAATTGATTCAAGTAACGTGGCCATTTCCCACCTAAACTATGAGTCTAAGATTAACGAAAAGGAATCAAAATTTGCAGAGGCTAAATTAAGTTTGGGAGCTGCGTGGCAAAACGATAGGTGGCAGTCAGAATTTAATATAAACATAACACCAGCTTATCAAGCTACAAGATTTGAATTGAAAGACGCTATTAAGGCGGGGTCCTTTGATTCTTCAACAAACACCTTTTCTGAAACATCTCAAAACCTAAATGGTGGAGGCAATGATTATTCTAAATCGTCCATCTCGCCTTCAGTTGGGATTCAGTACCTTTACAGCAGCTTCACAACACTTGGAGCTGGAATTTCTTATTTACCCACAATTTCCAAAAGAGATGAGGACGTGAACGAAACGAGTTTTACAGGCGGCATAACCCAGCGACATCAAAATTATATAGGCACCTTTGCTCTATTTTATGTGAATGCACAAGACGCAGGGGGAAACAAGACATGGAACTCAGAAACTCAAAAGGATGAAAAAGTGGATTTGGGGTATTCAGAAGTGGGACTAAGCTTTTCAGGGTCTTATTTCTTTTAGGACTTTTCTCTATAGAAACACCCTACTGACTTTTTGTTTCTCACGCTCGCATTTAACACCATGTTGGCAACTTCCACACCATTTCTAAGTCCTATTAGTTCATCATGAAGTGCTGCGTGTCTATAAAACTTGTGTATCTCGTCGGACATTTCTCTAAACATTGCCCTTGCTCTAGCAAGCCTGTTTTTAGAACGAGTAAGGCCAAGATAGTTCCACATGGTTTGTTTTATAGTTTGAATGTCTTGAGCGATGAGACCAAGATCTAGAGCATCCTCTCCAATTCGCCAGTCTCTAATATTTTCGGCATCATAAATTTTTTCGTTTTGAAGATTTTTTGAAATTTCTTCAGCTGCAATATAACCAAAGGTTACACCCTCAAGAAGGGAGGTTGACGCCAAACGGTTCGCCCCATGCAGCCCAGTGCAAGAAACTTCGCCAACAGCATAAAGGTTTTTTAGATTTGTCCTGCACTTTAAATCAGTCTTTACTCCTCCACAGGTGTAATGGGCCGCAGGAACGACTGGAATAGGGTCTTTTGTGATATCAACTTTATGTTCTAGGCAATACTCGTAAATAGTAGGAAATCTATTTTTTATCCACTCAGGATCTTTGTGAGTGATATCCAAATAAACATAATCATCTTTTAAAGCAATCATCTCACTTAAGATTGCCCGAGCAACAATATCACGAGGAGCTAGCTCTTTATCAGGGTGGTACTTCTCCATAAAAGCTTCACCTTTAGAGTTCAGAAGTTTTCCCCCTTCCCCCCTAACGGCCTCTGATACTAAAAAGCGTCTATGTCCTGTCCCTGAGTAGAATGTTGTCGGATGGAATTGAATAAATTCCATATTAAGCATTTGAGCACCTGCTCTTGCAGCCATAGCATGCCCATCACCCCTAGAGCTTGAGGCATTTGAGTTGTGAAGATAAAGGGCACCAATTCCTCCAGTGGCAAGAATTGTTTTCTTTGCTAAAACTTTTTTAACTATAGATTTTTTTTGATCAAATACGTAGGCTCCCACAACCTTGTTTTCCTCATAGCGTTGTTGAATAGAAACTCCATGATGATTGGGAGTAATTAGGTCAATTGCAGTATGAGCAGTTAAGAACTCAACTGTTGGAAACCTTTCTTTATCATTTAAATAATTCAAAAGTGAGACTTGAATGGCCTTTCCAGTATAATCACCCTTGTAAATTATTCTGGCTTTGGAGTGTGCAGCTTCCTTTGTGAACAGAAGCTCTCCGGTTTCATCTCTGTCAAACTGTGTATTTGCCTTTTCTAAGAAGATCTCTTCCAATATTTCAGGTGATCGTTCTGCCAAGATTCTTGCAGCTTCAAGGTTTGCCGTATGTGAGCTTGCTCGATTTATATCGTCAACAAGCGTGTCTTCGTCATCCCAAATTTTCTGAGAATAAATCACCCCGCCTTGTGCCCAATAGGTATTAGTGTGTTCGGGCTCCTCTTCGCGAGTGCATATACCCACACTTGCACCCTGCTCGGCAAGTTTTATTGCACTTGTTAGCCCTGCGATTCCCGAGCCAACAATTAAAACATCATATTGTTTAATCATAATTTTTTATATTTTAAAGAGATATCAACATGTGGAGCGTCGTAAGTTAAAGCTCCCACACTGATAGCATCAACTCCGTCAATAAGGTACTTATCGATAGTTTCGAGACGAATGCCACCTGACACTTCATATGTTTGGTGTTCATTTTTAATTTCAACTGCAGATCTAATCATCTCTGGTGAAAAGTTATCCAGCATCACATGTTTAACATTCAGCTTTTGAGCTTGCTTGAGTTCATCAAGGTCATGAATTTCTACGATTACTGGCCTATAAAAAGAGTGAATATCATTAAAAAACTTTAAGGCATTCTCTAGTCCGCCAAAAAAGCTTTTGTGATTATCCTTAATCATCAAGCAGTCCATTTGTCCAAAACGATGATTAAAGCCACCGCCAACAAAAACAGCATACTTTTCCAAGGCACGATGCCCTGGGGTTGTTTTTCGAGTGTCTAAGATTTTAATATTATAATTTTGTGCCTTTTCCACATACTTCCTAGTGTAAGTGGCAACAGCACTTGCTCTTTGCAATAAGTTGAGAGCAATTCTTTCTCCAGTCAGAGCAATATTAAAAGGCAGCTCAAAACCCAATTCTTCACCTTTTTGAAATTTTTCGCCTTCAAACTTCAAAATTCCATCGAAGTTACAAGGATATAGATAATTGAAGGCTTCAGCAAAGTAAGGCATCCCCGCAACAACAATATCTTCTTTTATTTTTAAACTGCATTTAACCTTATCTTGAGGAAGAGAATTCACATACGCAAAGTTTGAATGAAGGTCATCCTCTTTGAAGTATTCGGCAATGGCATCGCGTAAAAAGACTTTGTTTAATTCATTCATTTTGAATCTGTATAACGTAAAAATTAAAAAGGCAAACTTCTATTTAATGGTAAGCATCACACAAAGCTCATACAAATTCAAAGACTTAAACACTGCTAAATCTCATGGTTTCTTGAATTCAATAGGCATGCCTTCTAAGCTTATTCCTTTTACATTCATCCTGTTAATGTGTTTCACCCTTCATGAACAGAGATTGACTAAAAGGTCCTTTTCTCATTACCAAAAAACTAAATCAGACTCCGGTTGGGGTCTTTATAACGCATTAGTAACGGGTAATAAATCTGGCGTGCCAAACAAAACAATTAAAACCATGAAAGACTTTGGTCTAATGCATCTTCTAACACCCTCAGGTCTTCACTTGAGCTCATTCTTGCTATTGTTTCATTGGTTGCCTAGATTTAGGCTATTAATAATATTTTCTCTTCTAATATCTTCATTTTTTATTGATGGCTATATGGCCTTGCATAGAATGCTTATATTCTATTCATTAAATCACTTTTTAAAGAACATTAAGCTCTCCTTTCTGGGCACTTTCTTTTTCTCCCTTCTTACAGGGAATTATTATGACTCTCCATTGAGCTTTTGTTTTACTTTCATATTTTGGGGTGCCATTGTCTTCAACAACGGATCAAAGTGGGATTTAGCAAAACACCTCTTTATGTTTCAGTCCATAATCGCAATTTTATTTGATCAACAAATCAATCTTCTCGCCATTGTCCTAAACCCTCTTATATCAGGAGCCTTTACAGTGGTTTTTCCCTTTGTTTTGTTATGCTATCCTGTTCCAATTCTTAAAGAATTGGGAAACTACCTCGTTGAAATTGGACATTCGTTTATACTCCTTTTGGACTACTTCAGCTTTTTAAATGTACCGGGAGTTATTGCTCTGCTTTTATTTGCAGTTGTAACTCTTAATAAAAGGTGGTTGTTATTATTAGTTGGTATGACTCTTTCTACGAACCTAACTCAGCCCTTTTTAATAAAGAGATCGACAACCAGAGCACTCTACCCCTTACCTAGTGAACACGAGGTATTGGGAGTGGGAAGATATAGAATTAACTACATTGATAGAAAGTGCAGATTTAAAAAGAGCGGGGACTTTAAGTGTAAAAAAAAGCCCTCCAAGTTTGGAGGGCCTAGTATTTAGAAAGGTTACTTTACTTTCATATCTTGAATAAGCTTTTCAAATGTCTTCTCTTCTCTAATGGCATAGAGAAGATTTTGCTTAATTTGCTCATTGGACTTGTAGTATTGCTCAAGTTGAGCTTTTTCCATTCCTGACTGATCTGCCATCTCTTGAATTTTAGCGTCAAGGTCTGCATCAGTTGCCTCAACTTCATACTTCTTAGAGATTTTATCTAGGATAAGACCACTCTTAACCTGAAAAGTTGCTTTCTGAGTTACATCCTCATCCCATTTTTCGAAGTAAGTTTTAACCATTTCGTCGTTGAAGCCTTGTTGCTTTAGATTATTCCCCAAGTCTTCTCTTACTGCTTGTTTTTGTTGCTCAATCAATGCACTTGGAACATCAAAGTTGTTTTCTTCGATTAGTTTCTCAAGAATTTGCTCCTGTAGCTTTGCCTGTACTTCTCTTTTCTTTTGGTTTTGTAGTCTTTCTCTGTTCTTTTTGTCAAAATCCTCAACGGACTCAAAACCAAATTCCTTTGCAAGCTCATCTGTCATCTCTGGAACTTTCTTTTCTTTAATCTCAAGAAGTTCTACGTCAAACTTTACGTCTGCACCTTTAAGGTCAGCTTCGTGGTAGTCTTTAGGGAAGGTAAGTTCGATCGTTTTCTTTTCACCTTTTTTCATGCCAATCATTGAGTCTTCAAATCCTGGAATAAATTGTCCTGATCCAATCTCAAGAACAAATTCTTCAGCTTTCATATTATCCGGACGTGTGCCATCAGGCTTCTCACCTTCAAAGTTAAATACAGCAAATTGACCTTTCTCAAGCTTTGCTTTTTCGTCTTTAACTTCAACCATTTCTGATTTTGGTGCTAGGTAGCGATCTTTTAGCTCTTTAAAATCATCTTCACTTATAGCATCGTCTTCTTTCTTAAAGCTGTACTTGCTATAGTCTTTAACTTCAACTTCTGGAAAAGTTTCAACAGTAGCCTCAAAGCTAACTTTTTTTCCTTGCTCAAAATTAGTATTGCCGAAGTTTGGGTAACCAACAGGTCTTATTTTTTCTTCTTGAACTGCCTTATAAAATTCCTCAGAAACAAATCTGTAAAGAGCATCGTTTTCAACTTGTGGTCCATAAACCTGTTGAATCATGGCCAAAGGAGCTTTTCCCTTTCTAAAGCCTTTAAGATTTGCAGTTTTTTGTTTCTCTTTCAATGCCGCTTGAATTTGAGATCCAAGATCAACATCTTCAAAGTTAAATTTAAATTTTTTGGTACATCCATTAACTTCTTCAACAGTATAGGCCATAGTTCGTCCTCTTGATTTTATGCGTTAATTATTATGAAAAATTAGTGCGAAAATAGCCAGAAACTTGTGGAAAGTCAAAGCATTAGCTCTAATACCATGTTTTTACCTTATATAGACCTTGAGGGGGGGCAACCTCGCCAATTCTCTGGAACTCTATACCTGAAAGGGCATCCACAATGGCATCAGGCCCTAATTTTCCTCGGCCAATATGCCACAGACTTCCGACAACAAGTCTGACCATCTGCTTCAAAAAACCATTCCCAACAACTCTAATCATATGATATTCAGGAAAAATTCCTTGCATATTAGGCTCAATATTTGTGATGAGCTCACACTCGTATATCTCTCTAATGGTTGAATTTGGCTCAGATCCAACGCAACTAAACGCGCGAAAATCATGTCGCCCAATAAATAATTTAGATGCACAACGCATTTTTTCGAAGTCCAGCTCGTAAGGGTAGTTTGCTATTGTATCAAACTGGAATGGTCCTAGCTGAGCATTGGTTGTAAATAAGTATTTATACTCTTTTTTTAAAGCGTCATTAGTAGGTCTAAAGTTTTCAGAACAAAAACTTGCCTCGTGGACTCGAATATCAACAGGTAAGTTACTGTTTAGTGCCCTCACCAAGTTTTTGGGGGCTATTTCAAATGGTGCACTAAGCTTAACTACATGTCCAAGCGAGTGCACGCCGGTATCAGTGCGTCCAGAACCAATCGTGTGAATTAAATCGCTTTTAAATATAACTCTTAGGGCCTTCTCCAAATCATCTTGAACAGTGGGCCGAAAATCTTTTTGTTTTTGCCAGCCAAGAAACCTTGTTCCTCTAAAACTTAGATGAAGCTTGTAAAAAGTCATCTGGCCTCAGATGCCTCGCCATCAGAATCCTCCCAATCGAAAACTCCTTGAAGCTTATCTCGATGTAAGGCCGTATAACCCAAGCTCAAAAGGACATAGAGACTTATAATTACAGGAATCATCACTTGTTCATAAATGAACAATGATGAAATGATCAGAAAGACTAAAAATAATACCTTCCTCTTATTCTTTCTAACCCAATCACTATTTTTAAATGAGGGAAAAGGTAGATTTGAAATCATAAGGAGTGCATAAAAAATAATGTAGGGGATTGCGACATATAGATTATTAAAAACATCGAAATCTAAAGAAACTAAAATATAACTCAATACGGCCAGTGCCGCACCAGGAATAGGAAGTCCCTGAAAATAATCACTTTTAACCTTTGCAATATTTGCATTAAAGCGTGCAAGTCTTAAAGCCCCACAAAGCAGGAAGAGAAAAGCGATTACCATCCCCACTCTACCTGAATCAATCAAAAATCTATTATAAAAGATAATTGCGGGGGCCATTCCGAATGAGATTAGGTCACTTAAGCTATCGAATTGCTCTCCGAAAGAGGACGATGTTCCCGTAAGCCTTGCAACTCTCCCATCAACACTATCAAAAATAGCGCCTAAAAATATAAACATACAGGCCTTATAGAACTCTCCTTGCATGGAGAACATGATTGCAACAAACCCGCAACCAATGTTCATTGCAGTAAAAGTATTAGGTAAAAAAAACGCAAATTTATCCAGTCTTTTCTCGGCCATAATAATTCCTATGTTCCAGCCAAAACCGTTTCACCGGCCTTGAGCGTTTCTCCCTCAGCAACTAAGAGCTTGATCTCCGAAGGAAATGTAATTTTAACCTTTCCTCCAATGGGTAAATAGCCCATACAAGCAGACATCTTGGCCCTATCTCCAGCTAGCACAAAACTTCTAAAGTCTAAAAGCAATGGCTCCAGCTCCAAGTGCACCAACTCATTTCTAGAGCTACGAAGCGTGAGGTTATAGCGATTTCGGCGGTTTGTAAAACCACTCATTCTAGATCGATCTAATTTCATAAGCTTAAAGTCTTCCACTTTAGCTGGACAAGGGAAGTAAACACCTAGGCCAGACAAAAGTGACACAGTTAGACAAACTTCTCTCTTCTCTAAGTCAATCCATTTAACCTTTCCACTAATTGGTGAGAAAAATAAGTCCGGGTTTACAGCAAGCCCATCTTTGTAGTTTGGGCATGCACTCCTTCTAAGATACAGGAAATTGGCCAAGGCAATCAGCCAAATAAGAAATAGAAATACCGGTAGTGTCACGAAAATGATGAAGCTAGATAAGGCGATTTTGAAGTAGGAAATTTTGCTTATAAACAAACGGTTCAATTTCTAACTCTTTGATTTGGTGAACTCTTCATCTAGTGATCTATAATAAAAAACTTCAGATTTTGATGAATTTTCTAACAGTAAAGAAAACAGCTTTTGGGGATGATTTTCAATCAATTTATAAGTTGAATGAAAATTAGGGAAAGAGTCGACATCGCATGTATAGAACTCTTTCGAGCTCGTGTCAAACTCATCCTCGGAGATCAAGGTTTGGTCCGTCTGCCCCTCATTCCACTTATATAAAAAGATTTCTCGTTTAAATGCTTTTGAAGCAAAGCTTCCTTTCGATATTCCTAAAAGCTTTGGAATATCAAAGTGCCTACAGGAATAGACATCGAAAGATTGCCACTGAAGAACTTCGCAAAGTCCATGTGCAACCCTGACTCCTGTGTAAGAACCTGGCCCAGAAATATAAAAGATGTTCTTGATTTCATCCAGCTCAAGCCTATGGGTAGTTAAAATATCTTGAATCAATCCATGAAGTGCCTTAGAGGCCTTTTTCTCCTTAATAATTTTGAACTCAATCCATTCAAAGTCTTCACTTAAAAGGCCAATACAAATCTGGTTTGAAGTATCTAGAAAAAGCGAGTTCATCAAAAAATTCTAGTTATATCATTAAACAACGCAACAAAAATAAGCACAAACAGAAGTGACATCCCGAATTGTTGAGCAACTTGAATTTTCTTTCTCGACAAAGGACCGCGGTTAAGAATCTCAAGAAATATAAAAACAATGTGTCCCCCATCCAAAACAGGAATAGGAAAAAGATTAATCACACCCAAATTTATACTAATCAAGGCCATTAACCTAAAAAACATCGAGAGACTAATATTAAAAGAGTCAGAGGCGACCTGACCTATTGCGAGCGGACCACCAATAGTATCCAAGGAGACTTCAGCTGTGATTAACTTTTTAAATCCCAATACTGTTTTTACTAATCCTTCTTTGGTCCTAAGCCATGCACTCTCTAGGCCTTCAAACACTCCATCCGCTTTGCTTTCAACCATCTTAAGCGGCATAAATACCATTCCACTATATACGCCTATAGTCATCACTTTTTGACCGTTGACCTCTCTGTGCTCAGGGACAAGATCTAAGAAGACGCTCTTGCCTTTCCTATAAATTTCGATATTTGATGACTTGCCACTTTCAACCTTTTGAAGCTTCTCACGGAGCTGATTAAAGCTTGAAAGTTGATCACCATTAATACTTGTAATAACATCGCCTTTCTTGATACCTGCCTTATCCGCAGGCGTATTTAAAACGACAGAACTGACTAATAAATCACTTGGAAAAAAGCCTTTATCCCTAAGTGCGCTCTCAATATCTTCACCAGCTACAGATGAAGAGGCCTCACTCTCAAACTTTAAATCTGTCAAAGAATTAGCTCTCTCTGGCACATCTGTAACTTTGTATAATTCTAACTCTCTGAGGTTCGAATCAAAAATCACATCTAGAGATCTGTCTAATACAGGAGAAGATCCTGGGCTGGATAGAACATACAAATCTCCAAAAGAGTCTGCCAATACAGGTGCTTTCAGTTGCCCTTGAGCTTTAGCGAAGTTTTGAACAAACTCCATACCTTTCATGTTGACACTGATCACTCTATCAATACCATTTCGCTCGATTGTTATAGACTTCACCTCGGAGTCAACCAAGTTTAAATCATCAAAGCTCATAATTTTTGTATCATTGATCTTCTTTAAGGCGTCTCCACTCCTAAAGCCAAGCTCGTAAAAAGCACTTTGCGAACTAAGAGGTCCAAATCTTGCTTGAGGAACATTTTCACCAAATGTTACTAGCGATAAATAAATGAAAAATGCCAAGATGAAATTCGCAAGCGGCCCGCCAAATACAATCCAAAATCTGGCCCACTTACTTTTATGAGTAAATGCAACTTTTTTCTCATCCTCAGTCAACTCATCGGCTGACATTGGATCATCTCCAAACATCTTAACGTATCCGCCAAGGGGAATAAGAGAAACCGCGTATTGAGTTGCACCTTTTTTCCATTTCAGAAGTTTAGGCCCAAAACCAATAGAGAAAACTTCAACTTTAACACCAAATAACCTAGCAAAAAAGAAATGCCCAAGCTCATGGAAGAATACCAATGGCCCCAAAAAGACTATAAAAATCAACACTTTTTCTAACATGTAAAACTACCTTAAATTTCTAATAACGAAGAGAAAAAGGGGAGCAACAAATAAGAGACTATCAACCCTATCATACATCCCGCCATGGCCAGGAATCAGGTTTGAACTGTCTTTGATGTTAAACTGCCTTTTCATTTTTGATTGTATCAAATCTCCCAACTGAGCACAGCAGGCAATAATTAAAAATGACATAAGTAATTGAAATGACACGTGATTAAAAGTAATTGCCCAAAATACACCGGAAAGAACAACCGAGGTTATAACTCCACCTACGAAACCTTCGACTGTTTTTTTAGGACTCACTGATGGCCAAAGTTTTTTCTTTCCAAAATTTTTCCCAAAAAACCAAGCACCCGTATCAACACTAAAATTAAGGACTACAATTCCCATAAATAAAAGCCTCCATGAATCAAAGTGTGCCAATGCAGACAGGTTCATGAACGGAATTAGGAACAAAACTCCAATCATAAAGCTCATACCTTTTAGGTTCTTCTTTAACAGTCTAGAGTCATGTTTGGAGACGAACAAAAACAACAACATCAAGGCATCTAGGACAACGCCAGCATTGTTAAAAGATTCAAAAAAAATAGAACCAACTTCAAACCAATTGAAATAAACATATCCAACAATAAATGAAGCTTGTGCAATTACGTAGCCAATATGGCGACGGGTAAATTCCAAAAAATTTACGATGAACTCATCCACAACTAATAGGCCCACAAGGCCAATTAGAGCTAGAGCTGTTCCCCTTCCCAAAGAGACTGAAACAGCAACTATTACAAGCATTCCTAAGGCAGAAATTATTCTAAGTTTTGTATTGGATGTAGAACTAGCTTCCATTTGAAATGGCCTCCCGATGTTTTTTAGCCAAGTGCTTGGCATCTTCAATGCTAGCACCCTTTGAGATTGTGCCAAATCTTCTCTCTCTGTAACTGACTTTATCTAAAATTTGTCCAAATTCTTGTGATCCAAAATCTGGCCACTTCGTGTCTGTAAAATACAACTCAGCGTAGCTACACTGCCACAGCAAAAAGTTTGAAATTCTATGATCCCCTGCAGTTCTAATTAATAAGTCGACATCACCACATTCAGGTCGATAAAGATTATTTTCAATATCTTCCTCAGTGATCGGTGAATTATTTTTCTGGGAAATGTATTTATTCACAGCATCTACGATTTCACGCCTGCCACCATAGCTAAAGGCAAGACTAAGCTTTAAACCACTGCAATTCTTTGTTTCTTCTTGAATGTCATGAATTAACTTTTTGGTACTCTGGTTGAGTCCCTCAATATTTCCAATGATCTTAAACTGTACATTATTTGAAATGATCTTCTGTCGCTCTCTCTGCAAAAACTTTTCTAAAAGCTTAAAAAGAACAGTGATTTCCTCTTTAGGGCGGCTCCAATTTTCAGTTGAAAACGCATAAAGAGTCAATGCATAGATCTCTTTTTCTACAGCAGTACTAACGATCTTACTGACTACTTGTGAGCCTTTAACATGCCCCCAGAATCGTGGACGATGACGCTCCTTGGCCCATCGTCCATTTCCATCCATAATAATAGCGACATGTTTGATATCAGACATCTTATACTGTCAATAGCTCTTTTTCTTTGGCTTCGACAGTGGTGTCTACTGTAGCGACATATTTGTCAGTTATCTTTTGAATCTCATCCTGAAACTTCTTTAGATCGTCTTCAGTGATTTCTTTGTTTTTTTCAGCTTTCTTTACAACTTCATTCTGATCTCTACGGGCATTTCTGATAGCAATTTTAGCGTCTTCACCCATTTTTCGAACTTCCCTTACAAGATCTTTTCTTTTTTCTTCAGTAAGGGCCGGAAATTGTATTCTTATAAAATTTCCATCATTGGAAGGAGTGACACCTAGATTTGCATTAATTATTGCCTTTTCAATGTCACCAAGAATAGTCTTATCAAATGGTTGAATTTGAAGAAGTCTTGCCTCTGGGGTAGAGACCTGTCCAACCTGGTTGATAGGAGTGGGACTTCCATAGTAGTCAACATTTACACCATCTAATATATTGGCATTGGCACGACCTGTCCTTACTCTTGTGAACTCACGTTGAAGTGATTTCAACGCTTTTGTCATTTGTTCATCCAAAGTTGATTTAATTTGATCCATCATATTATCACTCCTTGAGCTAATCTTTTTTAGTAACTAATGTTCCAACTTTTTCACCCGCCGCAATCTTTTGGATATTTCCAGATTGGAACATATCAAAAACTATAATATCCATGTCATTATCCATGCAAAGACTAATAGAGGTAGAATCCATAACTTTGAGTCCCCTATTAAGAACTTCTATATAGGAAAGCTTATCAAACTTTACGGCATCATCATGCTTCATAGGATCCTTATCATAAATCCCATCTACCTTAGTAGCCTTCATAATCACATCTGCACAAATTTCATTTGCTCTTAAAGCGGCAGTGGTGTCCGTTGTAAAATAAGGATTACCCGTTCCTGCAGCAAAAATTACAATTCTCTTTTTCTCAAGGTGCCTAACAGCTCTTCTACGAATGTAAGGCTCGGACACCTCTTTCATCTCAATAGCCGATAAAACTCTAGTATAGATACCTTTTCTTTCGAGATTGTCTTGAAGAGCAAGGCAGTTTATAACAGTTGCCATCATTCCCATGTAATCGGAAGTTGATCGATCCATACCAGTTGTGGCGCCGGCGACACCTCTATGAATGTTTCCGCCACCTACAACGACAGCAATTTCAACTCCCAGCTTGTGGAGGTCAGCAATTTCAGTCGCAATTTTATCAAGGACTGAGCCTTCTATTCCAAATCCCCTGTCACCGGCCAATGCCTCACCTGACAGTTTAAGAAGAACTCGATCGTATTTCATAAAACTTTCCTTTCAAAAAAAAAGGGGCCTTGAAAGCCCCTTATCTTTCTTAACCTTGAGTTAGTTTTGCAACTTCGTCAGCGAGGTTGTCTTGCTTCTTCTCGATTCCAGCTCCAAGATTGATTTTTTCAAATCCCTTAAGGCTGATAGAAGAGCCTACTTTGCCTTCGTACTCTTTGATAAGCTTGCTGATAGATAGGTCAGGGTTCTTAACGAACTTTTGATCCATCAAGCAAACCTCCGAGGCAAGCTTGTTAAGTTTTCCCTTAATGATATTTGGGATCATATTCTCAGGCTTACCTTGCTCTTTTAATTGAGCTTCATACACAGCTGCTTCACGTGCTTTAAAGTCTTCATCAATTTGATCAGCAGTCATGAACTTTGGATCAGCAGCGGCTACATGCAGACACAAATCAGAAACTAGTTCTTCAAACTCTGGCTTTTTTACCGCATCTGCAGAGTCTGTGGAAACAGGAACAAGAACACCAATTTTTCCACCGTGCACATAGCTCCCTATTTTCCCCTCACCCTCAAGGGTAGTTTTAGCAAATCTTCTTACATCAATTTTTTCCCCAATCTTAAGAGTAAGTTCCTGAACAGCTTCCTGAACAGTTCTACTTCCCATTTTTTCACTTTTAAGAGCTTCTGCGTCTGCAGCATTGCTAGAAAGCAAGTGATTTGAGACGTCTTTCACGAAAGCTTGGAAGTCTGCGTTTTTAGCAACAAAGTCAGTTTCACAGTTAATCTCAACTAGAACACCAACATTACCTTCAACGGCAGCACCGATAAGACCTTCAGCTGCAACTCTACTTGCCTTTTTAGCCGCAGCAGCTAAACCTTTCTTTCTAAGAAAGTCTACAGCCGCTTCCATATCGCCATTTGACTCGGAAAGCGCTTTCTTGCAATCCATCATCCCGGCACCAGTTTTTTCCCTTAATTCTTTTACTTCTTTTGCTGAAAAAGCAGACATAGTTAAATCCTTATATTAAAAATTAATTACTCTTCGCCTTCTTGCTCGGCCATTTTTAGCTCAACGTCTTTCTCGTATTTTTCAAGAATCTCTTTTTCAAGATCTACGTCTTTGCCAGCTTCGCCAGTTGCTTCTCTCTTAACACCTCTACCACCTTCAGATACAGCACCAGAAAAGTAGTCAAGAAAAAGAGTGATAGACTTGATAGCGTCATCATTACCTGGAACGATAAAATCTACACCTTCAGGGTCACAGTTGGTATCAGTGATCGCCACAACAGGGATCCCAAGGTTATTTGCTTCTTTAACAGCAATTCTTTCGTTGTTAGGATCAACAATAAAAACAGCTCCAGGAAGCTTCCTCATGTTCTTAATTCCACCAAGGTTTCTCTCTAACTTGGTAACTTCTTTTTCTATTTTTGATTGCTCTTTTTTTGTAAGGAGTTTGTAATCACCAGTCTCTTTCATCTTCTCAACTTTTCTTAGTTTGTCGATTGACTGAGCAATTGTCTTATAGTTAGTTAGCATTCCGCCTAACCATCTATTAGTAACGTGAAAAGCACCACAATCTTCAGCAGCTTTTCTTACAGTTTCGGAAGCTTGTCTTTTAGTTCCTACGAAAAGAACTGACTTGCCTGACTGTGCAGTCTTTTTAATAAAGTCATAAGCTTTTTGTGCCATTGGAACAGTTTTTTGTAGATCGATGATGTAGATCCCGTTTCTTTCACCATAAACGTATGGTTTCATTTTTGGGTTCCACTTGTGAGTTTGGTGACCGAAGTGTGCTCCAGCCTCTAGAAGGTTTTTGAGTTCTAAACTCTTTGCCATGAATGTCTCCTGGTTGGTTTAATCGCATCGCTTGTTGCCACAATGTGGACCATCCAAATCAAGCGATTATATTGTTAAAAAGTTAGTGAAAAATACCAGAGTACGGAGTGAAAGGCAAGTAGGAATTAATCCGGCCTTGCCAAAACTTTCCTCGGTTTTGAGCCTTGTGCTGGTCCAACTATGCCGTTTCTTTCAAGTTCATCTATGATATTTGCAGCCCTGTTATAGCCCACCCTCAAGCGGCGCTGCAGCATGGAGGCAGATGCCTGTCCAGACTCCATAACGACTTGAAGTGCCTCTTGGTATACAGGATCATCTGATGTTCCCGATACAAAAGTACCACCACTAGAAACCTCACCACTTGATTCTGGATCCTCTTCCCCGCCAGTCTCTAGGAACTTTATCGCTTCTTCGTTAAATTCACTTGGAATTTCCGACAACTTCTCAACAAGCACCTCAATTTCTGTTTCGTCGACAAATGAAGAGTGAAGTCTTAAGAGTTCAACACCATGCTTATAAAGCATATCACCTTTTCCTAGAAGCTTCTGGGCCCCATATTGATCCAAAATGGTTTTAGAGTCGTGTCCTGTAGTTACTCTGAATGCAACTCTAGTTGGAAAGTTAGCTTTAATAACGCCAGTGATGACATCAGTACTTGGTCGCTGGGTGGCCAATACCAAGTGAATACCAGCCGCTCTAGCCTTTGCAGCTAGTCTATTCACATTGGTTTCAATATCTTTTCCCGATTTAGTAAGGATTAAGTCTGCAAATTCGTCTATTACAATTACGATGTAAGGGAGCTCATAACCATCTTCATCTCCGTTCTCATAATACTGGCTAATTTTCCATAAGATAGATGGTCCTGCTGCTTTAAGTTTCTTATTAAAACCTTCAATATTCTTGACACCCATCTCCTTTAAAATGGTATATCTTCTCTCCATTTCTTCAACGGCCCAAAGCAAGGAGATTGCAGCAGACTTAGCCTCAGTAATAACAGGAAGCATTAAGTGTGGAAGAGTCGAGAATAATGCTAATTCAAGTTGTTTGGGATCAATCAAAACTAATTTGAGCTCTTTTGGACTCTTCTTTATAATTAAAGACACTAAAAGAGTGTTAATAAATACTGACTTACCTGCACCAGTAGCACCTGCTACTAACATATGTGGCATCCCAGCTAAATCTACAACGGCGACTTCCCCAAAAGCATCTTTACCCATAGCTATTGGCAAACGATTGTTGGACTCATTGAATACTGGCGTTTGTAGAACTTCATCTAAATAAATGAACTCCCTAGGATTACGAGGAACCTCTATCCCGATGGTGGACCTTCCCTTTAGAGGATATACGACCCTAATAGGAGCACCATTTAATGCAAGCCCTATATCATCCTCTAGTCCCTTGACCTTGGACGCCTTGATACCTTCACCAAGATCAAGCTCGAATGTGTCAACTACCGGTCCTTTTAAAATATTAATAATTTGCCCACGGACATTGAACTCATTAAGTTTGCCTTCAATTGTCGAGCAAATAGAATCAAAATAGTGCTTATCAGGACCTTTGATTCTTTCATGGTTGGTGTTGTCGCTAATGCAATCTATAAGCACTTCACTTTGAAAAAAGTCTTCACCTTCAATTGAATTTTTACTCTTTTTACTTTTCTCAACTTTGGCCAAACTTGCAACTGAATCTAAGACTTTTGGATGATTTTCGACTTTATAGTTAATTGGTGGTTCTTGAGTTTTAGTTTTGACGTCTAAATCAGGATTTTCATCCTTTGAATTATTTTTAGAAGGATTGGTATTATTAAGAGTAGATTCAGTTAAGTTCCTATCAGCACTTATACTACTTTTACCAGTGGTAGTTGATAGCTTATTAGTTTTTGAGTTTTTAATTCCCGACTTTAAAAAACTAATAGCTTTATTTTTAAATTCAACACTAGAGTTTTTTCTGCGAACATTATCCAATAACGAATTAAGTTGTTTAAATTTATGATTTATAAATAAACCACCATTACGACCAAAATGCCCTAATTGGGATTGCATAATACTGAGGGAATCCCATAATGCTCCCCTCATCGTGACCAGTGCTACAAAAAAACCAAACAAGAGAACCATGAAGAAAACAACATAGGTATCTAAAACTTTGTCACTCTTGTAAAGAAGGCCTTTTCCAATAAATTCTGGAAAGAAAATGAAGCTCAATGAAAAAAAGAAGCCGCTCAGAAGAAGAGGGATGAAAAGATCAAATTCTTTGTTTCGTTTATTTAAGATTGTTTTATAGATAAAAAAATAAGTAAAGCAAGGAGCAACGATCCAAATACCAACATGGTAGGAGGCGAGTGTAAAAAGCGATGAAAGATAGTAACTCAAATAACTTAAATCGCCATCTGAGCTGGAGATTGTAAGAGTATTATCAGGGAAGTTTTTATAAAAAGCATAGTAAATAACATTAAGAAATGCCAAACCACACAACAACCATAACTTAGTTTTTAGAATTTTTTGTATCATTAACTATATTTTAGAATTTGAATTGTCTAAAGGCAAAGAAAATTAGAACACTACTCTTTGGTAATAGACTCAGATACTCTTTGGTAAGAGACTCAGAAAATTACTTTATGAACAAAAAAAAAGCCTACTCGAAAGTAGGCTTTTTATATAAATAATGGGTGCATCTTGCTATTCTCACACTCAGTCCCCCGAGCACTACCTTCGCCGCAAGTGAGCTTGACTTCTAGGTTCGAGATGTAACTAGGTATTTCCTCACCGCTATCGACACACCCAAACTGAATTTCAATTTGAGCTAGAAAGCTTATATATCAAAGAGCGCCAAAAAGGCAATCACTTTTTAAAATTTACAAAACAAAACCAGATAAAAGATTCGAACAACGTAGGCTCCAAAAAAAACCAAAAGTAAATAAAGCAAAACGGGTATTTAGTACAAGTCAGCTGAATGTCTTACAACACTTACACCTCTTGCCTATCAAGCTCGTAGTCTACAAGCACCCTTAATAGATATCTTATCTTGTGATGGGCTTCCCACTTAGATGCTTTCAGTGGTTATCCCTTCCGAACTTAGCTACCCGGCGATGCAGCTGGCGCCACAACCGGTACACCATAGGTTCGTCCAACCCGGTCCTCTCGTACTAAGGTCAGCTTCACTCAAATATCTTACGCCCACGGAGGATAGAGACCGAACTGTCTCACGACGTTCTGAACCCAGCTCGCGTACCGCTTTAATTGACGAACAGTCAAACCCTTGGGACCTGCTCCAGCCCCAGGATGCGATGAGCCGACATCGAGGTGCCAAACCTCATCGTCGATGTGAACTCTTGGATGAGATCAGCCTGTTATCCCCGGAGTACCTTTTATCCGTTGAGCGATGGCCCTTCCACTCGGAACCACCGGATCACTAACACCTGCTTTCGCACCTGCGCGACGTGTATGTCTTGCAGTCAAGCTCCCTTATGCGTTTACACTCTACGCCTGGTTTCCATTCAGGCTGAGGGAACCTTCGTGCGCCTCCGTTACTCTTTAGGAGGCGACCGCCCCAGTCAAACTGCCCACCAGACATTGTCCCCCTGCCAGATTATGACAGCAGGTTAGGATTCCAATTAACGAAGGGTGGTATTTCAAGGATGTCTCCCCGTACGCCGGAACGCACGGATCAAAAACTCCCACCTATCCTACGCATCGTTAATCGAAACCCAATGCCAAGTTACAGTAAAGGTTCACGGGGTCTTTTCGTCCTTCCGCGGGTAGCGCGTATCTTCACGCGCACTCCAATTTCGCTGGGCCTCTTGTTGAGACAGTGGGGAAGTCGTTACGCCATTCGTGCAGGTCGGAACTTACCCGACTAGGAATTTCGCTACCTTAGGACCGTTATAGTTACGGCCGCCGTTTACTCGGGCTTCGATTTAAAGCTTCGCTTGCGCTAACCTCACCTCTTAACCTTCCAGCACCGGGCAGGCGTCAGTCCATATACTTCCACTTACGTGTTTGCATAGACCTATGTTTTTGATAAACAGTCGCTACCCCCTTTTCACTGCGGCCCCCAACAGCTTCGTCAGCAAGTGACTACACCGTCGAGGGCGTGCCTTCTCCCGAAGTTACGGCACCATTTTGCAGAGTTCCTTAACAAGAGTTCGCCCAATCGCCTTAGGATTCTCTCCTCACCTACCTGTGTCGGTTTACGGTACGGACTAATATACAACTCCCTGCGAAGTTTTTCTTGGAAGCATGGGATCACGAACTTCGACTTGCGTCTCGTCATCACGTCTCAGGATATATGTGTTGCGGATTTGCCTACAACACTCCCTACTCGCTTAAACCGGGATATCCAACACCCGGATCCGCTACCCTTCTCCGTCACTCCTTCGGTCAAACGTCATATACTAGGTACAGGAATATTAACCTGTTGCCCATCGGCTACGCCTTTCGGCCTCGCCTTAGGATCCGACTTACCCTGGGCGGAGTCACCTGGCCCAGGAACCCTTAGGTTTTCGGCGGGGTGGATTCTCGCCACCCTTATCGCTACTTATGCCACCATCAGCTCTTGTGGGATCTCCAGCGCTCCTCACGGTACGCCTTCGTCGATAAACACAATGCTCCTCTACCACTTTTGAAATAAATTCAAAGTCCAAATCTTCGGTACGTCACTTAGCCCCGTTACATTTTCGGCGCAGAACCACTAGTCCAGTGAGCTATTACGCTTTCTTTAAAGGGTGGCTGCTTCTAAGCCAACCTCCTGGATGTCAAAGTAGTTCCACAACCTTTTCCACTTAGTGACAATTTAGGGACCTTAGATGTTGGTCTGGGCTCTTTCCCTTTCCACTATGGACCTTAGCATCCATAGTGTCACTGCCTAGTTGTACTCAACGGTATTCTGAGTTTGATATGGTTTGGTAAGCTGGTAGGCCCCCTAGCCAATTCAGTGCTATACCCCCGTTGGTAATCACTAGACGCTGCACCTAAATGCATTTCGAGGAGAACCAGCTATCACGGAATTTGATTGGCCTTTCACCCCTTACCACAAGTCATCGCAACAGTTTTCAACCTATATGCGTTCGGTCCTCCACGAAGTTTTACCCTCGCTTCAACCTGCCCATGGTAAGCTCATCCCGTTTCGGGTCTACAGCATGCAACTTTCGCCCTATTCAGACTCGGTTTCCCTACGACTACATCTTCAACGACTTAATCTCGCTACACACCATAACTCGGCGGCTCATAATGCAAAAGGTACGCTATCAGGCTTTACAATAGCCCTTTAGCTGTTTGTAAGCATACGGTTTCAAGATTCTATTTCACTCCCCTTATCGGGGTTCTTTTCACCTTTCCCTCACGGTACTTGTTCACTATCGGTCAGTAAGTAGTATTTAGCCTTGGAAGGTGGTCCTCCCAGCTTCAGACAGGATTTCACGTGCCCCGTCCTACTCAGGATCCTCGCCCAGTTCCATCGCTTTCGAATACGAGACTTTCACTCTCTTTGGTCCGACTTCCCAGACGGTTCTTCTAGCAACTTCCCCTTGATGCAAGTCCTACAACCCCAACATGCACGCATGCTGGTTTGGGCTATTTTGCGTTCGCTCGCCGCTACTAGCAAAATCTCAATTGATTTCTATTCCTGGAGGTACTTAGATGTTTCAGTTCCCTCCGTTAGCTCCACACAGGCTAGTTTCTCACCTGCGGGTTACTCATGTTTCCACAAGCAGGGTTGCCCCATTCGGAAATCTCTGGTTCAAAGCATGTTTAACAGCTCACCAAAGCTTATCGCAGTTTAACCACGTCCTTCATCGCCTCTTACTGCCAAGGTATCCACCGTATGCCCTTAGTAGCTTTATTCTAGTTTTTTTGGGCTGTAATTAAATTACAGTTTCTACGTTGTTCTCGTCTTCTATCTGATTCTGTTATGTAAATTTTAAAGAGCAAAAATATAAATTAATTATTAAATTCTAATTAAATATAAAAATGAGAAAGGACTTCGTTCAATACTGACCTGGATAATTTTATCCTTAAAAAGGAGGTGATCCAGCCGCAGGTTCCCCTACGGCTACCTTGTTACGACTTCACCCCAGTCATCGCTCCCACCGTAGACGCTCTCCTCCGAAGTTAGAGTCACGTCTTAAGATGAAAACAACTCCCATGGTGTGACGGGCGGTGTGTACAAGGCCCGGGAACGTATTCACCGCGGCGTGCTGATCCGCGATTACTAGCGATTCCAACTTCATGGAGTCGAGTTGCAGACTCCAATCCGGACTGAGATGCAATTTTTGAGATTTGCTAACACTCGCATGCTCGCTTCCCTTTGTTTGCACCATTGTATTACGTGTGTAGCCCTAGGCATAAGGGCCATGAGGACTTGACGTCATCCCCACCTTCCTCCCGGTTAACCCGGGCAGTCTCTCTAGAGTGCCCAACTTAATGCTGGCAACTAAAGATAGGGGTTGCGCTCGTTGCGAGACTTAACCCAACATTTCACAACACGAGCTGACGACAGCCATGCAGCACCTGTCACTTCATTCCCTTGCGGGCACTCCCAACATTACTCGGGATTCGAAGGATTTCAAGCCTAGGTAAGGTTCTGCGCGTTGCTTCGAATTAAACCACATAATCCACCGCTTGTGCGGGCCCCCGTCAATTCCTTTGAGTTTTAGCCTTGCGGCCGTACTTCCCAGGCGGAGTACTTAATGCGTTAGCTGCGCTCCTGAAGGGGTCAATACCTCCAAGGGCTAGTACTCATCGTTTACGGCGTGGACTACCAGGGTATCTAATCCTGTTTGCTCCCCACGCTTTCGCGCCTCAGCGTCAGTACTCATCCAGGCAGGCGCCTTCGCCACGGGTGTTCCTTCACATCTCTACGGATTTTACCCCTACACGTGAAATTCCCCTGCCCCCTATGAGACTCTAGACTAGTAGTTTCAGACGCAGTTTCGGGGTTGAGCCCCGAGATTTCACATCTGACTTACCAGTCCGCCTGCGCGCGCTTTACGCCCAGTAAATCCGAACAACGCTTGCACCCTCCGTATTACCGCGGCTGCTGGCACGGAGTTAGCCGGTGCTTTCTTCTATAGTACCGTCAAACACTACGGGTATTAACCGTAATGCAATTCTTCCTATAGGACAGAGCTTTACAACCCGAAGGCCTTCCTCACTCACGTGGCATTGCTGCGTCAGGGTTTCCCCCATTGCGCAATATTCCCTACTGCTGCCTCCCGTAGGAGTCTGGACCGTGTCTCAGTTCCAGTGTGACTGATCATCCTCTCAGACCAGTTAAGCATCGTAGCCTTGGTAGGCCATTACCCCACCAACAAGCTAATGCTACGCAGGCCGATCTTTCAGCGTGAGCCGGAGCCCACTTTCTTAAGCTTTTCCAATTTCGCTTAACTTATGCGGTATTAGCACCGGTTTCCCGATGTTGTCCCCCACTAAAAGGCACGTCACCTACGCGTTACTCACCCGTGCGCCACTGTACTCACACCGAAGTGCTTTCTCGTTCGACTTGCATGTATTAGGCATGCCACCAGCGTTCGTTCTGAGCCAGGATCAAACTCTCCAAGTAATATCTAAAATTGAAATTAATTTTGATTAAAACCTGAAGTAATTTAAACTTTTAAATTAGCTCATAGTTCGTTTGGTGTTCTAGACGAAGTAGCTCATGTCACCATGTCTACCGTCGGAGGGATACTAAAAGTATCTCGTCTATTCATCCGACATCGTTCATTGAACGGGTCCTTTCTCATCTTGATTGCCCAAACGGGCAAATCTATAAACTTTATTCAAATGTCAAAGAGCTTCTAAATTTTTTCTAAATTTTGAAAGTTCAGCGTTTTTACAACATTAAATTTTCAAAGGCAAGAAAAAAAACGAAAAAAGCAAATTATTTTTTTGTTTGGTGGAGATGACAGGAGTCGAACCTGCGACCCTCTGAATGCAAATCAGATGCTCTCCCAACTGAGCTACACCCCCACTTAACAACTTGCTGTGTTCGCGAAGGCATAATCTAGAAAAACTGTTATTTTCTGTCAATATCTTTTTTTAAAAAAATGTATAAAATATTTTTAAGGGAGATTTTTTTCAATATCTGCCCACTAACTTATCGAAGGTAAGCCTAATGACTATTTCAAAACAATCAATCAAACACCTCCTTATTTGTTTAATCGTTACATTCCTAACATATGGATGCTTCAAGGACGCTTCTGTTACCAACAAAAACTTGAACCTGGTTCGAATTAAGACAGTCCATGGAGATGTTGTTTTTAAACTTTTTACAGAAAAGGCTCCAATAACAACTTCCAGGTTTAAAAACTTGGTAAATGACGGATTCTACAATGGCCTTATTTTTCACAGAGTTATAGAAAACTTCGTCATCCAAGGGGGTGATCCAACTGGAACCGGTAATGGCGGCAGTGGCAAGAAACTTAAAGCTGAGATCAACTCAATTCCCCATAAGAAAGGCACCGTAGCAATGGCACGTGGAAGGGATTTAAATAGTGCCGACTCCCAGTTTTATATCGCACTAAAAAGCTTACCTCATCTAGATGGCAAATACACTGTCTTTGGAGAAGTTATAAAGGGAGTTGAATTGCTTGATGAAATAAAAAAAGGTGACAAGATGCTATCAGTTAGCCTTGAAGAAAGGTAAGATCAGACGATTCATACCTCACCTAGTATATTTTCATTTTTAAATTAATTGGTGAAGATTAAACTAGTAAAAACGAATAGTAGCTTATTCACCAACTTTACCAGAACGAGCTTTCTAAAAAGTTTATTGTTTAATAGGTTGTTTGCAGTTCAGCTTTACTGCTAATTTCACATGACACTTCTGGGACGTGATTTGCCAGAACTTTAAATATTCTTTATCCATATGAATACTTTATTTGTGCCATAAGGACCGCCAAAGACCGTCTTGCTTTCAAGGATTGTAGACTCTTCTACAGAAGACACCCTAGAGAGGAACTCTTTTAAATTGTTTCTTTTAACATAAAGGTTGAAGTACAGACCACCTGGTATGCTTGTCCCTGGCTTTACATTATCAACTTGCTTAACCTCAAAAAACTTCAAAACCTTTAGTAGCTTTTGCTTTGTTTCTTTTGGGTTTACGGATGTCATCATCACTCGATACGCCTTCCTTCGGCCATATCGAGAATCCCTATAGCCTCCCTTCTTAACTTCTTCGTATTCTGACTGTTCCAAATCAGCTACAGTGAAATCTCTTGGCAAAGCCTCAACAGAAGTAAGAACAACATCAGACTCAACATCATATCTTGAAGAACTGGTCTCATCTTTAAAAACACTTTTAGACTCTAATGCCTCAAGCTTTTCTAATTCTTTGTAGCTCAGTTCAACTTCATTTGCAGCAAGCGGGTCTTTTGACTTAAATGAAAGACTTTTATCCAGCCAGAAAAAATTGGGCTCAAATAAGGAAATTTTTTGTATCAGATAGTCTTCGTAATGCTTATTAATCACCTTAACTGTAAAGATTAAAAGGCCGCCAAAAAGAAATAAAAGTGCTAACTCTTGGAAGAATTTCAGTTGTTTATTAAAACTGGCTCCCTTCACCATTTTATCAAGATTGATTTTGTTATCGTCATTCATCTTCTTAAGAAGCTCATGAATAGTTTTCCAGTCGGGGTAGAGAGTAACCTCCAAAGTCGTTAGCACTTCATCCTCTAAGCTTCCTCGTAGGCCGCTAGTCAGAACTAAACGATCCTGAATATTTTTGAAGGTTAACTGAAGATTTTTGCTTATTTTTGTTCCGACCTGAAAACTATCGTTCAAGCTCTCTTCCAAATGTGGAAACCTTTCAATAAAAAAGTCTCGAAGGATTAATGCCACGGCCTTTTCATCCTTCAGGGAGATAATCCCAAGCTCTCTGATCGTGAAACCTTTGTATAAGAAGAGGTAGCAAATAAATTTCTCTCTTAGCCAATTAAACCAGGTTACAAGTGGTCCAGATGTGGCCTTGCTTTTCAAGAGATCAATTCGACTGAAATAGAATTCAACATTCCTGTTTTCAATAAAAAGAGCATTCCAGAAGTCTTCAAACTCCTCAAGGAATCTACCTTCCCAAGAAATGCTATCAAGATCAAGCTCTAGCCACTCTTTAAATTTATTCAAATCATCTAAATCAAGTTGCATATTTATCACTCAGACTTTTTTTAATAATACTGAAATACCTTGTCCACCACCGATACAGGCTGAGGCTACACCATATTGTTTATCTAAGACAGACAGTTGTCTGGCCAACGTTAGGGCGAGTCTTGTGCCTGTTGCTCCTAGGGGGTGTCCCACAGCGATCGAGCCTCCCCAGACATTCAATTTGGACTCACTAAGCCTTAACTCATCAGAACATGCGAGAACTTGAACGGCAAAGGCTTCATTTATTTCAAAGAGATCAACGTCATCAACTTTCAAGCTATTTTGATCTAGTAACTTCTTAACTGCTGGCACAGGGCCTATTCCCATAATTGTTGGGTCAACACCAATGACTTCTCCATCAACAATTTCAGCCAAAGGCGAAAGGTTAAACCTTTTTACTGCGGATTCAGATGCTACAAGAACCGAACAGGCACCATCAACAACCCCAGACGCAGTTGCGGGAGTAACCACCCCACCTTTCTTAAAACTTGCAGTCAATGCCATCAGCTCCTCAAGCTTCACCTCCCCTCTTACATGCTCATCTTCTCGGCATTCGCCTTGTTTAGATTCAAATGGTGTTATCTCTCCTTTCAAAAAGCCCTGTTTTTTCGCCTCGCAGGCTTTCAAGTGAGATCTCATGGAGAACTCATCACATCTTTTCCGGGAAACATCATAAATCTCGGCCATTTTTTCAGCCGTCATTGCCATTGGCATGCCGGTAAATTTGTCAGTGAGAGTATCTAATAACATGTCTACTGTTTGCAAATTCCCGTATCTAGTTCCAAACCTTGCTCCATACAATAGTTGAGGCATTAGGGACATATTCTCTGAGCCCGCAGCCAATACAACATCGGCCTTCTGAAGTTTAATAAGATTTACGGCGTCCAAGATTATTTGTATACCGGACCCGCAAAGCCTATTCACATTATACCCAGGTGTAGTTTTTGGCATTCCAAGCTTTAATGCCAGATGCCTTCCTCCGTAGATAGTATCAGTTGTAGATGGGGCAACATTTCCAAAAATTACATGATCAACTATATCCGGGGCAAGGCCCAAAGTGGTAAAAAGACCCTTGGAAGCATGCACGGCAAGATCAACAGGGTTAATACTCCTTAAACTGCCACCAAACTTGCCAAAAGGAGTTCGCATTCCTGCCACGAGGTAAACCTTTTTTCCATTATTTATGGTGGTTTTAACCATTTTTTGCCTCCTTGAACCTTTCACTTTGCTTTTAGTATTATATTACAAGAATGCCCTTAATGGCATAACTATCAGAATGGGAAAAATATGGACGGCATAAAGCTACAATCCTATCAAAAAAAACAAGAGGCAATGCAAACCCGCCATGCCTTTGAACTTCGAAAGGAAGGTCGTGAAATGCGTGCTGAGCTAGACAAGCTTAAAGAGCAAAACCAGGCGGCAGTGAAGCGTATTCAAAAAGAGTATGACCAAGAGGCTTTTCAAGAACAGGCGGAACTCGAGGCGAAGCTTAGTGATATCAGAAAAAAGAACGAGCAAATAATTGAAAAAGAAGAAAAGCGTTACGAAAAAATGAGAGAGGAGACAATACTCACTCATGAACAACAATTAGAAGAACTTCAACTTGCACACGATAAAGAAATAGAAAACCAAAAAGAAAAGCATCAAGAGTATATTGAAAATGCCCGCAGAAGACTTGAGGCTGAGAAACTTAAGCTTGAGAGCTAGAAGGAGCTATTAATGAACCAAGAATCATCTCAAAAAGGTTATTACATCAATGGGAAGAAGCAAGCTATTGAGCTTCTTCAACACCTTGATGGCAACGAAAGGCAAAAGCTCCTAAAAAATATCAGTCTAAGAAATGCTTCCATGGCAAAAGAGCTCTCAGAGCAAAGTTTTTCATTTAAAGACTTATTGACTGCAGACTCCGAGTCAATCGCCAAAATCATGCAGGTAACGACTCCAGCGATTATTGGGCTAGCCCTTTACCTTTCACCAAAGTCTTTTCAAAAGAAGGTCCTGACCGCCATGGATCGAAGTAGGGCCGAACAGGCTTTTAATGTAATGAGCAGAGATCTTAGCTCGAAAAAGAATGAATGCCTCAAGGCCCAAAACCGTGTACTTCAAAATGCCATTGAGCTTAGCCGAAGAGGCATCATAAAATTATCAAATTAATTTATTTTGTATAAGGGCGTAATCCTCTTCCCTAAGAGGTTCTCCCTTATATAGACGATCATCTTCGATTCTATGCTCTGTAATTGAATCCGAAGTATTTTTAATTTTTTCACTCATATTAACGAGTATATTTTTAATCCATTCACTTTTACTGTTAACGACCTTTTGTGCATCTTCTGCACTAACGGACACGAGTTCACAGTCCTCTAAAACTATTGCGGAATGCTCATATTTCTTTTTAAAACCAAGAATTGTCTCCTCTGCGACCAAATCTCCAGCTCCGGCCATGTAGGTAACGACTAGACGGTCATGTCGCTTTACACAGGCAACCTTTCCGGAATGAACAATGAAAAAGCTTTTAGCGGGCTGGCCCTCTAAGAAAACAACATCACCACGACTAAACCTTTCAGTGGACATACTTCTCCTCTATACATCCCTCAAGCAATGTTCCATACCTGAGACCGTAAGTACTTACTTTAAACTCTTTAACTTTTACTAATTCACCTAGTGTCTTGGTAAGAATGAGTCCGCCTCTTATTGCATGGGACCTCTTCCCAAGAAACGGGAACTCTGAAAGAAAATCTTCAGGGCTGGAGCTTGAGTATTTATCAACCAAGTTCACAACATCCTCCATACATAAGATATGCCCATGAACATCATTCTCAACGAAGTCTTTATTTTTTAGGTGCATATTCGCCAGAGAAGTAAGTGTTCCCGCCACACAATGAAGTAAAGGAGCATGAACGTTATCCAATCTCTCCATAAATGGCTTCACTGCCGCTTCAAACCTCGACTTAAAGTCATTCTTTTCCAGCCAATTGGTAGAGCGAACTGATCCAACAGGCAAGCTGAAGGAGTATTTAATATCTCCCTCTTCATCCAAAGCAATAAATTCGGTCGAGGCACCACCAATATCCATGATCACAATATCTTTATCTAATCTGTCTTCACCTACAAGAACTCCCCTTGCAGAGTAAAAAGCTTCACCTTCCCCATTGATAACAGTGACATCTATACCAAAGTTTCTTTTAACAATATTAAAAAACTCCTTCGAGTTTTTTGCAACTCTACTAGCTTCCGTAGCTGTAGCAATAATATTTTCAGAGGCGACTCCTGCCCTACTGCAAATATTTTTATACTCTTCCAAAGCTTTTAAGCTGTCTTCCATTGCCTCTTCAATGAATTCACCAGCTTCGTCCAAGTTTCTTCCCAGACCAGTAATTCTGGACTCATTTTCAATAACGCTTATTAGTTTGCCATCTCTAACTTCAGCCACAAGGAGAAGAATGGAATTGGAGCCAATATCAATCGACGCTTTTTTCATAGAGATTTCGCCTTTTATTAAAGTTTAAAACCTTTCAACAGATCTTTTGCCTTGTTTTTTAATTTTTCTTCTAACTTCTTTCTTTCAATATCGACTTTCTTTTGAATTTTTTTCTTTTGCTTTGTAATTTCGACTTTTGCAGCTCTCTCAGTCAATTTGTCAGTTGTATATTTATATTGGGGCATAATTGAGAAGCCACTCCCCTCCAACAGTACTGGCACATCAGACTGTCCCGTAGCTTTCTTTATGTCGCTTTGGATATCCTTTATTAGTAAGCTTGCCTTGATCGATGAAGGAAGGCTGTCCTCCATACCGACTTTTCCATCAGCTTTAATAACTGCATTGCTATTGTTCCCGTAAAAAGCAAATTGATTTAGGAAAATATACTTTTCCGTCGCCTTGGCATTTAAAGATAATTTATCAAACCTATCTGTTACCTGTAATTTATCAGGTCCAACTTTCCCTTTTGCAAATGGCAACTTTTCTATCAAGGGCAAGATAAAAGAAGATAGATTTAAGTTTTTTAGTTCACCGTTTGATGCACTAAGATTACTTTCAACACTATACGTCAGAGTCTTTTTATTATTTATCACCCCTTTAATTTGACCTTCATAACTTCCACGGACCTCACTAAGCAGCGGAGGTAGAAAAGCATTGAATCCCCTGAAATCCATCTGTTTAAGGATTAAGCTGAAATTTGAAGAGATATTGTCCGTTGCTTTCAACCTAGTTTCTGAATCTAATTGTGCACTTCCACTCCCGTAACGAATTTTTAATTTAGGCGTCGTAACAACTTGGTTTTTCCCCCTGATTTCCCCACTTAGCAACATCTCTTGTTTGTCGATAAAAATATGTTTTCCTTCAATTTTAAGATTGAAAGGAGGAAAATCTATTTTTGAAGGGACACCTCCCTCAGAAGAAGTTTTACTTTGTGCCTGTGCATCAGACTCTTTCTCTTTCGAATCCCCGGACTTGGAGTATAAGATGTTTTGAATAAACGGTTTTTCTAAAATAATGTTTGTAACTAGCAGCTTCATTTCGATGGGTTCAAAATTGCTTATTTCCTCAGGAAGTTTCATTGGATTCAGTTTCGTCACAACATCGAGGGTAGCAACTCCAGATAATAGCTCGTTCTTTATTTTGGCAGAAAGCACTCTCCCCTCAAAACTTCCATTCAAAGTTGATTTAACCTGCTTTCCTTGCGTGTTAAATTCAAGTGGCCTAGTCAGCATAAAAGAAAGTCCAGGGCTAAATGTCTCTCTCTTTAAGTCGATTCCGGCTGAACCTCTAAGACCTAGAGCACTCTTATTAAACACAACACTATCGCCACTATCTAACTTCAAGATTTTAGACAATCTTTCCAACTGAAGAGCAAAGTTTATATTTGTAATTGAAACTTTGGTAAAATCATTTGCAACATTGTATTTAGCCTCCAACTCGAATAGTGATTCTCCCTCAGACCTAATATCACCCGAAACATCTTGTTTTGAGGACATATTTAAACGAATAACGTTCTTAAGATTAGGCAATTTCATTGGCATCCATGAAAGTTTGATGTCTTCAACACCAACCATCATGTTTAAATCAACAATTCCCTCTTCTATATATTTATTGAGGGCAACTTCGCCTATTATCTGAGTCTTCGCCTTAATGTTTTTTCCAACATCTAGGCCATAGTCAATATTTGACATAACTTCAAAAGCAGTAGTTTTCTTTAAGTTTAAATCTTTCAAAAGAATCTTATTAACTAACACTTCAGTCGATTTTGTCTTATCTTGAGTAAAGGTAAGCTTTAAATTTGAGACTTTTAAATCAACTTTGCTTTTTTCCACAAAACTTGGCAACTCAAGGCCTTGAGCCTTATTACGCTCTGATTTGCTTGAATCTTTTGTTTTAGCTTCGTTAGGAGAAGGAGCTGGCAAGACCTTACTCCAATTATTCGTTCCGTCTGCAAAAGTTTCCAAATTTAATTCTGGTGAAACAACTTTCACATCAACAGTTCCGCCGTTCATTAAAATGGAAAGAATTGGAACATCCACACTTAGTTCTTGAACATTAAAAAGAACCTCATTTGACTTGGCATTAGATATGTTAAAGCCCTGTATGTTAAGATCAACTTTGAACCCTAAGCTGTATTTAACTTCACTAATTTTAACCTTTGATCCTGGCAATGCTTTTTCTATGGCCTGAATTGTCTTTGCTTTAATTAGTTGAGGATCGATTTTTTTAGAAACGAAGTAAAAAACTGATCCAATCCCAACTAAAAGAACGAGAAATAAACCTAATACAATTTTAATTTTTTTATTCATACAATCACCTTAAACCTTCTCAATTGGCGCGAACTTGGCCATAAACTTTTTTCTGGCGCCATCTCTAAATAAAATCACAATTTTCTCTTCTTTCCCAACTCCTCTACTTTCAAGAATTCTTCCTTCACCATAAAGCTTATGTTTAACCATCGTGCCCTCTGGAAACGTGCTCATTTGAACTGGAGTCTTACTTGGGGTGAAAGTTTGACTGTAAACGACTTCTTTTTCCCCATAGTCATGTGCCTGGTTGAAATCATCATCGTAGTCAAACCCATTGGAAGGCTTTTTTGTCTGCTTTCCAAAAGGAGAATTCGCCTTAAAGAAGTCCCATTGATAGTAGTTTTCTGGAATTTCATCCAAGAATCTACTTGGCCCATTAAATTTTACACTTCCCCAAAGCATTCGCCCTTGGGCAAAAAGTATATACAATTTCTTCATTGCTCTAGTCATGGCGACATAGAACAATCTTCTTTCCTCTTCTATAGCATCATCGCCACTTTCAATGCTTCTGTAAGAAGGGAATAGAGTCTCTTCTGTCCCAGTGACAAACACATAGGGATACTCCAACCCCTTAGATCCATGAATTGTCATCATAGAAACCTCTTTTTCAGGTTCCTCCGACTCATCAACGGCACTGTCCAGTGCGATATTTTCAAGAAATCCCGTCATTGTTGGCTCATCCATCTCGGACTCATACTGCTTAATAGCAGAAACCAACTCTTCCAAGTTCTCTATTCTTGCCTGTGCCTCATATGTTTTTTCTGCCGCCAATGATTCATAGTAGCCAGATTCATGCAGAAGCTTTTCATATAATTCCGATGGAAGTCTTTTTTCTGCTTCAAAAACTTTCCCTTCTTGAATTAAACTTACAAATCCAGCTAAAGAGCTTTTAACCTTAGCTGATAGCCGCAGGTGTTTGTAATCATCAGGAGAGTTTATCAATAGTTCAAGCATCTCCCATAGGCTGATATTTTGCTTTACCGCCTCATCCTCAATCTTGCGTAAAGTTCGTACACCGATTCCACGTGCAGGAGTGTTAACAACTCTACTTAACGCTAATGAATCCTTCTCATTAACTACTAGGCGTAGATAACTCAGCATATCCTTTATCTCTTTTCTCTCATAAAACTTTATACCGGCCACAACTCTATAGGGTATTTTAATGCTTCTTAGGGCGTCTTCAATAATCCTTGATTGAGCGTTTGTTCTATAGAAGATTGCAATATCTGTTGCCTCAACACCTGAAACAAGCAAACTCTTGACTTCTTTGGCCACAAACTCAGCCTCGGCTTTGTCATCAGGGCACTCCATAACTTGTATAGAGTCTCCCCTTTCGTTATCGGTCCAAAGTTCTTTTCCCTTCCTTTGCTCATTTCGGGAAATAACATGTGAGGCGGCTTCAATAATATTTTTAGATGATCGATAGTTTTGTTCTAGCTTTATGAGTTGTGCTTCTTCATAGATTTTTTCAAAATCTAGAATGTTTCTTATATCCGCCCCCCTCCAGCTATATATTGACTGGTCTTCATCACCAACAACACAAATATTTCTGGTCCTGTCCGCCAACATTTTTATAAGCTTGAATTGTGCACGGTTGGTATCTTGGTACTCGTCCACTAGAAGATATCTAAATCTTTTTTGATACCTTTCAAGCACTTCTGGGAAGTTATCAAAAAGGTTGAGAACTCCTGTAATGAGCCCACCAAAGTCCACTGCATTGGATTTATGTAACTCTGATTCATATTCTACAAAAAAGTCGTAAAATAAATCGTCTTTATCAACTTCATCCAATAGAGGGTCGCTCTTTGCACCAACATAATGTCCCGCATTTTTTGCATCCTCGATGAAATACTGAACTTCACTTGGGTGAATCTCTTTTTGTGAAATTCCTCTTTTACCTAGAATAGCTTTGATAACACTTTTCTGCTCTGCTCCATCATAAATGGTAAAATTTCGACTTAATCCAAGGTATTGAGCTTCCATCCTTAACACTTTTGAACAAAAAGCGTGAAAGGTCGTTATCTGCAAGGCTCCCATATCAAATTCGCTGCCCGCAGCTATTCTCTCTCTCATCTCCTTGGCAGCTTTATTACTAAAGGTTACGGCCAATAATTGGAAAGGACTGACTTTCTTATCCTCTAGCAAGTGTTGAATTCTACTAACGAGGGTTCTCGTTTTGCCAGAACCCGCTCCGGCCAAAACCATGACTGGGCCCTCTGTTTGTAGAACCGCATCTCTTTGAGCTTTATTCAGGTGCTCCAGATTCATTATTCCACCGTAACTGATTTTGCCAGGTTTCTAGGCTTATCAATGTCCGTGCCCTTTAGCTTTGCGATGTAGTAACTTAGAAGCTGAAGCACGACATTAGTAAGAACAGGAGAGGTGTGGGATAAACCTTTGAAGTTTAACCCAAAGAAATGATCTGAAATTTCTTCAAGTTCTTTATTACCCTCTTCTCCAACTATCATCATGATGCCCCTTCTTGCCTTCACCTCTTGGGCGTTAGAAAGAGTTTTGTCATAAAGATCTGGAGTTACGATGGCAATATTAACCATGTTCTCATCGATTAAAGATATAGGCCCATGTTTTAACTCTCCAGCAGCATAACCTTCTGCATGGACATACGCTATTTCCTTAAGCTTAAGTGCCCCTTCAAGGGCTATTGGAAACTGATCGCCCCTACCAGTGAAAATGAACCCATTGTGCTGATAAATTTCTTGGGCAATTGTTTTAATTTCCTCAGTTCTCAACAATATTTCATCAATTCTATCCGCAAGAGTGGACAACTCGGATTTAAGGGCCTGGTCATCAAGTTTTCCTGCCATGGACATTGACATCAGAAGTCCGGTTAGCACTTGCTGAGTGAATGCTTTAGTGCTTGCCACCCCAATTTCAATACCGGCCTTAATCAAGAAGTTCGCATCACAGTTTCGAAAGAGAGTAGAGCCTTCGACATTAACAATTGAATAAGTTTTGAGTCCGTGCTCTTTGCACAACTCTTGGCAAGCAAGAGTATCTGCAGTTTCACCCGATTGACTAATGAAAAGCCCCATTTCATCACCGTTTAAAACCGGATTTTTGTATCTAAATTCACTTCCAAAATCGCTATGCACCCTTATTGAATTAATCTTCTCAAAGTAGTTTTTAAGAACCATCCCAGCGTGCAAGGCCGTGCCACAAGCGGCGATATGTATATAAGGGAAATCACTTGAAAGTGAGTTAAGATGTTTCTTACCTTCACCTTCTAAATAATGCTCTATAAGCTTTTTAATTAACACTGGTTGTTCATGAATTTCTTTAAGCATAAAGTGCTCAAAGTTGCCTTTGCTTACAACATCAAGCTCAACCTTCTTTTGTTGCATCTTATAGTTCGTCGTTGGCTTATTTTGCATATCAAAGAATGATACTTCTTCGCCTTTGCTTTCATACGCACATTGGCAGAGAACTTCATCACCAGGAAAATAGATATCTTCGGCAAACCCCACCAAAGCATAAGGATCTGATGAGGCGTAGACTTCTCGAGTTTTTGCATTAAAACCACAAACCAAGGGTGCAGACCTTTTTATAGACCAAATCGTATTCTCGCCCTTTTTCATTACAACAAAAGCAGAGTTCCCCTCCACTTGTTTAAATGTCTCTAATATGGCTAGCCTTATATCTTTTTGTTTTTCAAAATTGAAAGTTAGTAGGTTTAAAAAGGTCTCTGAGTCGGTCTCAGTGTGAAACTCAAAGCCTTTATCAATAAGGAATGTTTTAATTTTATTGGCATTCTCAATAATACCATTATGCACAATTGAAAACATCTCATTCTGATGCGGATGGGCATTCGTGTCGTTAACTTTCCCATGAGTCGCCCAACGTGTATGGCCGATTGCCGTTTGAGAAATTGGGTTTTCTTTTGACACCAGGGCCTTGAGGTTTTCGAGCTTTCCCTCTTTTTTCAAAGTTTTGAGACCATCCGGGGTTTGAAAACTAATCCCCGCAGAGTCATACCCTCTATATTCCAAGCGGCTAAGACCCTCAAGCACCGGTGCTATGGCATCTTGTGAGCCGCAATATCCAACAATTCCACACATAAAAAATCCTTTGTACTAAAGGTCAATTTTTACCATCTAGAAGGCGTAGAAGCTAGTTTTTTGCGCAGCAAGAATCAATCTTTTTTCTTTAGAAATTTCTTAGCCATTCCCTCTTTTGTAACTTGTCTCTGTCTAGCAATTGCGAATCCACCACTTGGAATATCTTTATTAATAGTAGAGCCGCTTGCAACATAAACCCCATCTCCAAGGTTAATAGGTGCAATCATCTGTGAATCAGACCCAATGAAGCTATTCTTTCCAATTGTTGTAAGATGTTTTTTGGCCCCATCATAGTTGCAAGTAATGAACCCACAACCAAGGTTTGTTCCTTCACCGATCTTAGCATCTCCTACATAACTTAGATGGGAAACACTAACCTTTTTATCTAATTGTGCATTCTTGGTCTCAACGAAGTTTCCAATTTTACAGCTTTCTCCAATCTTTGAACCCGGTCTTATTCTTGCCATTGGACCAATTCTTGCTTTCTCGTTAACTTTGCAACCCTCTAGGTAACTATTTGCAAAAATAGAACTACCGCCTGCTATTTCTGAATCTTTCACAACCACACCGGACTCCAATACGCACTCAGGTCCAATCTTGGTCTGCCCTTCAAGTACTACCCCTGGATAAATCACCGTTCCAGCTGCAAGCTGGACACTCTCCTCAATATAACAAGAGCTTGAGTTTAAAAATCTTATGCCGGCCAATTGATGGTTGCGAATTATCTCTTTCTGTTTGATCTCACAGGCCTGCTCCAATTGGACTAAGTTATTGATACCCAAAAACTTATATGAATCTTTATACGAAACTGCCTTAACATTGAAGCTCCTCTTAAAAAGATCTGTTAGATAGAACTCACCCGATTTATTTTGATTTTCAATAGAACCTAGATGCTCTTTTATATGCGATGTTCTAAAAAAATAAAGTCCACTATTTACTAACGTTATTTTCTTTTGCACCTCATCAGCGTCTTTTTCTTCAACGATATCAAAACCCTTTCCTTCTAACACGATCCTTCCATAGCCTGTGGGATTCGCAGTTTCAAATACAGCAGCACTGGCCTGGGTGGCATCGTCATCAATTAAAGCTTTGAAGAGTTTTGAAAACTCCTCCTTACCTATCAAGGGGGTGTCTGCACACACCACAAGAGTGTACTTTGAATTCCAGGCATCTTTGTTTTGATCAAAATAACATTGAAGTGCGTGTGCTGTTCCTTTTTGTTCCTCTTGAGTTACAAAAGTTATCTCTGGCCAGCTTGTACAGATGCTCTCTTTTACCATTTCTTTTTTATGGCCAACGACCACGGAAATTTTTGCTCGTATATCAAACTCTTCCTGAAACGAGTCCAGATTGGATAGAACATGGTCTACGAGCGGTTTTCCAAGCATAGGGCATAATGATTTTGGAATATCCACCTTCAACCTTGTACCCTTGCCTGCAGCTAATATTACAATACCTAATGAGTCGGCCATAAAAACACCTATTATTTAATATCTTCTCTAAGTTGTTAAAATTAAGTTTTTCATAGTTATCTTATCAAATAATACCGACAAGAAAACACCTTTAACTAGGACAATTAATCTGCAAAATCCAAAAAATATCATAAAGATTCCTTTAGCTTGACCCGAAACAATATAAGCAAATGGAATTGTCCGCGCGTTCAATTATTGTAAGTTGGAGGAACACGTTATGGTTACAAATTACGAGGGTGACAGCATTGAGTTTAAAGAAACACTCCCTCTCCTGCCTATTAGAGATTTAGTTGTTTACCCTTTTATGATCCTGCCGTTATTTGTAGGCAGAGATTCCTCGATTAAAGCGGTTGAAGAAGCCCTAAACAACACTGACAGATTAATCTTGCTTGCCAGTCAAAAAGACATTCAGGCCGAGCGCCCTACCCCAGATGAAATTTATGAGATGGGTACGGTTGCTATGATCATGAGAATGAGAAAGCTTCCAGATGGAAGAGTAAAAATTCTTGTTCAAGGTTTAACAAAAGCAAGAATTACATCCTTCACTGACACTGCAGAATTTTACAATGTAAATGTTGAAAAAGTTCACCCAGTAGAACCGGAAGAGTCGCAAAACGTTGTTGAAGCTTTAATGAGAAGTGCCAGAGAAAACCTTGAAAAGGTTATCAACGTTGGCAAAGTACTTTCTCCTGACATTCTAATGGTTTTAGAAGACATTCAGGACCCGGGAAGACTGGCGGATCTAATTGCTTCCAATCTAAACCTTAAGGTTGAAGAGGCACAGATCATTTTGGAGACTTTGGACCCAACAGAAAGACTGCACAGAATAAATGACATTTTGGACAGAGAGCTTGAAATATATGCTATGCAAGCAAAAATTAAGTCCAGTGCCAAAGGCGAGATAAGCAAAACTCAAAAAGAATACTTCTTGAGAGAGCAAATAAAGGCCATAAAATCAGAACTTGGCGACGAAGAGGTTGTTGACGAATTCTCTGAACTTCGTGAAAAAATTCTCTCTAAGGGAATGACTGAAGAGGCTGAAAAAGAATCGCTTAAACAACTTGCAAGACTTGAAAGAATGCATCCAGATTCAAGCGAATCAAGTATTTTACGAACATATTTGGAGTGGATGACTGACTTACCGTGGTCGGAGGCTTCAGAAGAGCTTACTGAGCTTGCTTTTGCCAAAGGGGTCTTAGATAAGGATCACTTTGACTTGGAAAAAATCAAAGAAAGAATTTTAGAGTACCTTGCCGTAAGATCTCTTAAGGGCGGCAAAGTTAAGGGTCCAATCTTATGCTTTTCCGGTCCTCCAGGTGTGGGTAAAACCTCTCTTGGAAAATCAATTGCCAAAGCTACCGGCAGAGAGTTCGTAAGAATTTCACTTGGTGGAGTTAAAGACGAATCTGAAATTAGAGGTCACAGAAGAACATATGTAGGTGCAATGCCAGGAAGATTCATCCAGGCCATGAAACAAGCAAAAACCAACAATCCAGTTATCATGCTAGATGAAGTTGACAAGCTTGGCTCTGACTACAAAGGAGACCCTTCAAGTGCTCTTTTGGAAGTTCTTGACCCAGAACAAAACACTAGCTTTAGAGATCATTACCTAAACGTTCCATATGACCTTTCAAATGTAATGTTTGTTGCAACTGCAAATGTCTTGGAAAATATTCCAGGTCCTCTAAGAGACAGAATGGAAGTAATTAACTTAAGTGGTTACTCCCAAGAAGAGAAACTTGCGATCTCTAAACAATACCTTATTCCTAAGCAAATGGATGAAAACGGCATCACAAACGAGCATGTTGAATTTCACGATGAGGGAGTTGTAAGTGTTATTGACGGCTTTACAAGAGAAGCAGGTCTTAGAAATTTAGAAAGACAGATTGGCGCACTTTGTAGAAAAGTTGCCAAGAAGATCGCCTCAGGAGAGAGTTCGAAAACCCATATTCTTTCACCAACTGTGGAAGAGCTGCTTGGGCCAGCAATGTACTCAAAAGAAGACTGTAAAGAATTCGACGAAATCGGAGTTGCTACAGGTCTTGCTTGGACCGCTGCAGGCGGAGAAATCCTGTTCATTGAAACTACAAAAATGAAAGGCAAGGGAATGACTCTTACTGGCCAATTAGGCGATGTAATGAAAGAGTCTGCCCAGGCTGCCGTCGGATACATTCGAAGCAACGCAAAAGATTTAGGCATAGACGAAGATCTCTTTGATACAAATGAGATCCACATACACTTGCCAGCAGGTGCAATCCCTAAGGATGGACCTAGTGCAGGCATCACTCTTGCCACCTCTATCGTGTCTCTTTTAACAAACTCGTTTGTTAGCAAAGATATTGCGATGACTGGGGAAATTACTTTGACTGGGAAAGTTTTGCCGGTCGGAGGAATTAAAGAGAAGGCCCTTGCGGCAATGCGCTGTGGAATTGAGACAATTATCATTCCATGGAAAAACCAAAAAGATTTGGTAGAAATACCGGAGAAGTACCGCAAGAAGCTCAATTTTGTCCCTGTAAAGAACTTCCAAGAAGTTCTAGCTGTGGCCCTGCTAGACTGGGAGCCACAAAAAGAGACGAAAGAGAAGCCTGAAAGAGCACCAAGACAAAATCGAGCAGCAGCTTAAAAATCAATAAAGAGGACCGAAAAGGTCCTCTTTTTTTTACTTTGCATTATCCTCTTTAAATTCGCTACAATACTCACATGGAGAAAAGCATGGAAGCTAGTTCAAAATTAAGAGTGCTTGTGGTTGATGACTCTGACTTTTCAAGAAATAATATTGCCACGATGCTTGAAGGCACAAGATATAACGTTATCGGTGAGGCCGCCAATGCAAGCGAAGCAATTAACATATTAAAAGACCGCAAAGCACACATTGCCATAGTGGATGTGGTAATGCCCGATGTAAGCGGAATTGAGTTAGCGGACCAACTCACAGATATGTTTAACTCAATAAATATTGTTATGATCTCTTCCCTCGCACAGGAAAATATCATCATGGATGCTATTTCGGCTGGGGCCTCAGACTTTCTTCAAAAGCCATTTGATAAAGAGATCCTACTAAGCTCTTTGGGCAAGATAGCCTCAACGATTGAGGAGGAATAAAATGCGTTTGGAAGTAGTTACAAAAAAGACAAGAGACCACTTTATTATGGAAGGTATTCAAAACTCCATATGTGCAGAGGTAAACATTTACAATCAAGCACACTTAGAGCTGGAGCGACCTCTTGTAAGAGCAACGCGTATTCATAAAAAAACCAATAATGAAGTCGGAGTAACATTCAATATTGAAGGCGAGCTTTCAGGAAAGGCAATTTGTCTTGTTGATTTGTACAATAAAAAAATTGGAACAAACGATGTGGAGAGGCTTCATTCTCTCTTCTCTGAAAGCATGAACATCCTTCTTGGGAAGCTTTTGACTAACCTAGAAGAAGAGACAGAGCTTATGAGCGTCATAACCTCTCCTAAGCAAATTTCGCGCACAGAGACCTTTATCAACAATGCTGCCGAATCCGATTTAAAAATGTCTTTAGGCTATAAGCTTATTACAAATCTTGAGTCTTACAACTGCCGAATATATATCGTTGCAAACGAAGTTAAAGGAAAAGAGGTTTAAAGAAATGATTGGCATCATTTTCAAGTCCACAATCGCTTTTAGTATAAGTTACATTTTTTTGTCCTTTCAGGTTAATGACTCCTACGTCTTTGATCATCTAAATAGAATTACAGGCCCTGTAGGAACAAATATACAAATGGTTCTTGCTGACAGTTTTTCTCATACATGGAGCCAAACTAAAGACTACGGCAAACAAGTATTCAATAATTCAAGCCCCCAGGGACTTGATGCAACAATAGAAGATACAGTTGATAAAACCCAGTCAGCCCTTAAAAAGAATTTCTATAAAAGCACCTCAGCTAATCAGGAGACTGAGAAGTCTTACCTTGAGGAACTTAGAAAAGAAGAAAAAGACGGTCTTTCTAGAATCATAATGATGAATGAATAAAAAAACCACGCTCCGGGGAGAGCGTGGCTTTTGGGAAAATGGGGAAAGGGGTATTAATAATGGCCCGAAGGCCATCATTTTCTTTTTTAGTTTCCTGTTGCTGAAGAGCCAGTAGTAATTCCAGATTCTCCAGACCCTTCTGTACTGATTATGTCACCTGCTACTCTTCCACCACAATCAGCACCATCAGTACTGACAAGGTCATGACCCGCAGCAAAGGCAGATGTAGTAAGTAGTGTTGTGGCAATTAGTGTGTAAATTAGTTTTTTCATGTTCTCTCCTCTTGTTTAATCTCTTGCCTTTAATATTGCGAATACCGTGCCAAAACACTCAAAGCACAAACCATTGAAATCACTTATTTTTTCATCTATGGCATTGTCAATCTTTTTTACACTGAGTAACTTTTAAGCGGTTTTAGTATTCTGTGACTATTTGGATTTCGAATTGATTCATAAATAATGACACCGAATTGGTACGAAAGATTGTGACTTCTAGCCAGGAGATGCCCCCGAAATTCATAATTATGTAATTGCCGAGCCACATAATTTAAGCGACTTGGAGGTTCGTCAGTAAGAACATCGACGCGCAAAGAGCTTACATCAAAGCTGTCAAAGAACACTACACTCAATCTTCAATAAAAGATAAGTCACTCATACTTAATGAACTTTGCGTTATTTGATACTCTAGAAAGCACGCCATTAAGCTTCTAAGCGAGAATCATTCTCATGCAAACGTTTTAGAGTTAAAACGCCGCCCTGGAGCCCCCATAATATCTGGAGACTTTGGGCGAAATGACAACATCTCATAAGAGAGAAAACCAGGAAGGGCTAAAACATTTGGGTTTTTCCCATATTTTGCAAATAAATGGGCCAATTTATTTATTCAACACTCAGAATCTAAGTTTGTGAAGCTGTTATTCATAATAACGATCAGGTTCTTACTGTTTGTTTTATGAAAGAGAGCTTTCACATCATCATGGTAATATTTATATTTGAACAAACCATCTCTTTTAGGAAAACTAAGTCTTAGTTCTTCCCAATAGCCATCTCCTTTATATTTTTCCTGCAAGGTGTCCAAAGCTGATGTTATAGACCATAGAGAAGGGTGATAATTAACTCCACCCTTTGTGTATCTTTTTAACCTAGAACTGGAGTTTATCCTACTACTGACTTCGTCCAGAGAGTGCCCATCAAAGAGATATTCATCCTCTAAACTTTGAAGCTCCTTCATATCGAATGCAAATATGGAAGCACTTGCGAATAATAATGCAATTAAAGTCTTCATCATGAACTCCACTAATGGGTAATAATGATCCTTAACCGTGCAGTTAACATGCCAATTGAAATAAATTCGTTTTCTTATGAATTTGAATACTTCTGTGTACGAAACGTCTAGAAACTCCACTTAGAGTCGCGGTTAAGATTTTATGAGCTACTCAGAAAAAGATTTCTAGGAAATAAAAGTTAAAAGTCTTAGTTTCGAAATTGAAATTTCATTCAGGATGATAATAAGAAGGCTACTTTATACGTAGCCTTCTTTTAAGATACAGGAAGTTTTAATTGCCGCTGGCCTGTGAGCCTTTAGCCTCTTCATCAACAATTTGCCCACTAGGTAGTTCACTACCTTCGATCCTCGGACCGAAGCAATCGTCAGCTCCAGGATCAGCCTCTGCTTCAGCAGCGATGCCGCTTACTGAGAACATTGCTAAGATAAGATTTATTATAAATAGTTTTTTCATATTATACCTCGTTTTTACATATTCAGGTTAACGCCAGCTGGCTTAACAATGGCCAAAAGGTTTTGAAACGCTTGGGTAACTTGCATGGCCATTTTGTGCCCTGCTTTAGACTCAACTCTTTTGATATCGCCGTAGTTGTCATAAGTTACGTGAATTTGCCCAACTTTATCCATCTTAATGACTTCTGGCTTATCCAAGGCGTTGTATTCAAAAGAAAGAGTTCTTACCTTCTTAGTTTTAGTATCCTTATCCACCATTTTAGAAATCTTCTCCTTGCTGTTATAGATTAGTAAAACAGCTTTTCCCGCGGAGTTTACGGCCCTTTCCAGGTTTCCTTGGTCATTGTAAGCAAACTTAGTCCAGCCCTTAGCATTTGTAACTTTTGAGATCTTTTTGTGTTTTTTATCGTAATCAATTTTTACGAAATCACCTTTAGTTGAAGTCTTCTTTTTCAGAAGTCCATCATCATTGTACTCAAAGTTTGTTACATGTTCACCACGAGCTATTTTTAGAGGAAGTCCACAACACTCAGAATAAACTGTCTCGGTTTCGATTCCATTTATCCTTGTGGCAATTCGATAAGTGTATCTAGCACCATCAGGCTTAGTTTTAATTTCATATTCGTACTTATTTGTGACTGGTTTTCCATTAAAGCCAGTTTTAGTCACCTCTGTCCAGTAGTGGTCATTAGGTTTCTTAGCATTACTTCCATACTTGTACTTGGTAACTTCACCATTTCTATCTTGAACTTCAGATACAAAGAACGTTTTATCTTCGTAACTCATTTTCATAAAGTCTTCGGCCTCACCTTTCTTTCTCTTAGGATTGTATACCACTCTAGTCATATTATGATTGGTATCGTAGACGTACTCATACTCATTACCCTGAATGTCTTTAGAGTAGACTAGATTCTCACCATCATATTTGAAATGTGCTTTTTTATCACCTGTTGTCCAAAGGTTCTTGATTCTCTTTCCATCAGAGTACCATTCAAAATAAAGTTGTGAGCCTTTTGAGTCGCGGATACTTTTTAACAAGTTTTTCTCATAAACAAGTTCCACGCTGTAATTACCTTTACTTTTAACCTTTGTAAGATTTCCAACCTTGTCAAAGTGTTCCTCTTTCCCATCATTTGAAATTCTTTTGTATCCAGTTTTTTGAACAACAACTTTTTGAATTCCACGCTGGTTTGAGTATAACTCTGTCCCGGCGGCTATTTCAGTTTTTACATTAAAATTTTGAGCATACGCATGTCTTAACTCTGCGTTGTTTTGAAGTCTTTTTAACAAAGGAGCCACTGAAGATGCTGGAAGTTTATTTTTCTTTCTCATAACCTCAACAATCTTTTTTGCGGCAGCCTCTGCATCAACAGAGTTCTTAGGGCAGAACCTTGTTTTCCCGCCCGCACCATACTCATGGATGACCACACAACCATCAGCAGAAGGTACTAGCTTTGTTTCATAAACGGTTCCCCAACCAAAACCATACCACCCTACAGATGTTGACTTTGAGTTATACGTCCTCTTAAAGTCAAATCCAGTGTCTGAGTAGGTAATATAGAAGTTACCGTTTTTGAGGTTTACTCCTGCATAGCTTGATAAACTGAAAGCCCCTACGACAAGAAATAATAATAGTTTTGTTCCTCTCATGCCTTTTCCTTTTGCATTAAAAACTTTTGCTCGATGTGCTTATCGGTCAGGTTTAGTAAAAGCTTTAAAATTAATTTAGTGCTCTAAACCTTGATTTTTACGATCTTTAAGATGACTGCAAGCCCGGCAAATGACAGACCAACAGCGACGGCAAGGACAATATTTCCAATAACGGTGCCATATAAAGCGTCCATTGCCTCAGGGTCTGAGCTTGTAAAGATTCCCATCATGGCAAATGGCATACAAAAAATGATATATCCCTGAAACTTGCCTTGTGCCACATAAGTGTCAATTTTTTGGGCAAGTCGAACTCTCTCCCTTATAACCTGGGTAATTGTGTCAAAAACTTCGGCAAGGTTGCCCCCCGTTTCCCTTAAAATATTGACACTGGAGACAAACATCTGGTTATCTTGGGTTGGAACTCTTTTGACAAGGTTTTCAAATGCCTCTTCCAAAGGGACACCAATCTTTGTTTGTTGAAGAATTGTATTAAACTCCTGACTTACAGGCGCTGGAAGTTCATCCACTACTAGCCCAAGAGACTGAGGAACTGATAAACCTGCGCGTAGTCCGTTTGACAATAGGTTTAAAGCATCAACCATCTGCCCTTCGTATTTTTTCACACGCCTGCTCACTAAGTGATCCACTATTGGCCTGGGGGACTTCCAACCAACAACTGATATGGCCAATGCCACAAAGATGCCGGAAGTAAACTTACCCATCAAAGCGAAAATACCAAGGACAATGACCCCAAGTCCAAAAGAGAGAAATAAAAGAGCATAAGTTATATTTTTTGACTCTATTTCAATATGAAGAAGCTCGAGCCTTTGCATGATATAGTCCCGAGTTCCAAAGGTTTGATCCTCAATCCAAGCAAAGAGTTTCAACGAGTTTTGATATGAGTAGATAAAAAAGATAAGGCCTACAGCGACAAGAATCCCTTTTCTTCCAAGAATATCTGAAAAGAAGTTTATGCCGCCGCCACTCTCCTGAGAAAAAGCATCAAAGCTCAAAAATAATGAAAGCAGTAGAAATTTAGTCATTTTTAAAGAGACCCCTTGGAACTTTGTAACCCTTCTTTTCAAGCGACTCGATAAACTTTGGTATAAAGCCTGTTGCCATAAATTTGCCGATTATCTTTCCCTGTTTACTCATACCTTCTTGTTTATAAACAAAGATGTCTTGCAAAGTGATGACTTCACCTTGTAGGCCACCGACCTCAGTAATATTCATGATCTTACGTGAGCCATCTTCCAACCTTGATTGCTGAACAACCATGTGAACCGCAGATGCAATCATCTCTTTAATTGCTTTTGGGGAGATACCGGCTCCCGCATACTGCACAAGTGTTTCAAGTCTAGACATACAATCACGCGGCGTATTTGAGTGAACAGTTGTTAGACTTCCATCATGTCCAGTATTCATGGCCTGAAGCATGTCTAGAGTTTCCCCACCTCGACACTCTCCTACAACAATTCTATCTGGCTTCATTCTTAGTGTCTGTTTTACCAAACACCTGATATCTACTGCCCCTTCCCCCTCTAATGATGGAGGTTTTGTCTCAAGACGAACAACATGATCCTGTGGAAAGTCAAGCTCTGCCGAATCCTCACAGGTGATAATTCTTTCATTTGCAGGAATAAACCCGCCAAGCATATTAATTAGAGTGGTCTTACCAGAGCCTGTACCACCTGATACGACCATGTTTCTATGTGCTTCAACAGAAATTCTCAAAAAGTCGGCCATATTTTGAGTCATAGAGCCAAACTGAATAAGGTCTTTGTAGGTTAGCCTATTCTCAGGAAACTTTCTTATTGTGATAGTTCCGCCATCTAGAGCACATGGAGGGATTATCGCATGCACCCGGGATCCATCTGCAAGTCTTGCATCTACGTAAGGGGTTTTTTCATCAATTCTTCTTCCAAGTGGTGCAACAATTCTTTCAATAACATTGAGTACTTGACGGTCGTTCGTAAAGGTAATTTCACTTCGCTTGTTCTTTCCACCTTGTTCGTAATATATTTTTTTGGGGCCAACAACCATGATCTCTGAAATTGTTTTATCAGCAAGCATATCCTCTAGCGGTCCAAGCCCCAGGGCCTCATCAAGAATTTCCTTAACTATCCGGTTCATATCTTCACGACCCTTTAGGAGGGTTTTTGTATCCTCTTTGCCTAGAAGTTCTACAACAAGCTTTTTCGTTTTTTCTCGCAGGATGATTTGAGCTTTTGGATCACTGTCATCTTGTTTTTTCATATCCATCTCTTCAACAAGAGATTTGTGAATTCTAGATTTCAACTCTGTCCAAGGATCCTTCCCAGAGCGTGTAGTAGAACTCTCCGACTTATTCTTTGTCGCTGCCGTGCCTTCCGGTTTTTTAAGTCTCTCTAATGATTTTAAAACATTTTTTTGTTTTAATTTCCTAACAATATCTACAACACCTTGAGCAAAGGGTGAGTTTTTGGCAATGGTCATTAGTGGAGTTGATGAGCTTAGTGCTCTAGCACATGTCTGGTCGTCTCTGGGAACAACTCCAAACACGGGCTTTCCGATTTGTCTTCCCACAACATCTGGTCCAACGGGATGGCCTTTTTGATATTGATTCATCACAACTTGGATCATTTCCTTTGGAAATAAAAGCGTCGCAAGCTCTGAGTAGAGCCTTTTTGATTGATTTGCGGCCAACAAGTCAGGTGTAACCACGATGCTTATCATGGTGGAATACTCTAAGGCCTTAAGCGCCAATTCGTTAAGCTCACTTCCAACATCAATTATTGTAACAGCGTACAGGCTTGTTACGGCCTTTAAGAACTTTCCTAGTCCTTCAGGGTTTACTTGTTCAGCAGTAGTTCTGTCACTAGGCATCCCTATAAAATGAACACCGGCCTTATGCATTCCAACGAACATGTTAATAGATTTAGGATCAATGGCACCGCTAAATTCGCTTAGTTCCTTAACGGTCTTCTTACTCTTAATCCCAGTAATAAGTCCTTGGTCACCACAGGCCTTTTGGTCAAAATCCAACAACAAGGCCTTTTGCCTATTCTCTGATGCAAAGGCAAAGGCGAGGTTGGCTGCAAATTGAGATTTCCCAACTCCGCCCTTTCCTCCAACAATGCTGATGATATGTCCGGCCATGTTATCTCTGCCTTTTCCTAAACTTTTTTCTAATTTCTTCAGTTCCTGTTGCTGCTGATTGAACGACTTCAGGAGTAATGAAAACTACAAACTGCGACTTGGAAGTGTTGTAACCCTTACTTCTTAGCAAGTTGAACAATACCGAGCTTCCTTCTTCATCCCCACTCACACCGGAAGTTCCTCCGCTAGGAAGGTTTTTGTCATAGTTTGTACTTGATGAGTTTTGAACAATGCCACCAATTGCCGCCGATTCCTTTGACTTCACAACCAGATTAGTTGTGATTGAGTTTTGAATCGATGTAGGTTGTCCACCAGAAGCATCACTTCCCGGTAAGGCAACGGTTACACTTAAACCTCTAAGGAAGACGTTCTCTCCCTCGCCCACAGAAGGAGTTACCTTCATGGTATATGTAAGTGTCGTTTTATCAGCTTGAGCAAATTCCCCCGAACCAACCTGTATTGGAATTTCTCTAGTTTTATTGATTGTGGCCTCCTGATTCTCTTGAGTCACAATCATCCCGGACTGGATAACACGTGCATACCCAGCAGATTTGGCACTACTCAATTTTGGAAAAAGGTTTGAAATTGTTCCTGAAAGAGTGCCATCACTTTCTGTAACAATTCCCCCTTCTTCACTCTTACCAAACGAGATGCTTCCTGATTGATTCATCAGAGGATTCCATTGGAAGGCAAAAATCTTTTGGTAGTCTTTAGTCAGTTCAACGAACTGGGATGTTACCTTAATAAGCTTCGGTGGCGGTGCAGGATCTTTTTTTTCGTTAACAGCAATATGATTAACAAGTTCCCCAACTTCAGTTTCCCGGAACCTTTCACCACCTTGAGCTCTTGCCAAACTTTGAATGTTTCCTGGGATAAGTCCTTGGGCAATCTCTGTTGCAAGCTCCTTCTTTGCAGCACTATTTACAACACCCTCAAGCCAATAGTCTTTATTGACAACTCTAACCCGAACATCTTTCATGCTATTTCGGTTGATTTCATCTTGCATTTTTCTAGCGATGATTCTTTGAGTTTGCTTGGACATCTCTATAAGGGGAAGCACGTCTGGATAGGCCGCAAGTACCGTTGCAATTCGGCCAATATCATCAGGGACAACAATCGCACCTTCAAGAACGACCTTGCCACCTTTAATGCCAATTTCGATACCTTCAACTTCTCCAAGCAGATCCCTAAGTTCTCGCACGACATTGGATTTTCCATCCGAAGTTACAGTTACGATATACTTGTCACGAATATCACCAGAGCCGTCTCTAATAGTTACAGACGTTTTTCCTGGTTTAACTCCTCTAAAAGTTATTTCTTGTTTGGCAGGAGATAAAATCAGTCGAAGTTTGCTTTGATCTCCCACCGAAACTTTTGTATTAAACTTGTAATCAAGCTTTACAATCTCATCAATTCCAATTGCCACTTCCAGTGGCGTTTCCTTTATCTCTGCAACTTGTGCAAAAGATATAAGGGAAATAAATAAACCTAATATTGCAATTAACTTCATAAATCCTATTGTCTTCTTCTGTCTGCTTGTTCCGCGAAGTAAGCCTTTGCTTCAGCGGCATCTTCACCCAGAACATCAAAAAGTCTGGTACCAGAAATTCTCTCAATAGTTTTGTCATCATTATTTCTAAGAGAGAGGAAAATTCCATTTCCAGCAGTAATTAGAAAAATTAGCTTTTGCACTTCATAAGGCGTTAACTCCAATGTGACTGTATTGAAGTTTGTATAAGTGTTAAGGTTCATGGCCTTAACCTCTTTATCAATTTTGTTACCAATCATGGGTATTTCTTTAGTTACATACTTTCCCGTTGCAAGAACATAAACATCCTGAAGAACCGTTTTAACTTTTAACATTTCTTTTCTACCGCCAGCGTAGTCAACCATAGTTAGAACATCAACCCTATCTCCAGGTTTGATTAGACGACTTACTGCCTGTTGCTCATCAACCTGGACACTGAATCCCCTTTTGCCAACGCTAATTTGTCTTGATAATCCAGTCCTCTCCCCAGGCCAAGTTACTCTAGGCTTGGTGATTTGTTCTCCCTCTTTAATTGGAACAGCTGCAATCGTATTATAAACCTCTTCAGGGCTGTTAAAAGAGCCAGGCATTTTGAACTTTTGTGGAACATTTATGAGAGTTACTTTTCGATCATCAATAAGTTCAAGTTCTTTGATATCTGTCTTTGCGACAAGAACGGGAACCTCACTTCCATATTGTTCTTTAAATCCAGACTCAACCCCATCTATATAAGAGTAAACCATAAACATGGCTATCCCGGCGATTAAAAGACTAAGCGTGAAAGCTCTGCTATTCATAAACTTTCCTTTTCAACAAACGTTGGTTTCCATTTTATTTTATAATTTTCAAGGGCTTAACGATATGGAGGAAGAAAACTCCATGCTTACATGGTAATGCAACTTCTTTGGTCAATTACTTCGGCAGGAGAAGATATTTGAGAACCTGTGAGAGAGATATTAGGAAGTCTTACAAGGTTGGCACCTTCCCTCACATATGTTGCACCACAAATGCCATATACAGTGCCAACTCTTATATATTGAGTTGTTGAGGACTCATAGCTATCTTCACAGGAGTCTTCTTCTCTATTCCCAAGTGGAATATTCAACTTAAAGCACGCTGCAAGCGGAACGTCTCCAATTTCTCTCTCACCCCAAAGGTTCACATGTTGACCAAATCTATTAAATGGTGCGGGAGCCTCTCCTCTGTAGGCAACGGGTGCGGACGAATTGTTTTGAAGACGGTAATAAAAATAAGACCTCGTTACTTTTTGCTGATTTATTGATGCATTTATAGAGTTGGCAATACTCATCGTTACTGAGTACATCATCAGCAAAAATGGCAGAAATAGAACAAACTCCATTAAGGCCTGTCCTTTTTCGTTGAGGATTCTCTTTTCAACAGCCATTATCAAACACCGTTACGTCCATCACAGAGCCACAACCTCCAAGCCCCATAGCTCCACAAGTACTTCGAAGACACTGAAGCCTTACTGGCTCCTTACCTAAAAATGATTCTGAAAGCAGAGTCGCTTCGTTAGTTCCCCCAACTAGATTTAATGGTGTCGTCCTTTCGCTGAATATTGCAGTAGAGCCTGACATTGCCTGAGAATTTTCAATAGGTACATTGACTTTAAAGGTTGCTTGAATATCAAATGATGCAAGAGGATACTTATTAAAAGTATCTCTTGCCCTATTGGCCGCTGACGCCAAACTAGCTTCCACAGTATTTGTACTTCCACTATCATAAGAGAGAAAAGTTCTCGATGCCATGAAGTTTGCATAGTGAACAAGATAGCCACGTGTCATATTTATGGCCAAGCTCACAAATAATAGTGACATCCCAATGCCAAAAGCAAAGGTCAAAATAAATTCAATCGAGGCCTGGCCACTCTGGTTAGTTGGCAGGGTATGCCTCTCTTGGTCTAAAGAACCTTGTGTTTCCATTGCCATAGTACGAGTCGTGATTTCGATCTCCATAGTTTGGTTGTGAGTAAAAATCATTTCCTCCAAGTGCATGTCTGTAGGAGTACTCTATTCTTGCTCTAAAAACAGAGTCAAATCTGCCATCAGGTCCAAAGTAAGATTGCCAATAATCAGATTTAAATACAAAGGTGGTCAAGGAAACAACAACGGCAAGCAGTAATATGTACTCCACTAATGTCTGACCTGACTGATCTAAAATGTGCTCTTTATACTTAATCCCATCCATAACCATGCAACCAGTATAACAGGCGCATAAGAAAATTTAGTACCGAAGCAACTTTTTACCGTCTTTATGTCTTTTATTTTTAGTGCATTAACCAATGTATTCCAGTTGCCTAGAGTATTTTGGATTAATAAAAAGGTCCCAATTAAAACCGTGGAAAGCAACAAGTAATAAAAGACTCTGTCTTGTAAAGGCATCGGAACCAACAAAAAGAAGGTAAATAGAAACTTTGAATCCCCTCCTCCCATTATATTTAGTAAGAACAAAATAAATCCTACAAATAAAAACGCGCCTGAATACATAAATGTTTGGGGTTCCAATGAATAGTACTGCGGTGCCACAATCAGTAAGGTCGCAAACGCCCCAAGATTTAAGAAGGACCACAAATTAGGAATTTTGTTGGTTCTAATATCTCCGTAGGAGACAACTATCAACTCAATGAGAATAAAAAGGTATACAGGCCATGGGATCACTGTCTAAACCCATTTCGATAGCCATTCCAAAAGCATTGGCTTTCGCAAGTTCCTGTCATAAGGTTCATAGTCATGACGTGGGCCAAATTGCCAAACGAATCTCGCATAAAATCAGTAAATGAGCCCAATAACTTTGTTGAAATGAGTATAAGGAACATAAGCGCGAAAAGGTATTCAACCAAGGCCTGACCACCTTGGTTGAATTTATTAAGCTTTTTCATGCTTTAATTATAGAAGATCTGGAGTGTGTTTACCCAATAGAGAAAAAATTGCCTTTAAAACTCTAATCAAAACCTTAAAGGTTTCCAAGCTCTTCGTTGGCCTTGTTGAAAACACCTTCGATAAGCCCATCAAGCTTATCTTTCAAAGTATCTTTGAATTTTAAAATAATAACTGCAACAACAGCCACAAGAAGGATATATTCGGTGGAAGTTTGTCCGCTCTCATCTTTGAGAAATTCTACAATTTTATTTTTCATAGTCAGCTCCTCTCTATTGGATACATTTACTTTTCGGGTGGAGCCCTTAAAAACTTTAAAGGTTATTTCCTTTTTTATTAATTATATCAGTTATTGAGCCCAAAAACAACGCAGCACAACACAAAAAAAAAGGTAACTAGCTGTATTTATATGGATACAACAATGTTCAAGTCGTTTTCCCTGTAACAACCTTGCCAAAAATCTGCTATAGTATACCTAGACTTGGGGGACGAAGCATAATACGAGTTTCGCCCTACAATGTATTTTTCGGGAGCTGTCCCTGATCACAGTGAGCATGCCCAACAATCGTGGAATTGCGATTGATAAATGGGAAGCCTAAAGTGATTACTAATTGCGCCCACCTTCTTTGAAGGGGCGCGAAACCGAAGTCTTCCCCCCAGGTCTTCATTTCTGTTCCCTCTTTTCAGGTGCTTGACACTTCTTGCAAATACCTTGATGATTTTAATATGGAAAAAACCCCTGTAAATAAAATTTCAACAACTTGGATTGAGAACCTCGCATTGGACGAGATTAATATGGAAGAATCTGGGGTTATTAACTTCAACGACCATCTAAACCCTCTACGTCTTCTAGAAGAGTCATCTATTGAGCTAATGGAAAGTCTTAAAGAGCTTTTTGAAATTTACACTACAAAGTTCAATGAGTTTAGAGGCAGTAGAGACAACTCAAGCTCAATTAAAATGTTTAAGATATCCAATACTGTGAATGATTTCATGCTGTATCGAAACACCTTAAAGCTTGTTGTTGCAAGAAGAAGCGAAGACGTCATATCAATCGGCTTCCTTTCAAACACAGGCGGCGCCTTTGCCGCAAGACTAAACTTTGATGAAGGATCCTCAAGAAGAATTCACGAAATCAAAGCACATGTTGGACCATTTAATAATATCGTATGGAAATTTAAGGGTGAATCCATTAATTTGGATGCATTGGTAAAGCACTACCTCACGGAATTTATCAAACACAGTTCTAGATAAATTTAACGCCTGAGCTTTGAGCGACTTTTTTGGAAGAAACTTTCCCCATAAATCTTTGGTAAATATTTTCTGCAACTTGATCCCAAGTCGGCATTACTAGGCCAAAACTTGCTTCAACATTTTCAGTGTCCATAGCAAAGAACATCTCTTCACCAAGGTTTTGAAGAGCTATTCGATTCTCCGTTCGTGGAAACTGCCAATCCCCTTTGCTCAAAAGGGACACGTCCCCCCCACTTTTCTCTAAGTAACTCTTTGTGAAGTCGTACCTATTAGCTAGATCTTTAGAGCTAACTTGAAATAACCTATTTGTGATGTTGAGATCTATTGCTTTTTTAAACAACTCTGCAACTGTCCAAACATCAATATAACCATGATTTATCTTGGTGTCGCAGACAATTTTTTCACCTTTGAAATTCAACCTCTCTACTGTTTCAAGCCAGGTTAAATCGTGTGGGTTGTATGACCGCCCCATAATAGGAGCACATCTAAATATCAAATAATTTAGGCATGACTTTTGAATATAAAATTCTGCAGATGCCACAGTATTTCCATACACACTTGAAGGCATTGGAGTGTCATTTTCTTTAAATAGAGTGTTTTCACCCGAAAAAATAAAGCTTGTAGAAAAATATACAAACTTTGATTTATACCTCTCAGAGGCCGATGAAACATTAAACACTCCGGCAGTATTTAAAGCATCTGCAACCTTAGGAAACTTTTGGCATGAATTCATATCGCTAAGGCCGACGGAGTAAATGGTCACATCGGGTTTAAATAAGAAGACGACCTTTTGGACCATGTCTTTGTCGTGAACATCGCACTTTATAGAAAGAATTCCCGGTAAATCAACAGGCGTGGAAAAGTAGGTTCCCACAACCCTATAATCCTCTTTAAGTTGTTCAGCAAGGTTTGACCCTAGAAAAGATGAAATTCCAAAGATCAAAATGGTCTTTTTTGTATTCATAAGAACTATTTTAGCCCCTTAGAGCATTTTTAGACATGAGGAAAATGAGGCCGGAATCAAATAAGTCGGGTTAATTTCAATTTGGGGAAATATAAAAAACCTTGCCGCATTCGCGGCAAGGTTTCGTGGTAGTGTGTGACATTAGCCTAGTAGTTTTAGCGCAAAGTTTGGCGCTTGATTCGCTTGGGACAACACTGAAACACCTGCTTGATTAAGAATTTGGTTCTTAGTCAGTTTAGCTGTTTCGGCTGCCACATCGACATCTCTAATCCTTGAATTGGCCTGAGAAAAGTTCTCTTCAGTGACACCCAAATTGTTTCCAACTGAGGTAAGTCTATTTTGAAGAGCACCAAGTTCAGCTCGAAATCCGTTGACTTGAACCAAAGCGTCGTCAAGTCTTTGGAGAGACATTTGGGCATTCTCTTGTGTTGCCACAGATTCAGCCGACAATCCAAGTGACTCAAGAGTCGAGTTAATGATAGAGCCGTCATATTTAAGCCTGTCATTAAACGGATTGTTGTTTGCTCCAATTTGAATCTCAAGAACTCCGCCTTCTCCATCAAGCAATTTCGTGCCATTGAACTCTGAGGATTTAGAGATCCTTTGAATCTCCTCTTTAAGCTGCTCAAATTCGATGTTTGAGAAGCTTCTCTCAGTGTCTCCGACCGTGTCAGAGGCTGATTGCACTGCCAGCTCGCGCAATCGGATGATAATATTTGATATCTCCGATAGTCCGCCTTCTGCTGTTTGTACAAGTGAAATGCCATCTTCCGCGTTCCTCTTTGCTTGTTGTATGCTTCGGATTTGCGATTTTAATTTCTCACTAATCGCCAATCCTGCGGCGTCGTCTGCTGCTCGAGTTATTCTCGATCCAGAAGACAATTTTCTCAAGTTACTATTTAAATCTCTTGTGGTTTTGCCTAGTGCTCTTTGAGCCGAAAGACTCGCCACGTTTGTATTTACTCTTAATCCCATAATTAAGCTCCGTCGTTATACATATAAACCTCCTGTTTAAAAATTCGAGCATCATGCTCTTAAGTTGTTATTAGTTGACTCTATTTGTTTACATGCCAACTTTGCTAAACCACTTACGACGTCACACATTTCCACGTAAGTCGTTAATTAAATCATTAACGGTTGCAGGATTTTTTACATCATTTTTTGGTAGCGAGCTAGGCCCTTAGGCTATTAGCTTGCTGCCGCTTGAATCAGGTTCAACGCACTTGTTGTTGACTGGTTCGCTTGAGCTAGAACGGAAGTCCCCGCCTGCATCAAGATATTGTTTTTAGTCAACTCAGCAGTTGCACTTGCCACATCTGTGTCTCTAACACGGGAGTTTGCGGCACTTAGGTTTTCAACACTAATTTGAATGTTGTTAACCGTAGATTGAAGTCTGTTTTGAAGTGCACCAAAGTCAGCTCTAATGCCGGAAACCGAAACAATTGCTTGATCGATGGCCGATAGTGAGTTCTGTGCAGAGATTTTGTCTGCAACTGATGCCAAGTTCAGTCCTAGAGCTGCAACATTTACATCCGCGCTGGAAGCGTCAAATGTAAGTCTGTCACTTAAAGGATCGTTTCTTGTTCCAATTTGAATATCAAATACAGCTCCAGTTCCGTTTAGAAGTGGAACTCGGTTAAATTCTGTAGAATTTGCAATACGATCCATTTCAGATACCAATTGCTCAAATTCAACGTTTAAGAATTTTCTTTCTGTTGAACCGATGGTGTCTGAAGCTGCTTGTACCGCAAGCTCTCTAAGTCTAATAAGGATGTTTGAAACTTCTGTAAGCCCGCCTTCCGCGATTTGAACTAGAGAGATACCGTCAGCTGCGTTTCTTTCAGCTTGACCTAAACCTCTAATTTGTGCTTTTAAGTTTTCTGAGATTGCTAAACCTGCAGCGTCATCGCCAGCTCGGTTAATTCTTTGACCTGAAGACAATTGTTCCAAAGTCTTCTGCATTCCAAGTCTCGTTTTGTGCAAGTTCCTTTGCGCATTTAGAGACGAAACATTGGTGTTAATACGTAAACCCATATTAATCCTCCTTGATACGGGACCCATTGCCTTCCGTGGCAGTGGCGACGAAAATTCCGTTGAATTAACCGTCACTAAGCTTTTCGTCAAAACTCCCTAAGCCTTTAGAAAAATCGTAAAATAATTAGACAATTTTCACCCACAGCATAAAAACGGAAAAATCACTATAAAATCAAACACTTAGGCTACGGCAAAATTTGCCTCCTCCCAAAATATGTCTTAAAATTTAGCAAAGTATTAGAAGGAGCACCTTTGGAACTGACTAATTTGGCTACACGTCCCGACAAATTTACGGACACTATCGACTTAATAGAGCGCTGCTTTCAATACTCATCACAAAACAGTTTTCAAGAAGATTTTTTTCCACTTGTAGAAAAGCGAAACCTAGAGAATTGCTGGATTTTAATATCAGAACAAGATCAAGTAATTGCTCATAGCGGCTGTATGGTTAGAAAGTTAGCCGTTGGCAATGCAGACATAAATGTTTTATTAGTTGGTGGAGTGGCCGTGGACGAGTCTCATAGAGGCAAGGGTTATAGTTTCACGATTCTTAATCATATTCTCAAACAATACAGTGATGTTGCTTTACAAATTTTGTGGAGCGATAAGGTTCAGATGTATAAGAAGCTTGGATTTTTCCCATGCATCGATTTATATGAAGTATCCAAGACTTCAGGGTTTTCTAGTTTCTACGAAACCACTCTTGCCAAGCTTTCGGATCACGAACTTGAATGTATTCAACAACTTTACCAAAACTCTAATGATTTTCGCCTGAGACGTACTCTAGAGGATTGGCGAATACTCGCAGATATAAAAAGTTCTAATCTCTTTATCAAAGCTAGCGATCAAGAAATAACAAATTACTTTTTTATTAATAAGGGTCAAGATCTTCAAGGCGTCATTCATGAATTTGCACACCTTTCAGATTTAGATGAAATGAGGACATTTGGAAAAATTTGGTCCCCAGTAAAGCTCAAAAGCAGCATTGATTTATTTGGATGCCTCGCCAGAATTGGACAGCACCAACAATTCAAAAGAGCAATTAGGTTGCTTACAAACGAGAGAATAGAAGTTTTTTCAATAAAAGAAAATATCAGCTTCAAGTTTCAAGCAAACAGTTATGAGTTGGATACAGAGGAGTTTCTTCAAGGAGTTCTTGGCCCCAATAGATTTGAAGAGCTAAAAGACTTATCTCCGATATATATAAGTGGACTTGATAGTATATAGTTTATTTTTGTCTAAAGAATACGCTTGCCTGAATTATTGTCGCTCCGGCCAATGCCCATAGGATATAAACAATTGCGGGAATATTTGATAGTTTTTGATAGTCGCTTTCCTTTAAAAGAAATACGCCAGAGAAAACTAATGTAGCAGCAAAGATCATCATCCCTAAAAAATAGATTCCATTAGAAATAAGCTTAATTTCTTTTTGAATGCCATTGAGCTTTATGTCTAAGATATATTTCTTTCGGGCAAATTCTTTTAATAGCCACCTAAGATGTCTTGGAATGATTCGCGCACTGTTCACAGCATCCCTTCCAATCCACAGAGCATCCTCCATTAGGGACTCCTTTGATACCAAGTCCTTCATCACATCTTTAATTTGTTCATCGAGGATTTCAAAAATATTAAGGTCAATATTTATAGACTTTCCTACCCCATCAAGTGTCATCAACGCTCTAAAGATTATGAACCATTCTCTAGGCAGATAGATTTGATGTTTGCTCAAAGTTAAAACAATTGAGTGAGTCATAGATGTTATATCAATTTGCTGAACACTTAAACCCAGATAAGGAGCTAAGGCATCTCTTATATCCCTTTGAAGCACTTCATGATCAGGAATCACGTCATAATCTGCTACGTCCAGAAATTCATAAACAAGGTTCTCATAGTTATTTGTTACAAGGGCAAAAAGTATAGCAACCAAGTTTGTTCTATTCTTCCTACTAAGGGTGCCTACAAGACCAAAGTCAATTAGCCCAATCTTTTTGTCTTTAAGTAAAAAGAAGTTACCCCCGTGCAAATCAGCATGAAAGAAGCCATCAACAAGCATGGTGTGGGTAAACATCTTTACACACTTGCCCAGTTTTTCTTCAAGCTCCCCTTCTTCATCCTTAATATTTCTGATGGAAGTGAAGGGTTTGCCGTCCAAATACTCCATAATCAAAACATCTGAAGTGGACAGCTCTGTATAAATCTTTGGAATCTTAAAAATACCCTCTTCGTCTACTTTACTTATATTGGACTGCAAAGTTTCACAGTTTTGGGCCTCAAGCAAGAAGTTGAGCTCCAGCTGAATGCTCTTGAAGAAATCATCAATTGCCCTGGATATTCCCAAGTACTTTATATCCGAAGAAACTCTTTCCGCCTGAGCAATCATAAATGCAATAATTTCGAAGTCTGTTTTTATGTGAGAAGCTATTTTTGGTCTTTTAACCTTTACAACAACATCCTCGCCAGATACCAGCTTAGCTTTATAAACAATGCCAATTGAAGCTACACCGATAGGTTTTTCATCAATAGATGAAAAGACTTCTTCCAACTTTTTACCAAGAGAACTCTCGAGTTGGGAGCGTGCGACCTCAAAGTTTATTGGTGCCACCTTATCTTGTAACTTTCGAAGCTCTTCTATTAGTGCTGGGTCAAGTATATCCTCCCTAGTTGATAGGAGTTGTCCAACCTTAATAAAGCTTGGGCCAAGTTCTTCGAAGCTTTTTCTTAATCTATATCCTAGTGAGTGCCAAAACGTTTTTGACTCAGGATCCTCTTCCAGGGCTGCTAGAATTCTCTTCTTAGGCAGAACAATTCCTGGAATCTTAGTATGCAGGTTTGTCTTGATGATGAATTCATCAAATCCGTTTCTCCAAAAGACATTTAAAATCTCGCGAAAACGACCAACATTCTTAATTGTTTTGGTAAGGCCAATCCCTGTTTTAACTAAATCCATACAGTAAGTTTACCAATCATCGAGTTTTCTACAACTTAGACAGACAAGATAGCCAATTTTTCCTATGACTAAACCGGCATATCCGATTAGAATTGAAATATGAGATATATTTACTTGATCTTTTTACTTGGACTTGCAAAAGCATATGCAGTTGATACATGCTCAAGAGTTGCGGTCATAAATTACCAAGAAGTACTGGTGGACGCAGGCTCTAGCAAAAAAGGCGAAGGTCTAAGGTTTTACTTAGAAAAGGACCAGGTTGCCAAAGAGCTCCTAGATGAATACCAGGAAAAAAACCGCCCAAGTGCTTGGAGTGCTGGCACCAGTACAATAGGTTCATTAATGGTATTGGCCGGTCTTACCCAAACAGGAGACAGCGACGGCATTGCCAATAGAAACACGCTTCTATATGGTGGAGGGCTTTTGGTGGCAATTACCTATCTGACATCAAAGACGATTCAATACAATAATGAAGGGATTCTAAAACAAGCAGTAGACCAGTATAACAAAAGAAACCGCCCCCAGATTTTCTTTTCTCCATATGGCGATGGAAACACCACAGGTTTTGGTGTAGGACTTAACCAGGAGTTTTAATATGTCTGTAAAGTGCTATAATTGCCAAGCCTCTTTGAGTTTGGCCTCAAATATTGATATCAGCAGAAATGAAGAATGCGAGAATTGTTATTCTAATCTTAGATGCTGTAAAATGTGTTCTTTCTACGATAAAACCTCGTATAACGAATGCCGAGAACCGACAGCGGATAGAATTGTAGAAAAAGAAAAAGCGAACTTTTGTGACTTCTTTAAAATGGGTGAAAGCACAGGCGAAAAAGATGCCAAGGTGGATATTCTTGCCCAAGCAAATGCATTATTTAAAAAATAAAACCGGAGATAAAAATGGCTAACCATCCAATGACCCTTATTGGGAAAAACATGTTACAGGAAGAGCTCGATCAACTTATTAAAGTTGACCGTGAAGAAGTAAAAATGGCGATAGCAGAAGCTCGCGAGCATGGTGATTTAAAAGAAAATGCCGAGTACCATGCAGCAAAAGAAAAGCAGTCACACATCGAAGGTAGAATAGCAGAACTACAATCTAAATTGGCCAATGCCAATATTATAGATGTTTCCAAACTTGATCATGAAAAAATTGTATTTGGTGCTACTGTTACTCTTTTTAGTGAGGAGAAAGAAGAGAGCTTCACCTACCAGCTTGTAGGAGAAGATGAAGCGCAAACCAGCAAAGCAAAAATCTCCTACAGCAGCCCTCTTGGCAAGTCATTGCTTGGTAAAGAAGAAGGTGATGAAGTCATAGTCAAGGCTCCCAAAGGGGACGTTCACTATGTCGTCGAAGAAATTGAGTACAAATAAAACATTAACTTGGGATAGTGAGCTACTGGCACTCTCCTCTAGCTCAAAACCATCTCAGTCCCTTTTAAAGCTTGAAGCTGCAGGGATTAAAAAACTAAAGGACCTTCTCTGGGTCCTTCCCCTTAGGGTTCAACAGACCCCTTCAGTAAATCCCTTTCACCACATGAGAGAAGGTGAGCTCTTCATTGGAAAGGCTAGTTTAGTTGGAATTAATCTCTCTCCCGCCTACGGACGTCGTGGAAAGGGCAAAGTACAGCTTTTTAACGCCACACTAACAGTTAAGGACACTCTTTCAGAAGAAGTAGCTGTTTTAAAATTTTTCAATACATATCCTAATTTTAAAAAGCAAATTGAAAGTAAGACAGAAGTTTTCTTTATGGGTCAACCGACTTTATACAAGGGTAGTCTGCAGCTAGTTAATCCCAAAATCGACCCCAAAGATTTAAAGTCTGCAGGTGAAATGCTAGTTGAGTATCCTACAATCAATGGCGTGTCGGGTAGACTTGTGAAAGGAATCATAGAAAAAATTCCTTCATATCTGTGGGATTGTGAAATTCCTGAGCTTCCAAAGTTAAAAGCATTTGATGGACCAGAGGTTTCCTTTACCAAAAGCTTTTCAACTCTCCACGGCCGTGTATCCTCCACTCAGGAGGACAGAGAAACGGCCAAAAGAGATTTAGTATACTTTGAGTTTTTATTTGATCAGTTAAAGGTGCACGCGAGAAAAGTCGCAAACAAGTCAATGAAGGCTCCCATCATAAAATCAGATGAAGCTTTTTGCGACAACCTTCTTAAATCTCTACCTTACAGTTTAACGCAGGATCAATCTGAAGTTATAGATCAAATTCGAAACGATATGGGTCGCGGCTATCCCATGATGAGAATGATTCAGGGAGACGTAGGCTGTGGAAAAACCACAGTCGCATTTTTGGCAATGTCCATTGTTGCTGAACAAAAGGGACAAGTGGCCATGATGTGTCCAACAGAGTCCCTAGCTCTCCAACATTACAAAAACTTGAAAGATCTACTGCCAAATGCTTTCAACCTTCGACTCATTTTAGGTAGTACTCCCGCTTCTAAAAAATCGGAGATTTACTCTCTTCTCAAGAGCGGTGATTGCAAAATTGTTATTGGCACGCACTCTCTAATTCAAAAAAATATAGTCTTTAAAAGCCTGCAGCTTGCAATCATCGACGAGCAACATAAGTTTGGTGTTGAACAACGCCAGTCCTTATCTTCCAAGGGAATAGGAACCCACACCCTCATCATGAGTGCGACCCCCATCCCAAGAACCCTCCAATTAGCACAATATGGAGACTTAGATATTTCTACGATTCGTACAATGCCTAAAGGAAGAAAGGGCATTAAAACAAGAATTGTATCTGAACAAAATTATCAAAAGTATCTAAGCTTTATTAAAACCCGACTTTCTCTTGGTGAACAAATATATATTGTTGTACCGGCCATCTCTGAGTCCGAGACTCTTGATATCAACCATGTTCAAGGGCTTGAGGTCGAATACAAAAAGTTTTTTCCAGAATACAACATCCAATCTTTGCATGGCAGATTAAAACCAGAGGAAAAGCAAAGCGTCTTCAACCTGTTTTCAGACCAGAAGATTGATGTACTAATATCAACTTCAGTTATTGAGGTTGGTGTAAACGTTCCCCAAGCGACAGTAATGAGTATTTACAATCCAGAAAGATTTGGACTCAGTTCCCTACACCAACTTAGAGGTAGAGTGGGAAGAGGTGATAGGCCTGGTTTCTGTTTTTTGATCTCACATAAAGATGTTTCCCAGGAATCCCTCAATAGACTAAAAGTAATAGAGCAAAGCAACGATGGCTTTCATATTGCTGAGGCAGATCTTAAAAACAGGGGGGAAGGCGATTTGTTTGGTGTTTCCCAATCCGGGGTAATCTCAACAAAAAAAATCGCAAGCGTGTTTGAGCACTTTGACATTTTTGATCAGGTAAATAGGGATCTCAACAAATACTCTCAGTCCCACCCAAATGAGCTAAAGGCTATTTTAAGCACTATTGGAGAGGATCAAAAAGTTTCATCTACCATCTGATCAGACAGTGCCCTATAATTGAAGTATGATTCTTATCGAAGTATTAAAGTGTCCAGATCAAGATTTTCTGGGTGAGTTCAGTTTTTTTAAAGACTTTATTAGAGTTGGATCTAGTACTAGTGTTGAGCTTTATCTGAATGATAAGAGTTTGTGCAAAAATCACTTAGTCCTTGAAGTTCAAGACGGAATTCTTACTGCAACACTTTCTGGAGATCAGTCCCTATTTTGGGTTAACGGGAAAAGAACTGCCGGAGTCAAAACACTCAAGGTTAGTGACTTAATTTCAATAGGAAACTCAGAGTTTAAAGTTTTAAGTATTCAAAAACAGGACTTAAAGACCAAGAGAGAAGCACTAAACTTTAATACCGAAGAATTAATTAAAGAACAATCTTCACTGCTTAAATATATAAAAGCACTTCAGGAAGAACTATGAAAGTGGATACTGCCAATTACTTCAGAACAAATGATGGGGAACAAATATTTTATTCAACAAACTTCTCTTCAGAGCAGTTAACAGAAGATGATACCGTTTTGATGTTCAATTACGGACTGGTTTGCAGCAATCATCACTGGTCCAAACAGCTAAGTTTTTTTGACGAAAAAGGTTATAAAATCCTCATTCATGACTACAGAGCTCATTACCAGTCTACAGGTAAGAATCAACTTGAGAGTGTCACTTTTAAGAATATCGCTAATGACATGAAGCAGTTATGTAACTTTCTAGGGATAGAGAAAACAATACAAATTGGACATAGCATGGGTGTCAATGTTGTCCTCGAATTCGCAAGAAGGTGGCCTGAGCTGATAAGCAAGGTCATTCTAATTTCCGGAACTGCAATTCCTGTCTATAATATCATGTTTGATACAAGTCTTACCCAGCAGGTAACTCCCGCACTCATGAAAGGTTTAACGAAGTTTCCCAAAGTTTTTAGAACTGCTTGGAAATATGGTGGGTGGAACCCAGTTATCAAAAAACTAGTCCATCACGGGGGATTCAATGCAGACACAGTTCCCCAAGAGTTCATAGAGATCTATCTTAATCGTTTAGGGGTTTTAGGTCCTGAGCTTTTTTTCCAACTTATAGAACAAATGAATAAACACGATATTCTTTCTTACCTACCCCATATATCGTCAGAAACATTAGTAATCGGTGGCGATCAGGACAAGGTAATACCAAACTACCTTCAAAAACTTCTTGTAAAAGAGCTTCCCAACGCCAAACTTTATTTAGTGAGAAAGGGAAGTCATGTTCCCCAAGTAGACTTTCCAGAATTCATAAATGAAAGAATAGATTTATTCTTATCTCAAGGACTCTAGACCTCTAAATTTTTAAACTCTATTAGTGGACGAAATAAGCGCTTCATCGCAGAGTTGAGTTGAGATTTCTTATATTCCAGGTGACTCGCCTCACCTTCTGTGTTTTTTAAATGGCTCTTAATGTCTGTAATTTGTACTTCGTAGGGGTAGAAGAACCTCACATCACGGGCAATAGAGGAAGTGTCTAACGATAGTATTTTCTTGGCAAGATCACTCTCTTCCTGCTCCTTTGCAAGCCTCTTAACCTCATTAAACTCTTTTAGAAAAGGATTTCTATATTTGATTAACTGCCTGCAAGTAAAGTGTATGGCCTTATATTCCGTTGATGAGTGAACATTGACCGCTTCGGACTTTCCATAAACAGAACATTCCTCTGCAAGGTTTTCTAGCTTTTCGGCAAACTCCCTTTCCTCAAGCTCGGATTTAAGGCTCTCCTTCAAAATTTCGAAGTAGCCGGTCTTAAATTTCTCCATATCAACTAATGTGTTATGAGATCTGGAAGGCTTGATATTATTAACAATGGTTATGTAGTTCTGGTACAAGAATTTTAGAACTCTTAAAGAGTCCACCTTACTCTTTGTAACGAATCGAACACCGATTCTATCAAATAGCTCTTCAGCAACATTCTCTCTTTTATGTAACAGTTTGATGATGATGCTCTCACGGGTTTTCTTGGCCTTTGTTTCAAACTCCACAAGTGGAATAGACCCAACCTCATCACCTGTACCTAGGTAAAGGCTGTTATTCTCGTCACGCTGAATAAACTTGTAGAATCGATCGAAAATTTGAGTCTGAATTGTAGAAAAATACCTATATCTGAGATCTTTATCTGCATGCAGGATTGTATGCATAACCTTCAAGATAACACCGGCCCAAATCATTTCTTCTTTGGTTGAGTCCTCATCAGACTTCTTATTTGTTGCTATCAACAGCAGTTCCTGTACATCAAGTATTGCATAGAAACGGTTGGGAACAGCAACGTCTAACCCTTGAGCATTGCCTTCTTTTAAAAAATATCTCTTAATAAACTGTATTGCCTCTTGGTAAATTCCAAAGAGTTCAGCTTTTTGAACAGGATCATGAACATCAAAGCCATAGCCGATCAAAAACTCATAAGCTGCATCTGAGCCATCAAAATGGGATAGATAATTTTTAGCATCAAGTGATGACTTTCCACCTGCCATTATTTCAAAGGTTTCCCAATTGAATTTGTAACTTTCAAGATAATCTGGTCGATTCATATAATTTTAACTATTTAGCCTTGATAATATTGAGCAAGAAGTTATCCTAATAGGAATGAAATATCAAAACAATATCCGGTTTATAATATCGAAGTGCTTTTTAAGCTATTTTTACGTAGGTTTTATAAAAAAGGCACCAGGGACTTTTGGAAGCATTGCAACGATTCCTTTAATTTTATTTCTCACCTACCTGGAAATCAGTTTCCAGACGTTAATTTCACTTATTGTGATACTGACAATTATATCCAGTATTAGTGCCGAGTACGTTCAGAGAATGATCAAGACTCATGATCCTCAATGGATTGTTATGGATGAGGTAATAGGTATGCTTGTAACTTGGTCATTTGTATTCCCTTCTGTTAATTATAACGTTCTTCTACCGGTATTAGGTCTATTTAGAGTATTCGATATTATCAAGATTTGGCCGGCAAGCTACTTCGATAAAAAGATAAAACATGGCTTTGGCACAATTGTTGATGACATCATTAGCGGCTTGATGGCCGGTAGTATATTGTGGGCCATAAATAATTACTATCTGATTTCTTAAATTTCCAACAATTTTAGTCACTTAAAATTTCCGTACTTTTTCCGTAAATTGCTTGGCGAATAGGTCTTATGATGCTATTTTTTAACCAATCTAATTTATTTTTAAGGAGACAAGCAGATGGCAACAAGTTCGAATCAAATGAGTAATGACAACAAGAAAAAAGCTCTTGATCTAGCCCTTTCCACTATTGAAAAGCAATTTGGAAAAGGAGCCATCATGAAGCTTAGCTCCGATGGAGAAGCTCCAAAAATTCCTTCTATTCCAACAGGTTGTCTTGGACTGGATTTAGCTCTTGGCATTGGAGGGATCCCTAAGGGCAGAATCATGGAAATCTATGGTCCTGAGTCTTCAGGTAAAACAACACTTACCCTTCACATTGCAGCAGAATGCCAAAAACAAGGTGGAACGGTTGCATTCGTTGACGCAGAACACGCTCTAGACACGCAGTACGCAGCAAAGCTTGGTGTTGATATTCCAAATACTTTGATCTCTCAACCAGACAGCGGTGAGCAAGCCTTAGAAATTACAGATATGCTCGTAAGATCAGGTGCGGTTAACCTTTTGATCGTTGACTCGGTTGCGGCCTTGACACCAAGAGCTGAACTTGAAGGAGATATGGGAGACTCACACATGGGTCTTCAAGCTAGACTTATGTCTCAAGCACTAAGAAAGTTAACGGGTTCAATCTCTAGATCAAACTGTACAGTAATCTTTATCAATCAACTTAGAATGAAGATCGGTGTAATGTTTGGAAACCCAGAAACGACTACTGGTGGAAATGCACTTAAATTTTATTCCTCCGTAAGAATGGATATTAGAAGAATTGGCGCGATCAAAGATAGCGACAATGTAATTGGAAATAGAACGAGAGTTAAAGTTGTTAAAAATAAAGTTGCCCCTCCATTTAGAGAAATTGAGTTTGATATCATGTACGGAGCAGGTATCTCCAAGGAGGGTGATGTACTTGATCTTGCAGTAAAAGAAAAAATCGTTGATAAAGCTGGTGCTTGGTACTCTTATGAAAACACCAAAATTGGTCAAGGCCGTGAGAATGCAAAACAATTTCTAATGGACAATCCTGAAGTCATGGAAGAAGTAAAAACTAAAGTACTTGCTAAACACGGACTAGCTACGCTTCCAGAGCCAAACATCGATATGGAGACGGGGGAGATTCTTGAAGATGAAAATCCAGCGAAATCAAAGAAAGCTGCAAAGAAGTCCAAGAAAACAATTCAATAACAAGCTTATAAGGGGGAGAGAGATCTCCCCTCTTTTTTTCTATGTCTAAAGATCCATACACCTACTCCTTGAAACTACTTTCAAAACGAGACTACAGCGAATTTAAGCTTAGACAAAAGCTATCTTCTAAATTTCCATATGTGGACTTGGAAGACACTATCAACCAATTAATCGAAAAAAGATTTTTACGTGAAGAGGAGTACGCTCGAGTTAGAGTCAAAAGCCTAATTTTAAGTGGATATTCTAGTTCATATATTCAAATGAAACTAGAAGATGAAAGATTAAGGGTAGATAATGATTTTATCCATCGAGTAAAAATAGAAAATGGGCTACAAGATTCCACCACTATAGCTTCTCTTATTAAAAAGAAAATGAGATACAAAACAGTACCCGTTTCTGAGGATGAGCTACTAAAGCTAAAACATAAACTACTTAACTATTTAGCCACCAAAGGTCACAACTTGGAAGAGTCTCAAGATGAAATTGATCGCTGGCTTAAAACTGATGAGTGCATTTAAATGATAAAGAACTTTTCAAATGATTGGTCAAAGCATCTTAATTCAGAATTTAAGAAAGAATATTTTTTAAGCTTATCCTCATTCTTGAAACAAGAGTATCGGGATCAATCTATTTTTCCACAAAAGGACAAAATATTTGAGGCTTTCAAACTTTGCTCATACAAGGATGTGAAAGTTGTAATTTTTGGGCAAGACCCTTACCATGGCGAAGGACAAGCTCATGGGCTCGCTTTTTCTGTGATGGATGGCGTGAAGGTACCTCCATCCTTAAAAAATATATATAAAGAGTTAAAGAGCGACGTGGGGATAGAGCCACCAGACCATGGAAACCTGGAGAAGTGGGCAAACCAAGGTGTTTTACTTCTTAATTCTGTCCTTACCGTTAGAAAGTCTGAGGCCGGATCACATAGAAAGAAAGGCTGGGAAGAGTTCACTGACGCAGTTGTAAAATACCTCAATGAGAATAAAGAAAAGTTAGTTTTTATTCTATGGGGCAAGGATGCCCAGAAAAAGGCTGAATGTGTGGATAGAAGTAGGCATCTTGTCCTAGAATGTGCCCATCCCTCACCATTCTCTGCTAGAAACTTTCATGGAAACAAGCATTTCTCGAAGACCAATCTTTATTTGAAGGACAATAAAAAAAGGCCCATAGACTGGGCCCTGTAGGTTATTTATTTAAATTTTAAAGCTTTTTCAATCCTGAGAACTCTAGCTTTTAGTTCTTTATTTTCTTCTTTCAGCTTTTTGTTCTCTTCTTTAATTGATGCAATTTCACGTTTATTTTCTTCAACTCTTGAGAAGGCTTTAGCAACCTTGAAGTAGAGCGCTTTTATTGAATCAACGATGGGAGCAATTAGTCCCACATAATTTACACCAAGGTAATTATCATCTTTGTTTTCTGCAACCAACTCAGGATAAACCTGCTGCACTTCCTGAGCGATAAACCCAAACTGTTCTGTTTCTCCTCTTAATGCTCTATCTTTCCAGAAGTATCTTACAGGGTGCAAGGAAAGTATGTTTTCTAGGGATTGATCAATCGGTCTAATCTCTTCTTTCAAGTTTGCGTCCGACGAAGTCACTGTCCCAGATACCCATAGGTTTCCGGTAACAGAACTGTCATCCATGGATTTAAATCCACCCATAAATTTAGCCGTTCCACCTGTATGGATCCAATGGTCAATCGTGGCAGAGGCAGAATCAACTCTTAATTGTCTGGTCGTAGTATTGCTATTCACAGTTAGAGTTCCATTTAAAGTTGTATTTCCACCCACTGACAAATTGTTGCTAACTGTTAAGTGTCTTCCTAGATTTGTATCCCGTGTAACAGAAAGGTCTCTTCCAACATTGGTGTCCCTTGTCGCAACTAAATCCCTAGTTGTTGTTGTCTGCCCAATAACGGCATTGGTTCCAATATCTGCATCTTGAACAACATCAAGCGTTTGAGTTGTCACTCTATTGCCAACAGTAACATTATTATCGAAAGTTGAGTTACCAGTTGCTCTGAATGTGTTATTTACAGTAGCAGGACCTGCCACAGTAAGCGAATTCATTAGGTTTGTAGCTCCAGCAACAGTTGCTGTTCCAGTTGCAGATATGTTTCCACCAATAGATGTGTTCCCAATTATGTTCGCTCCGCCACCAGAAACAGTGAGCCCACCATTTTGGACGGTTAATCCGTTACGTATACTTGTCCCCGCAGCATTACATGCTGTAAGGAATGGAGTTGCTGCATCTGCTGCAGTTCCAAAACGGATACAACCAGCTTCACCCCAAAGACCTACACCCTGGCCAACGGCCCTCTCATTCCCCCAACGAAGCACATAGTTCTCAGGTAGCCCGATTGCTTCTTCTAAAGCACCTGACCAGTTTGTACTTACAGCATCATTTCTAACGACAGTTATTCGTGCAGGAGGAAAAGGCGAATTTGGACCGGCAGTATCATAATCACCAATTACTGCTGACTTAAATGAATTTTCAAGCCACTCTACGCCACCAATAGTGTCGTAATCCCAACGACCTAGAGAGGTGGACTCTGTTGAGCATGAGATCATAACGTTAGCTCCATTCCAAGCACATGCTAAAGGAACGCGAACGGCCTTATCTCTGCCGCCCAATTTATTGGAGGCAGCTCCATCATTTCTGGATAAATTAAAAAGGAGTTCACAAGAAGTATCATTGTTTCTAAGTAGTCTTAAGTCCGCCACAACAAACTCACCACTTGTGGCCGGCAATACCTCATTTAGTTCAGCAAGAGCAGTACCATTGGCATAAACACCATCAACTTGCACTTCATTGCCAGCAACTAGGTTCACAACGTCACCTGGTGCATTATCATTATTTATATCCCATGCGGCCAAACAGATGCCATTATCCTGAAGAGCATTTGGGAATCGCTGACTTAGGTAACTTGAAAGTTCCGCCTTAGTGGCCACACTTCTCATCCCTTTTTGGGCGTTTTCATTTATTTTCATTGTTCCAAGAGCAATGACAGATGAAATCCCGGCCGCGACCATGACTTCAACTAGAGAGATACCGTTTTGATTTAAAATTAGCTTTCTCATAATTCCACTCTTTTTACTTTTTTACCATCATACCACTAATCGGCAGTAGAAAAGTGTAAACCCCTGATATTTAGTTCCGTTAAGTTTTAATTAACGAACTTGAGGCAATTTAATGCCCAACATTTTAGGCATCAGTATAATATTCCAAAACATTTATTACTGTTTCGGTAAGAAAGTAGGTAACCATTAGTTAAGATTTCATCATCTAAGTCAGGAGAAAAAGAGCGGAAACTAAGCTTAGAAAGTGTGAGTTCTGACACTTTATGAAATGGATCAATTGATAAGTTTGACTTTCCTTGAGCCTCCCTATGCAGGTTCTCTATTGAGTTTAGCTCTTGTCCACGATCAAAGCCCAAGTCACATTTTTTGATATCAAGATAAGAATTAAACTTCCTAACAGAGTAGTAGTGAGCTTTAGTCAACCTATGCAAGTGTTGTGCCTTCTCCATCTTTGGAGAAACTTCATACATTAGTGCGGCAAAAGCTGCCCAAAACAAAGCGGCAAAAATAAGACGTCCACGGTGCCTCCTTATTTTTTCTAATAGAATAGGTATATGATTCAGCATTTAAAAAACCACAAATATTTAATTACTACTATCGGCTTTATTATACTGGTTTTACCTTCGCTGAACAATTTACCCTATGGAGATGACAATTTTTATATATTTGACAGTTACCTGCAGTATGTAGATAGCATTTTTGCATTTTGGGACCCCACAAGTAATTTCTTTAAAAGTTGGCCACTGACTTATTCGGTTTTAACCCTGATGTTTAAAACTTTTGAGCAAAATGTACTACCGTACAGACTGTTAAATTTGTCCCTTCATATAGCAAATAGCTTTTTGATTTTTTATTTTTTCAAGCAAAGCCAAAAGAGCATAACTAAGCAAGATCTGTTTTTAATCTTTTTGCTATTTCTAGTTCATCCAATTTCATTCTTTACACATAACTGGATATTCCAGGTAAAAACATTATTATCCATGTTTTTTTCGCTCATTTTTTTAAACGTTGTTGAAAGAAAAAAACCTGGGCAAAAATCATTCGAACTTGGAGCCTTTATTTCTTTCTTCTTGGCAATAAACAGCAAAATAGCCTGCGTACTTTTACCATTCTATCTGTTGTTTAAAAGAAAAAACTATAAAACACGAACAACTCACATCGCAATAGTTTTAGTATATCTTTTAACCTCCGGTTACTACGGACTAATAAACTTAAAAGGGATAAATTCTTTTTTAAATGAAAAAGTAAAATCTGAGCAATCTATAGTGGAATACCCTAAATCCAAAAAAACGGATGATACTGAACAGGCAGCCCCCAAATTAAAAAGCTATACGGATGCAAGCTTAAAAGAACAATTGATGGACTCTTTGGGGACGTTTGGAAAGCAACTATCCAAAATGGATTCGATGATAGAAAAGACGCTTTTAAGTGTTTTTACATTTGGAAAATATATTAACTCAACACTAGGCCTTGATACCTTCACAATACTCTCTGAGGCAAATATTGAGAGCTTGCGTCCAAGCACATTTTTTAAGTTTGCACTCATTAGCTTTTTGTTCATATTTATTTTTGTATCTAAGGGACACCTCCTAAGCTTAGGCCTTTTATTCACATTTTTTATCCCAGTAAGTGGCCTATTCTATGTGCCTTATATGAAGTTTTCATATACGGCACACCACTGGTTTTACATGTCTCTTCCATTCGCCTTGGCGATTCTGATTATTAACAGGAATAGGTGGACCAAATTAGTACTAGTTTCTACGATTTGTACCCAATTTCTTATCACAAGCTTCAACCTAACTACCACCGAGCGCATAATAGACTTTAGTCTAAATAGAGTAATAAACCCCGCCTTATACGCTTATAAAATGGAGACTCTTCAAAGACAAAGTAGAATCGAAGATACCCGAAACCTTGCAAGTTTGTTAGCTGAGGCCAAAGCAGAAGACTCCCCCACAACGACCCTAATTAAGTTTAAAATGTCTGCTAAACTTAATGATCCTAAGTATCTTAAGCCAGACCTTAAAGAGTATTTAAATCATACGTTAATAAGTGATGAGGAAGTTAAAACTTCCATTTTTTTAGACAAATTCACAAGCTCTTTAAGTGAAGAAGAGCTAGCTCTTTATAGAGCAATGGTCCTAGCAAAGCTTAAAAAGGATTCAAAAATAAATCTCAACGAGCTTCAGGATATTTTCCTCTCTGAAAAGTAGACCACTTCCTTTTCAAACTCTTCTTCTTCATCAAACTCTAACCTGAGCTTTAGTCCGTTCATCACGACTGGGACCTTGAAAAGCATTCCCAGGTAGTTCCCAGAATTCTTTTGAATTCTAGGGGAAGAAAGCACCTCGTTATTTTTAGTTACAATAGAAGCTCTGTATTCCGCAGATTTCAAGTTGCCAAGTTTCACACTTATCATATGCCAACAAGGCTTTATAAGTTCAGGGATTTCAACATAGCAGACCTTAGATTTTGTTTTCTCATCTACTTTGTCTTCTCCAACCCAAGTCCATATGCCTTTTCCAAGGTCCCCATATGAGTCGATATCAATTGACTTGACGGTAAAGCCTAAAAATTTCTGTGCTTTAATGCACAAGCTGACTTTAGGGTTTGGGAAGCTTTTGAAAGCGTAGAAATTAATTGTTAGTGCCGACAAGTGCTCATTTAAAAGGTATGGGTTGAAAACGATGTCATCTGAGTAGCAATTGACCAATCCAGCACTTAGGTCCTTGGTACCTTCAACATCATCAAAAAGTAAAGAGATAGAGTATGTTCTTCCTTCTTCCAGCTCATCCAAGTCTATGATTAACGAGCTGTCTTGTGCTTTTTCGGTTCCAAATTGCACGACTTGAAAGTCTTCAACTCCTCCGTTAACAAGGAAGGCCAAACTACCAGTGTCTGAACTTATGGAAGTTTTTTTTGTCTCATCTAAATAGAATTTGGACGGGGCGACTTTGTTGTGTAGAAGAAGTTCTTTATGCATTAAAAAACTTTTTTTAAGTTCATTTGAAAAGAAGCCCCTATCTCTTAAGAATGCAGTAAAAAGTACCTTAAACTGGCATTCAGGATTTTTCCACTTCCAAATTCCGATATCATCTCTAACTATTTCCTTCTTGAGTTCTGGCATAAGAAGGTTATAGATTTGAATCATATTGTCATACTGCTTAGCTACAGGGTGACTAATGTGCTCAATCTCATTATAAGTGTATCCAAAGGAAAAGTTTTCTTTTGATAGGTTTTCAAAAAGTTCTCTTGAAGTCCAAGCAAGTCTCTCCACCAATCCAAGATCTGCTTTAGTAATATTTTTAAAGAGAACCCCGTCATTGCTTCCATCGTGAAAGTGATCAACAAAACGTCCAAGCTTTCGCATACCAATTTCGCTAAATCCCCATATAAGTCCTGGAGCATAAAAACTTTCTTCGTTTTGTTCTAGCGCCCTAACACTAGAAATTGTCTTTCTTCCAGTGCCCTCATCTCTAAATTCAGAGAATGGCTGGACCGCATCATGATCTTTCAACTTTTCTACAACCGTTTGCAGCCACTTTGGGTCTTTTATAACCACGTCAATGTCCGAGAAGATATACACCTTTGCTCCAGTGCAAAAATTCAAAGCAAAATTAAACAAACTCTCTTTGTGCCACAAGCCTTCATAACCAACGTCCTCGGCAATCTGAACCGTTGCGAGATTTTCAATACTCTTAAAAGATATTTCATCCCCACCTATCGCCACATGTAAATGAATAAGCTCAGCACCACAATTCTCCATCAAGAGTCCATGACTTTTTCGTAATGTTTCTAAGTAACCATGTCCCCAACTCGAAGTGACAAAGACATTTTTTCCAAATGTATTCTCAAATGGATTATAACTTTTCAAATGACTTAGCAGGCTAATCGCGTCTTTCAGGTTTTCTCTTAATTTAAAATCGCCAAGAGATTTATGAACATGGTTAAACTTCCCATCTTCTAATTTTAGACAATACTTTACGACACCTAGGGCACTAAGGATTCTATCTTCACTATTTAAGGCCATCTCATACAATACATAAGTATCCAAGATTCCTACACTGTAAAAAAGAATGAATAGCTTAGGAGGCAAACATATTTTCTCCGCCTCAAAAATTCCTGTTATTGAAAAGTTGTTCCGGTAGTAATCCCTCTCCAACAGTGACGCTACGTCCTCTTTTGTTTTGTTGAGATCCAAAATATCCAGTATTTCTTCCGTATTTATATGAGACAGGATTTCATACATAACTTTCAATGCTGATGCATTCGAGGAAAGGGTCTTGATTTCATCTTTAATCTTTCGACTACTTGTCGAGTCTGGATTTAATTTTTCTACGATTTCTAGTAATCTAAAAAGATTTCTCTTTGTGCAAGCCAGACGATATGAAGAGAGGTGGTTCTCAGAGTCTTTAAGATTAATAAAAAGCCACTCAATGTAGAAATATATGTCTTCAAGTCTATCTAAAATATTCTTCTTAGGGTAAGAGAACCTTTCCGAAGATGTTTTATACTCTCTTCCAATACATCTCCAACGGTCAAAATCACAGTTTTTATAGCTTCCATACTTTATCCTAGTATCAAGACTCTCTTCTGTTAGGGCATCTACGTCTTTAACTATTGGAAGAATTTTTTTTAAAAATGATATTTTAACTAAATCTGATTCTGGAATACCCTTGGCGTAAACAACTACAAAATCCAAGTCGCTAACAATCGGATCCCAGCTACCTTGAGCATAGCTTCCTTTTAAGTATAAATAATCTCTCTTAGTTAAGAGTTTTAAATAAATACAAGCCAAATTAAAGCTAAACCAATAAGCAAATCTGTAAAATTTTCTTCCGAACCAGTTTTTGCCGAAGAGATAAAGAATATTAAGAATTGACTCGTTATGCATAGCTATCCAATAGACCTTTTACTCCTAGAAAATTCTTCGCAGGATCTTTCGTTAGATAAACTTCATAACACTGGGAATTCTTCAATAAAAAGAGTGCAGAAATTGCTCTAAGCATTAATGTTTTTAAATTTATGATTTTATCCTTAAAGCTAGACTCTAAATAATACTCAAGAACCATTGGAAGTCCCACCCCAACCACCATGTTTTTCAGTAAGTACTTCAGCATTTTAAACTTGCTGATTCTTTTTATTTCTGGATGACCATTCCTATGAACTCTTATTCCTTGAAAAAGTACTACCTTTTTTTTGGGACTAGAAATGTTGTTCTTAAATTCCAAAATATTAATCAAGTCTTTAGGTCCATACTCCACACGTTCAAAACGGTAGCTTTTGTCGCGATACTCAGATAATTTATCTTGGGTGTAGCTATTTAATTCAAATCCCAGCCTGATAGGAAAAGGTAAAATTTCTCCTTTAGTGTTAACTAGTGGAGTATCATCGGATAATAGTTCGTAACCTGATTCGTTTAGAAAGTAAGAAAACAAGGTTGTTTTCCCACCTTTCATATTCATCATCCCAAGAATCGCGGTATCCCCTTTGGACACGCCAAACGCATGCAGCTTGTGTAGACCTTTGGCATCGTGAAACTTTGTCTCTCTCGATAAGATTGCAAGGTATAATATTTCATGCAAAAAAGATTCATTCTTTGTGAAGACTTCCATCTTGTTCGATCTGTAATTAATAATGGATACTGCCTGGCCATAAAAATAATTGTAACGGATGTTTCCCTTATCAAAAGTCATTGCCCGTGTGTTTTGCTTTGTGGCCGGCAGGCCTTCAGGAATCTTATTCTCAATTTCTTCAGAAACTTTTGCAGATATAGATAGATTACAGCGGTCTCCCGGAGCTTTAGACTCAAAGTGAGAAAAGTCCTTTTTAAGGAGTTCTGCCACACGTTCAGACTCGATCTCAAGTTTAACGCTGAATCCGTAAAAGTTAAAAAATATCTTCTTCAAAACTCTGTCCTCGGCTTCTATCGATCCCACCTTTGACATAGCCCCATGCTTGCCCCACAGGATAAACAAAATTGAATATAATAAATAATAACATGGCCATTGGAATATCCATCAGCCTTTTAGTTTTAAAAGAGATTAAAATCGAATTTATAAAAATGACCAAGAAATAGGCTGCAATAAAGACAATGAATAAGTATACATTGCATATCGCCGCAAGTGCTAAAAGAAGCAATAAAACATGATGCACCACAAACCACGGCCTAAAAGAACTTGGATAGGCAATAATACTAATACTTCTATAAGTACCCGCCAAAAAAAGAACTCTGATCAATTTAGCAACAGACGTTTTTCTATTATGATATACATAGAGTTTAGGAACTCTTCTCATTTCACAGCCACTGTCTTTAAGAATGCTTAACAAATAATTCTCTTCGTTTCGACGAAAGTGCTTTGGAAACCTTCTTATATTAAATACCTTCCTCTTTGCCCAAAAATTGCAAAGAATCAAAGCTATTTCATCTGCAGTCTCAGAGTTGGCCAACCTGCCTAGTTTGTGCCTCTTATTTGTAGGCCCTGTTGCAAAAAAGCTTTCCATTACAAAACTTAAACAACGCTGGAATTTTGTAGATTTTGGAGTATTTTGGTCTGGTCCTCCGAAGATATCGACATGAGGGTTTTTCCGAATAAAGTTGCAGGCTTTTCTAAAATAGTCGTCAGGTAAAACAATATCATCATCTAAGAAGCATATGTATTCTTCAGTGATCTGGCCTATAAGCAAATTTCTTGCTTCACCAACGGGAATCCCGTTATTTAATAGCATGTAGTTAATATTTTGCTCTTCTAGCCAAGATGCGGTTTCTTCATCTTTACCATTGATCAGTAAGTAGTGTCTGATCTTAAAAGGCTGATTTTTCTGACTTTGGATACTTTTCAAGCACTCCTTTAACAGTTCCACCCTTCCGTGAGTTAAAATTAAAACCGCGACTTCCAATTGTGCTCCGCAAAACGCATAATAAATAAGATATAGTATTATTTTTACACAGTTTTTTTAAAATTCATAAGTATTCAATGATTATAAAAATTGTCTCTTTTATGCTAAAAAAGTGAAAAGGATTGAGGTGATTATGCAAGCAAAAGAGCTTAGAAAAAAATTTACGTCATATTTTAATGAAAAAGGACACTCAAAAGTCCCTTCTTCATCTTTGGTTCCCTTAAACGACCCAACATTACTGTTTAATAATGCTGGAATGAATCAGTTTAAAGATTACTTCACAGGTAAAGCAAAAGCTCAAAACCCAAGGGCCACATCCATCCAGAAGTGTGTTAGGGCCGGAGGAAAGCATAATGACCTTGAAAATGTTGGCTTTACCGCCAGACATCATACCTTCTTTGAGATGTTGGGAAATTTCTCATTTGGAGATTACTTTAAAAAAGAGGCCATTTCCTTTGCCTGGGAATTCTTAACTAAAGAATTAAAAATTGATAAAGACAAATTATACGTTACCGTTCACCACACCGACCAAGAAGCTGCTGACATTTGGCATACTCAGGAAGGCATTCCACGCGAAAGAATATTTTTCAGAGGTGATAAAGACAATTTTTGGGAAATGGGAGATCTAGGCCCTTGCGGACCATGCTCAGAAATTTTCTATGATCACGGACCACAAAACAGCGATGGCTCAGATACCTCGGAGTGCATCTTAGATGATGAGAGTCGCTATGTTGAGATCTGGAACCTTGTATTTATGCAATTTGAAAAATACAGAGTAGATGGAGAAATAAAAAAGCGAAAGCTTCCTAGGCCAAGCGTAGACACAGGTGCTGGTCTAGAGAGACTTTCTGCCGTTATCAATGGGGTGTATTGGAATTATGATACCGACCTTTTTATGCCTATCATTCAAGAACTAGAAAAAATTTCTGGTAAAAGATATGAAGAGTACAGCTCTAGCATGAGAGTTATTGCTGATCACATAAAAAGTGCCACAATGCTTTTAACAGATGGAGTAATCCCATCAAATGATGGCCGTGGATACGTACTAAGAAGAATTATTAGAAGAGGTGTAAGACACCTTGATGTGTTAGGAATAACAGACACAACGTTTCCAAAATTAATTCCTATAGTTTTCAACATTCTTGGAGAAGAGTATCCACAAAACGCAGTTAACCAATCCTTGGCCGAGAACTATCTTAAACTAGAAGAAGAGAACTTTAGACAAACCCTTTCAACTGGACTCGAACTATTAAATAAACAAATGAAAAAGCTAAAAACCAAGGGAGAATCTATCCTTGACGGTAAAACTGCTTTTAAATTTTATGATACCTATGGCTTTCCAGTAGACCTAACTCAAACAATTCTTGAAGAAAACAATTTAAAAGTTGATGAAGAGGGTTTCAATAAGGCAATGCAAGAGCAGAAAGAGCGCTCAAAACAAGCGTCCCAATTTCAAGCAGGTGAAGACAACCTTAAAACCTTCTACACCATTAAGGAAAATTCTGGTGCAACAAAGTTTCTGGGATATGACCAAGTAGAATCGGTAAGCAAGCTCGTAGCTCATGAGAACATAAATGAGATTGATTTTCTTATCTTTGAGCAAACACCATTTTATGGTGAAAGCGGTGGTCAGGCCGGTGACAAAGGTGAGATTTACAAAGATGGAAAACTTGTTGCGAAGGTTTTGGACACTCAAATTCCGGTTGAGGGTCTTATTGCCCATGTTTGTGAAATCATGGATTCCTCAGCAATTGACAAAGGTGAATTTAGCCTAAAGATTGATATAGAAAATCGTCAATTGACCATGAGAAACCACTCTGCAACGCATTTGCTTCAAGCAGCATTAATAAGTGTTCTTGGTGATCACATAAAGCAGGCCGGATCGATGGTGAGTAAGGATCGATTAAGATTTGACTTCACTCATCCCCAAGGCATGACTAAAGAACAAATCAAGGAAGTTGAAAAGCTAGTAAATGAACAGATTCAAAAAGCTCTTCCTGTAAATGCTGAATACATGAGCATGAAAGATGCTCAGGCCAAAGGAGCTATGGCACTATTTGGAGAAAAATACGGCAGTGAGGTTAGAGTTCTCACTATGGGCGAGTTCTCAATGGAGCTTTGTGGAGGAACCCACGTTTCTAATACTTCCGATATTGGTCTTTTTGTTATTACAAATGAAACATCACTTTCAAGCGGTGTTAGAAGAATGGAGGCAATGACCTCCACTGGAGCCCTACACTACTTAACCCAACGATCTGATGTACTCGAGAAAGTTGAGCGAAAACTCGCTTGTAAGACCTCAGTCGTTTTAGAAAAAGTAGATTCACTTCAAAAAGAGGTAAAACTAAAGTCTAAAGAGATAAAGTCCCTACAAGATAAAATCCAAGCACAAAAAAGCAAGGACCTTTTTAGTGATATTAAAGACATAGGAAAAGGCTATGGCCTAGTTGTGGCCGACCTTGGAAGTGATAGTCCAAAGTCATTTAGAAATCTTTCCGACAAATTTGTTGATCAGAACAAAAAAGACGTTCTTCTTCTTGTCAGTGAGCAAGATGGAAAAACAAATTATTTATGTAGGACCCATAAATCAAATGATCACATTGATTGCTCAGCTGCATTAAAAACAGCTCAGGCCCAATTCGGCGGCCGCGGAGGCGGAAGAAAGGATATGGCACAGGGTTCTGGTGACATAAAGAAGAATGCCTTTTTAGAGATTATCGAAAATGCACTAAGGCAATTGTAATGAAGCTGCTTCTGGCCTTTCTTATTTTTGGAGCTATTAGTTGTGATAGCTCCAAATCTAAAAAGCAGAAGAACATTCTAAATGTTGCTTTAACTGCAGGGGTTTCAGGACTCGATCCAGCACTCTCATACGACACAGTTAGTGCCCAGGTTGTTTATCAAGTTCATGAGACGCTATATGAGTACGAATATTTAATCAGACCTTATTCAATTAAGCCTCTTTTGGCGAAAGAGCTTCCAAAGATTACTGATGACGGCCTTACTTATACTATAAAGATTAAGGATAATATTTATTACCACTCTCATCCTTCCTTGAGTGAAAAGAGAGAGGTCAAGGCACAAGATTTTATAAACCAAATAAAGAGGATTGCTTTTAAAAAGACTCAAAGTCCTGCTTGGTGGCTTTTCGCAGATAAAATTAAAGGTCTTAATCATTTCAGAGACAAAGCAAAAAGCTTAGATGATTTTAAAAAATTAAAGGTTGAGGGCCTTACTGCACTGGACGAAACAACCTTGGAGATTAAGTTAGAAACTGTATACCCCCAATTAATTTATGCCCTGGCAATGAGCTTCACTGCTCCCACCCCACTCGAGTTGATCAACCACTTTAATAATGATCTATCCCAACACCCGATCGGAACAGGCCCTTTTAAATTTGCTAACTGGGAGAAAAACTTAGAGATCAATTTAAAAGCGTTTTCAAATTATCACGTGAATACTTACCCTAAGGCAGGTGATCGATTCTCTTATGAGAACAAGCTAATGCAAGATGCCGGTAAGAGGATACCCTTTCTAGGCGGAATAAAGTTTCATGTCATTAATGAAGCAAGACCACGAATGCAGAATTTTCTTAAGGGTAACCTAGACTTCATCATATTAACGAAAGACTATCTACAAATGGCCCTAAATTACAAAGGTGACCTTAAAAAAGAACTTAAAGAAAGAGACATCTCATTACAGATCTCCCCAACACTCACTTATTGGTGGTTGGCATTTAATATGAAAGATAAAGTGGTTGGCTCCAATTTGAATCTTCGAAAGGCAATCGCTCACGCTATTGATAATGAAAGGTATATCAAGTTATTCACTACAAACACGGGGCTTAAGGCCAATTCGATCTTCCCTCCAGGTATTCCAGGCTACAATCCATCAAGTGAGCTTCCATATTCATATGACCTAAACAAGGCAAAAAGTTTTCTGGACAAGGCCGGATATCCCAATGGAAAAGGTCTACCCACCTTATCATTTGATGTAAGGGGTGCAAGCTCCACATCACGCCAGATGGCCGACTTTATTAAATCCGAGCTTAAAAAAATTGGAATAAATATTGAAATTCAAACCAATACCTTCCCTGCATTCCTTAACAAATCTAAGAATGGACAACTTCAATTCTGGCAAGGTGGTTGGACTATGGATTATCCAGATTCTGAAAATATCGGCCAACTTCTAATAAGCACTAACCACCCTCCTGGACCAAACACCTCATTTTACGAAAACGAAAGAGTGGATAAACTTTATAGGCAACTTTCGAAATTAAAGAGAGAAGCTGATCCTGGACCATTAATGAGCCAAATCGAAGCACAAGTTAACATTGATCTTCCATGGGTCATGCAGTACTACGCTAGAAGCTATGTTCTTTCCAACAAGAGGGTCAAAAATTTCCGATACTCAGATATCGTTTTTAATATGTATAAATACCTAAGATTAGAATAACATCCGACTAGTTCAGTTTGACTTTAAAAAGCATTTAACTTTCTGAATTAAAGTTTTATCACTTTAAAACCGTAGAGTTTATTGAACCAAGCTCAAGGAAAGAGTGATGAAAAGATCCTGCATTAAAGTTTTCACCGCCCTGTGCGGCCTACTTCTAACAACCTCCGTACTATCACGGGAACATCAGATTTACTCCATAATGGAAGAAGTTCCTATGGGCTATGAAAACGAAGTAAATAAAAAGAATTACTATGTGAATATTGGTCAAAATCAAGGTGTCGAACAAGGCACAATACTTGATGTTTACAGGATTATCTCCAAGCTTAATCCATACGAAAACCAAAAGCGAATAAACCACCGAGTAAAAATTGGAAAGCTAAAAGTTCTTCACGCTGATGAAGAAGCTGCGATTGGTGCCTTTGAAAAGCTTTACCAAGATAAGGACACTCCTCTTTTCGAAATCGAGAATTTTATGATTGGCGACCATGTCAGTGTTAGCGTTAATGATTAAATATTGATTTTGAGCTTATAGCTCTACACTTTAAAACGCCATCACTGTAATTTAAAACGATGGCGTTAATAAGGTATTCTTTGCAGACCTCATAGCCATGCCCCTCCAGGACTAGACGCTCCACTCTCATCCCCATAAACCAGCCCTTAAAGTGAAAGTCATAAGATTTCTGACCTCTATCCTTTATGCATGTTGCAATGATATATATTTTTTTACTATTCATAAGCATTGATTGGATTCAAATAATAGGTATTTAAAGGTAAAATAAGTCATTGGTTTTTAACCATTTTGCAATTACGCGTAATTCTTTTTCAGTGGCTGGGGAGTTTAATGAAGCTAAAAAAACGATCAATTGGAGATTTATTTATAGATAGAGTAAGTAACTCTCCAGAGTTAAACTCAATAGGATGGATTGAGGAAGATGTTGTCAAGTTCATAGATTTTCAACAATATTACGACACAGTTGAGGCATTAGCATTGGCCCTTAGAAAACATGGCCTTGATCGCCAGGACAAAGTAGCAATACTTGGTAACACAACCAAGGAGTGGCACTTCTGTGATCTTTCAGTCCTATGTTCAGGCGCTATAGTTGTTCCTATCTACCACACCTATACCGGCGATGAGATTGCTTACATTCTTAATCACAGCGAATCAAAAATACTTATTGTTGAAGATATAAAGTTACTAAAGAGGGTAAGCTCAGTTATTGATAAACTTAAACATCTAAAACAGGTTGTTTTAATCAATCCCTCAAAAGAAGCAAACAAACTTTTGCCGGAGAGAGTTTCAATCTATAATTATGATGAAATTCTTCTCGAGGGCCAAGAGGAGGCTCAGTATCATCCAGATGTATTCGAAAAGATTATCTCTGATACCCCTGAGTCAGATTTGGCCACAATAATTTATACCTCAGGCACCACCGGAAAGCCTAAAGGTGCTGCGATTAAGCAGCTTGCATTTACTCAAATGCTATTAAATGTTCAGAAGTTCTCTCATCATGCGTTTGATTCCAAAGACCGTGCCTTGACCTTTTTGCCACTATCTCATGTTTTTGGAAGGGCAGATTCTTTTCTTCCACTTATTTTTGGCTGGGAATGTGTATATGCAAGGTCCATTCAAACGATCATAGACGATATTAAAATAGTCAGGCCAACAATTATGCTTTCTGTCCCGAGGATCTTTGAAAAAATCTACGCTAAGATAAATCAGTCTATAGAGCAAAGTAATTTGGCAAAACAACACCTTTTCGACTGGGCAACAGAGAAGGCCAAAGATTATTATTTCTGCCTGGATAATGATAAAACACCATCGACTTCTACAATCTTGCAGTATCAAGTTGCTTACAAGCTAGTTTTCAGCAAAATATACAATATGTTTGGTGGAAGAATTCGCTACTTTATAAGTGGAGGAGCTCCACTAAGTACCGAAATAATTCAATTTCTTAGATATTCTGGACTTACAATTCTAGAGGGATATGGATTAACAGAAACGGTTGCACCATGTGTTTTAAATCCTTTTGCAAAGCAACTACCTGGCAGTGTTGGTCAACCAATGGGTGATGTTCAAATAAGTTTCGCAGAAGATGGTGAGATCCTAATTAAAACAGAGGCCCTTTTTACGGAATACTTTAAAGAGCCGGAAAAGACTAAGGAAGTCATTGATAATAAAGGTTGGTTTCACACAGGAGACATCGGCAAATTTACAGATGACGGCTATTTGGTCATCACTGACAGAAAGAAGGATATTATTATCACTTCGGGAGGGAAGAACGTTGCTCCGCAAAAAATTGAAAACCTTGCAAAGCTTCAGCCTCATATTGCTCAATGCATACTTGTTGGAGACAAGAGAAAGTATCTCACTGCCCTAATTTCAATTGAGAAGGAGCTTTTTGAAAAAGAGTTTGCAGAGCTTGAGATTTCAAGTGATATTGAAGTTTCTGAGTTGGTAAAACTACCTGAGATTCACGAAATCATCAGTAGTGAGCTTGAAACGGTTAACTCAAGCCTGGCCAAATTTGAAACCATCAAGGAATACTACATTATCCCATTTGAACTAAGTACTGAAAATTACTTAACTCCTTCTTTAAAAGTTAAGAAAAAGGATTTACTCAGTGACTTCTCTGCAGAAATAGATGCAATGTATCATGATTAGGTTTTGACAAATAAACAGAACAGCTTTATAAATTGTTGTTTAATTGAATTAATTTAAGAGGTGCTTAATGGCTCGTGTAACAATTGAAGATTGCCTAGAGAAAGTTGAAAATAGATATGAACTTGTTCATTTAACTGCAAAAAGAGTTAAACAACTTAGAGAAGGTGCTGACTCTCTTGTGCGTAGTAAAAATAAAGAAGTTGTTACAGCTCTAAGAGAAATTGCTGCTGACAAAGTAACACACGCTCCAGTTGAAGAGTACGATTCAGAAGAATTTTAATTTTTTAAATTTCACTATAAAAAAAAGGCCGGGATACCGGCCTTTTTTTATTTCCTTAAAGCTATTTTTAAAACTTCATCAAAGTGTTGAACCGGATAGAATTTCATACCCTTCCTATGGCGATCAGGAACCTCTTTTAAATCTTTTTCGTTTTGGAACGGTAGAATAATTTCCTTTATTCCAGCTCTTTTAGCTGCCAAGACTTTTTCCTTAATTCCACCAACCGGAAGAACCTTCCCGGTTAGACTTAACTCACCTGTCATTGCCACTTGACCTCTTACCTTCTTATTTTTCGCAAGAGAGTAAAGTGCCAAGGCCATAGTTATACCAGCACTTGGCCCATCTTTCGGAGTAGCACCTGCAGGAAGGTGGAGGTGAACTTCATGATTTGCAAGAAAGTCCAAAGATTCTTCAGGATTTTTTTCCTCAGAAGTTTGTTTTCTTTTTGCCCTTGATAGCTTCTTGCCAGATTTAGCTTCCTCAAGCTCCCTCTGAAGCTTACCCTTAATGTAGCTATAAGCAAGGCTTGCTGACTCACCCATGACCTCACCAAGTTGACCTGTAAGTTTGAAACCTTTACCTTGAAGTGGAAGTGTTTCTACGAATAAAATTTCTCCGCCGTACGATGTCCAAGCAAGACCGGTAACAACACCTGGGTTGAGTGGTTTTTGTGCCACCTCACTCTGGAATCTTTTAGGGCCTAGAATTTCCTCTAGATCCTTAACTCCAGGAGAGAACTTTTTTGCTTTCCCCTTGGCCGAGACCTTTTCAAGGGCCGCATGTCTACAGAGCTTTGCTACAAACTGTTCCATTCGTCTAACACCTGGCTCCCTTGCATAGTCTTGGATCAGAGATTTTAACGTAGTTTTTGTCAAACCAAAGTCCCTAGCACTTAGACCATGTTTTTTTAGCTGCTTTGGTATGACCCACTTGCTCGCTATATGAACTTTTTCCTCCATGGTGTAGCCACTAAGTTCAATAAGTTCCATTCTATCCAAAAGGGCCTCAGGAATTTCACCAATGTAATTGGCCGTCGCAATAAAAAGAACCTTGCTTAAGTCAAAAGGTACATCCAAATAGTTGTCGATGAATGTCTTATTTTGTTCCGGGTCCAAAACTTCCAATAGAGCTGAAGATGGATCACCTTGATAGGATCTTCCAAGTTTATCTATCTCATCTAGCATTATGACCGGGTTGTTAACTTCAACTCGCTTTAAAGCCTGAATAAGCTTGCCCGGCATGGCACCAACGTAAGTTCTTCTGTGGCCTTTTATTTCGGCTTCGTCTCTCATTCCCCCAAGGCTGAATCTGTAGAATTTTCTATTAAGGGAGTTCGCTACACTATGTCCTAAGGAGGTTTTACCAACTCCCGGAGGGCCTGCAAGACAAAGAATTGTTCCATCATACTCAGGCTTGAGCTGTCGTACGGCCAGAAACTCCAAGATTCTTTGCTTTGCCTTCTCAAGACCGTAGTGGTCATTTTCTAGAAGTTTTTTTGCTTTAGAAATATCAACTTTATCTTCTGTGTGCTTGTTCCACGGAAGCTGAGTCATCCACGTAAGGTATGTTCTAGTGACATTGTACTCAGGAGATGAATCAGGAATGGATTCCAGTCTTTCCAGCTCTTCCATCGCAGCTTCTTTAGCTTCTTCAGGCATACCACTTTCTTCAATGTCATCTTTAAACTTTTTTAGGTCTCTAGATTTTTCATCTTCGTCCATTCCAAGTTCTGAACGAATGACTTTAAGTTGCTCTCTGAGAAAATATTCTCTCTGATACTTATTAACCTTGTCGTTGACTTCATCAGTAATTTTCTTTTGAATATCTGCAACATCCTTCTCTCTTTTTAAATACACTAACAACTTAGCGAATCTTTTCTTAACTACCAGTGTCTCTAAAAAGTCTTGTGCCTCTGGGACATCCAAGGACAATGCAAAAGCCACCAAATCAGCCAGGGAACCAGGAGAAGGAGAATTTAGCATTGCTAACTTCATCTCTTCGTTAAAGTAGGGATTGATCTCACTTAGCTTTTTTACTTGGTTTATAACACTTCTTGTGTAGGCATCCAGTTCTTCATCGGCCTCATGAACATCATCAAATATTTCACTTTTAACTACAAGTAGAGGTGACTCCTGGGTAAAGCTAGTGATCCTATATCTTTTAAGTCCATGAACAAGAAGATTCACAGAACCATCAGGAAGCTTTAGTTTCTTTACAACCTTGCACAGAACCCCGACTTTATAAATATCCTTAGAACTCAAGTCCTTGAGATCTGGGTCGTATGCTTCAACTTCATACTCTTGAATCTCCCCATCAGATTCTTCTTCAAAATCCTCATCGGACTCACCCAGACTCTCCATGACTTCTTGAACTTCTTTGAACTTCACTAAGTTCAGAGCTACATATCCAGACTTACTTATTTGTTGATCTAGTTCTGGGGTAAACTTTTCTTCGCTTAAAATTATTGGAGCAATCATTCCTGGAAAGATAGGGCTATTAACAATGGGGATAACAACCACCTCTTTAGGCATCTCTGTCAACTGCTCAACCTGAGGGTTTAATTTTATTTTAGCGTCATTCTTTGATGACATTTCACACTCCTAATATTTTATTTTTTTGCGTCTATTACTATTCTTCCATGATTTTCCAAGTAGAAAATATCAAAGCTTACATCTGCTTTAAAAGATATCTCCACCGAGAGGTTTTCTTTATCAATGTTAAAAAAACTAATATCTTTTAAGTACTTTACATTGCTAACAGACTCCATTGATTTTTGAAGCTCGGTATTAAAGAAATCCAATCTAATCTTTTTGTCTTTTTGAGATATGTGTCCGTAAACTTTTGGTGGAGTTGTCGAATTGAAATCAAAGACAATTCTCTCATATCCCTTTGAAGGCTTATAGCTATTTCTAATGGAGGTTAGTGTACTAGGGCTAGGTTTTAAATCGGAATGAAACACTCCCTGGTCAAAAAAGATGGACCTTTTTCTTGAGGAGATCTTCCAAATTCTTTCAGTTAATAGGTTTTGGGCGCTGGCGAAACTGCTAAGCGCAAGCACAACAAGAATCAAATATTTCATACCCTTCCTTGGTTAAAACTGTTCTTGTAAGAATCATATATAAAAATAAGGGGTTAGACAAAAAAATCGTTTTTTCTTCTGCAAAGCACAAAAAAACTGATTGCAAGGATCAGACCTAGTATAAAGCTCATTAAACCCTGTTTACCAGTATGCCTCACATCCTTTACGCTAGCACAGCTAATTCCCTGTTCTTGGCCAATTGTAGAGGTTAAGTTGGATAGAGGTTCATAGGCCTTTGCACCAGGCCCAACATCCCCATCTAAACAGGAAAGGTTGTCCTCATAGGGTGCGTCATCAAAGACTTCAATCTGGTTACCAAAACTATCTACAATTGTCGCAGTTAGAAAATAAAGTGCTCTATCGTTGAGTAATGTTGCTGTTGAGGCAAAGATCTCTGTTGCCTCACTCGAGCTTAAATCTTTTGGATAGATATTCAATTCGAACAAATTGTTGGAGCTCGTCATTGACAAGGGTCTAATCACTTCAAAGTCTAGTATCAATTTAGCAGTGATCGGATCTGACAAAGGGCCATAACTACTAAAGCCAGCCTCATCACTTCTCTTGCTCTGTAAATCTAAACCTATACCGGAGCCAAGCTTCATAGTTGATACATGTAACTTTAAATATAGTTGTCCCCAAGAACTTGTATCTAGTCCAGTGTAATCAAGTGTCAATTTGTCTGGATTGCTGCCATCATTAATTTCAGTCTGGGTAAAGTATCCTGTAAAAGTCGTGTGGGATTTTCCCTCATCAAAGTAGCTATGAATTTGCGTCGAGAGGGCGGTGTCGTCAAGTTTTTGAACTAAGTATTCAGGAATAGCCGGTGTAGAGCACTTTACACTAAATAGTCCAACATCCACCATTTCAGAATTAGAGATATAAATTGCTTGAGCTTTGCCTATATGTCTTGCTCCGCACTTAGAAAAAAAGCTTGGAGAAAATTCGCTTCCACCACAGTAGCTTGTCCGGACTGTTGAGAATCGACTCAAAAGATTTTCTTTTGATCTCATTGGCGACATGTAAAGTGCGTAGCTTTGATTGGGTGAGAGGCCTTTAATTTCAAAGCTTCCATCTTCCTCGGTAAAAACGCCCATCGCCACTTCATTGGTGTTTAAATTGATGGCCTGCACGTGTGCCCCAAAAACAGGAGAAGAGCCTCGCCTTACAACTTTGCCCTTTATTCCAGCACTCCCGGATCTTCCATACAGGTCCTTTATACCACTTTCATCATCCATGTGGATTGAATGCTGCCCTTTAAAAATAGAATAAATCATGGAAGAGTCATGAACCTCTGAATGGTTAAGTCCAAGCAAATGTCCAAGCTCGTGAGTAATGACATCCCCAATATAGGCAACTGGCCCAGAAGAGTTAGCTTTATTTGAAGTAAAACTTCCTCCACTGTAAAGAGACTCATTCATTAGTATATCCGCACTCATGATAGAGCCTGAAGTACTATCATAATTAATACTAGTGATTGCCAAAACACCTTTTCCAAAATATGCGGGATTACTTGAAAATCTAAAACTTGCTCCTGAGCCCAGCTCTGGAGGGTAGGCGGTAAATACAGGATTTAACTTTACCGGAGATACTCTATTCCAATCTTCAACACCTTCATCTATAGCATCTTGCACACTCTCAGCTGTCACACCAGGTGAATTTTGATCCTCTGGATTTACATATAGATTGATACTCTTTCTAGATCCATTCCATCGAAGCTTATTTCCTCTGTCTCCCTTCGAGTAAAGATAGGCGTAGCCCAGTTGAGATAAAAGTAGTGCTAGCAAGAAGAGCTTCATTGTTGATTATTTCTTTTTCCACTTAGCCTAAAGGTAAAACCCATTATCCCTAAAAGAATCACCAACCACATCGCATTATTTTCTTGAGGAGCTTTTTCTTCAACAGAGGCAACAGATGCAATAGATCGTGATTTGTCATTAGTTATACTTGATGACTGACTTTCAATACCCCTTTCATATTTATCTTTAAAGCGTTTTTCAAACTTTGTGCCTTTAAGTCGTTGTGCCATTTCCACAAAGTTTTTTAAAAGCATCTGCCCAACGTCAGGTACCTGGGGAAACACTTGGTTTACCATCACAAGACTTGGCCCTACTTTTTTAAGAGAGAATTTTCCCATGCCTAAATTGTATACCCAGTTCTTTTCTTGGTGATAACTAGTGAACACAACAATACTCTCCCCAATTGAAAAGCTTGGGGCACCAGGTATATGCCTCACTTTGCCATCCAAATCTCCGCCGGGAAAATATAGCTCAATATGCCCATTGTCCACTTCCATTCCCATCCACCTATCTGCACGGACAAATACCTTTGAGACGATTCCTAGATCAGGGTCTCTTAGAGAATTGATTGCCAGAACCTCACCCTGAATAACCCCTTCCGCACTAAGAAGTTGATCTTTAACACTCATAGGTGAAAATACAGTCGCTTGAGCATAAAATGAAAGAAAAATTAATAATATCAAAAACTTAGACATCTAAACCCCAATATTTCAGTTCCACTAACCTATTCGGTTTTAAATAGGGTAATCTTGAACTTTGGGATCAAATTTAGCTAAACTCTAGGGTGTGGCTGGCTACGTGTTCATAGAAGCTGTTTTGATCTATCAGGACGATAGTATTGTTTTGAGATGTTAACTTTTGCAAAAATAAGCTCACGGCCTGGAGCTCTCTACTTGAAAGACCAAACGAAAGATTCTCAAAGACCAAAAAAGAGTTATATATTTCTTTTTGCAACTGACTCAAAAGGTATAGCCTTTGTCTCTCACCACCAGATAGGGAGTTCACCTGACGATCTAACGAAAGATAATCGAGCTTCAGAATTTTCAAGTACTCATTGATTCTTCTATACTTTGGCGTCAACTTAACACGCTTAGCGACTTCGCCTATAGGCATTGAATATGCTTCAGCAACAGTCATTTCACCATCGGAAAGTGAGGCGTAGACTGGCCTAAGCTTAAGACCCTTGCAGTCCTCACACTCAATAACAATATCCTCCAAGAACTGCATTTCAACAACCTTCACCCCTCTCCCCTCACATGAAGGGCACTGCCCCAAGGCAGAGTTAGGTGAAAGATGTCCCTCTTTGAGTCCCATTGATTTTGCAGCTGGTGTTTTTAAAAAGTGCTTTCTAACAATTGAAAACATATCCGTCATTGAGCCAAAAGTTGACCTTGAGGTATATCGGTTTAAATTTGCATCAATAACAAATACATCTTGGATTTCTTGTACAAGCTCTACAGATTTAGCAGTGCCTTTTGTAACATCCAAACTCTCTCCATAGGCACGGTAATATAGCTCACTCGCAAGGACGTTAATAATCCTTGCAGTCTTTCCGCTTCCAGATTGCCCTTTGACCCAAGTCACTTCATTTTGGGGTAATTTAAAGTCTGAGAATTTTTTCCCATAGACTTGTGGCTCTTTCACTTCGATCCATTTTCGTTTCGCAACTTTTAGCGGAGCGATTTCGGCTTTAAAGGGATGCTTCTTAACAAAGTCACTATAGGAGCCGTTAAATTGGACCTCGCCTCCTCTTGCACCAGATTCCGGTCCGATAAAGACAAAGCGATCACTTTTTCTATGGAAAAACTCAGAATGGTCAATTAAAAAAACGGTATTGCCTTGTGAAACTAGGTTCTCTAAACCCTTAAAAAGTTTTTCCTTCTCCATTTCACTTAGACCAAGGCTTGGTTCATCAAATATAAATAAGGCCCCTGTTCCTTCGTATGAAAGATGCTTCAGAAGCAATAGTCTTTGGTATTCCCCTGCTGAAACGGTTTTAACCTTTCTAGTGAGTTTTAGGTGACCTAGGCCTATTCCCACAGCCGTTTCTAAAATATTAATTATCGATTTTATCAACAATCGAAAATCTTTTGATAAAGACCTTAAGTCAAAAGAGCTGAAGTAGTCATGCACTTCTGAGATATCCATCTTCCAAAGGTCATAAAAGGACAGTTCGCCATCTAAGTAGAAGTGCTCAACCTCAGGAGAGATACGAGTTCCCTCGCAATTCCCGCAACTAACTTCCTTTTGCTTACCCCTTATAAAGATTCGGACACTCGGCTTGTACTTTTTTGTTTCTAGCCAATCAAATAAAGCATTTAAACCGCAGTAGCCGCCCTTTCCTTCATACAAAATACTCCAGAAATCCCTTGGCAGTTCACCTATAGGCTTAGATATTGAAATTTTATGCTTCTTTAGAACTTGCACTAAGTCTTTATAATTTTGGGCAAAGCGCTTATACTCCAAAAACTTCACTCCACCATCTTCAACTGAAAGATTTTTATCAACTAGTTTATCTTCGTCATACTCAAGAGTAGCTCCAAAGCCGTTACACTTAGAACAGGCTCCCAGTGCATTGAAGGCCGTGAACTTTGCTGGCGTCTTTGAAGCAAGTCCATTTCGATGACAGGTTGGGCAAATTTTTTGCTTAACCACAGGAGTTTTAGAAATCTTGTTTTCCTCATCAATAATAAAGATATCAACTTCTTTTTCTAGATAAGGCTCTAACTTTTGATCAAGTTTTTTAATCCCTTTCTTTTTAAATCTTAGTACTTCCCAATAAGGGTCACTAGATTCAAAACTTTGAATCTTTTCACCAAAAGATCTTGAAGGGTATGGTGCGTTTGAGAAATGTTTTAAAAAATCTGAGCGCGTAATAGCAAGGTGAAACTTCTGCTCATCACCATACTCGCTGAGTGGAGATTCTAAAACTTCAGAGAAACTCAGCCTCTGAAGGGGAACCATATGCTCTGGACAAAATTCATTGGAATGGTGAAAATAAAGGTTTTGAAATATTTCGCTAAGCCTCATTGTATCGGCAATTACAGAACGAGTCCCCATAACCGGGTTTATCTGTGGAAGACCAAATACAGGTAGTACTGGAAATATTTCATCGACATCTACAGGTGCTGGCCGGTCTGAAAAAAATTTCAAATAGTTTGGAAAAGAATTAAGAAATCTTCTTTTTGACTCGTTATAGACCGTATGAAATGCAAGAGATGTCTTCCCTGATCCAGATGGGCCAGCAAAGCATGTAATGGCCTTAGTTGGTAAGTCTATATCAATAGACTTAAGGTTGTTTACTCTTGCGCCTCTAATACGGATAACACTTTCATTCATAAGTTTTTATACCAAAAAAAAGGCCCACCAAAAAGGCAGGCCTTGATATAAAAGATATACTATAGATATTATCTTTTTGAGAACTGGTAAGATCTTCTTGCACCAGCAAGACCGTACTTCTTTCTCTCAACTTTTCTAGCATCTCTAGTAAGAAAGCCAGCAGCTTTAAGTGGAGATCTATTTCCATCATTAAGAGAAGCCAAAACTCTAGCAATACCAAGTCTAATTGCTCCAGCCTGACCAGTGATCCCGCCACCCCTTACATTGATGTTTACATCATACTTGTCACCAAGCTCAAGAAGTTTGAATGGTTGCTCAACTACATATCTAGAAGTTGCTTTTGGAAAATAATCCGTAAGCTCTCTTTTGTTAACAGTGATTTTACCTGTTCCTTCAGCTACATATACTCTAGCTATTGAAGATTTTCTTCTACCAACAGCATGACCTAAATAAGTTTTTCCCTTAGCCATAATTTATTCCTTATTAACCGTTAATTTCGTATTTTTCTGGTTTTTGAGCTTCGTGAGTGTGTTCAGCTCCAGCGAAAACTTTTAACTTGGTTAATTGCTTTCTACCTAAAGATGTCTTTGGAAGCATGCCTTTAACAGCTTCAGAAACAACTCTATCAGGAGTTTTTTCCATCATTTCACGAGCAGTTTTGCTCTTGATTCCGCCAATGAAACCAGTGTGCCAGTAATAATTTTTCTTATTAAGCTTATCACCAGTAAATCTGATTTTATCTGCGTTAGTCACAACAACAAAATCTCCACACTCTTGGTTTGGAGTAAAAGTTGGCTTGTGCTTTCCCCTTAACAATGTTGCCACTTCGGAGGCTAATCTACCAACTACAACGTCTGTAGCGTCAATAACCCACCATTTCTTATCGGCGTCTTCCTTTCTAGCTACGAAAGATTTTTGAGTATACATACCATTTTCCTTTAAATACGGTTGAAAATTTCGCTATACATAGCGGCCTATGGGCTCAGATGTCAAGATTGCCTACCATAATTACTTGCCTTCTTCTGAACGGGGATTAGAAGAAGCCAATTGACAAATGAAGCCTTCCAGGGCTCTCAAGACTACCATCTTCGTCTCTTTTTCTCAAGAGTTTTATACCATAGTCAAAATCAAGGGAGCCGACCGGTGTCAGGTACTTAAAAGTGAAACCAACAGACGAGCGAAGTTGCGATGTGTCGTAATCTCCGACAAAAACTCTTCCAGTATCGTAGAAAAGCCCAAACATCGAACTGTCGCTCAAAAAGAACCTTGGCTCCAGCTTTAAGACCGCCATGTAGGCCTTCTCATCCACCTGAACTTCACTAATAGGCTTTCCACTTGGCAACCTATTGATCTCATCATCTTCATATCCGCGAACGACATCCACGCCATTCAAGCGAAACACCTTAATATTAGGTATATAGCCATCTTCTTTAGCCAAATTTTCTTGCATCCCAGCAGCCAGAGAGACTGCGAATGTACCTAGACCCATTGGCACGTAGAATCTGTTTCTAGATATAATTTTATAGTAGTTTATCGTTAGTTCTTCGTTATCTTGGCTAAATAGTGCCGGATTTGCAGTCTCCATTGAAATATTGAACCAGGACCCAGAGATAGGGTTAATCCTGTTATCACGAAAATCAAAAGTAACACTTGGGGTAATGGAGCCAATTTGAAAAGTTCCCTCCTCCCTTTCAACAGAGGCGTCGAATTGCTCAATGTTTTCAAACTGTTGCCTTAATGAGGCAGAAAACCATGGAGTAAATTCTTTATTTATAGTGTAATTTATCCTTTTAATATCTGCGTCAAAAGAGAAGAACCTTCTCCTTGATGATGAGATTGATGAACTAAAGTCTAAGTCCGAATTAAAAATGTGATTTTCAGAATAATCTACAGCCGCATCGTATTCGATTAGTGAACTCGATTCCTCTCTTCTTCTTTCGTCCAAGCTATTTAGATTGAATCTTTGGTTTACTTGGCCTTTAAAAGAAATTCTTTTATTCATGCCATCAAGATTATTATAGGTGACATTGGTGGACAGTTTTAGTCCTATATCGGTTCTAACTCCTGGTGCAAGCTCAATTAGACCAAAGTCTTTCTCACGTACACTAACAAGAATATCTGCGGTATTTAATCTATTGGGAATTGGCTCAATTAGAACGCTTGTGAAAATCCCAAGACCCAACAAGTTGGTTTGTGAACGTTGAATGCTTTCACGGGTAACAACATCCCCACTCTTGATTGCCAACTCCCTTTTAACTAGTTTGGTTCTTGTTTTTCGGTTCCCAACTATTATTACCTGATCAACATACAAGACCCTATCAAGATCAATTTCTATAGTAATAAGAACATTTGAGTTCTCGTTTTTGTAACGAACGATATTCCCACTGTTTTTATTTTTTATAGATGCGTAGTAGTACCCCTTCTGCCTTAACCTATTCTCTATCATTTCTAGATCGGTCTTAAATGTGGTTGGGTTGAAAAACTTTTTCTCAGAGTTTGAGAGTATAGAGATAAGCTCTTTTTCTAATTTTAAATCCACTCCCTTGATAGATAGCTTTTCGACTACGGCCTTTACACCTTCTCTTAGTCGATAGGTTACATACACCTGTTCATTAACGAAATTTAGACGAGGCTCTTCAATAAGAACGTTAACATAGCCACGAATTATGTATTCCTTTCTTAAAAGAGTAGCAAAGTTTTCAACGTAATCCTTCTGAAAGAATCCGCTCTTTACTACAGGTGGAGCTTCCTTAAAAAACAGTGCCCTCAATCTCTTAGAGCTTAAAATACTATTCCCGTTAAATTCAATACTTTGAAGCTTACTTCGAAGGCCTTCCTCAACTTTAACCTTATAGAAGTTTACAAGCTCATTGTTGATGTTCTTATAAGTTTCAACTTCAACTCTTACTTTCGCTTTGGTAAAACCTGAATCAGCATACATCGCCTCTACACTTTGAGAAACTGATTCGCCACCAAGCTTGCGTTTAAATCCCAAAACAGTGTTCTCGAGTAATTCCTTTATCTTGGGATTCGGGAAAAAGCTATTACCTTCAATTTTGAAAACATGCAGATCATTGCTTTTAACTGCGACATTAATTCCAATAGTTTTTTTGCCTGTTGTTTCTGTAGTTAAAGATGTTTGTGCCAGGTAGTAGCCATATTCTATAAAAAGTTGTCTTAAGCTCTCTAGAGAGTTTCTTACATCTTGTATGTAAAAACTCTTGCCTTTAAATCGGCTAAGTGTCCTTATCGCAATACTTTTCAAAAATTCTGAGTCACTTGAGACTTGCACTTGAGAGACAACAATAGGTTTGCCAGGCAAAATATTTATTTTAAGTTTCACCCCTTCCTCTTCTTCCTGGAAGTTATAATTAATGTTTACATCAGGAAAGCCCTGGCTTTCGATTACTTCTTGTAAAAGAAGTTTTGACTTCAATAGAAGTTTATCATCAACAAACTCCATTTCTCGCACAGGTAAAATCGTTGGGAGCTCAATATCAAAATCGTCCCCTACGATATTTATATCATAATCTAGCAGGACTTTTTTCACACCTAAGTTTATATCAATAGAGTATCCTTCCATTCTTTTCACTACTGAGTATTCAAAAGAGTAGATTCCCTCGTTAAGTGCATAGAGTTGAACCGTTCGCTTTAAATGCTCAATACTATCATATGCTCTCATTAGGTGCTTAAAAGTGTCATACATCTCCATGCACTTTTCATTTTTTTTACATGTCAAGTTAACATTGTTAATCACAATCTCACTCGCATGTGCACTCAAACAGAATAATAAAAATATTAATATCGCAAACAGCTTCACCTGAAGGACCACCTTATCTTCACATCAGCACCAAGTGAGGAATCATTTATTGTTTGTTCGCCCTCATCAGAGGTTCTAGTTTCGTAGACCCCCTCAAAAGAGAGTTTTTCACTGATATTGTAGTTTAGGTTCATCGATTGCTTCTGGCCAATCCCCCCTCCAACAGTGCTCGTAACGGACAAATTCATAGCGTCGTTAAGTTTCTTTTTAACTTCAATTGTTGTAGCCGAACTTACCCTGCCTACAGAGGAATCATTATTGACTCTTGATAAATAGCTTCTCTCTTCTTCAGTGATTTCGGTCCCAAGATTAACTTCAAGACCAAACTCATTCTTAAGTGTCTCGTTGATTTTAAAGCTGTCAAAGATTATTGAACCAACACCGGCTCTAGTCATTGCCTCTTTTTCCTGATCACTCAAATTAGAAGACAAGTCTTCTGTGTAACCAAAAGCTATAAGGGATAATACATCTTCTTGGGTAAGAGCCGGTTCGGATGATAGTTCCAAGTTAAAATCATCGACAGGACCAAAAACTTTAATATTTACCCTATAATCGTTAATGACTGAATGAGCTGCAATATCTAATTCAGGATTGGAAATTTTCGAGTTCTCATCGAAAAAGATCTGGGCCTTTGTTAAAAGATACTCGTTGTTTTTGAATGTGATTTTATTTGTTCTCGGAGCAAGTGAAAGCTTTCCTACCATTTTAATATTTTCTTCACCACCGAGGACTTGCGACCTCCCAATTAACCCAATATCAGCAAGTGAGTTGTTAATAAGAATAGGCGAAACTGTAGAGACATCAATATTCATGTTAACAAAGTTATTTTTTACATTTTCAACTTGCTCTGGAAGATAGTCAAATTCTTCCACAAAAGAAGTTCCACTATTGGATGTAAAGTCTGCAACTTCATTCATTATTAAGAGTTTCTGAATTTGAAACTCTCCTGATAAAGAGTATGGAAGTTGATTGCCTGTTAGCTTGGATTCTCCACTGATGACTAGGTTCGATTTTTTGAGAATGGGAAAACCTGCCTCAATTAAGCGAAGGTTTAGCTCTACATCCGGGGTTAAGTCAGAAAACAAAATTGAACCGTTTGCTTGGACTTGGCCAGAAGACAACTGTGCTTTAAAACTCTCCAAGGTCAATGCCCTATCCTTATAGGAGGCAGAGAAATCAGCGTTTGCTATTTCTGTTGGGAGTTTATCTGAGCTGATTGAAATCTCATTACCAATGACTTTTGCTTCATAATCTTCTTTAAATAGATTTTTGTAAAATCTCGCCTTCGATCTAATGGTACCAGATGAACTAGAGACTACACTGTTAAATATCTCCAATATGCTTGCATCAATTTTAAATTTATTATCAATATCGTAGTTTGAACCTAGAGTACCTTCTCCCTTTGATACAAGGAAAATTCTTCTTCCTCCAAGTTCAAGGTTCCACCTCTTTATCTCTCCTTTTCTAACAATTATTTGTGGTTCGCCCTTATTAGAATAAGACAATCTAAGCTTATTTTTCTCTAAGTAAATTCTTTTGAGGTTCACAAAAAAATCACTTCGATCAAAATTAAGTCCATCAAAAGAAAGCTGAGACTCTAGTAGAATTGCACCTTGAGCCTGTAAAGAACCTTGATCTACAAACTTCAAAAGGCTTAGTGGCTTTTGAATATCTGTAGAGTTGATCTCCAGATC
>CATMLK010000004.1:0-134399 GCA_950070535.1 uncultured Bacteriovoracaceae bacterium | reverse complement strand
AATGGAGAACAACTTACATAATCCAGGCCAACTCTGTGGCAAAAATCAATTGAAGCGGGATCACCGCCATGCTCACCGCAGATACCACAGTGAAGCTTTGAATTGGTCTCTTTTCCTAGCTTCACAGCATGCTCCACTAGAAATCCCACACCGTTTTGGTCAAGGCTTACAAATGGGTCTTTTTCAAAAATGTTTCTTGACTGATACATTGGCAAAAACTTTCCAGCGTCATCACGAGAAAGGCCAAAAGTTGTTTGAGTTAAGTCATTAGTCCCAAAAGAGAAAAACTCTGCATGTTTTGCAACTTGATCTGCCGTGATACAGGCCCTTGGAAGTTCAAGCATAGTTCCAAGTTTGTATTTAATTTCTTTGTTTTTCTCTTTAAAAACGCTCTGAATGACTTCTTCGCTCTCGCCTTTTAAGATCTCAAGCTCTTTGTAATCAGCAATAAGAGGGATCATGATTTCAGGAAGAACTTCAACGCCATCATTTGCGACATTAATTGCCGCTTCCATGATAGCTTGAACCTGCATTTTATAAATTTCAGGATAGGTAATACCAAGCCTACATCCCCTATGGCCAAGCATTGGATTGAACTCATGAAGGTTTGACTGTCTCTGTTCCACGACCTTCACATCCACTTCCAAGGATGCTGCAAGCTCTTCCATTTCACTTTCCTTATGAGGCAAGAATTCATGAAGAGGAGGGTCTAGAAGTCTAATATTAACAGGCTTTGAGGCCATGGCCTTAAAGATACCTTCAAAGTCTTCTCTTTGATATGGAAGAAGCTTATCAAGAGCTTTTTGTCTTTCTTCTTTTGACTCAGCAAAGATCATCTCTCTGACTGCTAAAATTCTCTCTGGAGCAAAAAACATATGCTCAGTTCTACAAAGACCAATACCTTCTGCACCAAATTCAACAGCGGTTTGAGAGTCTTCGGGATTGTCTGCATTTGTTCTAACTTTTAGCGTTCTGACTTCATCCGCCCATGCCATGAAAGTGGCAAAATCATCGGAGATCTCCGCTTCTATGGTCGGAACAACTCCTTCATAAACATCTCCGCTTGTGCCATCAAATGTTATGAAATCACCCTCTTTAAATTCTTTTCCATTTACCTTAAGAGTTTTATTTTTCTCTGAAATCTCAAGGGCCGAACAACCTGCAACACACGGCTTACCCATTCCACGCGCTACAACGGCAGCGTGTGAAGTCATTCCACCTCTTGCGGTCAGAACCCCTTGAGCGGCGTGCATTCCGCCGATATCTTCAGGTGAAGTTTCTTGGCGTACTAGAATTACCTTTTTATCCGCACCCGTCCACTCAACAGCGTCTTCAGAGTCAAAAACGATCTGACCAGATGCTGCTCCAGGAGATGCCGGAAGCCCGTGTGCCAGTGACTTTTTCTCCGCATTTGGGTCCAGTCTTGGGTGTAATAGGTTATCAAGGCTTTCAGGCACAATTCTTAACAAGGCCTCTTTCTTGTCTATAAGGCCTTCCTCAACAAGATCCACAGCGATCTTTAAAGCAGAACGAATTGTTCTTTTACCTGTTCTTGTTTGAAGAATGTAGAGTTTTTCATCTTCAATTGTGAACTCAATATCCTGCATGTCCTTGTAGTGTTTCTCGAGTTTTTGATAAATATCAACAAGCTCGTCATATGCCTTTGGCATCACTTCATGCAAAGTGGGAAGATCTTTATTTGAATCATTCTTACTAGTTTCATTGATTGGGCCTGGAGTTCTAATACCAGCAACAACATCCTCGCCTTGAGCGTTTAAAAGATATTCTCCAAAGAAAACCTTTTCTCCAGTTGAAGGATCTCTTGTAAAACAAACACCAGTTCCTGAAGTATCCCCAGTGTTTCCAAATACCATAGATTGAACATTGACAGCGGTTCCCCAGTCGTGGGAGAAGCCATTCATTTCTCTATACTTCATTGCCCTTGCGTTATTCCATGATCCAAAGACAGCTCCAACTGCTGCCCACAGCTGCTCCATAGGATCTTGAGGAAAGCTTTGGCCATACTCCTCGGCAAGAACTTGTTTATAAACTTCAACCAACTCCTGAAGATCTTCTTCATCCATCTCCACATCGTTTGAGTAGCCGCGAGCTTCTTTTAAATCTTCAAGTTGATGCTCAAGAATTGAGGTGTTCAACCCAAGAACAACGTTTGAAAACATTTGAATAAATCTTCTATATGAATCCCAAGCAAATCTTGCATTGCCTGTTTTCTTGGCCATTCCCAAAACTGTTTCATCATTCATACCCAGGTTTAGAACAGTATCCATCATGCCAGGCATTGAGACTTTAGCTCCAGATCTTACAGAGAAAAGTAATGGGTTTGTTTTGTCGCCAAATTTTTTACCAGTGATCTTTTCAACTTCACTAAGAGCTTTGTTTACTTGATCTTTAATTTCATCAGAAATTTTCTTTTCTTTTTTATAGTAATCCAAACAAGCTTCTGTAGTTACAGTAAAGCCTGGAGGAACAGGAAGCTTTAGATTGCACATCTCAGCAAGGTTTGCGCCCTTGCCCCCTAATAGGTCTTTTTGATTTCTATTTCCGTCAGTGTTTTCAGCGCTAAAGCTGTATACCCATTTAGACATTGTTTTCTTCCTTAAAGTATTAGAATTAGTGACGTTTAATATTAGCAGGGACTAAGATTATTTTACATTGGCGCTGCGGCATAATCTTTGATTTTTTTAAGGGATTTTTGTGAAAAAATTGGAGCGACGTAGACTCGCCGCCCCATAAGAATTATTTAGAAACCAAGTTGTTCTCTAACATATTGGCCAATTTTGGAGATTTCAATTCTCTCCTGCTTCATAGAGTCTCTCTCTCTAATGGTAACGGCATTGTCTTCAAGAGAATCAAAGTCCACAGTGATACAAAGTGGAGTACCGATCTCATCTTGTCTTCTGTATCTTTTACCAATTGAGCCAGATACGTCGTATTCGCATTTATAGTTCTTTTGAAGCTCGTTTAGAATATTGTTTGCACACTCTTCAAGCTGAGGCTTTTTCATAAGCGGCATTACAGCAATCTTTACTGGAGCGATGTGTGGTTTAAACTTCAACACAGTTCTTTCTTCTTTTGTACCTTCATTCTCAAGTCTGTAAGCGTCACAAAGAAGTGCCAGAAGGTGCCTGTCACAACCAACACTAGTTTCAATAACATATGGAAGATATTTTTTGTTTCCATCAGCTTGATCAACATAGTTTAAGTTCTTTCCAGAAAGCTCGGCGTGTTGCTTTAGATCGAAGTCAGTTCTTGAGTGGATGCCTTCCATCTCATCCCAGCCAATTGGGAATTTGTACTCAATATCTTCAGCAGCATCAGCATAGTGAGCAAGCTCATCTGGCCCATGCGGGTGAAATCTAAGATTTTCTTTTCTAATACCGTTATCTAGGTGCCACTGGTAACGGATCTCCTTCCACTCATCCATGAACTTCTTTTGCTCGCCTGGTTTTACAAAGTATTGCATCTCCATTTGCTCAAATTCACGGGTTCTAAAGATAAAGTTACCTGGAGTGATCTCGTTTCTAAAAGCTTTTCCAATCTGAGCTATTCCAAATGGAAGCTTCTTTCTCATAGTGGATTGAACATTTAAAAAGTTAACAAAGATCCCCTGAGCGGTTTCAGGTCTAAGATATACTTCAGCTCCAGAGCCTTTAACTGGTCCCATATGTGTTTCAAACATAAGGTTAAATTCACGAGGCTCAGTGAATGAGTCCTCTGCTTTACAATTTGGACAAGGAGCGTCTAGCTCGATTTTGTCAGCTCTAAATCTTGCTTTACACTCTTTACAGTCAACTAGAGGATCAGTGAAATTATCAATATGACCTGAAGCTTTCCAAACTTGAGGTGACATCAAAATTGAAGCATCTAGCCCCTCAACATCAGAGCGAAAGGTCATGGCCTTCCACCAGGTGTTTTTCACATTGTTTTTAAGCTCGATCCCCAATGGGCCATAGTCCCAACAAGAGCCAAGACCGCCATAGATCTCAGAGCTTTGAAATATAAAACCTCTTCGCTTGCACAAGCTTACAAGGTCCGCCATGTTTTCTAAGTTTTTTTCGTTGCTCACTTCAAATCCTTAATTATGCATTTCATGTTCATTAATTTCAAAAAATTCAGGTCCAATACTACCATTTTCTATATTGTCTGTCCCACCATCATAATAAACTTTCTCAATCCCAGCACTATGAAAATAATAAAAGCCTTCAGGTCCCAAAGCCAGGTAATGACCTGTTAATCCCATAGTGAAGCCTGTAATGTACTCCAATGAGCCATCTTTAAACCTACAAACCTGTGAATCCGAACCATCATCACATATAAAAAAATACTCCCCTTCAGGTGAAGAGTGAACAGGTCCGTTAAAGTAGTTACTAGCAATAGAATTGCTAGAGTTTGTCTGAGAATCGTAAAGATTAAGAGTCGTTGAATCCGTATAGAAAAGCTTCCCGTCATGAGTCATGTTTATTGGGTTTGGACTTGTACCGCTCACAGTATTTAGGCCTGAGTGATTGCTGTAATTACCAATATCAGTGGAAGGTACTATAACCCCAAAAACACCTCCCCCAAATAATGGAGTGTCAGAAACACATTGAGGGGAACCTGTAACAGCTGCGATGGTAGCTGCTGTTTCAGGGGAACTTACTGTCGACAATGTAGTGCCATCGCAGGCAAATAAATTTCCATCAAAGTCCCTCATTAGCCATTGAACTGAATCTAAACCTGAGCCACTACACGAGGGAGAGCTATCATTGTATGAGTTGATTACGCACAAATCACCTGCCCCACCAGGCCCATCAATAAAATAAAGCTTTCCATCCCTGTTGTTAAAAGCTGCTTGAATAGAACCAGCCCTTGATAATATTGAATTGTATATACCAGCAATAGGATCATAGTTATAAAGGTTATAATCATGAGCAAATATGAAGTGATTATCGAAGAAGGTCACAGACTGTGGAGCAGTTCCAAGACCGGACTTGACACTGTGGATTGAGTCGTCTTTGGTGTTTAAGGCCTTAAGGTCCGAGCCGTCCATAAAAAATACAAAAGATGAATTTGGTCCATGGTCACCCTCGTCTTTACCGTTAATTTCAGTTTTTGCTCCTGTGAGCATTGAAAGAACATTACAGCCTGCAAGTGCTGAAAGAATAGTTAGTTTACAGAGAAAGCTCGTATAATTTTTTGTATTCACCGTTCATCTCCATTAATTGGTCGTGTGAACCTTCTTCGGCTTTTTCTCCCTCTTTCATAACTATAATTTTATCGTAATTTTGAATAGTTGAGAGCCTATGTGCTACAGCAAGAACAGTTTTATGGGATGCCACTTTATCTAGGGCCGCCTGAACGGTTTTTTCAGATTCATTATCTAGAGCTGAGGTTGCCTCATCGAATAGGAATATTGGACAATCTCTCAAAAATGCCCTGGCAATTGTAAGCCTCTGACTTTGTCCGCCAGAAAGTCTTAGCCCCCTGTCACCGATATGAGTTTGCAGTCCATCTGGCAGATTTTTAATAAATTCATTGGAGTAGCTTACGTCCAGAGCTTCGTTAATTTGTTCTTCCGAATAGCTTACACCTGCGGTCAGGTTTTCAAGGATTGAGTCGTTGAATAAGAAAATATCCTGACTAACTAAGGCCACCTGAGATCTAAGAGAATCAAGGGTGTATTCTTTAATATTTACGCCATCAATTAGGATCTCTCCTTGTTCAATATCGTAGAGTCTTAAAAGAAGTGAAACCAATGTGGATTTGCCTGAACCGGAAAGCCCCACTAGTCCAATTTTTTCGCCTTTGTTAATTTTAAGACTGAAGTTTTTAACCACCGGAGACTTTCCATACCCAAAGGTCACGTTTTTAAACTCAATTGATTCTTCAAAGTTTAAAAGATCAACGGTTCCAGTGTTCACTTCTTCTGGCTCACCTAAAAGCTTGAAGATTCTTTTGCCTGCACCACGCGCTTGATTAAGCTTGGTGTTTGCTTTGGAGTACCTTCTTACAGGATCCATAAACATGGCAAGCGCACCTATAAAAGAGATAAACTCACCAACAGTTAAAGCTCCGTCTTGCGCTCTAAAATAAGCTGCAACAATTACAACCCCAAAGGCCGTGGCCGCAACAAGCTCAACTGAAGGATGTGAATGCTCTTCTGCTGAATTGGACTTTCTCTTATGGCCTAGAAAGTTATTTTGGGCCTTATTAAACCTTTTAACCATGTAGGTCTGAAGATTAAATGCCTTAATAATCTTTTGACCAGTAAGGCCTTCAGCTCCATGGTGAGTCATCTCAGCATTGTCTTCTTGAGCTTTAGTTACATAGCGTCTAATTCTTTTTCCAGTAACGTTAAAGATCACGATGAAAAATGGAAGCACTACAAAAATAATTAAAGTTAATTTCCAGTCATGATAAAGAGCGACTCCAATAAGAAGTATTGCCGTAAGCGGTTCTCTAAAGATAGAAATTGCATGATTAAATGCTTCAGCGAACACGGCCGTGTCATTGATCATGACAGATAAAAGGTTTCCTTGCTTTGTCTTTGCGTAATGGGAAGCGCTTAAGTGTTGAAATTTTGTATAAATGTCTTGTCTAATGTCACAGGTCGCTTGATCCACAACCATTCTTAACCCAAAAAAGTGAAAGTATCTGAGTGGATAATTTATAACCGCAAGACCAACAAGTATTCCGCCCAGTTGAAGTGCGTATTCGGTTGTTGCCGCTGGATCAAAGATTCCATCAATAACGTTTTTTACAAAGTATGCCTGATAAGCTTTAATTGCCGCTAAAGGAATGGAACAAAGAGAGGCCAAAATCGCAAAGCGAAGATATGGCCTTAAATATGGATACATCAATTTAAGTAATTCGATCATTCCTGCATAATAGCCGTTTGTGTCAATAAAGAAAAGAATTGGCCCCATCAAAATGGATTAAAAACATGACTAAAAAAGCAATATTTCTAGATCGCGACGGAACAATCATCATAGATAAGCACTACCTGCACGATCCAAACCAAGTGGAATATTTTGAGGACACAATTGAGGCCTTGCAACTCATGACAAATAAAGGCTATGAGCTATTCATGGTTACCAATCAATCTGGCATTGGCAGAGGCATGTTTAAAGTTGAGGATATGCACAAAGTTCATGAGAAGATCATCAAAGACCTCATGCAGGAAGGGATTGTCATTAAAGATGTGGCCTTCTGCCCTCATTCCCCCCATGAAAACTGCGATTGTCGCAAACCATCCCCAAAGATGATCTTAGATCTCATGCAAAAGCATGGAATTGAGCAGGGATTCATGATTGGAGATAAAGCAATCGATGCAGAGTGTGGAATTGCCGCAGGGATTGAGGGTGTTCACCTGACTAACAGCGACTCGGAATATCCGAAATTTAAAAGATTAATAGAATTCGCTAAGAGCATCAGTTAATTACTTTTTAAACTCTTTTTTAAATTGATCTATTAGCTCTCTATGGAGCGAGGAAAGCTCCACATTGTCTGAGTAATAGAAGTTAATCTTGTACTTTGCAACCTCAACATCCAACTTTCGAACCCTGTAAGAGTCTTTTGGAAGTGAATAAAGGTAGTACTCTGGAATATAGGCCACACCATGACCACTCACGGCCATGTTTGCAATAACTCCCCAGCTCGAAATTGAAGTATTTATTGGAGGAGCAGATTTAAATCTTTTCTGATAGGCGGCCTTAAGCTCCACCACCTCTTTTGTGTCTTCAGTGAGAATAAGTCCCGCTTCATGGATTGATCTTTTATCTTTTTTAGCACTTATAAAAACAAACTTGCCACTGTGTATAGTTTCAAACCTTGCTTTAAACGCAACATTATCCAGTGAGATTGAATAGTTCCTCTCACCTCTTTCCATTAACTCTTTACATCTGAAAGTAGTCCCAACTCTTATGCTAAAGTCCAAATTCTCATGCTTCTTTTTCATTTCAGACATGACACTTGGAAGAAATGTGTTTGCTAAACTTTGTTGAATTGAAATTTTAATTTTCTCATTCGCGGAGACAATCCCTTTGATTTCCTCTTCAAAGTCTGAGGCACTCTCAATCATTTGAGTTGCAAGCTTAAAGACTTGCTGTCCCTTTTCAGTCACCTGAAAGCGATTTCTTCCATGCTTTACCAGCTCAACTTGATATTGATCCTCAAGCCAGCGGATGGCCTGGCTTATGGCCGGAGAGCTCACAAAGTTGTTCTTGGCGGCCATGTTAACTCCACCAAGTCTTACAGCGTCCACAAAGTACTTAAAATAGTTAAGATTAATCATACAAGCACAATAATAAGCTATACTTAATATTGAAACAACTATTTCTAAATTTTATTAATATGCTTTTTTGAATAGATTCTTCTCTAACAAGGAGAGAGATATGAAAAAATTCACTTTACTGCTAATTGCACAATTACTAGTTTCAACGGCCTTTGCGTCATGGAAATCGGAGACAAACTCCCATCGGGAAGTTTATGAATTCGTCCTTAACCAAGTTTCGAATGAAGGCATATCGCCCAAAGATGCTCTGATAGTTTATGACATCGATAACACTCTTTTGAAGATGAAGCAAAACTTTGGTTCGGACCAATGGTTTAATTGGCAAAGCAATTGTCTAAAGATCAAATGCCCAGAACTAATCGCAAAAGACTTTCAAGATCTTATTGATCTTCAATACGAGATCTTCACTATGGCTAAAATGGATCCCACAGAGGACTATGCTCCACAAGCAGTTCGCTCACTTCAAGAAAAAGGATTTTCTGTAATTGCTCTAACCTCACGAGGACCAGAGTCTCGCAATGCTACTGAAAGAGAGCTTCGTAGAAACAACTATGACTTCTCTAAATCACTCTTTGGAGAATCAATCGCAGCTAGTTTTACTCCCACAGGACAGAAGAGAATAGCGAGCTATCAGAATGGAGTGTTTATGACCTCCGGCATGCATAAAGGACAGATGCTTAAATACCTTCTGGGTAGGTTTCAAAAACATTATAAATTCATAGTGTTCATTGATGATCATAAGAAGCACACCGACAGAGTTTTTAATATGTTTCTAAATACTGAAAGCAGCATATATACTTTCAGATACGGACTTGAAGATAATAAAGTACAAAATTTTAATCTAAGTGATAAAGCACAATCCATAAAATTGGGACGAGCTCTTTTAAGTCTTAGAGAGCAATTACAATAAACTCTCATGGGGGGGCGATTAAATATCGCTTCCCTAAAAAATCATCTGATAAGAAATAAAACTTGATGGCTGCCACTGAAACTGAAAGCACAAGAATCTGAATGCGGCCTCACATGGACCTCTTTCTGCAGTGGAGATTTGCTCCCAGTCTTTGTAGGGGGTTTCCAAAACCTTTTGTAAAAGATCTCTAAGCTCAATTGCACTTTGTCCTTCAACCTTTGAAATCATGTTGGCACACTCAGAACAGCTAAAGCCACCATTATTTGGCTCAAATCTCATGGATGGAAAACTTTCAAGCTCTCCATAACAATGCACGCATGATGAAAAGTCAGGGGCCACCCCAAGGTGATAAGTCATCTTGGTGAGAAACTTTAAAAGATGGTTTGGGGCATGAAATTTGTTTTTTGAAAGTGCTTGTTCGATATAAAACAAAGCGTTGCTTGCAACTTTGAAGACACCTTCGTTTTCCATATTTTCAGTGTCGTCATAATCAAAGTCTTTTTTAGGAGCAACCTTTTGAAGAAACTCGCAGAAAAAGCTCACAAGATAGAAGGCCCTATAATCTTGGCGAACAAGTTTCGACTCCCAAAGAAGCTCCCACTCCTGAGCGATGTGAATCTCTTGTTCTATTTTTTTTCTTCGAGGTGCCAGAAGGACTTTGATCATAAATCCAAGCTCAAGGATCGTTCCCTTGTTCTTTTTGCCCCCGCCTTTTCCACCATAAAAATAAAGTGTGGCGAGGTTTCCGTCACGAAGCAAAACCTTGCAGATAAGGTCTCTTTCCTTATAGACGGTTTTATGAATGATAATGCCTTCTAAGCGCATGAATAACTCTGCCAATTTTTTTCACCCCATAATGACACAAAAAGTTAAAAAGAGAAATTATGGCCTGGGGATAAGAGCGCTTGCCCCTTTGTCTTGAAATCAGACAGAACTCCTCACCCCTTCTTCCAGCTCTTCCGGCCATCTGCAACCACATATCCAAACTGTCGACTTTATATGTAATGTACAACCAGCTGATTTCAGGAAGGTTTACGCCGTGACTAAGTGTTGAAGTGCAGAAGATATAGTCTATTTTTACGCTCACGCTCATCTGCCTTTGAAACTCCTCCACCTCACCGCTCACACAGCTGAGTGCCGTGAAACCTTTTTGGTTGTATGTGTCTGCAAGCCCTTTTGCTTCTTGTCTGTACTGACAGAACACGAGTTTAATCCCTGGCATTGAAAGCTCCAGGTGTTTGAAGGCCCACTCTTTTTTAGGTATCAGATAGAACGATTTTGGTTCCTTTTTAATCTGCTGGTTTCCAAGATTCATTAAATAGCGATTCTCGTAGCCATTGGTTTTGCTTTTCCAGAATTCAACAACTTCTTCACTTGCAGTGGCCGTAAGTAGAAGTGCAGGAAGGGAATTTCCCATGACGGTTTCAGAGATCTCCATAAGCTTTGGCCTAAAGCTTTTGCCCCAGTAGTAAAATAGATGAAACTCATCAAAGACAATAATCTTGTCCTCTAAAAGATCTCCCAAGATTTCTTCACTTATAATCTCAACAGTGAGAACAAAGAGTTTAAAATTTAAACCACCCTTGATCGCCTGATTTAACTCCTTCATTTTTCTCGGAGCAAAACTTGAAAGTTTATTCTCAAGGCATCTCACATGGAATTCATTGGCCAATGCCCTCAGAGGTGAAAGGTAAACGATTGATTTTTCAGTATTTTTAGCAAGGTCCAGAAGCAAAGTGGTTTTTCCCCACCCGGTAGGAGCTAGAAATAGTAGATTTGAGTCATACTCCAGAATTGTTTGAATTGATTGCATGACTCGGGCATAGAGCAAATTCTGTGCCTGGCCCTTGCCTAATGGCGCTTTAGGCCATAAAAAGTGTGCATGATTAGAAAAATTGAAAAAACACTAGATGACCAGATTCGCCCAGCTCTTGCTTCCCATGGAGGAAACATTGAAGTGGTGGATTTTGACAATAATAAACTATTCGTAAAACTTACCGGCGGATGCCAAGGTTGTTCTTCCTCAAGAGCGACTTTGAAAGATGGTATTGAGCGCATGCTTAAAACTAAATACCCAGATTTCATCGACGAAGTTGTGGATCTTACCGACCACGCCGCTGGTGAAAATCCATTCATGTAATAAAGCTCTTTTTTATTAGGGGAAGATCTTTATTCCCCCTAAATCTAATTCAAGATTCTATTTGGTGCTCTCAACCATACTTTCAAAGTTTTTCTCCAGTACAATTTCATTGAATCAACTTTCACTATTGAGGTGCTCTAAAGCTAAGTTATAAGTCTAGCACTTAGTTAGCATCTCTTTGCACCATATCTAGAACAGCCTCGATTCGAAGTTAAATAACCTCCAATAAGGATTGAAGCTAAACTCTAATTTAATCAACATGTTGGTTTTTCATAATTTCACACCTCCTACAAACATGTAATTTCAATACCTTAAACTCAAATATTCACAATTCATGAATTGTAAATTGCAAATCGCAAATCATGAGATATAATAAATTTATGGAAGGGAAAAATTTAAATCTTAAGCCACAAGACGTAATCGTTATTTTAAAAGTTCTATCCAAAGGTAAGGTTCCATGGAGAATTTCAGATCTCGCTTATGAATTAGATTTGAGTGCAGGAGAAGTATCTAACTGCCTTGGAAGACTAAAGGCCTGTGCCCTAATTTCAAATGATAAGAAAACACCTATGGTAACTAACCTCAAAGAGTTCTTATTATATGGCCTGCGCTATACTTTTCCGGCCAGATTAGGCAAAAATGAAAGAGGGGTTTTAACAGCTCATAGCTTTGGTCCAATATCGAAAAAAATTGTTAGTGATGTCAATTATGTTTGGCCATTCCCTGATGGAGAAGTAAAAGGAGTATCTGTGTCCCCATTATTTAAGAACGCTCCAAAAGCCTCCTTAAATGATGAAAAACTACATCAATTCTTGGCCCTTATCGATTCAGTTAGAATTGGAAAAGTGAGGGAGAAAAAATTAGCAATGGAAGCTTTGGAAAAGGAACTTTCTTCATATGAGCTATGAAAACAATTACAAACTTCTTAAGCTTGCAGCAGAACTTTTAGGAAATTTAAAAGAAGATCTTGTCTTTGTGGGTGGGTCCACAACCTGTCTATACGTTGATCCGGTAATCGGTGATGAACTTAGGCCAACTGAGGATGTAGACTGCGTTGTTAGAGCTTATTCTATAAAGGAGTACTATAAGGTTGAAAAGAGACTAAGAAAACTTGGCTTTATAAATGATACCAGAAAGGATGCTCCAATTTGTCGTTTTCTTTATGGTGAACTTTTAACACTAGATGTGATGCCTGATGATCAAGAAATTCTGGGGTTTAGCAACTCTTGGTACAAAGCAGGTATCCAGAATAGAATCAAAGTAGACCTAGGTGGACATGAGATAAGTGCCTTCTCACTCCCCTATTTTCTTGCCTCCAAATTTGAAGCCTTTGAAAGCAGAGGCATAAGTGATCCAAGACTCAGTAGTGACTTGGAGGATATCATCATGGTTTTAGATGGAGTTAAAGATTTAAAAATTAAAGACTTAAACAGTGATGCATCAAAGTTCTTATCAGAAAAAGCTAGTGACTGCTTGAACAATAACCTTATTCAAGAGGCAATCAACGGTTTTTTATCTACCGGAAACAACATAACGAGAGTAAACCGAAGACTTGAGAGCTTAGTGAGTTTAGGCCTATAACCATCTCTATATCATCCACTATGAAAATTTCAAAGCCCATATAAAAACTCCTTTAAATGGGCTTTTTCTCTTTTGGATATCTCATATGGCCATGGCGGCATCATTTTATTTTTCACTAAAAATTTAGCAGTTGTTGCATTTGCTTTGGTGATAGGAGCTCTCGGTCCTCCTTGATAGTGACATTTAGAACATGATTCTAAATTCAAGACATGCTTCTTCATATTCTGGTCTTTTATAAGGGGAACCATTCTTTTGAAGGGGTTATTGTTCTTAATATGAACATCACCGTAGCTTTTAATTCTCAAGTTCCACTTTGATATTACAAGTTTTTCTTTAATGTTTAGTGGTGCCTCTTTTGAATCCCATACAGGTCGAACAAGACGTGGTCCTCCAGAGTGGCAACGAAAGCAACTAGTTTTATATTCAACTTCTTTACCAGCTTTTAATTGATGAAAGCTCGCTTTATGAGGCTTTGATGACGTATCCACAACAATCTTTATTTCATCCCATTCATTTGCATGAACTCCATTATGAGATTGTTTCATGGTCCAGATGTCTTTGTTTGGAAGCTTCTTAAAACTTATCTTATTAAATACTTCGCTTCCCTCTTGGGTCTTGGATTCCTTGGACTCGAAAAGAACTTCTTGATCAAAAAAACCTCCTCCCAGAAAATCCAGGAGAAGGTACATTGCTTTAATAACAATCAAAATACTCATAATCGCCGCCGTCCACACTTAGTTTACCGGTTATAGTACTGCTAACCGGTGGGTCACATACTCTAGCTCGACATCCTCCTCCTCCACCACCAATAACCTTATAGTGGAATGTAACTAGCTCACCATTTTGATTATAGAAGGTGTAGGAACTCATTCTTTTACTCCCATCAGCATTCCAGCCTAGGCCTGTGTACTTTCCTGCCAGCACAGATCCCACAAATACTCTCTGGCCTTCCGTTAAGATCTTTGCAGTTGCATAGCTTCCAACTGACTCGATGACCAACTTCTTGTTTGGGTTTTCTTCTGAAGTACATGTCATGGCATGACTCACCGAACTTAATAAAAACAGACACATAAACAAACCAAATTTCATAAATCCTCCCTTGTTGATTCGTTGAAGAATTTATAGAGGTAGCGATTGCATTTGAAAAATTAATAAGATTTATATATCTATAACGATTAATTATGAGTTTTAAATTAGATGATCTTCAGGCATTTTTAGAAATACACAAATTAGGCAGCTTCACTAAGGCGGCCAAGAGTTTGGGAGTATCTCAACCGGCATTAAGCTTAAAGGTTGCTAGACTTGAAGAGTATCTTCAAGCTGCTATCTTTATTAGACAATCCAGGTCCCTATCTCTTACCAGCAGCGGTGAGAAACTATTGGTTCATGCAAAGCAGCTCCTTCAGATGCAAGAGGAGTTCCTAGCAAACTTTGATCAATACCAAACACAATTAAGTGGAGTCATTAGAATTGCTGGATTCTCTTCCATTATGCGCTCTATGATTATTCCAAAGCTTGCTCCATTTCTAAGAAACAATCCTAAGGCCAAAATAGAGTTTAGCACCCATGAGATGTATGAGCTTGAGGACATCTTAAAATCAAACCAAGCTGACTTTATACTAACTGATTACATGACAAACCTTTCAGGTGCTCAGTGCAGACAAATAGCAGAAGAAGAGTATGTGATTATTGAGTCAAAAAAACACAAAAATGATTCGAATACATTCTTAGACCACGGGCCTTACGATAACGCCACTCACTCGTACCTAAAACACATTGGTTATGAGGAGAAGTATGATCGAGCGTTTATGGGTGATGTTTATTCTATTATTGATGGCGTTGCCTTGGGTCTTGGAAAGGCCGTAATGTCTAAACATATGATTGAAGATGACAAAAGATTTAATTTAATCTCACATAAGAAAAAATATATTAGACCTGTGGCAATGACCTATTTTGAGCAGAACTATTACAGTCCACTTCATCTGGAAGTGGAAAAGATATTATTTAAATGAAATCAACTCCAATATTTTTGGGGACTTAGACAGCAATTAAAGCCAAGTTTTTTCTTGGTTTTGATTACTTTTCCTTGTAAAATTAATTATGAGCAAACTAGTAACATTATCAACTAACTTAGACATTCAGATTAAAGAAGCTCTTACTAAGCTTTGTAAAAAGAAAGGATTGAAGATCCAACACTTCATTGAAAGTGCCATTATTGAAAAGCTTGAAGATGAAGTTGATCTTGAGGCTTATCAAAAAAGAAAAAATGAAGAGACAGTATCATTAGCTAGCCTATTAGAAGGTGAGAGTTAGTGTCCAAGAAATTCTCCATAGAACTCACAAAGTCTGCAGCCAAAGAATTTAAAAAACTGCAAAAGCCAGTAAGAAGTAAAGCAATTGAAGCATTCCAATTTTTAGCTCTCAACCCGTACTCTGAACTTTTAAATATTAAAAAGCTAAAGGGAGCTGACTCTCTTTACAGAATTAGAATCGGTGACTACCGAATAGTTTATGAAGTGAAGGGAAGTGTTTTAAAGGTTTTAGTTATTAAAATTGGTCATAGAAAAGATATCTATAACAAGCTTTAACTTCTTAGAGACTAATTTCAAACTTAGGCTTAACTTTCATTCGAGCTCTAAACTCTTCAACCTTTGAAAGATCAAGATCCACAACTGTATAACCTTCACCCTCGCCAAGATCCGCAATGACTTCACCCCAAGGATCAATCACCATTGAGTGCCCGTAGGTTTTTATCTTTTTGTTGTGCTCTCCCCACTGTCCTGCGGCCACAACATAACTTTGATTTTCTATAGCTCTCGCTCTAAGAAGAGTTTTCCAGTGAGCTTTTCCTGTGGGAACAGTGAAAGCACTCGCCATGGTTAAAAGATTTGCACCTTGCTCATGATAGTATCTAAATAGCTCTGGAAATCTTAGATCAAAACAAATTCCCAGACCGACTTGCCAGTCTCCAACATTTATCAATTTTGGAGAGGACCCAGATGTATAAACGGTGGCTTCGTCAATTACAGTCCTATTACTTGTTTTACTTAGATCTACCGCAAAGAGATGCATTTTGTCATAGTGACCCATATCGTTTCCGTTAGGATCAAAGTTCCATGCTCTGTTTATAACTCTTCCGTCAAGATTTGTGGCTGCACTGCCTCCAATAAGGTAGACGCTATTGTCCTTGGCAAGCTTTTGAATGGCCTTATAGTGTTCATTGCCTTCCTCTACAAGATACGGAGTGGCCTTGGTGCCATCTGACATTGAGTAAAACACCTCAGGAAGAAACACGGCCTCAATATCATCCTGTTTTTTGGCAAGATTGATAAAGTTTTGAATCTTTTCCATATTTGGGGCTGGATTGAGCTCCGAGCATATTTGAATGAGGGCAATCTTCATGGGGTTCTCCATATTTTTCTTATCAGAAGATTATCTAAACTGTATGATTGTGGCCAATTATGAAAAATGCTGTCAAAACCATTCTTAAGTTTGCCTTTGCCTTTGGTCTCATATTTTGGCTAATAGACTCCGGAAAGTTGGATCTAACTGTCCTGGAGAAGGCCGCCCAAGATCCACTGAGAATGATCACAGGTTTTTTGATAATCCTCTCCATCTTATTAATGGTAACTTGGAGATACTATCTAATTATCACTGACAAGATGGTTAAGAAGCCTTCATTTCTAAAAATAACAAAGTTTAACTGGATTGGACTTTTCTTTAATTCAGTTCTTCCAGGAAGCGTGAGTGGAGACATTGTAAAGGTCTTTTACCTTAAGGATCTGGACAAGAATTTATCCAATAGGTTTTTATTTGCTTCAGTTCTCATTGATAGGTTTGTCGGACTATTTGGACTCATTATAATTTTGGGGCTTTTCTCCATTATAAACTATGAAAGCCTAAGCCAAATGTCCTCTGACATTAAAACCTTGTTGGATATAAATCTTTTACTTTTGGCCGGGGTTATCTTTGGCTTTGTGGCCCTGTTCTTTTTTAAAGAGCTTCCTAAAAAGCTTCTCTCACCTTTCATGAAAATCGCTTTTCTAGAAAAGTTCCTTCCAAAACTTATCGATGCCTGGGAAAACCTATGTATGTTCAAGCACAGAATAATAATGCTGACATTCATAAGCATGATTATTCAAGGCCTTACAGTGGTTAACTTCTGGTATGTTGTACATCCCTTTGCAGAAGGGGAGTTTCTATTTAGATATTCATTCAGTATAGTGCCAATTGGATTTGTCGCAATTGCTCTTCCTATTGCCCCATCAGGACTTGGCGTTGGGCACGCTGTCTTTCACAAGTTGTTTGGCTTTATGGGTGTGGCAAACGGAGCATCGCTATTTAATATCTATTTTATCCTTCTTCTTCTTGGAAACCTGCTTGGCATAATTCCTTATTTATTAATGAATAAAAGTAAAAGAAAGTCTCTAAATGAATTGGAAAAAGAGGCCAATCTCTAACTAATCAACTCATAAAGTCCATCAGAGTTCATAATGATCTGCTCATCAACTTTCTTTCTGAGTCTGGAGAGCAGCGCCTTAAATTTTGCCTCCCCTTTAATGACATCGTCTTCACCATAGAGAAGTATGACTAGATCAATTTTTGATTTGGGAGACTCGCTCAAAGCATCAAAAAGTATTTTCTCTTTTCCCTTTAGCATGACTTGGGCCTTGGGAGCTATATTGAGAGAATTAATATATTCTGTATAAGCTGGTGGAAGGTTGTTTAGATCCATTTGTTTTAATATCTTGTCGACTTGCTTTGAAATTTCCTCCCTTGAAACTCGTTTGCTTTCTAGGGACAATAAGATTAAAAGCAAAACTTTGTCCTCGCCGACTCTTTCATCTAAAATCCCCCTTAACTCTGCAATGGCGTCATACTCAAAACTTAAAGCTTCGAGAACGTAAAACAGTGCAGTGTATTTAAGAGAGTTTTCAACATTCGCCTGTTTCCTGACGACACTAATTATTTTTGGATCAGAGAAATTAAACTCGGGAAAAAGAGGGCCTAAATGCTTCAACGCTCCCCCTTTTGAAATTCGATTTTTTCGTTATCACTCAAACAGTATGTTTTTAATTCTGATTCAAACTTAATTAGGGTTGGTTGTTTTTTATTGATTCTTGAAATTAAGGTGCTCGCTCTATTGGCAGCGTCTCCCTCATCAACATTTTCGTATAGGTGACCAGCGATTTCATAAATGGTGCTTGGAGTAGTAGAGAGCAACTCCACTACGGCCTCTTCAAGTCTGCCAAGCTTCTGGATATCCTTATACCCTTCCAACTTTACCCTCCACGGAGGAGACAACTTATTAACATCAATCGCGGAGTTTTTTCCATAGTGTCTTTTTTCAATAACTTTCAAGGCATTCACAATTTCTTCATTTGAGTCATGACATAAAAGATTTAAAAGCTCCTTTGCTTCCTTCTTTCTATCTAATGCACTCAAGATTTCAGCCTTTAGGAGTAATGCTTCCTTTTCTTGATGTGTAAGAGAATGACCAACTAACGCTTTTAGTCCCTCATTGATTACACTTAGTGCCACATCATAGGCACCCATTTTATAAAATTCATCAGATATATTTAAACAGGCATTGGCAACAACATCAGAGGCGTCTATCTGTTTTGCCTCTTTTATAAGGTCCTGGTAGTCTCCAATGAGCCTATTCTCAGGATGAATATTCCCTTCCATTGTAATAGCATTCTGCTTGGCAAGAAGTCCCTTTCTAGATGCTCCCTGATCATTGAGAAGACCATAAGATTTAATGAATAGATCCTTTGCGAGAACATATTCTGAGATTTTATACATTCCAAGAGCTGCGCAAAAATAAATATCACCACTCCAGCTAGAATTAATCCCTGCTTCAATAAGTTCGTTTGCATCTTCTATAGTCACACTTATATTCAGCATTTTCTTTCTAAAAACGCATAGCTTTAAAAGCAGTTCTTTATTTTCAAAGGGAGTGGCACTCTTGATTATATCTTCGACGACTATAAGCTTTGAGGGTTCATTTTGATAATAAGCGCACATAAGTCTCGCATAGAGATCTTCAGGAGAGCGATCTTTAAACTTGACCCTTCTCAGCAAAAGTTGATTATAACTTAGGTTTACCAGGTCTTTAATACCAGAACCTGGTGCAGTTACTTCCATCTAAGCTCCACAGGAACACTTCCCTTGTTTGCTTTTCTACTTTTTAAAGCTGCATGAACTTTGGGCAGATTATTTTCTTCTAAGGCCTCAAGAACGCCATAGTCTTTTGCGTAAACTCTTTCAAGGTTAATGAAGAAAAACTCTCTTAAATCAAGTATAATCTCCTCGCCGCCCTCGTAATCGTTAAACCAATTGGTAATTTTTGTTTTATCGATCTTAATAGAAACAAAAGGATTAAATACCTCAGAGTTAAAATCAAACTCAATTGTATCTTTAAAGTAAATATCAGTATCGATTTCCTTTACGTAATAGCTGCCACTTACTTTAATCAAAGCTTTGTCTTCAAGGACTTCTTCAACCTTTATTTTCAAATCAAAACTATGTAGATAACTTGCCTTGGCAGATTCGTCGACCAAATCCCCATCTTTAAACTTTTCAAGTAGTAAGCTCTTTAGATCTGCATCTTTGGCAGTAATTGGGGAGCAATCGTGCCCCTCATTAACTAGAAGTCTAGCTTCCCAGTTTGCATAGATATTGAAGGCTCTTCCTTCAACAATGCATCTAAATCCAAGAGTGTGCTCTCCCTTATAGTTTAGTCCTGCTTTCGGAGAGGCAGATTTTGAATCGCAACTGTCCCCTCCATTTCCGGCTGCTCCGTTACCACCATTTCCAGCAGCTCCATTCCCAGCATTTTCTAGTGAGCAATCACCACCATTTCCAGCAGCTCCGTTACCACCGTTTCCTGCAGCTCCATTCCCACCGTTTCCAGCAGCTCCGTTACCACCATTTCCAGCAGCACCGTTGCCTGCAAAATGACTTCCCGCACTTGCTGTTATAAATGGGATCTCCACAAAGTTTTCATCTTGCCTGTACAAGGTGTTTTGAACTGGGTCATATTTGAATACAGTTCCTTCTTCATGCTTTTTTGCAATGGCCTTATCCAGACAAGACTTGATGCTCTTTTGTCCTATAAAGTGGGAAACTTGAACTCTTCTATCGTAGGCCGTGACCATTCCGGCGATCTCATACCTGCTTTGTCTCAAGTCTTCATTTATTAGAAGGGGTGACCCACTCATCCCAGGAACAATTCCAGCGGGAAAAAGCATATTGCCACTAAAATAAGACTTCTTATGAAGATGGTTATTTTGAATCTCGCCATCCATATTTATAAAACAGTCATTTTTGATCGTTCGTGCCATGTGAGCTTGATAGGTGTTTATCTGGTTAAAGATTCTTTGAGTAAAAGGTGATGGGTTTTCCGCAATGTCTTTTATGTGCTCGGTGATAGGTATAAATACCGCATTCCCGTCATAATACTCTGGTGAGCTTGGGTAATAGTTACAGGAAAGATCAAACATATTGCCCATCTGGACAAAGTTAAACCTCTCTCCAGTTAGCTGGTTTTCAAAAAGTGGGCGTTTATTTTTGTTGTAAAATCCTTCACTATAAGAGTCTGTTAGAACATAACCTCGTGGTGAATTATTTTTACCATGAGTGTAAAGGGAGTTTTCCTCTTTATCATAAACACCAAAAGCAGGGAGATCTGCCTCAAGAAAAGCTAAATCAACAATGGCGACATCATCATCTGAACAAAAGTAAGAATGATCATCAGGTATGGGCAAGTCTGAAATCATTTTATCGCTTCCCTGTAAAAGGTGAGCGTTTGTTAAGAGATAATTTCCTTTAGGCCCTGAATGATCTCTGATTTGGATAATAAAACTCGAACCTTGAATACGACCTTGGGCCCCTTCAATTTTGGAGCTCACTACCGGCAAAGAGCCTTTTTCAATTATAGGCTTTCTAGAGAAGTAAGAATAAAGGTCAAAATCATTAGCATCCCTATCTTGAAACATCGCCTCACTCAAAGGATCCGCAAGTACTTGCATACTTAGTAAAGATAGTAGAATTACCTTTTTAATCGCCATCAATTATTTCCCTTTATACAGATTGATAAGCTTTATTCTAGCAAAGCAGGAGGCAATAAAGGCCTATTTAGCTAAATTTACAGGAGGTGTTTAGAAAGTAGACAGTAAAGCATGGCCTCAGAAATGAGGCCATGTGCTGATTTTTTAATTACAGTATTCAGAACTATATCTCAAAGCAGGAGCAGGGTCAGTGCTATCAATTACAGTTAGCTCATTTCTTTTTTTATTGGCAGAATGAATATACATGATGTCAGAGTCAGTAAAATAAATTGTAGTTGCTTTTGATACAGGTTGAACCTTAGTTATTTGACCCTTTGATTGATGCTCTCCCATTGGACTAGTCGTAATGAGCTCAATGGAATTCCCATTGATTGAAACATTAACAGAAATATCATTGTATTCAACATCGCATGCAGTGAATTTCTCACCAGATGCAAATGAACTTGTAGATGCCATTAAAGTCAAAAATAGTAGTACTTTCTTCATAAAAACTCCTTAGTTTTAAGAATGATTAATATCTTATGTATGAGTCACGAGATTTAGTTTTTTCAAAACCCCAATGATCTCTATCTATATTGTATTTACATTTGTACTGAACAAACACCTCGGAATTAGTGAAGTCATGCGCAGTATGATTAAAAACTTGATTGACGTTGGATGATCTTGCTCCAAGCTCTATCATGTGGCATTTATTCTTATTGGGTGTCCAGGAAAACTTCGCTCCCAATTCTTTGGTGTCATATTTGAAATTGTGACCATCGCTATGGTTAGATTCCCTGGTATCTCTCATTTTTGCATAGCCAGCAAAACTAAAGTCCATGTTTTTGTACTCATAGTTAATTTTGGCACTTGTTTCGTAATCAAGCCCATAACCGTCTTGATAAAACTTAAACGGCTCGTTCTCAGATTCTTCATCGACCCGATCGGCCACAAATGAGTTTTCCTTATATGCTCTAAGACTCCATATCCTTTTAAGGTTCACCGCCCCTTCAATTGTAAGGGTCAATCCATCTACGGCCTCAATTTCGAGCTCTTTTCTGGCCCTGAGTCCCGCCATTTTTAAACCGACTTCTCTTCCCACTTCACGTTGGATAACATCCCTATAGGCACCTAAAACATCCACTTCAAGGTCGATTCCAAATTTTTCATATCGGTCAAATAAAGTTCCACTACTCCACTCAATGTTTTCTAACTCATAATCTCCGTTTTCATAAACCTTTACCTTTGCCTTGAAGCGGTTTCTGTCGTTTTTTCTTCCAAAAACAGTACGGTTTCTATAAACATCATTGTAACTTTCGAACTCTATGCCCGTAGAAAAAGAGTCTTCAATCTCCTGAGCATTAGAGGAAAAGGAGGCGAGTAGAATGCACACAGAGGCGCTCTTTAAAAGTTTGATGGTGTTTTTCATACTCAAATATTACCAACTTTTGCGTATTCAAGGTGCCTCATTGTTAAAGTTATAGGCCCTGTTAGAAAAGTTACACTTCTATGGCAATCCCACAGAAACACCCCAAGTATTGTCCAGGTTTTATAATTTAAGATTAAGTTATTAAGAATCGACCTCTCATTTTGGACGTACATTAAATGGCAACGATTGGTGTATTAGGCACTTAGGAACCAAAATAGGCATTAGGAGGGCTTTTTATTACTCCTAGCTCTCGTAGGTAATGGAACCTCTGTGAAATTAGTAATGCTGCTGATTCGCACAAAAAGTGATTAAATAAAATAGCAGATATTCAAAAATGCTAATAGGATACCGAAGGTCTTTTACAAAATAAATAGGCCCGTTCTAAGGGAAGGGCCTGAGTCTAAATTCTTATCTTTAATGACCTTTAATAGGTCGTATTACTAGTTGTTTTCTTTCATAGAAGCTCATCACAATCGAAGATTGTAACAATTTTTCCACCATCATAGTAATAAGCATCAAACCCTAGATGAGCAGAGCCTGAAGTAGATTTCATATATGCCCCATACCTTACTTCGTAAAATCCACTTTTACAGTTTACGAGTTCTTCTAAATTACTTCCTTGATAATAGTCTTTTAGCCCAAGATTAATTTTTTCACCGCTTGTAGTCTTAATAATAAGTTTGGTACGGAAAGTATCAATATCCGGGATAAGTAAAAAAGTTCCCTTATAGCTCTTGATCTCGCTTTCTCTGACTTTTTCGTCTGCTATTGCAGATATCGATAATAAAGATGTTAAGAGTACTATTAATAATTTTTTCATTATATCCTCAACTTTAAAATAATGATTTTTAAATTCAATATACTCATATATTACTATTAATAATGGCTGTTTTGTTGCTGATAGAAAGCTTTATAGGGGGTGTTAGTTTTCTAACAATAAATTAGTAACCTCTTTGGCATAAGCCCTAAATTGTGTGCAATTTTTATTACTTAAGATTGGAATTTAAGTTGGAACTAAGTGAGGCAATTTTTTATGTCGATTTAAAACTCACTCAGTCATTCTAAACAGTCTAATTAATTTATAGCTTTTCAATTAGGTAAAGAAAAATACAGGAGCTTATAAAAAAAGCTCCTTCGGTTTTTTTGAGGATTAATACCTTATATATGAATCACGAGATTCAGTTTTTTCAACGCCCCAAAAGTCCCTATCCCAATTCAATTTGCATTTGTACTGAACAAACACCTCAGAATTAGTGAAGTCATGTGCAGTATGATTAAACTCTTGATTAACATTTGAAGAGCGTGCTCCAAGCTCAATTAGGTGACACTTATTTTTATTTGGGGCCCAAGAGAACTTTACTCCCACTTCTTTAGTGTCATATTTAAAATTGTGGCCATCTCTATGGTTAGACTCTCTTGTATCTCTCACTTTTGCATAGCCTGCAAAACTAAAATCCATGTTTTTGTATTCGTAGTTAATTCTGGCACTTGCTTCATAATCTAGCCCGTAACCGTCCTGATAAAATTTATATGGCTTGTTCTCAGACTCTTCATCGATCCGATCGGCCACAAACGAGTTTTCCTTATATGCCCTTAGACTCGTTATACTTTTGAGGTCTACCGCTCCTTCAATTGTAAGCGTCAGTCCATCTACGGCCTCAATTTCAAACTCCTTTGTGCCTTTCAGTCCCGCAATTTTAAAGCCTAACTCTCTTCCCACTTCACGTTGGATAACATCTCTATAGGCCCCAAGAACATCCACTTCAAAGTCGATCCCAAACTTTTCATATTTGTCCAATAAAGCGAAGTAAGTCCAATCAATACTTTCGACTTCGTAATCTCCATTTTCATAAACCTTTATCTTTGCCTTAAAGCGGGTTCTGTCGGCTTTCCTTCCAAAAATGGTGCCATTTCTATAAACGTCATTGGAACTCTCGAACTCTATGCCCGTAGAATAAGAGTCTTCAATTTCCTGGGCACTTAGAGAAAAGGAGGCAAGTAGAAGGCACAGTGAGGCGTTTTTTAAAAGGTTGATTGTTTTTTTCATAGTCAAAGATTATCAATTTTTCCGAAACTTGAACGTCTCAGAGGTAAAATTATATGCCCTGTTAGAAAAGTAACACCTATAAAAAAGTGCCTAAAATTTTGTGCATTTTTTATTTTTTTGGGCCTAAGTAATAAGTTGGTCTAAACTGTGGCAGATTTTAGTGTCAACCATGATCGATAAAGAAAGAACTGAGCAGACTTTGTGACTCTAGATAAAGCCATGGCCTGATAGTACGCTAGGTGCATTTTTTTTATTAGGCCCTCATAACGGGGCCTAATACTTTCTGTTTTTTTTCAAATTAAAACTCAGATGAGATGATGGTAACGAATTCTTCATACTTTACTGGCAATTCTTCTTTACAAAATTTGTCTTCCATATCCAATAACACAACCTTGTCCATAATCTCGGAATCTAGCAGGTCAAATCTATTCGTATTTTTTCTAATATCTTTAAGAAACTTTAAGTTATCAGTTGTGGTCACTCTTCTATAAGATGACTTTATTAGATCAAAGACTTCCTCGTACTGTTTCTTTTTATAATATGCATGCGACATTGCACCGGAATTTGATGCTGTAAATGGCATGGCAAAGACTCCAGAAGCAGCTCCGAGCATCAAGTCCCCAAATATAAGGTTAGGCATAATTTCTCCCCCGACCTCAATACTTTTCTCCTGAACAGCAATTCTCTTCGAGTATTTGGACAAACAACTGGCACCAGCTGAAGAAATCGATAGGGTTGTGAGAAGTGAAATTCCAAAAATTAAAGTCTTCATATCTTATCCTTTGTCTTAGTTATTTTACATTTTTGCGAAAATAAGGCAGCTATGCCCTTCACCTCCCTTGGTGAGAGGTGATGGCGATTTTAGTTAGTATTTAAATACTCTTTTAATTCCATGCTCTTGTGCATAATCCCTTGCAAGCTTAAACATTTGCGAAGGAGTCACTGTTTCTCCGTAGTAAGAAACTTCGCTCCTTCCGTAACTCTTCTGAACATAATTTAAGAGTTTTGTGGCTCCTCTATATTCGGTGTATTCATGTGCTGGCGTTTCTTTCTCTATCAATGAAGCAAGCAATAGCCCTGTTATGGAATTGTACCCTTTGCTTCTGATATACTTCAGTCCCTCCTCAGTTACCCCCACAACTGTGTGTTCCTTTGCAGGATTAGAGCAAAGAATTTTTGAATTTCCATGGTATTCAAAAAAATCTGCGATCTCTTGATCAGTGTAGTCATGTCTTTTGAAGTACTTTCTCTTTAAGTATCTAATTTGAGATTGGTTAAGCTCACGCTCTCCTAATGCACTCATTACAATATCGTTCAACCTAGTTTGAGCAACTGCAGTGTCATAGTCATGATCAAGTGCAATTTTAAATCCTAGAAAAGCAGGCGCGGCCATAGCAAGTCCAGCTCCAGGAGCCCAGAGAAATGGCACAACTCCCCAAACCACAGATCCAAACACGCAGCCCATGAGGCCATCATTTAAACCGCCGCCCTCATTACTCCACGCCTCAGAGCTAAAGCAAAGCTTTGGAATCTCAACTAATAACTTCTTTGCATCACTTCCGTTCATTACAGTCGGCATGTGGTAGGCGGTGTCTCTTTCAAATTCTTTTTTACATGTGAATTCGCTCGCTGATACCGATGTGCTTAGAATTGTGGTGGCAAGAATAGCTCCTATTAACTTTTTCATTTTCGTCTCCTTGTGAGATTTGGTTATCGTTAGGTTGAGACAAAACTAACGCAAGGAGGCATTGCACTCATTTACATGTGGGTACGTTTTTGGAATTTGTGAAGTTTTTACAGGGTTCTATTTGAAGATAAAGATCTTGTTGGCGTCTATATGGCCGTAATTTAGTGATTTAATCTTTAATCTTTCAAGCTCTAGTAGGAATTTCTCTTCTTCCTCATGGCTATTAAGCTTTCTGACTTTCTTAGATTGCTTTTTAAGATTGGAAAGAATGTTTCCAGGAAGAGGACACATACCTTTTAATAGATAGGTTTCGCCATCATGTTCGATGGATCTTCCAACAAAAAGATCATCTTGAACCATTCCAAAATGCTTCAAGGATTTGCTTAGTGCGATCTTCTTGTCGTGAAGGATATCTTTTAAAACGATTTGCTTTTTAAGGTTTGTTTTCAAAAATGAGAAGAGTGAATAGTTGATGTTGTGAAATGATCTTGCGAGATCGTCATCGATTTTAAACTCAAAAATATAGTCGTCTATGATTCTTCTGTCGTTCTCGCGGCGAAAGTTGAAAATGAACCAGTCATTGAAAGAGTTCATTCTTAGCTCATACTCATCGGACTCTTCATCGAGCTTTCCAGTAAGTTGCGTGTAGATCTCTTTTGCTTTTTTCAAAAGCTCGTAATGCTCACCCTGAGTGTAGTGAGTAAGAATCTTTTCAATATGAGTTTCGATCACATTCATCGTTTTACTCGTCAACCTTCAATACGGCCAAGAATGCTTCTTGAGGAATCTCAACGTTTCCAACCATTTTCATTCTCTTTTTACCGGCCTTCTGCTTTTCTAAGAGCTTTCTTTTTCTAGAAACATCCCCGCCATAACACTTGGCAAGAACGTTCTTTCGAAGGGCCTTGACCGTTTCACGAGCGATTACTTTCGTTCCAACTGCCGCCTGAATTGCAATATCAAACTGTTGTCTATCAATAATTTTTCTAAGCTTTCCAACGAGATCACGTCCCTTGTAATAAGAACTTGATTCGTGAGTAATTAGTGAAAGTGCATCCACTGGATCGCCATTTAAAAGGACATCAAGCTTAACCATCTTTGCTGTTTGATAGTCGTTAAACTCATAGTCCATACTAGCGTAGCCCTTGGTTATCGATTTTAATTGATCATAAAAATCAAAGACCATCTCACTTAATGGAAGGTTGTAAATAACCTGAACCCTATCACTTGTAATATACTTTATGTCCTGTTGAACACCTCTTCGCTTTTCACAAAGAGTGATTATCACCCCTACGTACTCATTAGGAACGTGAATTGACAACAAGACCATCGGCTCTTGGATTTGTTCAATCTCACCTGGCTCTGGAAGCTCAGATGGGTTTTGCACTAAAAGCTCTTCGCCTTTTTTAGTTTTTACTCTATAGCGCACACTAGGAGCAGTAGAGATAAGAGAAAGACTAAACTCTCTTTCTAGACGCTCTTGAATAATACTCATATGTAGTAGACCCAAAAACCCACATCTAAACCCAAAGCCTAGGGCCTGGGAAGTCTCCGGTTCATAAGTAAATGACGAGTCATTTAGGGCAAGCTTCTCAAGTGCCACCTTCAACTCTTCATAGTCATCATTTACAACAGGAAAAATTCCGCAAAAAACCATCGGTTTTACTTCTTCATATCCCGCAAGAGATGGAGTATTTTTGGCATTATCCATAACGATGGTATCACCAATCTTGATGTCTCTAATATCTTTAATACCACAAATAACCATCCCAACTTCACCGGCCGTAAGTGTTTTAAGCTCAGTGTAAAATGGAGTATTCACAGCAAGGTTTAATACCTCGTAAGATTTCTTGGAATGCTTTAAATAGATTTTTTCACGTGCTTTAAGAGTCCCATGCATCATTCTAACCAGCATGATTACTCCCCTGTACGGGTCAAACCATGAGTCGAAAATTAATCCCTGCATAGGTGCTTCAGGATTTCCAGTTGGAGCTGGAATGGTTTCAACAATCCTCTCAAGAAGATCTGCAACACCCAATCCAGATTTTGCACTAACCTCAGGGGCCTCCTGGGCGTCGATACCCACAACTTCTTCTATTTCATCTCTAACTCTAGGCACATCAGCGTGCGGTAGATCGATCTTATTTAAAACTGGTAGTATCTCTAAATCGTTTTCAATTGCCATGTACACGTTTGCAAGAGTCTGTGCCTCAACACCTTGGGAAGCGTCAACTACAAGAAGGGCGCCATCACAAGATGCAAGGGATCTTGAAACTTCATAAGAGAAGTCAACGTGTCCCGGAGTATCGATTAAGTTTAAATGATATGTGTTACCATCTTTGGCCTTATACTCAAGACGTACCGTTTGAGCTTTAATGGTGATGCCTCTTTCTTTTTCCAAGTCCATATTGTCCAACATTCTGTCGCTGAACTCTCTATCTGTAATGGATTTGGTCTCTTGAATAAGACGGTCCGCCAAAGTGGATTTACCATGATCAATGTGTGCGATGATCGAAAAATTTCGAATAAATTTATTGTCCATATAACCTTTTAAATTGCCAGTAAACCTTACACGATTTTTAGAAAAGACGCCACTTATAAGAGGCCTTGTTCTATGCCTGGCGCGTTATGCGAACATTTCCTCAGATAAAACCATCATATAGTAGTCTAGATCACTCTCTTTTGCCCTAATTGGAATAACATTTGCGAAACCATTAAAGACCTCGACCTCTTCCCCAATCTCTTCAATAACACCAGTTTCTTCATTCTCAACCTCAACTGTCTTCTTGTGCGTAATGACAATTTCAGCATTTTCAATCTTTGAACGACGTTTAAGTGCTAGATCATACGCTTCTTTAATTGACTGAGGAATAATGGTGTCTGTCATGTTTTTATTTAGAACTTCCTCAGACTCAACATCTAGAAGCCTATACATGGAGTTGTTTAAATAAATTAACTCTCCGTTAGCATTGGCGATTAGAACATTTCGTCTAACCATGTTTGCAAGCATATCAAATTTTCTATGCTCAACAGAGATTCTATCCGTTCTAAGCTCTTCAAAGGCCTTCATGTTTGCAATCATTTTATTAAGCTCAACGGCCAGCTCTCCAATTTCGTCTTTTTGATTGTAGTAAATTGAAACATCAAAGTTACAATCCTGCAGTTCGCGAACAGCATCGTTTATCTTTTTAAACGGAAGTGCGATCTTTCCAGGGATTACCAAACTCATCAGAATTGTCGCCAAGAAAGTAATTATTAGAATTATCAACATATACCTTCTGGTTTCTCCAATAATCTCTTCAATTTGCTGATCCCTTCTCTCATTTTGATAATACTGAATATCTTGAAACTCTGAGAATGCTTCCAAAATTTTGTCGGCCAAATCACTTATCGTTGAAAGACCAGCATTATCTCTATTGTCAAAGATTGAGACCTTGGACAACAGTGTTTTTAGCGAGTCAACATATCCAAGCATCTTGGATATCGTGGTTTTTATTTCTACTTCACTATAAAAGGTGTCAAGTCTTTGAAGTTGAGAGTGAAACCCGTCAATTAAAGCATTCAATTTATCCAAGTCAGGCCTTGAGGCCTTATTTGTTAGGATTTTTTTCTGCATTTTTAAGATGGAGACTGCAGAAATTCTTATTTCGTCGGTCAATAAGTTGATCTGGTTTGTGTTTGTTGTGATGTTTTCAATTTGTTTATTTAGGGAATTTAAATAAAAGAACACAGTAAAACCAATGGTCAGTACCATCAAGTTCGCCAATACAAAACTTGCTGCGATTCGCTTTTTTAATGAAATATTCATTCTATCTCCTAACCCTCTGCCAGATCAGCAAAAAGCTTATTAAAATTCTTTTCACTTCCAACTAAAACAACAATATCGTCAGCGTCAATTATATCCATTGGCAAAGGACTATCGTTAATCTCTACCCTGAACGCAGACTTTCCATCTTCAGTAATATAAGGAACTCTTTTTTGAAGGGCCACAATGTTTAGAGAATAATTTTGACGAATTTGGCTCTCGACTAGTGTTTTACCTTCAAATTTCTTTCCAAGCTTAATCTCTACAATAGAGTAACCTGCTGCAAAGTTGTATCTTTGAAGAACGTGAGGAGCAACAATCTTGGAAGCGACAATCTCCCCCATCTCCTCCTCAACTTTTACAATTTCGGATGCGCCAATTTCTTTTAATACATGTTCATGAAGCTTGCTTGTGGCCCTGGCAATGATTTTACCGACACCGAGCTTTCTAAGCATGGCAACTGCAAGAATACTTGTTTCGATATTGTCCCCGATTGCAACAATTGCAACATCAACATCCGAGATGTTTTGGGATCTAATTGCTCTCTCATCTGTAACATCCACACAAATTGCATGTGTCACACGCTCTTTAATCTTATCTACAAGCTCATTTTCTTGATCAATGGCGATTACCTCGGCTCCTTTTTCAAAAAGCCTAGTAGCCGTCTTTGAGCCAAATGTTCCCAGTCCAATTACCGTTACAATCATAAATTATCCTATCATTATCCTTCCAGTTGGATATTTGAACTTTCCGGCCTCTTCTTTCTTTTGTCCAATGGCCAATGCCATGGTCAAAGGGCCAATTCTTCCTATAAACATTAAAACAATAATTACCGCCTTGCCCGCCACGGTCAAGTAAGGAGTAATACCAAGCGACAATCCCACCGTGGCAAATGCACTTACGACTTCAAAGAAAATAGAAAGAAAACTATGCTCAGTTTCAATTCTCATTAAAAGAAGTATAAAAGCACTACAAATCATAAGAGAGATGACAATGATTGAAATCGCTCGAACAACTAATACATTTGGAAGAGTTCTATCAAAAAACTCCACCCTGTCTTTTCCCTTAAGAGTTGCGCGAACAGATTGAAATAAAATGGCAAAGGTCGTAGTTTTAATCCCACCGCCACATGATCCAGGATTGGCCCCGATAAACATCACTAAAACAAATAAGTAAAGTGTGTGCGGAAATAAAGAACTTAAACTTATTGTGTTAAATCCTGCAGTTCTTGTAGTTACAGATTGAAAAAATGATACCTGCAATTGCTGCCAAAAGCTTAAATCTTTTAAAGAGTGAAGATATTCCGAAAAGAAAATATAAACAGCAACTAGCAAAACTAAAGAGAAGGTCGTCGTAAAGACAACTTTCGAGTGAACAGACAGATTTACTATCTTTTTCTTGCCTCTAAGCACCAATTCCACCTCTTTTAAAACGATAAATCCAAGGCCGCCCAGAAGTATTAATATTGCGATAGTATTGCTTATTACTGGATTGTAAGCAAAGTTTTCAAGGGAGTCGTTAAATAGAGCAAATCCAGCATTACAGAAAGCGCTAATGGCATGGAAAAATCCGAAATAGAGGGCCTGACCAAACTCATAACCTTCAAAGCTGAAGGCAAAAGTTAAGATTATGGCACCGCAAAACTCTATGACTATCGTATATTTTATGATGTCCACAATCATGGCAATCAAATCAGACATTGAGGTAATATCCAACAAATCCTGCATCATTACCTGGTTTTTTACGGCCATGGACTTTCCAAGCAGAATCATCATCGAGGAGTGAAGAGTCATATAACCTAGCCCTCCAATCTGGAGGAGAACCAATACAATAGACTGCCCAACAAAACTAAAATTATCAACAAGTGAGACTGTGCTAAGCCCAGTCACACAAGTGGCGGATGTGGCCATAAAAAAAGCATCAATAAAAGAGATACTCTTACCCTCAGCAGCTGAAATTGGTAGTGCCAGTAAAAGGGTTCCAATTAATATGATCGCACTAAAAGACAAAATTACGATTTGAGCGGGAGCCAGCCTGATCTTTTCAAGCATTCCAAGCACATAATCCTGTCCTTCTTCATGGTTTTCGGGTTTCAGCTCATATATAGATAGTACCGAAGAAAATAAGTGAACCGCTGCAAGCCAAAATGTAAATTGAACGTCCCCATATGTAATCAACATTGGAAAGAACACAATAAGACTAAATACGTACTTTCTAAAAAACTCTTCCACGTTTTCAGAGCGAAGAAAGAATGAAACAATTGAGAAAAGCACAAACAATGGTGCGGCCCAGGCCAGACTTTGAAGCACAACTTCAACCATCTCATTTGAGACCAAAGGCGTTTTGATTCTATTCCCTTTATAAAAAGCGTATAGAAATATAAAAGCTCCATTGAAGACTAGCTCAAGTATAAAAGGCAATTTTTGAAATCTTTTGTTCATATATATAAGTTTATGATAATTGATTTTTGTAAAATTAACGAGATAAGAAAATTATGGCAAAAAACCTTATTCACTTTTTAATTGACCATATTGATCCACTAGGACAAGGCGTCTTTAAAAACGAAGACCAAATATACTTTATCCCCAAGACTTTGCCAGGCGAAACAGGCCAAGCAGAAGTCACAAAGAGTAAAAAGAATATTCATTTTTGCAGGCTTGTCAAAATTGATAATCCAAGCCCCAAAAGAATACTTCCACTCTGCCCGCACTTTAGCGAGTGCTCAGGATGCCATTTTTTGCACACTTCATACGAACAAGAGCTTGAATTCAAAGAAAAAAGCTTTGAAAGGATGCTTGCCCCTATAGGTTCTCCCAAATTTGATACAGTAAGCGCACCAGAAAGAGTTGGTTACAGAAACAGAGTACAGCTTCATTATCACAAAAGATCACAATACCTAGGCTTTATAGTTGCTTCCCAAAAGAGGATACTTGAGGTGCCAGGCTGTAAAATATATAGAAATGAACTAATGCCCAGTTTTAACGAACTGTATCAGAAAAAAAGCAAGCTCTTAAACAAAAGGCCTAGACCTAAAGGCCATGTTGAGCTCTATCTTAGAGAAAATAATGAAATCAAAGAGACTTGGGACTCGCGCTATGCTTCAGATGGCTTTACACAAGTAAATGAACAGATGAATCAAAAGCTTTTAGAGTCTGTCCGCACTTCTACTCTAAACTTTTCTCCAAAGTCCACCCTTGATCTTTTTGGTGGCGATGGCAATTTATCCAAAAATATTGAAGGAGATGTTTTTCACATTGATAGGTATCCTTTCGAACAAAAAGACAACTTTTTCTCCCTAGATCTCTCAGAAGAATCAAGTCTTGATAGGTTCTCAAAGATGGCGGGCAGAGAAAGCTTTGATCTTTTCCTGGTGGATCCACCAAGGGCGGGTTTTAAACACCTCTCGAACTGGGTGGAGAAATTTAGTCCAAAGATGCTTATTTATGTCTCTTGTCACCCACAGACAATGATTAGAGATCTAAAGCAGTTGGAAAAGCCATATGAGATTGTCGAAGCAAAGCTTCTAGACCTATTTCCATCGACTTTTCACTTTGAAGCAATGACGGTTGTTCGCTTTAAATAAGTTTTTACAAATCCCATGATATTGGTCAAAATATAGGTAATATCTTGGAGGATTAGCATGAAGACATTTTTTCTATTGGCATTAGGCATGATTATTTTGTCCAGCTGTTCGAGCAATCCAAAAAGGGAGCTTTCTCCTGCTGAGAAAAAGGCAAAACTCTACTACAACCAAGGTACCAGAGACTTAGTAACAAAAGACTACACTGCTGCCTTAAAAAATCTTATGGAGGCCGCCTCCCTAGACCCTGAGAATAGCCAAATTCACAATAATTTGGGTATGGCCTATTGGTTTAAAAAGAGCAGCTCCAGAGCAATATGGCACATAAAGCGGTCTCTGGAATTGGACCCAAAAAATACGGATGCAAGATTAAATCTTGCTTCAATTTATTTAGAAAAAAAGTCCTACCCAGAAGCACAAAGCCTTTATGAAAAAATACTGGAAGATCTTACCTACGAAGGACAACATAGAACTCACTATAATTTAGGTATTATCGACCTCGCTAAGGGCCAAAATACCCAGGCCTTAGGTAAGTTTAAACTGGCCTTGGATATTAATCCAAACTACTGCCCGGCACACTTTAAAATAGCCCAAATGGCATATAAATCTGGCCACTATGAGAAGGCGTATCAATCCTACAAAGATGCCAGTCTCGGAGTGTGTTATAACAATCCAGAACCGCTTTTAGGCCAAATCAACACCCTAATAAAAATGCGAAAATACTCCGAGGCTTTAGTAAAATTGGCCGACATGCAGGAGCGTTTTGCCATGACAAAATACGAAACTTTTGCAAGAAGAACGATACTTAAAGTTAAGACTCTTCAATCAAAGCAAGAGCGCTCAGGTCAGGTTTACTCTAAAAGAATGAATACTCCAGTCAAGTCTTTGGACTTTTAATTTTTTTTATTTCGTTTAAAATGCTGAAATATGGAAAATAAAACGATTGGAAAGCTATTAAAAGAGACCCGTACTAAAAACAATATTCCTCTGGAAGATGTTGCTAATAAAACAAAAATTAATATCAACATCCTCAGGGCTTTGGAAAAAGAGAATATTGAAACACTTCCCAATAAAACTTACGTTAAAGGGTTTGTTAAGAACTATGCCAAAACAATTGGTCTTGACTTAAACCAGGCCATTGAGGCATATGAGCTTCTTTACAAAGAGAATGAGCCTGAGGTTGAAGCTCCCACTGATGAGGAAGAACCAGTTGCCGCCAAAGAATCAGAGATCGATCTTGGAGAGCTTCAAGACAGAATCCAAGGGATTGCTGGACAGTTAATTAATAAGAAATTGCTAGCAGGTATCGCTGCAGTTCTAGTCTTGTTCTTCGTAGTTAAAGGGATTTACAATTTCTTTTCAACAATTAGCAACGAACAATCGACTCTTGCAGACTCAAATGAAACTCAAACTCTTGAAGATGATATTAAACCAAAAGAAGCATCTCTTTTTGAGCTTGAAAACAGCAAGAAGATAGCGGCTGATAATAAAGAAGTAAAAGAGACGGAGGAGGCCTCCAAACCAGAGAAAGTTGAAGAAGCTCCCCCTCAAAAGCCTGAAGCTATTGCCACTAAGGAAGATGATGAAGATGCAACCAACACATCAGAGTCCAAAGAGGAAGAACCTAAAGAGGAACTAGCACAGGGAGTGCTTCCTTTTAAAGAGTTCTACCCTGCTCCACGAAATCTATTCACATTGTCGGAAAGCACTGACGAAGTTGAAAATCCTGAAGTTTTTCCTGAAAGATTCAGAAAGGCCATGGATGAAAATAAAGAAAATCTCTATATCCACGCTCTTGAAGGTGATACTTGGCTAAGCTACCAGGTCGATGGAGAGGATATTAAAAGATTTGTACTGAAAAAAGGAAAATCACTTTTCCTACAGGCCGAAGAAGTAATTCTACTATTTATGGGGAATTTCAATGCAGCTAAGATCTTTTACAACAATAAACTTGTAGAAGCGGATACTAGAACTGGTGTTAAGAGTTTAATTTTTCCAGAAGCACAGGCCGCAAACTATGAGTTTCCACTTTTTCCAAGCTATAAAGGCGTTCCATATCGCCAAGATGTTTACAAGAAAAAGATGGCACCTAAAGCGGACTAGCTAACCCAGTCTAACTTTCGATAGTAGTAAATGCCAAAGCCAAATAAAATGACACCCGGTATGATCATGGCCAGCCAAGGAGGAATTGAACCAGACCTGGCCACATTCACCATAGAGAAGAAAACCACATAATACCCGATCATAAAAAGCAAAGCCTTTCCTGTTGGATTCTTACTTTTTCCCCTATTGCCAGTTATCCCAAGACCAAAGCCAAGAAAAGAAAGCAAAATACATAAAATTGGCGTGTTCATTCTGTTCCAATATTCATACTTTGCATTAAAGAAATCTTTTTTATCGAAGTTTTGCTTCTTCGCCTCTTCCAATCCAGCGTCAATGAAGGCCTTTAACTCCTTTCTATCCATCATAATTTCTTTTGTTGATGGATCATAAGAGAAGCGCTTTTCAGAGATTGGCAGAACATATTCTTGAAAAAGAATTTTCTCAACATCACTCTCCCCCTTTGAGAAGCTAGTGATATTTCCATTATTGAGAAGAAGTTTGAATGTCTCAATTCCAGTGGCTTCGTTTTTGTCGTGAAGAATTTTTCCAGTATTTGCCCAAATAACCTTGTCCAGTACTTGTCCAGGATTGTAGATGTGAAGAAAAACATCTTCCAAATCCAAAGTTTCATCATTCATCTTTGATGGAAAGATTGTGATATTAGGTATGGCCGTAAAGAACTGGCCACCTTTAATTCCCTGAATAAGACTTGCGGAGCTTATGATTTTTACTTTAGTTCTAACGCGGGTATGTGCATTTGGAACCAGTTCTTGTCCAAGATAATAGACATTTAGTGCCACCAAAAAGGAAACCAAAGCATATGGAATAAGTATCCTAAATTTTTCAAGTCCTGCCGCTCTAAGGGCCACATACTCTGAATCCCCTGAAAGTTTTCCTAGACTGTAGATTACAGAGAAGAACATAGACAAAGGTATTGCCATAGGTACCAAAGTAATAGCGACATCTCCCATTAGTCCGGCCACGAAGCTAATTGAAACTTCATCGGATGACATGAGTCTAAGAATTCGAAACATCTCAAAGGTTAAAAGAAATGTTACAAAGAACACGGTACTTACGACGAAGGGAACTATTGTATTTGAGGCCAAGTAAAATTGGTAAATTTTTGGTGTTAACTTTGACATGGACAAAGGTTACTTTATTCCCCCTACTTAGACAATAATGGCCTATTCTGTTAAGCTTAAAAAAACATCAAAAACCGATTATGGCGCTTAAATTGCGCTATCAAGGAGCCGCAAATGAAAATAGAATTGGACTTTTCCAGCGAACATTTTGACAAGGCCGACCTTAAAGTCGTTGCTTGTTACGAAAAGGAAGGCAAAGAGAAAGATAAAACTTTTCAAGGAAGTTGGAGCAATAAGGATTTAATGTCCCACTTCAAAGGACTTCGCTCTTCAAATAGCTTTTCAGGATCGTCTGGGGAATTTCTGACTTTTACAGGTCCAGAGGGTGAAACAGTCCTTGCAGTTGGTCTAGGAAACAAAAAAGACGCCAAGGCAGAACAACTAAGAAAGACCATCGCCAAGACATACCACGCAGTTGCCGGTAAAAAGTTTAAAACAGTGGCAATTGATGCTCTTTCTTTTAACTGTGTTAACGACAAGGCAAAAGTAGCAGAACTTATTTGTGAATCTTTGCAATTAAGTGCTTATAGATTTGATAAGTACCTGGCCAGCAAGAAAACACCTGCTTTTAAAAAGATTTGTCTATTTGTTGACGACAAGAAGAGTAAAAAATCTGTTGAGAAAGCGGTTGAGAAGGCCCTCAATGTAACTGAGAGTGTTAACTTTGCCAGAGACTTGGTAAACGAAGCACCAAACGTTCTACATTCTGAAGGATACGCTAAAACTATTGAAGCAGACGTTAAAAAGAACCTTAAAGGAGTGAAGGTAAAGACTCTTGGAAAGGCCGAACTAAAGAAAGAAAAAATGAACCTTTTCCTTTCTGTAAATGCAGGCTCCGCTTATGGACCGAGGCTTGTTCATTTAACTTATACTCCAAAGAAGGCCACTAAGAACACAAAGCATATTGCAATGGTTGGCAAAGGTCTTACTTTTGACACCGGTGGATACTCGCTCAAGCCAGGTGGTGCTATGATGGGCATGAAGTTTGACATGGCCGGATCTGCAACAGTTTACGGAGCATTCAGAGCTGCTGTTTTAAACAACTCCCCTTACAAAATCACATGTATTCTTGGAATGACAGATAATGCAGTATCCAGTACTGCCACTATGCCAGATTCAATTGTTAAGGCCAGAAATGGACTTAATGTTGAGATTCTTAATACAGACGCTGAAGGTAGGCTTGTACTAGCAGACTGTCTAGATTATGCCTGTGATCAAAAACCGGACTACTTAATTGATGCGGCAACTCTAACTGGTGCTTGTTTGGTAGCTCTTGGAAGCCAAGTTTGTGCAGTTTTAGGAAATGATGACAAGTGGATCAACCAATTAAGAACTCACGCAAAGAAGCAGGACGAGTACATGTGGCAACTTCCTATCATCCCTGAGTGGCGTGATGATATGAAAAGCCAAATCGCTGACCTTAAAAACATTGGTACTGCAGGAAGAGCTGGAACTGCAACAGCGGCAGCATTTCTTGAGAACTTCATTAAAAATGACGTAAAGTGGGCGCACCTTGATATTGCCGGTGTTGGCGACTCTCAAGCTCACCTTCCTTATTGTCCTTCAAAAGGTGCTTCAGGATTAATCGTGAGAACTCTTCACGACGCTCTAACAAATGGCAAATAGAAGTTTTAATATCGTATTGTTTGCGCCCGAAATTCCAGGAAACACTGGAAGCATCGGGCGCACATGCGTCGCCCTCGATCTAAACCTCATCCTTATCAAACCATACGGTTTTGACCTATCAGAAAAGGCGGTTAGAAGAGCTGGCCTTGATTACTGGAAGCATGTCTCAATTAAAGAGTATGAAAGCTTTAATGACTTCTTGAAGGGTGAAAAACCAGAACGGGACAAGCTTCTATTTTTTGAAAACAATGGCCAACAGAGCTACTTTGATGCCAATTACACAGATGATTGTTATTTGATTTTTGGTGCGGAGACAAAAGGTCTTCCACAAGAAATTTATGATGATTATCACGATCGGATGTTCTTTCTTCCAATGAGAAGCGAACATATAAGATCCCTAAATCTTTCAAATACCGCCACAGCTGCAGCATATGAATGCTTTAGGCAGTTAAAGTTCTAGAAAAAGGTATCATCTAGATAATCATCATAGCCTTCAGAGGGCATTTCTGGTGATGATTGATAGAAGTCTTCTTCCCAGTAAAACTTCTTTTTTCTCTGGTTGAGCCTTTCTTGCTCGTCGTAAATATTTGCCTGTCGAAGCTTTATTAAGATATCCTCTACTCTTGCTTTTGCAAACTCAGTCAGTTCCTTCTTATGAAAGGACACTGAATATTTCACAGGACTTGGAAGAAGCATCGCCAAAAAAGCTCCCTCTCTAGCGTTTAATCTCTCTGGTGATTTATCGAAATAAAATTTTGCGGCTGGCCCAATGCCATAAATCCCATCTCCAAGCTCAATAATATTAAGATACTTTTCGAGGATCTCATCTTTTGTCATCATCTTTTCTAAATAGAGTGCAAGTACGATCTCCTGAAACTTTCTCCATAGAGTTCTTTCATCGCTTAATACACTATTTTTTATGAGCTGTTGAGTTATTGTAGAGGCACCTCTTGTAAACTCCCCTTCATCTATACTCTCTAAGATGGTGATTTTAAGCTGATTTAAATCCACACCTGGGTGATCATAAAAGGCCCAGTCTTCACTCACTACGATCGCCCATTTAGCGTAATTTGAAACTGCATTAATCGAAGTCCAAGTTGAAGGTCGCTTGGATTGAAATGTGTATCTATTTAATTTTTTTGAATAGATTGGGTAGCTATTTTTTAGCTCTGAAACATTGTTAAATTGGATGATATAGAGAACCGTCGATCCTGCAAAAATAAGTGGAAATAAAATAGTGATAGCAATGAAAAGCACAAATTTTTTCATAATCTAGGCCACTATATGCCCTAGCTTACAGCTTTACAAGAAGAGCCAAAAAAAAGGCCGCGAACAAAGCCGCGGCCAACAAGTTTCCTTGTTTATATTTCTAACATCCTATTAGAATCTGTATAGAAGAGAAACTCTAGACATAATCGTGTCAGTTCTAAGAGTTCCGTTACCAGCGTCAGTGCTAGTAGAACCTGGAGCATTTGCACCACTTGCATCAGAAGTTACGTTTCCGATTAGACCGTCAACTTGGAAATCTCCAAAGATAAGAGATGCACCAGCGTTAACAAAAGTATTGTTAACAGTTGCTTCGTCACCGTCATCATCCTCATTTGTTCCCCAAAGAGTATGACCAACAGATCCTCTAAGAGCTAACCATTCCTTAACGCTTACTTCTGCAGCAAGAGTTACAGGAATGAAATCAGTTTTACTTTTTCCAGTAGCCCCAGAAGCAGCGAAGTCATTATCAACTTCTTCAGTCTTATACCAAGCTGACAACCATACATTTGACTTGTCATTTAGCTTATAAGCTTTAGCTGTACCAATCCACGTTTTACCTACGCTAATTTCATCACCAGCACCATCTTCACCTTTAAAGCTTCTGTGCTGAAGCATGTAGTACATATCATTCATTTCATAAGTACCACCTACCTGAAAACCAGACTGGCCATCAAATTCAGCAGAACCATTTTCAGCGTGGTTTTGAAGGTTGATGTTAGCAAAACCGGAGATATCGCCAGAAATAACACCTAGTCTAGGGTCGATTGATTTTTGCTCAGTATCTGTACCTGATTGTTGATCCTTAGAGTCAGAGTAAGTTAAGCTAGCTCCCCATTGAACACCAGCGTCACCACCAACAAAAAAGTCTACATTATTTTCTTCATGTACAGCGTTAGCTGCCATACCAAGAGTTCTTAAACCATTAGAAGTGTTAGACTCATTTCCAAAAACTACACCATACACCATGTTACCAGAAGCTTTGAAAAATCCACCTTCTGCTTTAGGGCTAGCAGATAGATCTTGATCAGTTTCAACACCAATTGTAACGCCCTCAAAAGTTGTAGAGCCAGTTGAGTCAGAAGATCCAAACTCCATGTACACAAGGTCTTTGTGAAAGTTTACAGTAGCGGCGTTTAGAAATACGTTTCTATTGTCCGAAATAAATTGAGAACCGTACTGATCCTCACCTAGTGCTTCTAGTCTTGCTTTAGTTGCAAAAGCAGAACCTGAAATCACAGCCAATCCCATGGCGATAGCAATTTGCTTTTTCATAACATCTCCTTGTTAATCCCTGAGTTAAAAGTGTTGTTTTAAAGAAACAAACTTAAATGGGAATATTTTTCCTTATACTAAAATCATCAAAAGGTTGTCCTTGTTTGTCAAACACATTGGTTAAGTTTTAGAAGTTTTAAGAGTAAAAGGATCAATTAATAAGTCTTAATCTCTCTAGCGTTTTATCATCGGGGCACGCAACTGCGCTTATAATCGCCGACTACCAACTTAAGCATAAAAACAGCGTTCAAACCGCGCACTGCGCAAGTCAGACAAATATTAAACAGTGCTAGTAAATTTAATCAATTAACATATATAAAGAGAAAAAAAATTAATAAAAAAAACCGACTTAATTCGCAATTTTTTATTTGCAAATTAAGTTTTATCGCTACACTTAATTATATAGTTTATGAATTAAATGCGTTTTACATAACGTTATTAACTACTAACAAACAACCTAACAAAAGGATGTGAAAAATGAAAAAACTTGTATTGGTTGCTCTTATGGCTACTTCTGCTTTTGCTTTTAACGGTAAAGGCATGGTTGAACTAAATGACTGTTTCGACGGAAACCGTTGTTCAAACCTTGACTTCAACATGTCAACTGACGATGCTGATGACAATGAACTTGATGAGATGAACTTTGCGTTCAACTACAACTACCTATTCACTAACAACTTTGGTGCTGGTCTTAAGTATGTTTCTCAATCTGAGACTAGAGATGGTGACATTTCTGACTCTATCCAAGATGAGAACTTCAACACTATCGGTCTAAACTTCTTCTGGAACTTTGACGGTGGTTGGGAGTCAATGTATGCTGCTCTAAGATATGACATGACTTCTTTTGAAGAAAGTGACCAAACCGACACGACTGGTTCTGAAAATGTTACTGTAACTACTCTTGAATTTGGTAAGAGAATGGAAATGGGTAAAGTATTTGGAATGCCAGTTCTTTATTCTCCATCAGCTACTTACTCTATGGCTACTGCTGAGTTCTACGCTGATGGTTCTGACGATCTTAAGTCTACTGAACTTAGACTTAACGTTGCGAACTTCGCAGTAACTTTCTAATTTAATTTTTAATTAAGTTTGAAAATACAGGGGACCCTTTTGGGTCCCTTTTTTTTTTGCTTTAATTTTGGGCATTAAAAAAGGCACTATTTGAAGTGCCTTTTTATTTTGTATTTTTTTGTTTATTTTTAGATCTCTAGGTTGTGGTAGCTTATTATTGCTCTCGATTCGTATTGAAACTTTTCTGAATCATCTTCTTTTAATGGAGCCCCGATTCCAACAAACTTTAGATACTCTTGCTCTTCATTATCTTGGTGGTAGAGATCATCTTTAAAGTTTTTAATAAGCTCAGACTCATTATAGTGAATATGCTCAGTGTATTTAACTTTTTCAAAGTCTGGAAAAACCCTTCCCATAACTCTTTTCATTAGCTTGATCTTCTTGGCAAGCTCCTCTTCATTAACTTCATCAAGATCTATAAACATCATCGATTTAAAAACTTGTTTCTCATGCTCAGGATCATACTTGTCAAAATCCAGAATAAAGTAGCCCCACTCATGAGTAGCACTTTGAGGAAGTAGCACAGTGCCATGAGAGTCATAGATCTCTTTTTCCACTTCAAAGTGAACAGTAAGCCCAACCTTCTCCTCTAAGGAGCTGCAGTAACCGGCAGTGGCGTCGCTCAACTTGTTTTTATCCACGAACAATTTGTAAAAGCTTTTTGGGCTTTCACACCAATAGAGATACTCACACTCAAGATTTTCATGCTCTCCAGTTGAAAGTCTGAAGTTGGTTTTCTCAACCAGATCCTGATTTACAATCTTATCAATAGAAGAAATGTATTTATTGATTTGAGCTTTTCTTAGAATTTCATCAAGGTTATTCCAGTCCTCAGTGGAGAAGAGGGCCTCTTTTTTCATAAAGTAATATGGAGATTGAAAGTAGTCTTCATCCTCCATAAACTCGTAAGGCTTGGCCCTGCCATCCATTTCATGAAATTTTCCATCTTTATAGAAAACCACATTTGATTGGCTCGAAATGACCTCGAGTCTAGGGTTGATCTCTATTAATTTGTTGGCAACGGCCTCGTCACGCAAATAGTGAAGAGAGCATTTCCAATTGTTAATTAGGTCTTGTTTATCAATTGGGTCTTTGCAAACAAGTTTAACTTTATCCTCACCATGCTTTTGCATAAGTTTTAAATAAGTTAGTACGGCGAAGTCACTATCGCCGCAAACGATGTGTGGAATATATTGTCTTTTATCCTCTTTGCGAGTGTCTTCTTTGAGCTTTTTAAAAGCTCTTAATCCAAATCCTGACATCTAATGGCCTTTTTATTTAATTGCCAGCTTGTCTCCCGGAAGAATCATTCTCTTTTTGACTAGTGAGTAATTAGAGCGAATGATTGTATTGATATTTACACCGGTCTTTCTGGCTATGTCCCAGAGAGTATCACCTTTTTTAACGATATAAAACTGTTTTGGATTCTCAATTTTGGCCCCACGACTTCTACCACGCTTTATCCAGCGGTTGTAGGCCCTGCGTCGAAGAACGCTTTTGCGAGGTTTCTCATAAAGATCAGCATATAAGTTATTCTTTTTAGGCCTGTGGTCTTCTCTAAAAGGAAGATAAACTGCTGTTTTTGGGAAAAGTCTCTTTTGGGAGCTCATACCATTGATTTGCTCAAGAACCTTTGATGGCACCTTAAACTTTCTACCCACATGATAGAGGGAAGCATATCCCTTAAGTTGGTAAACTTTGTAGTCTGTTGCCTTAACTACGGTTTTGTCTTGCAAATCAAGCCACGCCTGCTTCTTGCCAACTGGGACTCTTAAAGTGTAACTCTCCAAAGATGGTGGGGTTTGCCATCTTAAGATCTCAGGGTTGTATCTTTTCATTTCTTTAAAGTCACTTCCTATCACTTCTGCAACTTTATAAAGATCGGAGTTTCCTGGAACAACGATCTCCTGGAAGTCCAAGGCCTTTTTGAATTCAATTTCTTCAAATCCAAATGCCTTTAAGTTTTTCCCAATAATGGCCAATGCCATAATCTTTGGAACATAATTTTTTGTTTCAGCTTTAAGGTATCTCCCCTGTCTAATCTTCCAAAAGTTTTTGGTTCTATATCTTCTGATCGCTCTTCCAATCTTTCCTTCTCCAGCATTGTAGCCGGCCATTGCAAGCTCCCATGAACCAAAGCGCCTGTGCAGATCTTTTAAGTAATTGCTTGCTGCGAGTGTGGCCTTAAGAGGATCCCTTCTCTCATCCAAGAAAAAGCCGACTTCGAGTCCAAATCTTCTGCCAGTGTATGGCATAAACTGCCAAGGGCCCACGGCCTTGGCCCAAGATCTAGCAGAGTTTGTAAATCCACTTTCGGCCATTGATAAAAAGATTAAGTCTCTTGGAAGGCCTTGTTCGTTTAAAATCTTGGATAAAACTGGGCCATATCTGCCAGCCCTCTCTGCGTATCTTGTGTATAATGCCCTTCCCCTACCAGTGAAGTAATTGATCCACTTTCTAACAGAAGCGTTATAAACAACAGGAATATCAAAGTAGTAATTGTTAAGATTTAAATGTTCTGCACCATGAAGATAAAAAGTCTCCTTATCGGCATTTTTTAATACTTCATCACCAACAGAGCCAACTACGCAGGTTTCGCAAAAATCCAACCCCTTCTCAATAAGGTCTTTTTGGATTCTTTGAGGCTTCACTTCCACAGTCTCAACATGAGCTACTTCACGGGTGGCGCAAGATGAGATTAGAATTGTGAAAAGAATAAATTTTATGGATTTTTGAAACATCAAACAACCTCTCCTAGTTGATCAAACGATGAGCTTTACAGGTGAATAAAACTTAATTCTGGGATATTAAATAGAAATTGTCACCTGTTTCCTATAAGGACAAGAACCTCTATATTTTAGATACTTAAGACCTTTTTTAAGCATCCCTGGCCCGAATCTAGAAAATACTTCCATTTCAAGATTTTAAGGCCCCATCCATGTGATAATTCTATCAGCAAACAATCTCCCAGGAAGGGTAATGAACTATTTTTCCCGCATGCTTATAAGCTCTCTGATTCTCTTAGCTTCAAGCATCCCCCACGCAAAAGTGGACCCGCCAAACTACGACTTTAGCCTTGATGCCCTTGAAGTTTTTATGCCAGGAAAAAAGCTTCAAGCTGCAATAGAGAAACATGGAAAGGCCACAACCATTAAAAAAGATGGAGCCAAGCTAGTACACAAATTTTATGTGGCCCATATTAGATATAAGTTTCCGGTTCTCACCCAATCGGTAAATGGAGAGATCACTGACTTTTATGCAAGACTTCCTGCCTACTTCCTGCATGATATTTTTCATCAATCTATAATAAACCGCATTGGAAAGCAGGATATTTATAAGAAGGTGGAAGAGCAGGCCGTCTATGTCTGGAAAAACAAAGGTGGACTAAGGCATATCTACTCTGGCGCGTGCACCATTACCTGTTTTCCAGTATTCTACACAGTCTACCCCGAGAAGTCTGAATTAAAAGGCTTTGAGCCCTTGATAAAGTCCTTAGAGGCTAAATCCCACAAATAAGCTCTAATCATGTAATTATTTCAACAAGAATTACGCACAGCAATATTGCGTGTTATAAAGCATCACCCTTAACAAGATAAACAAAGGAAAAATGATGAAAAAACTAATTCTTGCAACTGCTCTTGTTTCCCTAGCTGGATCAAGCTTCGCTTACGAAACTGAAAATGCTACTTCTTACAGTGGTCCTAGAGGTGGCGTAATTTCCGGCACGACTTCTTTAAGTGGAACCTCTGCAGTTGCACTAAAGCAACAAGTTGCACAAAACCAAGTGGCCATTGCAGCATTTCTTCAGTCTGACGCTGAGTTTGCACCAGTAGATATGGCAGAAGTTATTGAAACAGCAAGAGCTGCTCTTCATGAAGAAGTTGAAAAGCTTTCTGATAGAGAAGTTTTAGAAGCTGCTCTAAAGTAATTTCAATTCAATTAAGGCCTGACTCCTCATTGGTGCCAGGCCTATTTTTAAAATCTTTTAATTGGCGGAGGACCTAAAAATGAAAAGCGTTTATTTCTTAATCCTTTTCTTTATCTCCGGTCTTTTCAACGCCGCACTTTCCTTCGAATATGTACTCGAGAGCAGTGAGCTCTCTTTGGAGCAAATTGATAAAGCAAATGTTCTATTTAACAGAGCAGAGCTTCTGCTTCCAAACATTGTAAAAAATAGTTTAGACTCAATCGATATTGAATTTAAATATATGGGGGATGATACAGTTCAAATTTCTTGCGATGGCACTGAGGGTACTAAATACTTTGGACAGGCCTCCACCTTTTTTGGTTACACAAAAATTACTTTAAACCTCGCTTTTTTAAATTCCTTTGAGCTAGATTCAACCGAGACTATTCAGTATTCATGCAAACATAAAAACATTTTTAAAGAGGCCCTGGCCACCCTCTTGCACGAAACGGTACATGTTTTTGAAAACCACCTAGGCCCTAAAAAATTTTCCAACAAGGCCACGTTTAAGGCCAAAACCTTTTTCCAAAAGAATCATTTAACTCACAGAAGTCCCGACCCTTACGAATTTACAAATGAAGAAGAGTCCTTGGCGGTGAATTTTGAATACTTTCTTCTCGACCCAGACTTTAAATGTCGAAAGCCTGGTCTGTACAGATTCTATGCCGAACAGTTTAATCACAAACCTTTTAATAGCGTCTGTCAAAGCGACACAAGTTTCTATATGGCCGATACTGGCACACTCGTTAAAGTCTCTCCTTCCAAGTTATACAAAGTGGACTACCTTATGGCAGGGCCAGGCGATCCACTAATGAGTCGATTCGGCCACTCAATGCTTCGTCTTGTAATTTGTAAACCATCTAGGCCATTGGGTGAAGATTGCTATAAGGATTTGTCCCATCACCTCGTCCTTAGCTTTAGGGCCAACACAGGAAACAGTACCAATTACATGAAAGGACTTACTGGTATGTATGCCTCACAGTTATATGTCGTAAATTTCTCCAAAGTTATGAATGAATACAACAGATCTGAAAAAAGAGACTTATTCTCCTACCCGCTCAACTTAACAGCGAAAGAGAAGGAGGACTTTCTCAATCAAGCACTCGAGGCACATTGGAGCTATAAAGGCGACTACTACTTTGTTCAGAACAATTGTGCAGTTGAGACGGCGCACCTATTAAGATCAATTCTTGATGAACAGAGTGAAATTAACAAAAAAACTAGAGTGATTAAAACTGGCCCTAGAAACAATGTTAAAAGAGTAACAAAAACAAACAAATCCTCTCTAAGCATCCTAACACCCACGGGACTTAGAGATGCTCTTGAAGATGCTGGTAAAATAGATCACCAATTAATGAACTCTCCAAGAATCTCAAGATTTTTCACCTTTAAAACCAAGTATCAAAATGATTTGGAGAACGCCTTTTTAAATATTTCCGAAATGGCAGTGGCCTTAGGATATAGAACGCTAGATCAGTATCAGGAAAACTCAACAGCTGGCGAACGTGCAAGGCTAATAAGCTCGAGTAATAAATCACAAAAGCTGAGTTTATTCTTGCTTGAAGAAAATATAAGCAAGTCGTTAGATGAAACCTTAGGTAAAACTGTAAATGAACTCTATGAAGGAGATGAGCTCTCCCCATCAGACCGAAAAGTTTTTGATGACAACTTAGAACTTCAAGCAGAGCTTGCTCCCTGGAGTTTTGTTAAAGCTAAATCACGTTATGGGGTTCCCCTAGACGGTGAGGTAGAGGTAAAGAAAGCTACAAACTTATCTAAAAAGTATTATAGCTCGCTTGATCAACTGAAATACATAGTTTCAAAATACAGGCCTTCTGTAATTGGAGAATTTAATCAGACACAAGAAAACCTAGATCAGGCATTTGAATTCTAGAGTTCTTTTTCTTTTATTCTTTCTCGAGGCATAAAATTTTCCACTGGATAAACAATGCCATTTGCAAAGCTAGAGACTTCAAAGAGACTAGCCCTCATAGTTGTGGGCAATCCCGTATAAGATAAATGAGTTGTATTTGAGCACAAAAAGCTCAAGAGTGCTTCCTTACTCATCTGCTTGGTAGAATCCTTAAGTGTGTCATCCAGTCTAAGAACCTGCAAATTGCCAGATATAGTCTTTACGCCATCTTGGGTAATCATTGCCATTTGGTTTATATCTATAAAAATTGACTCAAACTGCGATTGCTTGGGCTTCATAACTACAAGACCTTCTTCAACTGCAACACCCCAGAAGCCCACAACACCTTTTGAGGCCAAGGCCCAAGAAACAAATCTTGTAAGCATGACTTTTACGGACTTAGAGTTCTTGTCGGGATCTAAAACTCCCATCTCCCAAGTTGGAGATTGCTGGGAAAATATCATCATCCCAACACCCTTATAGCGATATACATCGTATCCGCCCTGGGAACTAATACTTTCAGGTCCATAATTATCTATTCCATTTGAGACCCCAAGTATTTGTTTTGAGACCCTCAAGGATGCCTTTGACAGTTTTAAAACCTTTGTTTCTGATCTACTAAACTCAATTGTTTTAAGCTTTTCGCTGTCTATTCTTGAAAAACCCATTTCATTTAGAATTGGCAACAAGTCTCTCTCCAAATGTTCATCTTCTATTCTGGCAAACACTTGATAATTTAGTTTGGTTGCAAATTGATAATAAATTGGTCGTTGATCTGTCATAGTCCTCATCCTTGGCTGTGTCTTCCCTTATCTAATCGACTCAATTAGATTTCAACTTTAACTATTTTAAGACGACCTTAACAATTAAACAGTTCTAATTACGACTATTTAGGTCAAGATTACAATGACGCATGGCCAAGTAGGCGCTTTTTAATAAAATATATTGACAATTATGCTATAGAAGCTTAAAAGTGTAGGTTCAAATTACGCCATAAGTTAGGGTAAAAAGAAGGCTCTTTCCTCCCCTAACCATGCATAAGGAGTTAAAATGTACGGTATCGTTGAAATTAAAGGCCACCAATATAAAGTTAAGGCCGGAGACATCATTGATGTTCAAAAAATGGAAGAAGAAGTTGGATCTAAAGTAGAATTCGACCAAGTTCTTTTCATTGGCGGAGATTCACCAAAGGTTGGAACTCCAGTTGTTTCAGGAGCTAAAGTAGTTGCTGAAGTTGTTAAACAAGGTAGATCAAGAAAAGTTATCGTTCTTAAGAGAAAGCCTGGTAAGTACCAAACTAAAAATGGTCACAGACAATACTTTACAGCTCTTAAGATCACTGACGTAAAAGCTTAATTAAAAAAATAATTTAGGAGAAATATATGGCTCACAAAAAATCAGGTGGTAGTACTAGTAACGGCCGTGATTCAAACCCAAAGATGAGAGGTGTGAAGAAGTACGGCGGAGAAACAGTTCAAACTGGAAACATCATTGTTCGTCAAAAGGGTACTAAATTTCACCCAGGAACAGGTGTAAAAATGGGACGTGACTTCACTATCTACGCAGTGACTGAAGGGAAAGTTGAATTCTCTCACTACTCTAAGAGTATTAAGCAAGTTTCAGTAGTTTCTGCATAATTGATAAACAAATTGTTTTTGCATATAAGGGAGTCGCAAGACTCCCTTTTTTTATAGAGGTTTTTAAGAAATGAAATTCATCGATGAAGTAAAAATTGAAGTTTCATCAGGAAAAGGCGGCAACGGCGTTGTGCATTTTCGTAGAGAAAAATTCGTGCCATTTGGCGGGCCTGATGGAGGCAATGGTGGACGCGGTGGAAACGTCTACATCGTTGGAGATGAAAACATAAATACCTTAATGAATTACCGCGGGAGAAAGCAGTATAACGCTCCTGATGGAGAAAACGGCAAGGGCTCCCAAATGGATGGAGCAACTGGCGAGGACCTGTACCTGAAGGTGCCAGTTGGCACTCTTATCTTTCACCAAGAAACAGAAGAGCTTTTATTTGATATAGTGGAGCATGAGCAAAAAGAGCTGATAGCTCAGGGCGGAAGAGGTGGACTTGGAAATGCTTTCTTCAAAAGTGCAACCAATCAGGCGCCGAGATTCGCTCAAGAAGGAGAAGAAGGGGTTCACCTACCTCTCAAGTTAGAGCTTAAGTTAATAGCGGATATTGCGCTAATTGGGCTTCCAAATGCAGGCAAGTCCACACTGATATCCTCTATTTCTGCTGCAAAGCCAAAAATAGCAGACTATCCCTTCACCACTCTTACTCCAAATCTTGGTGTTGTTAAGGTCGACGATGACTCCCTTGTTGTTGCAGACATTCCAGGCCTTATTGAGCAAGCAAGCGAAGGTAAAGGGCTTGGGATTCAGTTTTTAAAACACATTGAAAGAACAAGCTCGCTTGTTCACTTGGTTGACTGTTCAATGCTTCTAGATCCTTACGAGGCCCTAGATGACTATGCCACAGTGAAAAATGAGCTTCTAAAATACAAAGAAGAACTAGGCCATAAGCCTGAAATTGTATGCTTAACAAAGATTGACGCCATGACCGAAGAAGAAATTTCCAAGTTTCAAAAGACCATGGAAGAGACACTGGATAAAAAAGTGTTGCCCATTTCTTCAGTCTCGGGAAGGAACCTTGATCTTTTAAAAAGACTTATGCTAAAGACAAAGGCTAAATAAGGCCTTTAGGAGAATACATGGCGAACGAATTTGTCGTAAAAGAAGTAAATAAGATTTTCAAACAAGATGATGACCAGACCAAAAAAATGGCGTTGGCAGCAGCTTGGATAGTTGCAAACTACAAAGGAATCAACATAAAGATCTATGATGTTTCCCAGTCAAGTTCTCTTTGCGACTACAACATAATCGCCACTGCACAAAACACTATGCAGGCCAGGACCATGGTTGACGAGATTCAATACAACCTAAAGCAGCATGGAGCAAAGGTTCTATCGCTAGAAGGTGTAACAGACGGCGAATGGATTCTTCTGGACTGTGGGGACGTAATTGTTCATGTTTTCCAAGAGCTTTCCAGAGATATCTTTGACCTGGATGAGCTGTGGTCTTCATACCCTCAAGTGGAGATACCGCAAGAGTACTACTTTGAGCACCCAGAGACTCAAGCACCTAAGTCAGACTCAACGGACAACTACTTTTAGTGAAAAAGCTTCATCTGATCGTTGTTGGAAAACTTAAAGACAAGAACATCGAAGCTCTTGAGAAAGATTTCCTTCAACGAATCAATAGCGTCGACTTTCAAATCCATGAATTGAAGGCCAACGCACAGGATAAATCTAGTGAAGGAAAACTTATCCTTAAAAAAATCCAAGACATTAACAAAACTCAAAATTGTCACGTTGTGGCCTTAACAGAGTTTGGAAAGGAAAGAGACAGTGTCGGTTTCTCAAAATGGTTATACAACAATTTAGAGAGCTCTCAGGGCCTTATATTTATTATAGCAGGAGCAGAGGGATTTGATGCTTCTGTTTTGTCCGCCAGCCAAGAACGAATATCTTTGTCAAAGCTTACATTTCCCCACAAACTGGCCAGACTATTGTTCATTGAACAGATTTATCGCGCTATAACTATAAAAGAGAATCACCCTTATCATAATTAGGAGTAATTTATGGAAGGATTGAGAGGACTCTCTGATAGAGTCTTGCTAGTTATTGCCGATGGATTAGGCATCAACGAAACATCTTCACGCAATGCTGTAAAAGCGGCAAATACCAAGAATCTGGATTTTATAAGATCACACTTCCCAAGCACAGAAATAGAGCCTGGTGGCGAGGCCGTGGGACTTCCAAAGGGAGTTGCTGGAAACTCAGAAGTTGGCCACATGAATATCGGGGCAGGCCGTCCGGTAAGACAAGACCTTGTAAGAATAAACGAGGCGATAAAAAATAACACTCTAAAAGATATGCCCAAGTTTAAAGAGATGATTGAGAAGGCCAAGGCCGGTACAAAAAGAATTCACCTGTTGGGGCTTCTATCAGACGGTGGAGTCCATGCTCATATTGAGCATCTAAAAAGCATTATTGATTGCATTGATAAAGATATTGAAATTTATCTTCACGCCTTCACCGATGGAAGGGACACATCCAAAACAAGTGGAGTGACCTATATTCAACAGATACAAAATCATGGCGGATTTAAATTCGCTTCAATGGGTGGCCGGGCCATAGGGATGGATCGAGACCGGCGTTGGGAAAAGATTCAAAAGGCCTACAATGCTATGACAGGCAAAGATGGGGTTAAGGACAGCTCCCCTCTTGAATATCTTAAAAGTAATTATGAGAAAGAAGTCTATGATGATCACATCGAACATGTCTTGTTTATGAAAGAAGGTGCAATTAAAAGCGAAGACTGCATGTTCTTCATAAATTTTAGGCCTGATAGAGCGAGACAAATTAGCTTGGCCTTTACAGATCCAAAATTTGATCATTTTAAAAACGATATAAGGCCTGTGTATTTTCTTTGCATGTCTCCCTACATCGAAGAGGAGATGCCAAATGTACCGGTACTATTTACTAGAGAGAACATCAAACAAACACTCAGTGAGTATATTTCCCAGAAAGGTCTAAAACAGCTAAAAATCGCCGAAACAGAAAAATACGCCCACGTGACTTACTTTCTAAATGGTGGAGCTGAAAGACCATTTGAGGGAGAGGATCGAGTGTTGGTTGAGTCTCCTAGAGATGTGGCAACATATGATTTAAAGCCTGAAATGAGTGCTCCGGAAGTTTGCACAAAACTTAACGAAAAACTAAAAGACAAAAGTTACTCTTTATATGTTGTAAACTTTGCAAACCCAGACATGGTGGGACACACTGGAAACTTTGATGCCACAGTTAAGGCAATTGAAGTTGTTGACAATTGTCTTGGAGAACTCATGAAAACTTGTGAGCAGGAAAACATCACACTCCTTCTAACCGCAGACCATGGCAATGCGGACGAGATGGAGTATGACGACAAAAGCCCTCACACTTCCCACTCAAAGGCATTAGCACCTTTTTCAGTATTTCATAAAGATCTTAAAGACAAGAAGTTGGACTTAAACTCTAAAGAGAATGCGCTAAAAGACATTGCGCCAACGATCTTAAACATATTGAATATAGAAGCACCTAAAGAATTTGAAGGGCACTCTATTTTTAAATAGGATATATTATGAGCGAAAAACTAATTAGATCTATTGCCGTTATGACCAGTGGCGGAGACAGCCCGGGAATGAACTGTGCCATAAGAAGTGTTGTTAGGGCGGCAATTGGCGAAAGACTTAAAGTATATGGTGTCAAAAGAGGCTATCAAGGACTCATAAATAATGAGATCTACGAGATGAACGCCTCCTCTGTGGGAAGCATCCTTCACCACGGTGGCACAATTCTCTACACTTCAAGATGCCCTGAATTCAAAGAAAAAGAAACAAGAGCGAAGGCCGCTCAAATTCTTGAAGATCGAGGAATTGACGCCCTTGTAGTGATTGGCGGAGACGGATCTTTCAAAGGTGCGAAAGCACTTCATGATGAATTCGGAATATCCGTAATAGGAATTCCTGGCACTATCGACAATGATATCTCAGGTACAGACTATACAATTGGATTTGATACGGCCGTGCAAACGGCAATGGAAGCAGTAGACAAAATCAGAGACACTGCAACATCAAGCGACAGAACCTTTCTGATTGAAGTGATGGGCGCAAGATCTTCATCCATTGCCTTAAAGGTTGGAATTTGTTCCGGAGCAGAGAACATACTTTTAAACACGGAAAAGGTCGACTACCAGAAGCTTTCAAGCGATGTAAGACGAGGAATTAGAAGAGGCAAGAACTCTTCCATCATCATCGTGGCCGAAGGTGAAAGTCCAGGACGAAGCTATCAAATAGCCAAGGTACTTGAAGAAAAGCATGAAATATCAAGCAAGGTTTGTGTCTTAGGCCATATCCAGCGAGGTGGAAGTCCCACTCCTGACGATCGATTCTTTGCCTCCGTTATGGGAAAGGAAGCAGTGGGAGCGTTACTTCAAAATTTAGAGTGTCATGCCGTTGTTGTAAGAGATGCTAAGGTGCATGTTGTTAGTTTAGGTGAGTGCATGCAAAAAAGTGATCATGCAATGATCAACTATCTAGGTGTTTCTGAAACCTTATCTATCTAGTTTGTACAAGCTCTCCAAGGACTCTGAGTCATAGTAGCAGGAGAGCTTTTTTCCATTTTCAACTGCCACTAAAGAAGATTGAGAGATCCTAAGGTTTCTGGCAAGTCTGCTTTTTAACTTCTGACACCCAATTTCTTTATCCTTGCAATACTCATCTCCCTTTTTGCATAGATAACTAACCGACACTCTGTTTGCCATTTGGCAGTTAAGCTTTTTATCTTTGGCCAGGGCACGGGCCAACTCAGGGCTATTGGAAAACTTTTTGTCGCAAAACTCAATGGCGTCAACTAGCTTTCCCATGCATTCAATCTTTGTGAGGGAGACGGCCTCAACAAGGGGTGCGTTTATCTTTATCATCGTCTGACAAACTTCGTTTAAAGAAAAATAGTTATCTTTAATGACGGCTATATCGTAGTTTAATATTTTGCCGTAGGTGGGAAAACAAAAGCATGCCCATAATAGGCATGCTTTGTTAATCGTTGAAAATTTCATTCTAGCCCGGGAACAATCCTCTAAGCTTCATTGCGGCCTCAAGTTTTGCCAAAGCGGCTATCATTGCGGCCTTCTTCATATCCACCTTGTAGTGAATAGACTTCTTAACAACTTCCGCGAAAGCGTTTTTAAGAATATTGTGAAGAGTTTTATTGATCTGGTCAATGTCCCAGAAGAAGTGTGCTAGTCCCTGTACCCATTCAAAGTAAGAAACAATTACACCACCAGCATTGCAAAGAATATCAGGAATGATGAAAACATCTTTTTCTGAAAGGTACTCAACTGCTTCTTTGGTCAAAGGTCCGTTGGCACCTTCAGCAATAAGCTTGGCCCTGATATTTTTCATGTTCTTTTTAGTGATAACACCATCAATTGCCGCAGGGATTAGAACATCAACTTCAAGCTCTAGAAGCTCGTCGTTAGTAATGTGCTCAACTCCTTGGTAATCCTTCAAAAGTTTTCTTCCCTTAACCCAATTAATAAGTTTAAGGACATCCAAACCATCTGGATCGTAAACAGCTCCTGAAACATCACTCACAGCAACAATTTTTGCACCTTGCTCAGCAAGATCCACAGCGGCCGGCATACCTACCTTACCAAAACCATGAATAGCTACAGTAGTGCTATTATCAATTTCTTTATCCATTCTGTCGTAAGCAAAGTTCACACAGTAAGCAACACCTCTTCCAGTGGCCTCTTCTCTACCAAGAGATCCACCAACAGAAATAGGCTTTCCTGTAACTACGCCGTGACTGGCATATCCATGCACCTGAGAATATGTATCCATGAACCACGCCATTGTTTGACGATCAGTTCCGATATCTGGAGCTGGAATATCTTTATCAGGTCCAACAAATGGCCCAATTTCCATTGCAAATCTTCTCGTAAGACCTTGAAGCTCCTGACGAGAAAGGTCATTTGGATCAACTTTTACACCACCTTTAGCTCCTCCCAATGGAAGGCCAACCAAGGCACACTTAAAAGTCATTAACATGGCCAGAGCAGTCGTCTCTGAAAGGTCAACATCAGGGTGGAAACGAATTCCCCCTTTACCAGGGCCTAAAGTAAGGTTGTGCTGTACCCTATACCCTTCAAAGGTTTTAACCGTTCCATCATCAAGTCTAATAGGTATGGAAACCTGAATCGCTCTTTTAGGCTTTTTAAGCCTTTCAATAATGTTCTCATCCGCCTTCATAACGCTTGCAGCTTCTTCCAGTTGAGCTAGCGCATCTTTATAGAGGGGGCTGTGGTACAACGCCATAAACTCTCCATTGTTTAGTTTTCTACCATTATAGGAAATTTAGAAAAATTTAACACCCTATTTGTTAAAATCCCATACCAAATCTTAACTGCACAACATTATTTTCGAAAGTTTTTCCCTCTAGGGCGTTTATGCCTCCATCGTCGATTTTGTCATGTGTTAACCTTAGACTAAGATTTCTAGTTAACCTCTGATCTACTGAGGCAAGAACCCTCTTTTGCTCAATAAAATAGTTGAGCTCGGCGTTGGTTTGGGTTGAGTTAAATCTGCGCTCAAATTGAATTTCCTGATTGCCGTTTATGCCCACCCATGCTCGGGCCTTAAGAAAGGGACTTCTAAATCTGATTTTTACCATACCAATCTCCACACGTGGTTGAATATCCATGTGAATCCGGCTCTTACCTACCTTCACCTCTTTCTCGATGCTGCTTACCTTTTGACCTCTGTTTTTCTTGGCCTTAATAATAAATTCTTCATGGGCCTCTTGGGCCTCAATTGCTGCAAGTTCGTCATCCGAGTTAAATTCTTCGTACCATTCTTCAACACTTTGCTTGGCATTTCTGTTGGCACTTCTTTCTATGTCTTTGGTAATAAATCTCAAGTAGTTTTTCTCAAAAAACTTTTGCTTTTCCTCAGCACTTGGCAATGGAACAACACCTGAATTATCAAAGCCGTAGGCCTCGGCATATTCTTCCTGGGCCATCCAAGTTTTGATTTTTTGCCTGGCGTTCTTAAATTTGTGGGCGTGTTTTTCGTGAAACTCATCCATCATGGTTTTCTCAACAACCATTGGAACTAAAATTTTGTCATCATCAGGCACAAAGTTTGCGGGAGCTCTACTCACCTGAGCATTAGCACCAAAAGATGTGACAAGTGCCAAAAAGCAGCTTGATTGTAAAATTTGTAGTGAGTGTCTAATTTTTAAACAATATTTTAGCATTTTCCCCTCATAAGCTCTTGAATTCTCAAGATTTTTTCTCTCTCTATGCTTATATAAGGGCAAATGCCATGCCAAGTTTGACTGGTTTGCTAAACTATTTTTGAAATGGCCTCAAGCACTGCTACCTGAATATCTGTTGTATCATCAAGCTCAGCATGCGCCTCGTGCCTCAGATAATTTGTGACTTCACTTCTTTGATAATTGGCCGCAATATTTGGCCCATCATTTATTAGTCCGTTGCCTTGGGCAAGGTAGTTAAGATTCTTTTTTACGTTTTGTGGAATGATATCGTTATCAAGGCCAACAGAGTCCAAGGTAACCATGAGGTCTACCTTTCGAAAGCCATTTTCAATAGTGTTCAGCTCCTGGGCAATCTCAACGACAGCATCACCTCCAAAAGAATGGCCTACAAGAATTAATGGCACATTTGGATCTCTTTTCTTGATTTGCTCCAAGATCTCTTCCTGCTGATCCCAAGCGTAGTGACGAGCTCCTTCGACGGCCTCTGCCATATCTCTAATACCATCATAATTCCCTTTCACGGAACTTGCTCCAAACCAGTCAAATCCACTTACAAAGAAGATTCCAGGACTTTTAAGCTTGCCAAATTTCTTCTCATGAATCTTTTGAGCAATCTCAACTGGATTTACTTCGCTACTTGCTTCTTTGAGCTCTTTTTCAAGCTCCTTAGCATTTTTGGAAATGGATACATTATAATCTGACCCGACTTCTTTCTGTGTAGGGTGCTTTTTGGCCGTATCGGCCCTTAAGGGTAATTTCTGGTAATTCGCATGTAAAGGTAATCCGGATACTTTGCTCATACACTCCATTGTATTGAACAAAGCTCCGGTATTACAGGGGGAAATTTAGTTTAGAGTGGCCTCATCAAGCAACTCTTTCAACGCTGCCTGAGTCTTTTTGTCCATCTTTTTTGCCTTCATTAGCTTTAAAAGATCGGAAGTCTTGGCAGTCGTCTTTTTTCTAGTCGTTGTTTTCTTTTTTGTCGCAGTCTTCTTTGATCCGGCCTTAACCACACCACCTGCGGCATTAATCGCTCTTTTAAGTTGAAGCCTCTTAGTGATCGTTCCATCCAAGATCTTCTTTTTAAGCTCATTTCTAACTTTTCCACGCTCAAGAGATCCCCACTCCAAAAGCACATACTTTTCAGTATTGTGCACCTTAGCGGCTTCTTTGATCGTTTTAGGAAGTTTTGCGATGTTTAAGCATCTATGAACTTCAGACTTTGAAATCCCAAGAGCCGCCTGAATTTTTCGCTCAGAGGCACCTGTAAGCTTTTTATAACCGTGGATAGAGTCTGCCTGATCAATATAGTGAAGTTGCTCTCTTGCCGAGTTTTCAGAAAACTGAATCGCCATTAATTCTTCGTCAGTTTTATCTTCTAGAATAAAGCAAGGAGCAAGCTTCATATCCTCAATAGTGGACATCGCTCTAAAGCGTCTCTCACCACAAATCAAAACATATTTTGATCCTTCTCTGTGAACCACTAGCGGCTGGATAAGGCCGTTTTCTTTAATGTTTTCCGCAAGCTCAGCTATGGAGTCATCGTTAAACTTTGTTCTTACCTGCTTTCTCACTTCAATCTTTGAAAGAGCAATGTCATCCAGACGGGCCCCTTGAAGAAGCTTTTCATCATTCATTTCAAAGATCTTTTGATCCAAGTGCGCAGTTATATCTTTCTTTTCTCTTTTCTTTTTAGAAACGCGAGCCGCAAAGGTTTTGGCCATAATTGTTTTCTCCTTTCCTACCTAATTACAATCCTAGAGAGTGCCAAAGCTTGTTGTAATCTTTCTTTCCTTTAGATTTCTTACCCATTAGGAACACTGGCTTTCTTAGCGAGATAGACTCTTGCATATCAACCAAGTTTCTAATTGAAGGTGTCACGTTGAAAGACTGGGCAAGCTCTTCAAGTCTTGTCTGTTCAATCTTTCTTCTACCATTAACCATCGAAGGAATAATGCTGAAATCAAGGGAAGGGTTTTCGCTTTCTTTAATAATTTCGAAAGTATCCATAAGCTCTTCTAGACCATCTATAGAATAGTCTTGGGCCTGAGTTGGAATGAAGATCCTATCACTGGCAACCAAGGCCATGATTAGCTCATCGCCAAGCATTGGTGGAGTATCGATTACAATGTAGTCGAACTTGTCTTTTAGAGTTTCTAAACGAAGCTTTAAAAGCCTTTCTTTTCTTCCGGCATTCTTTCTAACTTCGGCCTCTGAAAGGATTAGAAGCTTTGCAAGGTTTGCCATGTGACGGGAAGAAGGTATTACATATAAGTTATTGTAGAAGTCTTGCTTTCCTTCAGCAGGAACAATTACGTCCTCATTGTCCACGTCCCCTATTAGCCACTCAGGAATTAATGTTCTTCTAACATCTGCACCAAGTGTTACGCTTAAGTTGGCCTGTGAATCCAGATCAATTACTAATACTTTGTTGCCCTTATGAGCAAGATATGTTGAAAGTTGATAGGCCTGCATGGTTTTCCCCACGCCGCCTTTATTGTTTGCGACAGTTATTACTTTTGCCATAGTGTGAACTCCCTTTCGACAAAGTTATTCCTTATAGAAAAAGTCTAGGATACCCATCACACTACGTCAAAAAATAAGTAGCTAAAACTATTGACTTTTTGCGCTGCGCGCAATCTCATAGAGCAACCAAGATTCTACCGATAAAACCTTGAGTTCAAAACATATATGGTTTAAAAGAACGACAAGGAAAAAATTATGAATATTTACGAAAACGAGCAAGATCATTTACCCAAAATTAGCGAAGCTGAACTTAGCGATGAGCAGGTTATGGCCGAGCTTCACAGTATTAAGAAAGAGCTTGGAGACAAGCTTGTTGTTCTAGGCCATCACTACCAGCAGGACGATGTAATCTCTTTGGCAGACCACACGGGAGATTCTCTTCAGTTGGCCAGAGAAGCTGCCAAGCTTGATGCCGAATACATAGTTTTTTGCGGAGTGCACTTTATGGCGGAGACTGCCGACATGCTCAGCGCTCCACACCAAAAAGTAATTCTTCCCGATATGAACGCTGGATGTACCATGGCCGACATGGCCAATCGGGTTGAGATTGACCGGGCCTGGGAAAACATATCCAAGGCCACAAGCGACAAAATTATCCCAATTACATACATCAACTGCTCCGCTCTTTTGAAAGATTTCGTGGGAGCAAATGACGGTGCCATTTGCACTTCAAGCAATGCAAAAAAAGTTATTCAATGGGCACTAGATAACGGAGAAAAGCTTCTTTTCTTCCCAGACCAACATTTGGGTAGAAACACCTGTTATGATCTTGGAATCCCTCTAGAGGATATGATTGTTTACAATCCAAATCTTCGACATGGAGGCGTAACTCCAGAGCAGATTCAAAAGGCCAAAGTGATTCTTTGGTACGGTTACTGTTCTGTACACCAAGGCTTTACCAAGGCACAGGTTGAACAGATCAAAAAAGACGATCCAGAAACTACAGTAATAGTACACCCAGAGTGCTCTTTTGAAGTCGTTCAGGCCGCCGATATGGATGGGTCAACATCGCACATTATCAATACGGTTAAAAATGCCCCTGCAGGTTCCAAGTGGGCAATAGGCACTGAGATCAATTTAGTTAACCGTTTGGCCAATGAATTTACTGATAAAAAGATAGTCTCACTATCCCCGTATCAATGCCTCTGTGCGACTATGTATAGGGTTCGACCTCGTTGGCTACTTGAAAGTTTTAGGTCTATAAAGCGCTCTCAGCCAATCAATGTAATCTCGGTGGATGAAGAGGTGAAAAAAAATTCGCTAAAAGCACTCGAAAGAATGCTAAAAATTTCATAGAATAAATTTTATGATTTATGCAGATTACAACGGCTCAGCTCCGTTACACCCCAGTGTCAAAGAATACCTTTGCGACAGGATACAAAACGGTCCTTACGCAAACCCAAATGCTATCCACTCCATTGGCAAGAAAATGCTATTTGGTATGGAGAAATGCAGGCGAGTATGTGCCAAGGCCCTTGGTGCAAAGTCTAACCAAATTATTTTCAACTCAGGCTCAAGTGAAGGGATCTCTCAGGTTTTTCATTCCGTTATGAGCGAAAGAGATGATGATAGAAATGTGATCATAACATCTGGAATTGAACACTCCGCAGTTGTTAAGGCATGTGAATATTACGCCGATCGTGGCGCAAAAATAGTGCATGCAAAAACTACTGAAGATGGTTTTGTTGATGTTTCTGATTTTGGTGCACTTCTAAAGGAGTATGCAGACAAGACGGCGATGGTTTGCATTATGGCCGCAAATAATGAAAGTGGCGTTATTCAACCTTGGAAAGAAATTTCCAAATTATGCCAAGAATATGGTGTTACTTATTTTTCAGATACAACTCAATACATTGGAAAAACTGAATTCAACTTTGAAGAAAGCGGCATGGACTATGCAGTCGTTAGCGGCCACAAGGTAGGAGCTTTGGTTGGGAGTGGTTTTATCTTGGCCAAAGACCCAACAACTCTTAAACCTATCGTGTTTGGTGGCGGACAAGAGAAAGGCCTTAGAGGCGGAACTCAAAACTACATAGGAATTGAAACTCTAGCAGTTGCTTTCGATGCTTTTGAAAAATCCAAGGATCAGCTTCCTCAGCTGGCAAGCTATAGGGTTGAGTTTGAACAAGATGTCAAAAGAGCTTTTCCCAATGCAGTTATTATTGGTGAGAAGGCCGATCGCTTGGCGACAACAACGATGATTGCGTTGCCGGGAGTACACGGTCAAGCAGTTCAAATAGAGCTTGAGTCCCAAAATATTTTCGTTACAACGTCCTCTGCATGCTCGGACAATGAGCCAGAAACAAGCAAAGTCTTAAAAGCAATGGGCGTTCAAGATGATGTTGGAAGAGGTGTCGTTAGAATCAGCCTTTGCTGTGGCGCCAGCAATGAGAATTATAAAAAAATAGCAAGTGCCCTTAAAAGTGCATATGCAAAACTGTCGGGAATATCTAATTATTGATATGTTAAAAAGTGTCCTGAAATACGGCGCCTTAGGCGCTCTCTTTTTGGCGATGCCCTTTCACTCCTGTAGCACTCACAAGGATATGGGGCAAAACCAAGTAAGGGAGGGACACTTCCGCCTCTACACCTATCCTGAAAGGCCATCAGAATACCTTCTTAAATCAAGAGATGAAAGATACCAAGATATTGTATTTGCAGCTATAAACGATCTTGAGGGCAAGGTTGCCCCTAGTAAGTATATTGTTGTTGATCCTGCACAAAATGAGAAGTTTAACATGGAGATCGGCGGAATCTCCGCATATAAGGCATACATACAAATCCTAAGGGATAAATTTGGCGACAAAGCACAAGTAATAAGTTCTGGCTCAGTTTTCTCCCCTAAAACCAGTGTGGAAGAAACCCTTTTTTACCTTAATTACTTGGGTCTTGATGCAAGTGGACTCTCTAAAAGAGATTTCTTTCTTCCATTTCAAAATAACTTTTTGCAAGTGTTGGATGACAAATTAAAAACAGCGAACTTTCCAGTTCTTTTGTCCAATGCTTATAACTTATCCCTGGCAGATCGTTTTGAATTTAAGAAGATTCAAGAAAGTCTGATAGTACCCACAGATAAAGTTAAGGTCGGCTACATTTCACTTATAGCACCAACCATGGCACAGAGTTTTGACAGCAAAAAACTCAACAAAGTTTACTTTGAAGGACTCGCTCCAAAAATCATAAATCTTTCAAATTCTTTAAGAAAAAAAGGTGCTGAAGTGATAGCACTCATGATCTCCCATGGCCTTGACTGCACAAGCCAACAATCAGAAACCCAAAGGATTGACAGACACAAGGTAAACTTCATGCCTTCAGATGAGAAAGTCTGTGACCTTTTTAAAAATGAGCTGGTCCAAACCCTTCAGAAGCTTCCACCAAATATGGTGGACATAGTTTTTACAAACGGAATTGATTCAAAGGTTGCAAATGTGATTGCCGGACACCCAGTCCTTCAAAGTTTTAAAGGTGCTGAACACATGTCTTGGGCAAAGCTTGTTTATGATACAAAACTAAGGCGTGTTGTTAAAAATAGAACTCAAATAATGCAACCAATTCAGATGTGTCATACTTTTTTTAAAGAGACTGAAGATTGCTATATAAAAGAGGTTCTTAGAAATATTGAAATTATTCCAGCACAGTTTCTAGGAGAAGAAGTAAAAATTCAGCCTCTTCCTATTCGCAAATAAGCATCTTATCAACACAGCCAACTCTCGCTGCGCCAATACAGAAACCCACAGGACTATCCTGAATGCAATAATCCTTAACCCCGGTGGCGACTTCTCCCCTGATACATGCAGGGTTATTTTTTTCTCCGCAATTGTCTATGCCGCAAACTTTTGAATAGGCACTCGAGCATGCACTGTTTTTTACATAATATGAGCTATTTTCACAACGATCGCATTCATCAATTGTAACTTCACAACTATCCAGTACCTGTCTGCAAACTTGCCCATCTTTTAGCTTTGCCTCGCTTTTACTATTTAATTGCCCGTCGATAGAAATTTCAACTGCTTCAGACTTCAGATTAAAAAAGTTAAAGCCTATCTTTTCCTTGTCTGGATTTATAGAGAGAACACTGTCCCTATACTCAATAAACAGATTGTAAAAATCATACTCTTTACCAACGGCCGGGTTAAAGATGGAGTCTGAACAGTTGTTTGAGCCTTCAACTTGGACAAACTTTAACTTCCCTGGCTCAAGCTCATAAGGAGTTTTAACCAATAAACAGTATTCTTTGTTAGAGAAGTCATTAACACGAGCTTTAAGCTTTAAGGCCGAGTGCCATGCTCCAGGTGCCAAATCAATTTCAGGGTTATTTACCAATCTATCGTTAATTTCAGAGACCTCATAAACACTTGTAAAAGCGTCTTTAAGTGCGATGTCATCTCTTTGTTTTCTCTGCTCACATGAGATGAATAAGAATGACAAAATAACTATCTGTAATAAACGCATCTAAAAGCGCTCCTTAATTCTTTCTCTGGCATCCTAATACCTCCACCATTATACAGATGAATTTCTTTATCTGATTCATCACTTCCCCTGACACCAAGTCGGTGCCATGGTGAGTCCAGTGCAAAGTCCTTTGAACTCATTTTGTATTTGGCCAATGGTAAAAATTTATTATCAAAGCTCTCTATAAATGAACCCAAGGAGTGATAAACTCCACTCCAGGATGCTCCATATGTTGAATGGTATTCATACTCTTCAGACGAGCACTCCTTACTGAAGATTTTTGAACAATTCTTCTTCCCAAGCCTATCGATAGCATCCTTTCTCTTGCTCCAGGGGTAAGGAAACTTATAAACAAAGTTGTTGCGTGCTTTTGCTGGCAAAAACGTGGCAGCGTCAAACTGTCTGCTTTGAAGGAGCTGGCCGCCTTTAAAGGCACAGTAGAGTTTTTTCTGCTCATGACTTAAGTTAGTGGAGGGAGCATGCTTTGGGGAATCAGGCAGTGTAAGGTTTATTTTATTGGCCCAAATTAGAACTTCACCATTGTTTACATAGTGGGCATCTATATCTATTGATTGCCCAATATTGTCCCAAACATACTTTTCCCCCTCTACAGGCGATGCCGAGTAGACAGAGGGTTTAAGTCTGATTTTAGAGCAGGTATCTTTAAATTTAAGACTAAGCGGGCCTTTGTTTTTTTTGTCTTTAAAACTTGCAATGAGATTTCCATTCTCATCAAAGGAAGTGTGCTCAAGTTGAAACCTAGATCCTGAACTCTTTTTATTTAGTGATCTTAAAAAACACTGCATATAGTAGGGATTGCATTGAAAGTAGCTTGGATGAACTTTCGTATCATTTGAAATAAACTCAGGGCAAATAAGTGATTTCTTCTCGTAAAGCTCTTCCACATCGCCTTCCAGCCACCTTTTTTCCATTTCTTGAGCAAATTGCCCAATTCCCTCGGCCTGATCAGATCTTTTGACAAAATTGTCCGACTTAAAGGATCCAATAAATACCGAGGCAAGGATCGCCAGCGAAACAATAATGACTGATAATTTTTTTAGATTTGTTATACTGGAAGTGGACCTTTTGAACATATTAGGAAGTGTATATGGATTGGTTAGAGGAAGTAAACAAAGAAGAAGAAAAATTCGATCAGATATTTTCTTTCAACGAGTATATGGAAATATTCGAGCGAAACCCTTCAAGGGAGCTTAGAACTTCCAGCATGTACTTAAAAGACATGTTTGACTTCTATGGAAAAGATGAAGATGGAAGCTTTAGTCTCTTTAAGAAGAATCATCCAAACTCCCCTCCAGTAGCTGGCCAGAAGAGAGCTCAGGAAAAAATTTATCAAAACCTTGTAAATTTCAACGAAGAAGGCTTCAACAATAAGTTCATTTTACTTGTTGGCCCAAATGGCTCTTCAAAAACCTCACTTGTAAAAAAAATAATGAGAACAGCTGAGGAGTACTCCCACACTGACAGTGGTGCATTATACACGTTCAGTTGGATATTTCCGATAGATACTTATGTTAAGGGTAGTTTAGGGCTAAGCTCCAAGCAAGTTGATAAGCATTTACAATCATTTGCACACTTGGAGGACTCTGAAATAAGCGCAATTTTAGTCTCAGAACTAAAAGATCATCCCCTTCTTCTTATACCTCTAAGAACTAGACAGAAACTTATAGATAAGCTTCTTGCAGACGAGCCAGAAAAGCTTGAGTCTATTCAGTTGAGCTATCTCTATAATGGGGATTTATCTAAGAGAAATCGTTTAATCTTTGATGCCCTTCTAAAAAATTACAAAGGCTCTTTTGAAGATGTTCTAAAACACATTCGCGTAGAGAGATTTAATATCGACAAAAGATATTCTGTGGCAGCATCAACAATAGAACCTCAGCTGCACGTCGACGCAAAATTGCAGCAAATAACAATGGACAAAAGGCTCGCAAGTTTACCTCCAAGCCTTCAGTCCCTAAATTTATTTAGCATGAATGGTGAAGTAATTCTTGCAAACAGGGGGATTTTGGAATTTTCTGATCTTTTGAAAAGGCCATTGGATACGTTTAAATACCTTTTAATGACAATGGAAACTAAGACAATAAACCTTCAGGGAATACTTACTGAGCTTGATATATTCTTCATTGGCAGCAGCAACGAAGTACACTTTAATGCATTTAAGCAACACCCAGACTTCAGCTCCTTCAAAGGTCGATTCAGTTTTTTGAGAGTACCCTACCTGCTTAACTATGAAGATGAGAAGAATATCTATCTAGATCAAGTTGCAAATGTAAGAGATAAAACCAAGTTTGAGCCACATTCCTTGGAAACTCTATGCTTGTGGTCTGTAATGACAAGGATGCGTCATCCTCAGAGCAAAAACTACCAAGACAAACGCTTAGGTGAGATTGCTGAGAAGCTTACCCCCTTGGAAAAATCTTTGTTAATTGCGGACAACCTAGTTCCAGAATACCTAAGCCAGGAAGAGCAGCAGATCTTAAGGCCAGGTGTTGAGGCCATTTGCTCGGAATTTGAAAATGATCAAATGTATGAAGGAAAATTTGGAATCTCTCCAAGAGAGGTTAAGCAGTTCATCTACGAGCTCTCCCTACTGCATGAACACATTACTTTCATTGAGGTACTAGATTATCTTAAAGAAGTAAGTGAGAAGAAAAGTGAACATGAGTTTTTAAATATTGGTGCTCAAGGGGATTATCATAATTCCAAAAAATTTCTCTACCTTGTAGAGCAGCACTTTTTAAACCAATTTGACATTGAACTTCGTGACTCCCTAGGGCTTGTGGACAATAGATCTTACGAAGACTATATCTCAAAGTATGTATTGCACATCAATGCCTTGATCAAAGGCGAGAAAATTAAGAATCCGGTAATTGGAAAATTTGAAGATCCAGACAAGTACTTTATTAAAGAGTTTGAATCCAACATTCATTTAAAAGAAGATCCTGAGACATTTAGATCCCACATTCTTTCTAAATTAGGAGCATTCTCACTTGATAACCCTGGTAAGGAAATAGTGTATAGCGAAGTGCTAGACACCATTACCAAGCAGCTCAAAGAGTCGTTCAGAAACGAGCAGAGAAAGATAATCCAAAATGTTGGAAAGAATTTGGTGTACTATTTAAGTGAGATTAACTCCGATGACGAAGAGCCTAAGAAGTCTGGACTCTCCGATGAGGGAAGGGCCGAAATCGAAGTTATTCTTGAGCAGTTGCATACAAACCATGGCTACACTAAAAGAGGTGCCATAAACTGTTTGAAACACCTGTTAAAAAAGAGATATGATACCGCCCAATAGATTATGGGCGAAATAAAGAAAAAATTTACATCAGAGCTATTTGAGGCCATTTTGGAAGTAGAAGAAGACCAAACTGGCCTAAGGCTTGATCAGTTCCTAATGGACTATCTAGCTAGCTTTTCAAGGCAACAGATAAAGAAGAAAATTCAAATAGGACAGGTTAGAATTCACAATCGTCCTTTCCCCCACAAGCCAAGCGTAAAGGTGTATGAGGGGGAGAAAATTACTGTCAGCACACCAAGGGGTGATCTTGAAGACGAGTACTGGCGAGGTGAAAAGTTAGAACTCGATCTAGTACCTGATATTATTTTTGAAGACGAAAACCTTGTGGCAATATCTAAACCGGCCTACATGACCACCCACCCCACAGGGAAAAGGCTTTTTAACTGTGCAACCGTCTATTTGGAAACAAAGTATAATAAGACAATTCACTCCATACATCGTCTTGACCGAGAAACAAGTGGAGCTCTTCTACTTGGAAAAAATCCTAAGGCCGCACAACTTTGTGGAGAACTATTTGAAAAAGAAAAAGTTCAAAAATGCTATTTTTTCATGGCACATAAAAGACAAGAAAATGAATTTCCTTTTGTTGCCAACGAACGCTTAGGACAAGAAGATGACTTTGTCCCAAGACTTTATGTCCACTGCTATGATGAAAAATCAACTAAAGGTAAAAAAGCAAAAACAACATTCTTAAAAGTTGAGGAGAATGAAAAATACCTGCTGGGGCTTGCATTTCCCAAAACAGGCAGACAACATCAAATTCGCGCTCATGCCGCCCACTATGGCCTGCCATTAATTGGCGACAAACTCTACAGTGGTGACCCAAGTGTTTTTGGACGATTCAAAGATGGAGTCGCCACAGAGCAGGATCATGATTTAATGCAAATCTCAAGACATGCCCTTCACGCGATGGCGTTGGTAATGGCCTACCCTAGCGAGAACGACTCTCTATTATTGGAAACTAAAATTCCTAATGACTTTATTCCCTGGATTGAGAAGAATTTTGAGTCTTTAAGTATTGATGGTTTAAATCTAAAAATCGATGCTCTGATTAAAGATTTCTTTAAGGTGGTTTAAAACACCAAATGCGCCGGCGTTTTCTTTTCCTTCCAAAATAATTTTCGGCTTGTGGTAAAGCTCATCCAAGACACTAATAATATTTGAGACGCCAACAGTGTTTGGAAAGCTCTCAAACATAGATTCATCATTTAGAGAATCACCGTAAAAGATAGTTTCTTCAATTTTTAGATGTGGGCAATAGTTTTTAAGAAAGTAGTTCACTGCATAGTTCTTTGATATATCGCCATACCAAAAGTTCACATGAACATTACTTCTTGAGAAGTTGGCCTTCTCTTTTAATAAATAACTTTCTGCCTTTTCCACATCAGATTGTTTCATTTGAGGGAATTCAATTGCTCGATCCGACTTTCGTCCAAAACTGTCTACACTTAGAATAGTTTCAGGTACATCTCTTTGAAGTTTGACTGTCAGATCCTGCAGCCTTTGAAGTTCACCTTCACTAACCAAAAACTCTTCGGATATAACACCGTCCACATTTTTAGTAAGAATAACTCCCCCGCCTTCCATGATGGCATGCTTTAGAGGAAAGTGAGTTAAGAGAAAATGTCCCCACGATAAGCTTCGACCGGAAACGATTACAAGCTCAGAGTTGTTTTTTTCTATTATATCAAGAAGCTCAAAAAAAACGGCACCCAATTTACCGTTTACAGTTAGGGTGCCGTCGAAGTCGGAAAATACTATTTTCATATTTTTATTGTAGAGGCATTGATAGACCCATTACTAGGGCCGTATAGCTGTTTCTTAGGTTAAAGTTTGTCTCAATATTGCCCACTAGGCTTTCAAAACCTCTAACAGGTAGTCTTCCAGTGATACCAGCTGAAAGGGCAGTAATTGTTTCATAAGTCCCTTCGTTTGTGTTTAGGCCAACGCTCATTGGAAGAGCAACGAATGGAAACGCTTCCTTTCCATAAATAGAGAAACCTTTAGAAAGGGTTGGAGCAAATCCCAAGGAGTTAATTCTATCTCCGTCTACTTCGTTTGTTTCAAGAAGTGACTTAATTGAAACTCTTGGCTGTCTTCCGTAATCAGGAAAAAGTTCATAATCTGCACCAGCAAAAAGTCTATTTGCCCTGTCACCGTCAGTCACACCGAAACCAGCGTCAAAGTTAACGCGACTGTTAACTCTCTGAAAATACTTGGCAGTAATTCCCATACCATCGCCAGACGACAGGTAAGAATTAAACTCTGTAGTCACAACGCTTTTATTCATAGTGAATGGATGGGTAGAAAGGCCAACAGTTGTAGCAAAACTAGCAGTAGAAACCATCATGGCAACAGCTAAAATAATTCTTTTCATAAACTCCCTCTTACATTTTTGTAGAATGATTATTTTAGACAAGTTTAAGCTAAAAAGATGCCACTCGTCAAAATAGAGTTTGAAAATCAAGCGCTTAAATCAACAAGTAAAAACTACAACGCAAGGCAAAACAAATAATTTCCAATTGACTAAATGCCAAAAGATACTTATAAAACTAGAACTGAATTTATTGTGGTGGGCGTAGTTCAGTTGGTAGAGCAGCAGATTGTGGTTCTGTTTGTCGTGGGTTCGAGTCCCATCGTCCACCCCATTTTAAAAGCCTTTCTTCGGAAAGGCTTTTTTTTTCCTAAACTTTTAGAACCACTACAAACCTAGACTCCAATAATTAACGATAGATTACTTACACTCGCCAAGCGACTTGGAAGGAATAATGCTTTCTCCGTCAATCATCTTTAATCCCCGTTTAATTCCATCTTCGGTGCAAATAAGATCTTCAAACAGCTTGTCGCCTAGAATCTCGCTTAGAATATGGGTATCACCTTTTATGAGTTCTTCAACATAGAAATCCACATTGAAGTAGGTTTCTCTAATCGAACAATGATCAAGCTCATTCAGTATCTTGACTGAGGGGGTTAGAACTTTACGCAGATAATCTTTGTTGTGTGTGGTGTAGAAATCACTCCAAACTTCAGGGTGATTTTGTTTTAGCAGTCTTAAATATAGGTTGAAGTTGTAGATGAAATACATCACGCCATCTAATTGGCTAGGAATCTTAGCATATGGACTATCCATCGAATGCTGATTTCCCAGGTCATCCGTAAAAGTAACCGAATTTGGTAGCAATGGAAGAATACGTGCCTGAATTCTCGCTCCGTGAGTATAACCATTCAGTTCTGATGCCAGCCCATGAATCACTTTAGATGCCAGAGCCTCTTCATCCGCGATATAGCCATCATGCATGCTCATAAAAGCAGAGTCGGCCTCAAGGAACTCAGGCTTCTCCTTCTCAATATAAGGGATAACGATGTCCCTTACCTTTGGAAGACTTTTGTAGTTCTCGAAGTTTCCAAGGTGTTCACCATCTATCGTAAAATAGTTAAATTCATCCAATGAGTTTGGAAATCCTTCTTCATCCCACCCCAGGTCTTCAAAATGGGCTGCCTCATGAATAAAAGCAAAGGCTCCATAAGTATGAAGAGCATTTCCAAAGTCGCCATCTTCACAAGAAAGTTGAAATATATCGAAAACACTTGCATTTGATTTTAGGAGATAAAACTCTGACTTTGTCTCCAATAGATTTTTCAACTTCTTGAGACAAGCATCTCCTTGAGCAAAGCTCAGGGATGAAAAAAGCAAAGATACAAATAAAAGAAGCAATTTCATTCAATCTCCAACGTCTGAATTATAGTCATTGTAGATAAAGTTTACGAATTAACCCCCTATAACCCATGAAACTTAGGTAAAAAATTTATATTCGGACTTATTTAATGCAGTAATAGTGCCAATCACTAAGTTGTTTATTTTCAATGAGTTAGAGCCCAATTTCAATTTGATATGGCAGGCTTAAGTTCAAGCCTGTCATCAGCACCAAAAGGGCTTTTTTAATTTCATCAACTAATTTAAATCACTTACGAACAGAGCCATAGTTTTGGTCAGAGCCTTTGCGACCAATGGACTACAATCCATACCTTAGGTGATTCAAATTTTTACTTCAATCTCATTGGGATTCGGGTGAAAACTTCACTTCCAAAGTAAAGAACTTTTTATCACCTACAACCTAGAGTCACCCCTCTGATGTTTGATTATTAGGAAAAATACACTCAATCATTTCGGCCAAATACTCAGAATAGGTAACCTTCTCTAAGCTAATACTATATTCAATATACGAGTCCGGTCGAATCAAAAGCGCTTGCCCATGATAGGGAGCTGTTTTAGACCAATATCCACCATTGTTCCTAAAGGATTTTACTTTTAGGCAATTTATCCTTTCAGGTAAATGCATAGGAAGCTCAACATCGCCACAAATTAAAAGTGTGTATTTTCTGTAGTCTAAAAGAGAATACAGCCGTGTTTTTTCTGCCTCACGAAAAATTTCAAAGTCAAAGACCCTTGTTCCTCTGAGTCCACTTTCTCCATATCGAATTCCCATACCCGTAATATTTCCAGAACGCTTTTCCACAATTTTCACATAATCTTGGGCATGGGTTCCACGCTCTGAAAACTTTGTTGCTCTAACTAACTCTCCCGAGGACTCAATTACACTTTGAGCAACTGGCCTTCTCTCCGACTCATAACTGTTTAAAAGATCACTGGATGCTTCTCCCTTTAATACCAAATTCAATTTCCAAATAAGATTAAAAGCATCCGCCAGGCCGGTATTTAGTCCTTGACCTCCATTAACAGAATGAACATGACACGAATCACCTGCGAGAAAAACTCTATCTTGAGTGCAAAATGATTCAGCTACAGACTCCTTGACCGAAAAATGTGAAAACCATTCAACCTCTTTAAAAGTTAAATAATTTGGAAATATTGCATTGTTAATTTTTTCAAGCACTTCTTCTTGAGTAAAGTCTATTCTGTCCATTCTTACATAAAATCTATCAATTTCTCCTTCCCTCGGAATCCATGCCACGTCCGAAGTTTCAGCTTGAAAAACTACTATCTCAGGGACTTTTTTAAAATCAGTATCAACCACACCATCTATAACGGCCCAAGTAATTTTAGGTCTAATAAGTTCGAAAGGGATCTTGAAATGGTTTCGTACAAATGATCTTGAACCGTCAGCTCCAATCACAAACTTTGACTTAATCACCTCTCCAGTTGATAACGTTGTCAAACATCCCTCAGTAGTTGCCACAATGTTTTCTATCTCAGTTTTTCTTAAGACTTTATTGCTAGTCCTGTTTAGCTTTTGATCCAGCAATTTCTCTATGTGTGACTGGCCAAGCATTAGAAAGTGCTTGTGAAAACAACCTTCTATTTCATCCCACCAGGATGACTGTCTTGAAATAAATCTCCCATTGGACCAAACGGAAGAAGTATTACAAATTTTTCCTTTAGGGTATAACTCTTTGAATAACCCTGCTAATTCCAAAAGCTGGAGTGTTCTTGCGTTTAATGCATCGGCTCTTCCAACTTTCAGTGCTCCATCATTTTTATCGACTGCTACAATGTTCAAACCACAAATCTCTCCAAGATATGAGCACATTAGTCCAACAGGGCCTGCACCAACGACTACAATGTCCACTTCTTTATTAATCATTTAAGTGTCTCCAGATGTGGATTGTCGAAAGGGGGATTACTTAAAACTTGTACTCTTTGAATGTGCCTTGGAGCATTGGATTTAAACGCTTCTCTACCATGTAGAAGAGTAAAGTTATCAGCTATAACGATGTCTGCATCTCTCCATTCATGGGCGTAAGAACTTTTGGAGTTATAAAGAAACTTATTTAAGTCTTTAAAAACCTTTACAAGCTCTTTCTCTTTTAGTCCTGTGAAACTTATATCAGGTATGTTTATAAGTTTACCTCTATCAGGGTTATGAACCTCATTATAACGGATAACATCATAATTTCGATAAGGGTGCCTTGTGATCAAAGGTGATATAATCTTGCTATTATAAAACTCCATTTTTCTCTTGTATATTCCTGATATGCTTTTCCAATTCTCTCTCATATCTTGTGATAAATTTTCTAAAACCTTAATCGTATTAGAAAATATAGTTCTTCCACCTTGTCCTGGTGAAGGAGCTTTTACACAATGAAATATTTGATATTCAGGAACTTGGGTTCTGTACATCCCATCCCAATGAAGCGGCACATAACTGTTATCAAAGATGTGGTCTAGTGGTTCGTCTTGTTGAACTAACTCCAACACTTTTCCAAAGGGCCAAATACTAATCTCTCCAAATTGTTCACAGTATTTGGAGAAGGCATCAGAATTGGCAAATCCCTGAAAGCCTCGAATCAATACAAGTTGTTCCTGCAAAAATAGTTCACGAATGACTTCAATATTAAGTTCACCGATGTTTAAACCTGGCATTGCAGATTCAATCAAAGCACCAAATGGTTCTAACTTAGTTATTTTATATTTCATAACTTACTCTCTATGAACGCCGGTAGGTCAGAATCTAGAAGTTGATAAAAAGATGGACGTCCTAAAGAGTCATAAATCAATCTAGCTCCAAGCTCCTCTGCCTCACTTCGTTTAACTAATATATGCCCCTTAGGTGTTTCCATAGCAACTCCATGCCAAGGCGTCATCCAAGATTCGTTACCAACTAAACGAATTCCTAATTTTTTTGAGCCACAGACCTGTGGGTGAATTGAGAGGCGGACAGCTTCAGGAAATAACTCCTCAATTAGTTCACTCCAAGCATTACTTCTTCTTATTACCTCATATGCTTTCGACTTAGCATCTCTTTGAATTGCTGCCCGACTTTTCCTTTGGCCAGGAAACAATGAATCTTCAAATAAAAAACGTGTTATTCCGCAATACATTCTATTAGCCTCTACCTCCTCCAGGGTAGCTCCAGGCCTAGCACCACTTTTAATTTTATGTTTTAAGAACTCTGATGATTTACCATATGTCTTCATCAATTCAGCCCTCATTTGGGCAAAGCTTAAATTTTTATAAATATCATCTAAGTTAAAAGTTGAAATATCCTTTAATGACATCTCATCAATTAACCTATCCAATTCCGCTTGATATGAAGTTACATGACTTTCCTGCATTCCCACCACATCACTAAAGACTCTTCCATCTGAACAAATAATTATTTGGATGCCTGGAGAATAAATTGTTTTAACTCTCTTACAAAGACTTTGCAGAAAAGATAAAGATATCTTTTCTGCAAAGTCAGGCACCATCCCAACAACCTTGTTTAAATTTGGTGACTTACCAGGGAATGCGGGTAAAACAAAACTCACAGGCCTTCTATTTTTAACAGCGTAAACTATTTTAGGTAAATAAATCGATGCACAAGACTCACATTTTGAGTCACGGCAAGGTTTAACTTTTTCGGGTGAACGTCGATAACTCATTACTTCGGCCAGAATTTTTATTGAAGTCTCTATTACAGGGTCTTTGTCATGCAAAACTTCAGAAGATGAGGACTTTATTGGTGTGCTTACAGATTTCAGGTCATTTATCATTTTTTTCATATCTCCCTCCTATTAAAACCCTAGGAAACAGACTGAGATAAATAAAATGACTTATTTCAGTGACTGTGATAAAACTTACTTATGTCTTTAATGATGGATGACGTTAAGTATTTTATTGCAGTGAGTGAGACCCTCAATATAACGAGGGCATCTGAAATAATTGGTATTTCTCAACCTGCTCTTAGTTATGCAATTAAAAGACTGGAAAATGAACTTGGAGGTCAGCTTTTAATTAGATTGAAAAATGGTATTCAATTAACAAAACTTGGCGAAGAGTTCAAAGTTCGCTCCCGAAGACTAATATATGAATGGGAGCAGGCCCAAAACCTAGCAAACCCTGAGACAGGCCTAATCCAGGGAAGCTATACCTTTGCCATACACCCCTCGGTTGCCCTTTATGCTACTGAGTTTTTCATTGGAAACCTGCAAGTAGAATTCCCAGGATTAGATTTTAATTTTACACATGGTCTTTCTAGGGAGATGACAGAAAAAGTAATCAGTTGGGAAGCTGACTTCGGTGTAATTGTTAATCCTATTAAACATCCGGACCTTGTCATCAAAAAGCTTTATACTGATGAAGTAACCATTTTTTACACCAAAGACACCCAAGACAAACTTATTTATGACCAGAATTTGGCCCAATCACAATTCATACTTAAAAAACTTGGAAAGAAGATAAAGTTTTCCGGGGAACTAAAGTCAGGAAATCTTGAACTTGTAGCGAAGCTCACAGCTCTAGGACTTGGATATGGTCTTTTACCTGCAACTATTGCCTCTCAATATAGCAATCTTAAAAGATTGGGTGGCTCTCCAATCTTCAAAGATGAAATTTGTTTGGTTTATAGGCCAGAGAAACATAATAACCAGATTAGTAAAAAAATCATTCAGACCATAAAGAGTTCTAATTTCTAACCCACTCCAGGCTACCCAAAAAACTTTATATTAAATAAAAAAGCCCAGCGATATGCTGGGCTTTTTTATACTAAATCTATTAGTTTAAATCTATTCTTCGAAATTGTGATCAATAATCACTTTTCCGGTTTCTGCGTTAAAATTGCAGTCTTCTGGAACAGGAACAAAGATCTTTTTAGTATAGTCCATACAATTATCAGCGTATGTAGTTCTATAATAGGTCGGCGCAATGATGATTTCATTTTCATCACAAGACTTAAGATTAGGCTTAAAGTTTTTAAGCCCCAAGATGAATGCCATATCAGACAGGCCTAAAGTAGCTACACAACCTCTAACCTCAACACTAACACCTGTTTTTCATCTCCATTCACATCCAATCTTTCGTGATCTTTTACACTCATGATTGATCCACCGAAACTATCCCAATAACTTTGCCATTCATTAGCGTAAGAAGAAATACTTCCCATTAGCAATAGCCCTGTAATTAGTAATTTCATACATCCTCCAATGCTTAAAGTTTGTTGCTGCGTGTTTACAACAACTATTCGCACCGCACAATAGAAAGTGTAAAAACTGGTAATAGTTATACATTGGCTATTTGGGATATGACTTTTCCTAGGCATAAGACTTCTTTAATTAGTCCTTAAATACTGGGCGAACTTGTACGTTTTTATAATGTTTTTTTTATTCAAAACTCGCACCATTCACAGTTCATGGTGTTGCATGACTTCAAAAACCTCTGCGTACCTTCCCATGCCAGACATTGCTCCTCGGTACATACCTAGTCCTTTCACTCCATCTAAATAATTAATACCTGTGACTTGGGATTTGTGCTTTTTCAATGCATCCAACTTTAATTCCATAAAATCTGATACATCAACAGCTAATTGGAACCTATTAATCGGGTTCCACACTTCATAGCCATAAACTTTTCTAACGAAATGAGCAGAACCGCCTGCTTCTGAATACCAGGGACCAGCGGCAACTTGAATGGAATCTAGAACTAAAGATCGCACAATTTGATGATCATTAAACTTATCATCGCTTGCATGAATAAAAATGGTATCTGGTTTAATTGTTCTAATCATTTCAATCATTTTAAGCTTGTCGTCTCTAGAATAACTTACAAGGCCATCAGCTAAGTCAAAAAAAATTAAATTGTGAACACCCAGCACTTTCGCTGATTTTTTTGCCTCATTTTGCCTCAATTTCACAAGCTTCAAACTGTCGTGTTCCAAGCTCCCAGCTCTTCCATCTGTTATAATTAAAACGGTAACTTTCTCCCCCTGACTTATTAGCTTGGCCAAAGTTCCACCGCAACCAATCTCAATATCGTCAGGATGTGCACCAATAGCTAAGATAGACATACAGCCTCCTCTCTAAGAGCTACAAAATTCTGTATAACTTTGATGATTTTTTCAGAAACTGAATTAACATAAAGGCGATTTTTGTTTTTTAATTCCGAAGGATTATTAACTAGTTCAGTAATTCGGGCCGATAGTTTGTTTAAATCAGTTCCAATTAATTCAACTCCTGAGTCTAAACCATTTAAGCGCTCCGTATGATTCCTATAGATAAGGGCCTTAATGCCAAGCAAACTGACTTCTTCCTGAACACCTCCAGAGTCGGTAATTATAAACCTACAACTCTGGATACGGTCCAAAAAACTAGAATGGTTCATTGAATATAGAAATTTTATTCGGGGATATTTCTTAGTATCAATCAACCCTTCTACAGAAGGGTGAATTAAATACTCAAATTTTGCCTCACCTAAAGAGAATGATAAATTATGAACTCTATCAAGAAGGTCTTTCAATTTTTCTCTATTCTCCCTCCTATGAACTGAAATTAGAATATTATTTTTCTTTTTAAAATCCGTTTTTTTCCTAGAGAATAAGGAGTCAGCGATTGTGTTTCCCACTACAAATATTCTTCTTTCATCTACTCCTTCAGATAAGAGGTTATCCCTCTCTGATTGAGTTGGTGCAAAGTTTAAACTAGCCATTTTAGAGATTGATTGACGATAGAACTCTTCAGGAAAAGGAGACATTAGATTTTTACTCCTCAGACCTGATTCAATATGTGCAATTGGTATTTGAAATTGAAATGCGAATAATGCTGTTGAGAAGGCCGTCGCCGTGTCACCATGGACTAAAATTAAGTCTGGTTTTTCGTCCAGTCTTGAGAAGTCATACAGTTTTCTAAATATCAACCCCTGCAATTCATTTAGATCGCCGAACCTGCGCTGAATATCTAAATTGGCATCTGGAGAGAATGACTCTTCAAGATGGACCTGTTCTAGAAGGTCGGTATGCTGACCTGTAGAAATAACTTGTAACTTAAAATGTTTATTTTTTTTTAAAGCCTTAATTAATGGATATAGCTTTATAAACTCAGGACGCGTCCCATAAACGATCGTAATCTTTTTCATAAGATCTCCACAAAGGATTATAAATTTAATGAAATAAAAGGGTATTGATGCTTAACAACACCAAAGAAGATTACGAATGAATGGCCAACGGAACATTGATCTCATGACTTCTATCTAGCAAGCTTCACACTATTAATCAATTTTATTTTCAATGTCTGTTAGGCTTAAACTACTCTTAGAGAAGGTTAGTGTTTAACAATTTTTGTAGTTAGATCTATAAGCGATGAAAATGGCCCTTCAAAAAGGGCCATAATATATTTCTCTTTTGGAAGCTAAACTATAGGGCCTTGCAGTTAGAAAGATATACTCTTCCGTCTGCGTCTCTTATTTGAGAAGCTAGTTGGCCAGGATAATTCATCAAAATATTTACATAAACATGATCATCATTTTGATCAACAGAGTAGGCCCTGTATGCAAGGAAGTCCCCTGTTACAGGATCTGTAACTCGCTCTAATGTCACATTCCTAACTACTTCTGTATTCACGCTAGTCAAACCGTTATCTCCAGCACTTCTAGTCTCTACATCGTAAGTAATGGTTCTTGATTGAGTGTCCACAGAACCTTCCATTGAGAAGCTGTTCACATAGACGGCATCTGTTCCATGACATTCAAAGTCAAAAGAATCAGCAAAAACACTGAAAGAAGAAATAGCAATTAATAATAAAAGTTTCATTTGATCTCCAAATTTTTATTAATAAAAATCGTTTATCCTATTTAACTCGGATTCGGCCATTTTTAACACTTTTATGCAGGTATTGTAAAAACTATACCTTTAGTCTATCAACGCAGCTCATTATTCAAGCTTTACAAATAAGACAACTCTTACTCCCAAAGGTTAATCATTAAGAAAAACAAAAGTTTGCCTATAAATAAGGACTCCTCCAATGGTTACACATTACTTTCACAGATCAACTCGAATACATATCTAGCAATAGCTTAAAGAATAAAGTGATAGGCTTGTTGTAGAAGTCCCTTTCCCATAAGAAAAGGATATATGGAAAAGTTCGATAAACATCTTAAATTAAGCGACGTCTACGCGATCTGCCTTGGGGCCATGTTTAGCTCAGGGTTCTTTTTATTGCCAGGACTTGCTGCTAGTGAAACAGGGCCATCGGTTGTTTTGGCCTACGTCTTGGCTGCTCTACTTGTATTGCCTTCTCTGATGAGCATAGCCGAACTCTCCACAGCGATGCCAAAAGCAAGTGGGGTTTTCTTTTTTATTGATAGAGCTTTAGGCCCACTTATGAGTACTGTGGGTGGGATAAGCATGTGGCTTGCCTTGTCATTCAAGGGAGCATTTGCCTTTATAGGCATGCAGGCCTATACCAGCTTGTTTTTTGAAGCTGACATTACTCCATATGCAATTGGACTGACCGTCATTTTCGGATTCTTAAACCTCTTTGGGGCCAAAGAAACAGCTGGACTGCAAAAGGTTTTGGTAGCAGGTCTTGTAACGATTCTAAGCTATTTTCTAATAGAATCTGGTTTCACCGTTTTTTCCAAGGCTTCAGTTGTTGAAATCAAGCAAAACTTCTCACCCTTTTTTAAAAACGGAGTTGAGGGAATCATGCAGGCAACTGCAATAGTATTTGTCGCTTTCTTGGGTGTATCTCAACTTGCAAGTGTTGCAGAAGAAATAAAAGATCCAGCACGCGACATTCCAAGAGGCATCCTTTATGCCGTCTTAACTGCACTTATTCTAATGGTGCTTGGGGTATTTTTTGTCGTCTACTTTATTGACTTAGACGCACTTTCCAAAGACCTCTCACCCATTGCAACAGCTTCCGAGATGGCATTTAGCTTTCTTCCGGCCAAATGGGGCCTTTATTTGATATTTACAGCAGCTTTCGCGGCGTTCGCCTCCACCGCCAATGCAAGTATTATGAGTGCCTCAAGATTCCCACTTGCCATGGGTAGAGATAAGGTCTTTCCATCCTTTTTCAAAAAACTAAACCGCTTTAACACTCCCACTCTCTCCATCGCCGTTACCGTGGCCTTAATGATAGCCTTTCAACTTATGTTATCACCTATGGGTGTTGCAAAGTTTGCAAGCGTTGTTCAACTGATTGTCTTCATACTAGTTAACTGTGCTCTTATTGTTATGAGAGAGAGTAAGATTGAGCATTACAGCCCAGGGTTTAAATCACCACTTTATCCATGGATGCAGATCTTTGGAGTTTTCACTTCATTCCTTCTTCTTTTCTATTTAGGGAAGCGACCTTTTTATATCTCTCTTTGCCTGACTATTTTTTGCTTAATTTGGTTTTTGTTCTACGTTAAAAATAGAGTCGAAAGAAAGGGTGCCATTTTCCATATCTTCTACCATTTGGGCAGACACAAAGACGAAAAAATCCATCGTGACTTGAGAACTATAAACAAAGAAAAAGGAACCACTTAGGAAAGACTTGATCATTTAAGTTTTTCTAAGGCCTCTAGAACAGCGGCATTTGTGGCCTTCCAAGCATTGTCCCCGCCAATATTTGATACACCAATGATACTTGTTTTGATTTTTGGAGCTATCCATACATTGGAGTAGTTTAGAGTATTTGAGCCAGTGTGAGTGAATACGTGCCCCTTGGCCCACTTCCTGTCTAGTCTTCTCCAAGCTCCATAAGTGTAGGTTTCCCCCTCTTCAGGGTATGGAGCATGCAACTTCTTGAAAGAAGAAATCTTTATAATGGATTCAATTCCGTTGTAACCATCAATATGAATACTAAGAAACTTGTTCCAGTCTTTCATTGGGCAATGAACCGTGCCAGCTGGCCCATAGAAAGGGGCATTGTCACCCTGAAGAGGAACTATTGAATTATTTCCTCTTAGGTGCCCCCAGGGCTGTGTTGGGATTTTTTCTTCATTGGAGCTTGTTATGCCAAATCCGCAATTCATCCCAAGTGGAGAGAAAAGTCTGTCCTCCATGAGCACTTCCCAACTCTTACCGCTAATTCTTTCTAAGATATGGCCTGCGATAATATAACCTACATTGCTGTAATGGTAGGTTCCGACTTTAAATTCAGGTTTTATGAGCAGAAAACTTTTAGCAAGCTCCCTTCTCGCTTCACTAATATCGAGGCTACTCAGACGATTATAAAAATCAGGGCCTGGGTTTGCAGGGAGTCCAGCTCTATGAACAAGCAAATCTTCAAATTTGACGTTTTCGAGTGATTTATGAATTGAAATTTCAGGAAAGAGATTCTTTAAAGTGCTCGACCATTCTAGCTTCTTCTCTTCGATAAAAGTGGCCGCCAAGGTGGATGTCATGGCCTTGGTACAAGAGCCTAAGTGAAACTTATCATCAATCGTCACCTCTTCAATAAAACCAAGCTTTCTTTTTCCTGTGGCCGCAATCGATTTAATTCCATTGGAAGTTGAGATCATCGCAGCTATTGCAGGCAAGTTAAACTGATTTCTAATTCCTTCTAAAGAGGTTTGAAAGTCAACGCCTTCAGTAAAAGTGCTTGTGACAAAAAGTAATAGGAAAATCCAGACCCTTGATAACATAATTCCCTTTATCCCAAATAGGCAGCCTGAAAAAGTGGAAATCTCTAACTATGTAATTTTTCTTTATTCATTGGCACTTTCCTATGCCTTTTGTCAATGTAGGCATACTCGCGCTTTTCACTGGGAAAATGAAATAACCTTTAATCCATCCCCCTTTTATTACTTGGCTAATTTGGCGCTGGCGAAAGTTAATATCGAACTTAGGCCTTGTCATGAATATTTAAAGTTAGGAGTCTACGAATCATTCTTCGCCATAGCAATTTCGAAGAACTTCACCATAGTTGGCCTCAATAGTTTTAAACTCTTTTTCGGATAGCTTTTTATTTTTAAATTGTAGAAATTGGAGGAATTCACAAACCATGTAATCGTTAAGTTTTTTTTGCCCAATTTGCAACAGCCCAAAATTCACATAGTTTTCATATTGATATTTCTCTCCAGACTTCGAAAATCCTAAAGGATAAAACTGATTTTCATCCGAATCTTTAAAGTTTATGACTTCACCACTCTCTTTAATTCCACTTTCCATGTCTTGGATATCTCGAATCCCTTTTCTTAATGAACTTAATTTTTCAATTAAAATCTCCTTAGCAGGATCCCCATGTTTCATCTCACTTATTTGATAGTCCATAACGTCCAAGACACTTGTGATAGAAGACAAATTATTGCTTCCAACAACTTCCTGGCCTTTAAAGGCTTTATTAAGAATGCAAGAGACACTCATTAAGCTTTTCTTTAGGTTGTGGTTGATTTTACTCTCAAACAGTTCATCAATTTTTGAACAGCGATGTGCCTCCGTGTAGAGTTCGCAATCACTTTCATTTAGGTGGCATTTTAAACTAACTTGGTACTTTTTTAAGACACTATCAAGATTTGCAAATGTATAAGGTTTAGAGGCATCTCCATTTTCCTTATTAAAGACTCCAAAGCTCGTTAAATATGTAAAACCGTGCAGCTCCTGTACTCTTCCACTACTTGATCGTTTTTTGATTGTCACAATATCGCCAGGCCTTAGCTCACTAACCTTTTCACAGATTGGTGAATTAAGAATTATTTTGAGTTCGGAATCATCCATGTAACGAATACTTTTAGTTGATCCAGCGCCAAGCAAGGCTGCATTCCAGCAATTTGGACCTTCATACTTTAAGTTTCGATCGAGAAGTTCTTTATAAATCTTGGGCATAACAGAGCCTAATTCAACAGTGCATTTTGAACCAAGCTCACATGAGCAGTTTGCTCTCCTTTTGATTTTGCTCATTTGCGACAAAGCACTATACTGGGCCACAAGTTTTTCACAGGAATTCGCTTCTGCGAAAATTTTTCCATCAACTCTATGGATTTCAATATCTTGGGCAAATGCCCAGGAAAAAAGCAATGTAAAAAGAATTAGTTTGGCCATCGCCAACTTATCGACTCTTTAGCCTTTAGATTAAATAAATTATAAAAAATTAAGCTTTTGGCGTATTTTTCGATTAGTCTCTTACCATGAGAGATAAACTACTTCCAATATTCACCCTTTTACTAGCAATGGCGTCCATTCAATACGGCGCTTCTGTGGCAAAAAATCTATTTCCAATAGCTGGAGTAGCAGGAGCATCCACACTCCGATTGATGGTCGCAGCAGTCGCATTGTGTGCAATATTCAAGCCTTGGAAAAGCGTGTTCTCAAGTGGTGCAAAGAAAGATCTTTTCTTTTATGGAGCATCCTTGGGACTTATGAATCTTTCTTTTTATTTCGCTTTGGCAAAAATCCCTCTAGGCATAGCGGTGGCCCTTGAGTTTACTGGGCCACTAGCAGTGGCGGTTCTCGGAGGAACAAGGAAGTTAGACTTTTTATGGGCCGTTCTTGCTGGTATAGGAATCTTTCTACTTTTGCCAATGGAGGGAGCCGAAACAAAGTTGGATCCTCTTGGTGTTTTTTTAGCATTGGTTGCAGGGCTTTTTTGGGCACTTTATATTGTATTTGGTAAAAGGCTTGGGTCCCAAGTAAAAGGCCCTATAGCGGCCAGTGCAGGCATGGCCATTGCGGCAATAATAGTCGCACCCTGGGGATTAGTTCTAAACGCTTCTGAAATGATTAACCTCGAGGCCTTACCAATGGGAATCTTTGTAGGACTCTTTAGCAGTGCAATTCCCTACTCATTAGAAATGAGTGCATTAAAAAGAATTCCCTCTCAAACATTCAGTGTCTTAATGAGCCTGGAGCCCGCCTTTGCCAGTGTCATAGGACTTGTGTTTTTAGGCGAAAGCCTTACAAATATTCAATGGCTTGCAATCATCTGCGTTATTGTCGCCTCCCAAGGTAGCTCGTTTACTCCAAAGATTCCCCTCGCGAAAGGTAAGCAAAAGATTTAACGCACATGTACATCCCTTTAATTCTTTTAAAAGAATAATCTGAGTAATAGAATTCTATAATTCAAACAAGGAGATTTAAATGAAAGCATTTATTGGATTGTTCGCTGTTATTCTTTTATCGTCATGTGCCCATCACAGAGATGTAAGGCCGTCAGAGTCTGGAAATCATACTGTTGTATTTAAAACAGATAAAAAAGATGAAGGCTATAAGAATGCCAAGTCTCAAGCAGATCACTTTTGTGAAAAGCAAAGTAAAATTGCCTATATCAAAGCTGAAGAATCCAAATATACTGGAAATATGAAACAAGATGACTATGAAAGCAGAAAGACTGCCGCTAAAGTCGCTCAAGGAGTTGGCTCTGGGGTATTTGCTTTTGGTGGAAAGAAAGAGTCCGATCTAGGCGGGATTGCCGCACTTGGTGGCTCTATTGCTGATGAAGCAATTGGCAAGGGTTATACATATAAGATGAATTTTGTTTGTAAGTAAGTCTATAAGCAATGAGAGCTTCTAATTAGAAGCTCTCATTGCGAAAGTCCTAGATCGTATAACTTAGACCAAAAAACATTACTGTATTCTCGGCCTTGTCAGCACTAGAGCTGCTTGAGCTATCACCCTCAACCTGCATAACTCTTACATTGGCCGAAAATTTTTCAGCAAAGGTATAGCCGTATTCAAGACTTCCTTCACGTGTGTTGTTGTCATAAAGGTTTTCACTATCTGAGTGCAAGGTATCGACCAAACTAAGGGTGAATAGGTGTTTATTTACAGCATAAGAAAATCTAAGTGCCAGCGGTATTTGTGCGGTAAATTTTCTAGTAAAATAAGTCTCCTCGCCTGTAAAGTGGGCGTCATAAGAGAGCCTTCCACTTTCGAGTCCCACTTTGAACTGTTCATTAACGGCATAATCCACCTTAAAAAGATAACTAATATCCCCTGGCCCAATGTCTCCCGTATCATCGATAGAGCTTGTTTCAAACTCAGACCTTCCTGACACTGCTGTATAAAGACCTAACGAGTACTCAAGTGCAAATGCACTGCTAGAAGAGAGGATAAGAAGAATAAGAGTAAGATTTTTCATAGCAGGGTTCCTTTTTTAGTTGCTAGAGATTATCTGCAAAATTTGTTTACTGGCTTTTAAATTTTCATGTCACTACACTGACTAAAATCTATTCATGTGTAGATGCTATTAGACACCCTTAAAGTGCATAAATAGCTAAAATTATAAGCACTTCTTATAGCTTTCCTTGATAGGTGCACTATGTATGCCAATATTGACTCTCAGGAGATAAGGTCATATATAATTAGCAAGTTCAACTTTCTAAACAAAGACTCTTAAGCTTTCCTGCTTTGTTTTCTTAATGGTTGTGCGATGAAGGCTCCAAATTAAAAAAAGGAGTCATTATGTCCCATCAAAACAAACACCTAGAATTTTTAAACCAAACCCTGGCCCTTGCAACGACCGCTGTTAAAAGAGGCAATCACCCATTTGGTGCATTACTAGTTAAAAACGGTAAAGTCGTCGCAACAAGTGAAAATGAAGTCGTCTCCATTAGTGACATCACTGCCCATGCTGAGTTGAGACTTATCCAGAAAGCACAGAAGAAACTAACAATGGATGAGCTTGCCGAGTGTGTTCTTTATTCATCAACAGAGCCTTGTGCCATGTGCTCTGGTGCTATTTATTGGGCAGGCATAACTAAAGTGGTATATGGATGTTCTACTAAACAGCTATTTGAGATTGTTAAGTCAGGACTCTACATCCAGGCCAAAGAAATATATTCAAAAGCAACAACGGACGTGGAGGTTTTGGATTATTCTCATGAAGAAAAATTCATCAATCTTCATGAGAGCTTCTGGAGATAAAGGTTTTTACATTTTAAAACCTCTATTGAAGAATAATTAAAAAGGAGACTTTCGTATGCGTGTTATTTTTGCCTTTTTATTGGCCTCATTCTCCGTTTTTGCAGATCATCACTGCTGGGTGGAAAAGACTAGATTAATTTGGGACTCAGAAAATAGACAGATGATTGTCGAACAGGCCAAAACAAAAGCTTTTCCAGTGATCAAAGAAGAGCACCAAGATGAATTTAGCCTTAAGCTTTTAAAAGAGGACGGCTCAACTTGGGGAAAAGTAGAAGTATCTACTGCTACTCATATCGTTGGGGATGACGAAACATTTCTATGTCAGGCATCAATCTCGGGGGAAGACTCTAAACTGCAGGCCTATATTACGTTAATGGCAGGTATAGATTCAAACTTTGCCAAGAGCTCAACGATTATGAATGTTGATGGATTTCCGCCAAGCCTAAGCATTATTTGCAAAAGAAACAACCTTTAATGAACGACTTCATTGCCATCAATTTTTACAAACTTTGATGGCCTCTCCTTCTCCTGCTTAAATCGCAACACCGCCTCATCAATATCATTTTTAGATTTAGTCACCAGAAGAACTCTATCATGTTCTAAGAAGCTTGTAGAACCATCTGGTATTACAAAAGAACCATCTCGTTTTATAAAAAGCACTAGGCATCCATTTGGAAGATTTAAGTCAACGACCCTTTTCTCAATTGCATGATCGCCAGGCTCCACAACTATTTCTTTTATGCCATTCTTTGTTTTTTCTAAAACCTCGAAATCTATTGGAAAACTTGGATCTTCTATCGCCTCATAAAGAAGTCCTAACTTCTTAGCAACGGCCTTCATTGTTACGCCTTGAATTAGAGCCGAAACAAGTACAACAAAGAACACAACATCAAATAAAATGTGTGCGCGATCACCAATCTTAACAGCAGCAAGGCTTGCAAAGACAATTGGAGTTGCACCCTTTAGCCCAGCCCAAGAGATGAAGATTTTGTCTTTAAAATTAAAGCGGCTGAAGGCCAAGCAGAGAAAAATGGTCACAGGCCTTGCAACTAAAATCAAGAAACCTGCAATAACAAGTCCTTCAGGGGCAATATTCATAAGACGGCTTGGAAAAACCAAAAGCCCAAGCATTACAAACAGTCCGATTTGGGAAAGCCAGGAGACTCCGTCGTAAAAGCTATACAAGAATGTTTTATGCAATATTTTCTTACTGCTTATTAAAAGCCCAAATACATAGATCGCAAGAAAGCCATTTCCACCAAACTGCACGGCCAAAGAATAGTTAAGAAATAGAAATGAAAGCGTCAAGGCCGGATAAAGTCCTATAAACTCCAAATTTATTACATTATTCAGTGAGATAAATGCTTTTGATAGAAGCCAGCCCACCAAGAGTCCAACTGCAGGGTTTAAAAACAGGCTTAATCCCAAATCAAATGAGTCAAAGTTGCCACTCTCTATAAGACCCAAAATGATCGTGACCAAAAAGTAGGCCATGGGGTCGTTACTACCAGACTCGAACTTTAATAAATTTTTATTCGGTGCAACAACTTGTGCTTTCTTGTCTTTAAACACTGCAAAAACGGCTGCGGCATCAGTTGCAGAGAGAATTGCTCCTACAAGCATAGACTCAAGTAGGCTTATCTTTAATAGGAAGTGAACAAATATGCCCACAACCCCTGTGGTTATTAGTACTCCGATGGAAGACAGGGCAACTCCCCTGCCTAGGTTGCCCCTTATATCCTTCATTTCAGTTTCAATACCGCCTGAGAATATGATTAGGCACAATGCGATCAAGCTTAGAGAGTGTGTCAGTTCGTAGTTTTCAAAGTGTATGCCACCAATCCCCTCACTTCCAGAGAGCATCCCTATTACCATAAATACAATTAGAATGGGCAACCCAAAGCGGCTGGAGGACTTACTTAGCAAAACGCTAAAAAGAAGAATTACAGAGCCTGCAAGCAGGAAGTTATTGAGAAAAATTTCCATATTCTATCTCGTTTTTTTATGGCCTATTATATTACAAGCTCAAACCTGTGAAAAGAAAGCAATTTTTACGAGACAAACCCTCTATATGTCCTTCAATCTTGCTTCAAATTTATTTCACTTGTTCTAGAAAGATACAACATTAAAGAGAAGACAAAGCACTTCTTTAACATAAAATATCTCATAAGATTTAATCATGTGTACTTATAAGTTCAAGGAAGTTAATCATGAGTTTAGACGCAATAGGTATTGCTTGCGAGAACATCGAAAAATCATCTCAGTTTTACATGCTATTTGGCCTGGAATTTAAAAAATTTGGAGATGACCACATGGAAGGAAGCACTTCGAGTGGTGTACGAATTATGTTGGACTCATTTAAACTTTTACAAAAGATTGACCCAGATTGGAAAAAGCCTATTCAACCTGGGCTGACTTTATGCTTCAAACAATCATCACCAAAAGAGGTGGATTTGCTTGTCCAAAAGATAAAATCTAATGGATATCAGGTGGTCAAAGAGCCATGGGATGCATTCTGGAATCAGAGATATGCATCGGTTTTAGATGTGGATGGCAATAAGGTTGATATCTTTTCGGATCTTTAATTATGATAAGACACTTGTTAGTCAAAAATTAAAAAGCTGCCTCTTTAAATAAAAAGATACAAGTTCACATGAAGGTGTGACAAAATCGTTTAAAATGAAAAAGATGCGAGAAAACCACAAAAAACAATTTTTAGGTCTAGGATTACTTCACTGGATTGTGGTTTTAGCTTCGGCAACACTTACATTGGTAGCATGGCACGTTTCTCAAACTCAATATCAGGCCCGAATAGAGGCCCGCTTTGACCAGCAAGCACAAACCACAGTCAATTTAATTGAAGAGCGAATCAGAAGCTACGCCGATGGCCTATGGGCCGGTGTGGCCTTCTATAATGCCAATAAATCTCAAATTACCTATAATGAGTGGAAAGTTTTTGCTCAAAGCTTAAAGCTTCCAGAAAAATACCCTGGAATAAATGGGCTTGGCGTAATTTTTAATATAGACCCAAAAGAGCTACCACAATTTTTAAAAGATCAAAGATCATACAGACCAAATTTTGGCCTTCACCATTCAAAAGATGAAATCTATTACCCAATAACATATATAGAACCAGAGAAAGGAAATGAAGAGGCCATAGGTCTGGATATCAGCTTTGAAAAAAATAGACTTAAGGCTGCAATCGAGGCCGAAGACTCTGGAAAGGCCAGAATGACAGGCCCAATTATCTTAGTTCAGGATGAAAGACAAAAACCTGGATTCTTGTTTTATGCTCCTTTCTATGAAGGCCAGAAAGATTCAAACATAGAGGAGAGAAGAGAAAACTTTAAGGGAATGGTCTATGCTCCCTTCATTGTGGAAAAACTTGTCTACGGTGTGCTTTCCCCACAAGAGAGGCTGGTGGACATAAGCGTCTCTGATAATGATATCCTTCTTTACAATGAACATAAAGACCCTAACCACACGCCTCTATTTCAAAAGGAAATTTCAAAAGAAATTTACGGCAGAAAATGGAACTTTCAAATAAAGTCCAATAAAGAATTTAAGAAGGCCTTGGGTTCAGATCAGTCTAGTTACTTTTTATTAAGCGGTATTGTAATTGATTTTCTTTTAATCATTCTATTTCTAAATCTCTCAAAAGCACAAAACAAAGCAGTCAAACTTGCAAGAAAGATGGCCGAAGAAGCAAAAATTCACAGACGTAGTGCTGAACATGCTTCAAAGCTTGCAGCATTGGGAGAAATGGCCGCGGGGATTGCTCACGAAATAAATAATCCACTAAGTGTGATTCTGGGATATTCGGCCCTACTAAGCGAAATGGAGAAATCAGATGATTTAAACAAACACTCCAGCGATATAAAGAAAGCAACCAATAAAATTGAGAGCTCAGTAAAAAGGATTACCAATATAACTAACGGGCTTCGAGAATTTGCAAGAAACGAGTCAGGAGAAAATAGACAAATTGAAAGTTTAAATTCAATTATATCAGAGACCGTAGAGTTTGCTAAAGAAGGATTTAAGATAAAAGATTTAAATATAACTTTGAATCTAGGCTCAGACACAAAAATAAATTGCAATAAAGTCCAAATATCTCAAGTCTTAATAAACTTACTAAGTAACGCCCAGATTGAAGCTCAAAAATCGAATGAAAAAGAAATAGAGGTTTTCACAAAGCTAAACCATAAAAGAAAAACAACATCTATAGGCATCTCAAACACGGGAGATAAAATCCCTGAGGAAATTCAGGAAAAAATTTTCCAACCATTTTTTACCACGAAAAAGGCTGGAGAAGGCACAGGTATTGGTTTGAGTATCAGTAAAAACCTCGTTGAGGCCCACGGCGGCCAGTTGTACCTAGACAAAGAGAAAGAAAGAACTACTTTTGTAATAGAACTTCCGGTGGTATAGATCATTTGTACAGAAAAATGGAGGCATTATCATGACAAATAAAATTACAGCATCCCATATACTAGTTGATCAAAAATTCGAGGCCCAAGACATTCTAAAAAAATTAAACGACGGTCAGTCTTTTGAAAAACTAGCACAAGACTACTCTAATTGCGGTTCAGCAAAACAAGGTGGAAGTCTTGGAGAATTTGGTAAAGGAATGATGGTAGCTCCTTTTGAACAAGCGGCATTCGCCCTTAACCCTGGCGAGATAAGCGATATTGTTCAAACTCAATTTGGATACCACATTATAAAAAGAGACAAATAAGTCATTTCATGAGAGTGGATGAGAAAAGGCTTCTAACAATAAAAGAAAAGCTTGCACTTGGGCTCTCTGCTCAAGATCATGTTTACGAGTTTATGCTTGATAGAGTGATTGAAGAGAGGTGCGATGAATTTGATTACGAACTGGAAGAAGAAGGTTTTGAAATAATCAATAGAGACTTGGAGCCTATAGCCACGAGTATCTTTAGATACAGAGTCGTGGCCTTAAAAGAAAGTTAGGCGCAAAGTTGAGCGTTATAAATTTCAGATTCAACTTCAAATAGCATAATATCCTTTACTGTACTCCAGCCCTCTCCAATGTGTTTTAAAAATTTGGCACTTATAAACTCTCCTCCCCAATTAAAGTTGACCTCTTCACTGCAAGCGACAGACAACTCGTCCTCTTTAGCGAAACAATAAAATGGTTGTAGATTCTCGCCAACGAAAGTTAGAGCAACAAAGCCTTCATTTTTTAGTTCATTGAGCTTTTTTACACTTAAATTTAACGGTCTTGCTTTTAGTTTTACCATCAGATCCCTCCTTGGGTTATCACAACGATATCGAACTTGTGGCCAGAAATAATCTATATCACCTTACATTTTGGTAAAAAAAAATTTATTTCCTATTAACTCGGTAGGGTTTAGAAATAAAAAAAGGCCCTAGGGAATGGGCCTTTTTTTGCGTTCAGGGAAAGGAAGGGTTAGAAACCTAGGGGAGATTTCTTGATATATTTTTACCCCGAAATATCTGCATCGAATATTAACAGTGTAAGTTTTACACCTTAATTGCACCTTAAATATTATTCCATTAGGAAAAATTATAGGTAATGTTTGAGTACTAAGTACCTCAAAAAAGGTGATCAACGTGTTGTAAAGCATTGATTCCACAACGAATTTCAGATTCGATTATTTTTTTAAATATATTCTGAAGAAAATCTAAACAACACCTTTATTAGGGCCATGGAAAATGCGAAAATAGGCCTATGAAACACAATGAAAATGCTCCAAAGCCTATAGATGTAAACTCTATTGACCTCGATAAGCTAAAGGAAAAAACAGCAGATCTCCCCTCATTGCTTGAGTACGCCCATAGCGTGGGTGGTTTTTCGGTGGCTCCTACAAATGAAGGGGCCATTAAAGGCAATGCCCGCATGGCAATGGAAGAGCAAACTCAGATGCAACTTGATCAGATTTTTGAGCAAATGAGTTTACTGGCAAAGCAGGCAAGAGAAATTAAAAAACGTGCAGATGTGTCAGTTCAAATCTATGAAGCGAAAATGAGTTTTAAACCAATAGTTGGAAAAAATTATTATCTATATGAGAAAAGTGACAACACCAAGTCCCTATCTATTGTTTCTCCTGAAGAGTGGGGAGAAAAACTGCCTTTTAAAAGTTTCATAGCAAAAGTAAAACTTTTGGCCGATCACACCTGGAAGGTTATTGTCTAGTTGACCTATTTTGTGCCTTTAGATAGTTGAGAAACTCTTCTTCACCCTGGACCAAATCTTTTAGGTATTGAGGAAATTCTGGAGGAGTCAACATCCCTGGAGAGGCCGCCTTTAAAACCTTTAAGGGCTCAAGTCTTTTGCCACTTTTAATAAAGGTAGCTCTAACAATGGCACTAGCAACAATAAAATCATCTTTTACAAACTTTTGTTCCATGTAAAACCACTTATCATCCCAGGCAATCAGTTTTGTTCTAAGCGTATAGTTGTCAAAAAGATTTAATGGTCTGAGATATACTACATTTATCGCAGTTGCAACGGCACCCCACTTTTGTTTGATCATAAGCTTATGCAGATCCAACTTCATCGTGAAATCAGTTCTCCCCAAGTCCATAATAGTCAAGTATCTTCCATTGTTCATATGCATGTTTAAATCCAAGTCATTTGGGAGCACTTTAAGCTCAATTGCACTCTCCTCAAAGATATCAAGCTTCTTGGGGAAGATAAGGTTCCTTAGCACTAAAAGTAAAAAGCGAAAGTAAAGATTCATCAAATTCTCCCCAGCACGCCTCATTCATTTCAAGAATATAAACATTTAACTCTTTTCCAAAGGCGCTATAATTATATAGGCAATAAGGAGAATTATCATGTCTGAAGTAAAAAAAGTCTGCATTGTCGCAAGCAAGCGTATTCCATTTATGAAATCTGGTACAAGGTACACTCGCCTATCCAATAATCAACTTATGGTTCCGGCACTAAAAACATTAGTTCGAGATTTGGGACTTGAAGGAAAAGAAGTTGGAGAAGTGGTTTTGGGTGCGGTGAACAAACATGCTTATCAATTCTCATTGGCCAGGGAATGTGTCATGGATTCAGGATTATCCCCACACACTCCAGCAACTGACATACAAAAAGCATGCGGGACATCGCTTGAGGCAGCAATTATCGTTGCAAATAAGATTGCTCTAGGACAAATAGACTGTGGTATTGCTGGTGGAGTTGACACCAACAGCGATGTGCCAATCGAATTTAAAAAGAGCTTCAGCGACAGACTTGTTGCAATCTCAAATTCAAAAACACTTTCACAAAAACTTTCAGCCTTTAAGGGATTTAACCCAATGGAGCTTTTGCCACAACTTCCGGCGATAAAAGAACCCCGTACAGGAAAGTCCATGGGAGAGAGCTGCGAAGAGATGGCACAGCGATGGAACATTGCCCGAGAGGATCAGGATAAACTTGCTTTAATGAGTCACCAAAATGCTGTATCAGCATATAAAGAGGGCTTTTATGATGAGCTTGTAGTTGAATTCAAGGGTGCTAAAAGAGACGGAACAATACGAAGTGACGGCTCGCTTGAAAAGCTTTCCAAGTTAAGGCCCGCGTTTGATAAGGAAAGCGGCAAGGGAACTTTAACTGCAGCAAACAGCACCGCTTTGACAGATGGAGCCGCTTGCGTTTTTTTGTGCTCTGAAGAATACGCTAAAGAGAATGATTATGAAGTGCTTGCATACTTAAGCTATGCTCAGTCCTTTGGAGTTAACTATATTGATGACGAGGGGTTATTAATGGCACCGGCATACGCCGTACCTAAAATGCTTAAACGAGCTGGCCTATCCCTCCAAGACTTTGACTATTATGAAATTCATGAGGCCTTCGCCGCACAGGTACTATGTACTCTGGAGGCATGGAAGTCAGAAGAGTTTTGTAAAGAAAAGCTTGGCCTTGATCAAGCACTTGGTGAAATTGATATGTCTAAGCTAAATGTTAAAGGTGGCTCTTTGGCAATGGGGCATCCTTTTGCGGCCACAGGTGCAAGAATTGTCGGAAGTCTCTCCAAGATACTAAATGAAAATGGAAAAGGTCGAGGCCTTGTGTCTATTTGTACTGCTGGAGGCATGGGCGTCACTGCAATAATAGAAAAATAAAGGTGAGGGCCGCAGGCCCTCTAACCTGCTTTAGCGAATTTATTTTTTATAAAGTGAAACTTCAATAGCTGTAGTGGATGTTTATTCCCAAGAGGGACATAGGACTTAGCAAGTTTGTTTAGATAAGCGTCAAATTGCATTCCATGAGGCGCAACAATCAGCTTTCCCCTTTTTAAAATTATTTTCAAGACATATGTTGCAGCTATAGAAGCACACGTTTTTACTCCCATCGGAGTTGAAGGCCCTTTGCCAGCGTCAAGATCAACCACACCTTTAATCAAATAGCTATATGATAAAAACTTTGGAGCAAGGCCAACCATAAATTTTGCATACCTCTCGGTGTCGCTTTTACAGTCGTTGAAACGAAAATATTTTTCAAAGCTCATCTGCCCAGGTATGAAACATAAGAACGCACATCCCATCCCTATTGGAGCAGCAGTCACAACTGGAATGTTTTTTTCTTCGCACTTTTTAAATAAAAGAATTCGAGCATCAATTGCAAAAAAGTCCAAACTATCCACATAGATATCAACATCTTTGAGAAACTCATCAACATTGCTTGCATTAATCCCATCATCAAATCTTATGACGTCGGCATTCGGGTTGATGTCTTTCACAACTTCGGCCATGACTTCACACTTAGCTCGTCCAATGGCCGACATGAATGCTCCGGCCTGCCTATTAAAATTGTGGATTTCAAACTCATCGAAGTCTGAAATATTAAATTTTTGAATACCAAGTCTTGAAAGAGTCACTAGGTGTTCTCCTCCAACTCCTCCGGCACCAGCAATCGCGACTCTCTTGCTCGAAAGAGTCTCCTGCTCGTGTTCTGTAACCCAACCAATATTTCTTGAAAACGCTGCTTTGTAATTGAATCCCACTTCCAAACTAAATCCTATGCTGCTGTTATAGTTTTTTCTTTTTCAATAACGCTATTATAAACATAATTTAGAATCCGCAGTTGCTCAGGCCTAATTTTCTCTGTATTAAAACTACTGCTAAACAAAAACGGTGCCCTCAAGCCATTGAATTCATGAAAGTCAGCAACTCTGAAACTTTCAATTCCCGATATTTTCAAGGCCCTTGCAAGTCTCTCTTCCATCATAGAATAGGCCCCTATTTCATAATGTTTACAATAAGTTAGACAACCGTAAAACAATGCCATTGATATCATTGGAAAACATTTAATCTCCTCAGAGCTAAAGTTTAGCTTAAGCTTGTCATCAAGTTTTCTTTTACGAAACTCTGTAGGCACTGCGAGTCTAGACACTTCACACATCCTATTCTTCTTTAGTCGTGCAACGTTAATATCTTCTACATTTTCTTTGAAATTTTTTAAAAGTCTCCTAAACGGCAGCTCCTGTTGGTCACTATCAAATACCAATCTAACCGTGCCAGCAAAGATCCCACTTTTTTTATGAATAACGCACAAGTGAACAGCTCTGGTGTCATATTCATCATATTCAAGTCCTGATTCTCGAATAGGTTCATAGCCTAGCTCTTCACAATAAACTTTGTGTCTAAGACTAAAGCTCTTCTTCAGAGAATGTTCATCTGTAATCTTCTTTATCTCAAAATATTTTTCAAACTTAGACATTGAGGGTCTAGAAATTTCACCTGTTCCACTAAATTCGCCATCGCCTATAATTCTTTTCACAAATCCCCCTTGAGTAGCATTCAACTTAACGGCATAATTCCCGACTACTTTAGTAAGTCTTAAGAAAACTCCTCTTTTCAAGCACTTAGAACTTAAAGAGTAACTAGATATAAAAGGATTATGAGAAAAATATTTGTCATAATAAAAGCTGAGGCCTTGTTTTCATATAGAAACCAAGGATATGCGGCCATCGAAAAGAATAGAAACCCTATTGTTAACTTTAATTGGAGATCCATTCGTTTGGTACTCTCCCAACCTGCGATAGACTTTCCAATTACAGGAATTTTAAATAAGGCCATGTGAAGAGACTTTGAGCTGTGGGAGAAAAAATATGCAGCACCCACAAAGAAAATTATTCCCGGCATAACCGGCAAAATCACACCGATTACACCAAGCAGCGTAAATAGGATTCCAAAAATAAAAAAAACAATTCTTTTCATAAGTTAAATCAATGTGTTTCTTTGATTTTTTAAACGATATAATGAAGGCATGCAATTAAAAATCCTTACGTACAATATTCATAAAGGTTTTAACTGGAGAAATTCACAAGTAACTATCAGAAAAATCAAAAAGGCCATTGAGCAGACTGAAGTCGATCTCGTCTTTCTTCAAGAAATTGTCGGCGAAAATAAACTATTGTCTAAGGAAAATGAAGACTGGATTGATGCTCAACATGAGTACCTGGCCGACAGCCTATGGAATGACTACGCTTATGCCAAAAACGCTGTGTATGACCATCGCCATCATGGAAACGCCATATTAAGTAAATACCCTATAAAAAGCTGGGATCAGTTCGACATATCAACGAACAAAAGAGAACAGCGAGGAATATTGGCATGTGATATTGAAACCCCAAAGGGAATTCTTCATGCCTTTTGTGTGCACTTAGACCTCTTTCACCGCGGAAGAGCAATTCAATATAAAAGAATCAATGACTTTATCTCAGACAGATGTTCTCCAGGAGACCCAAAGATTCTTGCGGGTGATTTTAATGACTGGAATCAGGCTGCCAGTACGTTTTTAAAAAGCTTTAATGAAGCAAGTAAAATTTTACACGGAAAATACCAAAACACTTTTCCGGCCAAGTACCCTTTATTAAAGCTTGATCGAATCTACGTTGATGGCATTCATCCCATCGAGGTAAGAACTTTAAAAGGGCAGAAGTGGCGAAACCTCTCAGACCACTCTCCAATTTATATGACAGGGGAGGCAGATTGGCGCTAAAGCAAAATTTCACCACAAACAATCAGGCAACACTTTTAAAAAATGGCAAAGATGCCGTAGACGCACATATCAAGCTTGTAAAAGAAGCAAATGAAAAAATTCTTTTTCACACCTACATCTTTCATGAGGATGGTATCACCTCTGATTTTTGTGATGCCTTAATTGAAAAATCAAAACAGGGGGTGAAAGTTTTTTTTATTGTGGATGCTTTTGGCACACCAGAGCTTAGCAAGGAATTAAAACAAAGGATGCATGATGCGGGAGTCCATTGGGCCTACTTCGCTCCTTTTTTTGGAAAACGATTTCAACACTTAGGTAGAAGGCTTCATCAAAAGCTTCTCTTGATTGACAATAAAAAGGCCATTACAGGTGGGATCAATCTCGCTAAAAAATTTGTCGACCCCAATGATGCAAATCCATGGCTTGACTACTCTGTCCTCATAGAAGGAGAAGAGATATATAGGATTCAGCGCAAAGTCAGATCTCTTTACATTAAACACTTTCCAGAGCATGCCCATTTTTTGAGTGAATCAATTCAAAAACAAAATTTTTTATTTGAGCGCGAGTTGAAAGCAAAATCATTAGTAAATGACTTCATGCGTTTTAAAAGTGAAGTATATCAAAGCTATCTCAAAGCAATTAGAAATTCTGAAAAGTCGATAAAGATAACAGCAACATATTTTTTACCAGGAAAAAGACTTTTAAGAGAGCTAAAAAAGGCCTCAAAGCGCGGAGTGGAGATTGAGCTAATATTTGGCGAAGTTTCTGACCACCCTCTAGAGCGCTATTCTTCCCGCTATCTGTACTCATGGTATTTAAACCACGGGATAAAAATATATGAGTGGAACAAGTCTATTTTGCACGCAAAGGCAGCTCTTATTGATGACGACTGGGTTAGCATAGGCTCATACAACCACAATTATTTGAGTCGCTATATCTGCTTAGAGCTTAATGTTGAGCTCATCGACAAAGAGTTTGCTAATAAAATGGATGAGCAATTCAAATATATAAAAGAAAACAGCATTCAAGTTGAAAAACAGGAGTGGAGCAAAAAGACTAGTTGGCTACGCATCGCATTCTATTTTATAACCTACACCTTCTCAAACTTAATCACATTAATCGCAACTCTCTTTATTGTAAGAAAAAAGGAAAAAACCGAATCTCCTTAGACAAATGCCTAAATATTCTAACATTCGCATGTAAGATTTTGTAAGTGCCTTTATTAAAGGGCTTAAGCTAGGCTTGTTACCTAGCATATAGGAGATTTGCATGTATAAAGGATTATTAACTACAATTTTGCTCATTATGAGCGTTTCATCATTTGGCGGAGTCCAATCAATCTGTGGCAAGGAAGATAACAGAGTCCCTTCTTATGATAACGAAATCGGCAGACTTTTTGCCGGTGAAAACCACGCTGGATGTACAGTGACTATGATCAGCGAAGACTGTGGCATTACTGCGGGCCACTGTAAAAGTGTACTAAAGTATGCTGAGTTCAACACTCCAGCATCAATCGGTGGAATACCTCAAGCTTCGGCTCCTGAGGATGTTTATGAAATAGACCAAGAAACTATCGTTTCAACTGACGGTGGACCTGGCGATGACTGGGCAGTTTTAAAACTAAAGGCAAATGAGTTAACAGGAAAACTTCCTGGTGCTGTTCAAGGTTTTTACGAAGTAAGCTTTACAGCCCCTAAAAAAAGATCCCTTCTTTCAATTACCGGTTACGGAAGAGATCTTCCAGATGATGAGAGAAACTTCGCTCAGCAAACAAACTCAGGTCTTTTAGAAAAGGCTGGAGATTTCTGGTACGGAAAATCAGTATTCACTCACACGGTAGACACGATGGGTGGAAACTCAGGCTCTACAGTTATTGATGTTACTTCTGGAAAGATCATTGGGATTCACACTCATGGGGGATGCACTTCAACAGGTGGCTCTAACATGGGAACTCTGATCAGCAAACATGAAGCTCTAAAGGCCGCAATTAAAAGTTGTCTTCAAAACTAATTGATATACAAAAAGGAGGTCTTAAGACCTCCTTTTTTTTTACCCTAATTCAAAAAGCAAAAATTCACTTTCCTCATCACTTTTAAGCTTCAACTCTATCTCGCTCTTAATCGCAAGCCCATCGCCTCTAACGAGCTTGCTATCATTGAAAGAAATGCTTCCACTTACAACTTGCAACCAATAACTTTTCTGGGAGTTGAGTTTTAGATCAATATCTTTTCCATCCTCGTAATGTCCAAGAGAGATCTCTGCATCAGCATAAATGGAAGCTATTTCTTTTCCACCTTGAGGAGTAACAAGTAGTGTAAGCCCATTTCTAAGCTTTCTAGAACTATAGTCGTACTGCTCGTACCTAGGCTTGACACCCAATTTGTTAGGCTCCACCCAGATCTGAAACAGAGTCGTAGGCCTGTCTTCTAAATGGTTAAACTCACTGTGAAAAATTCCTGTGCCTGCACTCATAATTTGGATCTCTCCAGGTTTAATAAGTGCATGACTACCCAAAGTGTCCTTATGTTCCAACACTCCCTCAGTGACAAAAGTAATAATTTCCATGTCCTTATGAGGGTGGGTGTCAAACCCTTTCCCACCAGCAATCTGGTCATCGTTTATAACCCTTAGGTTTTCAAAGCCCATATGGTTTGGGTCGTAGTAATGTCCAAAGGAGAAGGTATGACGACCTTGGAGCCATCCAAAATTCACCCTTCCCCTCTCATTTGCTTTACGATGATAAATCATCTTTCCTCTACTTTTTTTTCTGTGGAGCTAGTTGTTCTTGTGGAACTAGTTTGAAGTTTACCAAAACGTCGTCGTGAATAATCTTGTCGCCCAAGTCTTTGAAAAAGTTTCCAGATTTATAAATCATTCCAAACTTGGTTCTATCGAATTTAAAATCTCCAACGAACGCCTTCCCTTCTTTTTTATAATCAAAGCTTACCGGGCCAGACTTGTCCTTAACGGTAAGAGTTGCATTTACTTTATTACCCTTAACCGAGTTGATTACGAGTTTAGAAACAGGATATTTCTCCACCTGAAAGAAGTCGCCACTTTTGATGTGACCTAAGAACTTATCTTTCCACTCACCTTTCAAGTCGGTGACAGTAATTGAATTCATATCCACTACAAATTCTCCACCAACTAATTTGCCATCTTTAACAGATGCCTTGGCCTCTTTAAATTTTAAGTTTCCATAGTGCTCGCCATTAATCTTTGTACCTTTCCATGAGAGGCTACTTTTTTCCTTATCAACTTCAAATGCATGAAGGTTGAAAGTAAATGCGGTTGAAATAATAAGCCCAGTAAGTATTTTCTTCATTTTTTGCTCCTCGCTTGTGTTTTACTTGCAAGTATTGTGCTTTCTTTTTCAATAAAATAAAATTATTATTATTTTATATTAAATATAAATTTTACTTATAGAGATACACAAAAATGACCTATGATCAACTAGTTACACTTGAGGCCATAATAGAGCAAGGAAGCTTTAAGGCCGCTTCAGAATTCCTTCACAAGACTCAACCGGCCTCAAGCAGCGCAATAAAAAAGCTTGAGCAAGAATACGATATTACCCTTTTTTCTCGCGAAGAATATCGCCCAAAGCTTACCGATACAGGTCAAGCTTTTTACCTCAAGGCGCAAGAGGCCTTACAGTCTTTTAGAGAGTTGGAAAAGTTTAGCAAAGAGCTCTCCCTTGATCATGAGACAGAGCTTACATTGGGCATAGATGCAATCTGTCCAATAGCCGAAATCGCCCCAACACTTAATACCTTTTTTGAAACAAGGCCAAGCGTAAGCCTAAATTTAAACATTGATCTTCTTGAAGGCCTTGCTCAAAAAGTGAATGAACATAAGGTGGACTTTGGAATAGGTTCTAACTTAGTTCAATCAGAACATATTGAATCCTTGCCAATATTCGATGTAGTAATGGTACCTGTCATCTCCCCAAAGTTTAAGAAAGTGAACCAATCACTTCTTAAAAAATTACCTCAAATCATAGTGCAAAGCTCCTCGAAGCAAAGTAGTAAAAAAGTTGTGGGTAAGCTCCAAGGCTCCAAGAGCTGGAGTACTTCAGATATGTTCATGAAGGAGCAGCTCATTGAAAATGGTCTAGGTTGGGGAAGACTTCCCCTTCACCAAGTTCGGGATAAAATAAAACTTGGAAGGCTTGCTGAAGTAAAGAGTGTAGATCAGGTTAAAAGACTTCCAGTTCCGATGTATCTCTTAAAATCAAGAACCAAAACGCTCGGGCCACATGCAAAATCTTTATTGAGTTTTTTACTTGAAGCCTCTAGAAGTTAAACTACAATTGCTTTATGAAAAAACTATTTATTTTACTTTTTGTCCTAAGTTTTTGCGCTCTTTCCAAAGAGCTTAAATTAGAAAAAATCTACTTGGGAGATTCTTCTTTAGAAGTAAGTGGATTTGTTAAACTAGATAAAAAACTTTATGTTCTCTCAGACAACTCCGAGGATACCTGGCTTTACGAGGCAAGATTAGGAGCGAATAGGGCCTTGTACTCAAAGGGAATCAACATTAAAGCACTTGAGGGTTACTGGAGCTACTTCTTAAAAAGTGCTTTCTGGAGAGGAGGCGGTCGATGGCTGAAAGCTCCTTGGGATCTCGAAGGTGGTGCAAGTTGCTCAGACTCCATATACCTTGTAAATGAACAGCTTAGAGAAGTTTTATTGATCAAAGATAACAAGTTGAAGAAGTTAGATATCGACTTTGAGACGGCCTTTAGTGACTATGGTGCACCTTTTAGTAAGTCTCCAGCAAATGCAGGCCTTGAAGGGATCGCAATTGATTGTGAAAACCAAAAGTTATTTATTGCTCAAGAAAGGGCCCCAAGAGCACTGGCCATTGTTGATCTAAAAACCAATAAAATTTTAAAAATTGGTGCAACACCCATCCAAAAAGAAAACATTCACCCAGACTATGCAGACCTATTTTTTATCGATGAACACCTTTATGTCTTGGAAAGAAATACCCACAAGATTCTTAAACTAGATCCCACAAGCTTAGAGCTTTTAGACACTGTATCTTATTCAATGCTTACAGATCAGCTAAAAACAAATGAATTATACGCAACCGACAAGCCTTTTGGGCTTGCAGAGGCCTTGTTTATAGATAAAGAATCTATTTATCTAGGATTGGATAATAACCAGCTTAACTTTAGCAACAAAGCAAAAGTCATACTTAGTATTAAAGGAAATAATTCTGCGATTCTAAGATTTAAGCGACCAGAGGACTTTTAAGCAATATCCTTTACTGCTTTAGAGATTCCCTCAATGGTTAGCTCTCTCATAGGAAAGACACTCTTTATGGCCGCAATTGTGGGAGAGCTCCAAAGAGAGCTAGGCTCAGGGTTTAGCCACACTGACTTTTTAAACATTTGATTGAGCTGCTTCACTCTTTCAATCCCAGTTCGGTTGCTGGCCTTGGGATTCTCCCTTAAACTCCAATAGAAATCTCTCATTGTACCAGTCATTTGAAAAAGCTCGTAAGGTGCCATGTATGCATCTCCAACGACAATGAGTCTGGTGTCTCTAGTAAACTTCTTTGAAAGTGACTCAAGATCCATAGCTTTGTCATACCTTAAAGAGGCATCAGTGTAGACTTTGTCATACATAACATTATGGAAATAATAAGCATCAAAGCTTTTAAAGTGGTTTACTTGGTGGGCCGCAGAAAATAATTTCTCGACCCTCATTGAGTGTTCAGTCATGCTCCCACCAACGTCCATCATGAGAATTAGACGCAAGTCATTTTTGCGCTTGCGCGTGTGAACAATTTCAACTTCCCCCATATTTTGACAAGTCCTATCAATACTCTTATCTAAATTTAGCTCATTTCTACCACTGTTTCTCAGCTCTCTAAGCTTTTTAAGGGCCACTTTTATATTTCGAACATCAAGCTTTTCATCATGACGATACTCCCTAAACTTTCTCTCACCTGCTACCGCCAAAGCACTTCTTTGCCCGGAGCTTCCACCAACTCTTATACCATTTGGGTTAAAACCAGAATGTCCAAATGCTGAAGTTCCACCAGTACCAACCCAATGATTTCCTCCATCGTGGCGCTCTTTCTGAGTTTTCAAGCGCTCTTGAAGCTCTTTTAAAAGCTCTTCGGAAGGCAAGTTCATTGCATTTTTTTTTCTTTGTTCATCAAGGTGTGTTTTCTTTGCCTGTTCAAGCCAGCTCATCAACTTGGATTTAAAATCCTCATCACTGGAGAGCTCCCCAAAGCACTGTGCAAAGCTCAAGTCATAGGCGTCAAAGTGTTTCACGTCTTTTATGAGACAAGTTCTAGCTATTGAATACAGCTCTTCAAGAGAAACAGAAGACTTTTCATCTCCAAACGTTTGAATAACTTTAATAAAGTCTAAAAACTCCCTAGTTGAAACAGGAGCCCCGTTATTCCTAAGGGTGTAGAAAAAATTTAAAAACATTACTTTAGTTTTTCCAAATCTTCTTCATTTTTAAGAAGGCTTCCGACAAATGGAATTGTTGAAGAGTCAACCATGGCCCCTTCATGAACTAGAACATTTATCCAGTCTATCAACTCGCTGGTTGATGGTCTTTTTCTAAGATCTAATTCTCTGACTTGATAGAATAAATCCAAGGATTGCTTTAAAAGATCCCTATCAATACCTGGGTGGTGAACTTCAACAATGCTTTTCATCATATCCCAATCAGGAAACTCAATATAATGGAAGACGCATCTTCTTAAAAAGGCATCTGGGAGCTCTTTCTCGTTATTGGAAGTTATAAAAACGAAAGGTCTGCGCTTTGCCTTTATTTTCTGGCCTGTCTCCAGAATAGTGAACTCCATCTTATCCAATTCTGCTAGCAAGTCATTTGGAAACTCAATGTCGGCCTTGTCGATCTCATCAATCAAAAGGGCACATTTCTGTTCGCTGGCAAAGGCCTTGCCCATTGGTTCGTATCTAATATAATCATTGATGTTATTTACATTTCTAATTGAGTCGCTTTCAAAACGGGAATCGTTTAAACGAGTTAGAGCATCATAAAAATACAATCCGTCCTTTGCAATTGTAGTGGACTTAACATTCCACTCGTAAAGGGGTAGGTTATTTTCCTTTGCGTAATAATGGGCCAGCAACGTTTTCCCTGTGCCAGGCTCACCTTTTATCAATAATGGCCTTTTTGTAATTTCTGCAACTTTAATCGCTTCTTGAAGGCTCTTGGATAAGACGTATTCGCTGTTCAATTAAACTCCTTAACTCGAAATATTAAACTCTTCCAATCGCTTCTTCGCCAGTTGTTTGGCCTTGGCCCTTACAAGATTAAGATCATCTTTGTCACTTACAACCTTTATAGGACGATCCACATACTTATTCTTCCAAACATTCTTTACGCGAATATAGGAAAATGTTGTATTGGAGGCACCCATTTTTCCAAACTCTTCGAAGGCTACAAATTGGCCTTTTGGAGAAGATCCGATTGCATTAACTTTTATCATATCTTTGGCCTGGGCTGCCATACTAAAAAGAATCAAACCAATGCTAAATAACTTAATCATTTCACTCTCCTGTTGGGCTTTTAATGAGCAAATAAGGCGCCTACTCGCAAAGAAGCAACCCATTGAAATTACGTACAATAAGTGTAGTCCATTTGAGAATTGTAGAATTCTTTTACAAACCAACCTTAAGAAAACTTATGGTTTTCCGATAATTTCGAAAGATGAAAAAATACTTGATAATTAGCTTCCTTATATCATTCACTGTCTTTGCCCAGGAGCCATTGGGCACGCAGCTCGAGGAAAAAATTTTCCAGCTACAAGAAATTGGACTTCTTGATAAAAACGATGCGAAAAAGAAGGCCTATAGATTAAAACTTATCCAAGAATCTGAATTAAAGTCCATCAAGGCCCAAGCTCGGAGTGTTGCAAAAGCTTTAGTTAACAAAACGATCATTCGCATAGATAATGAAGATCTAGAGATTACAATCCCATAATTAAGAAAATGAGAGGCAGTTCATGACCAAAGAAGAAATGGAAAAGTACATATCCAACGTTCCCGACTTTCCTAAAAAAGGTGTTATGTTCAAAGACTTTAGCCCTTTATTGGAAGAAAAACTGCCGGAGTGTCTTGAGGCCATGGGAAAAAACATTCCTTGGGACCAAATCGATTGCGTTGTGGGCATCGAATCCAGAGGCTTTATTTTGGGTTCAGCTTTGGCCGCAAAGCACGACAAAGGTTTCATTCTTGTCCGTAAAAAAGGAAAGCTTCCTCCACCAGTTTCATCAGAAAGCTACTCTTTGGAGTATGGAGAGGACACATTAGAGATGAAACCAAATACCAAAGAGAAAAGTGTTTTGATTGTTGATGATGTTCTCGCAACAGGTGGCACACTAAAGGCCACAATCTCTTTGTGTGAGAAAAACAATTACCACGTGAAAGCAATCTCTATGCTCATAAACCTGAAATTTTTAAATAATCTTGCATCAGAGGTGGACAATATCCACAGCGTTTTAGACTACGAATAAGCAAAATTATGCCCGGTTTCTTTGAGTAGTGGCATCGTTTATCCTAATAGTATGTCATTACTCAGAGTGCTTATTGGTGTTATTTTTCTTTTAGGCCATAATCAGGCCCTGTCCCTTATTTCATCAGACACTATGAGTGCTCAAATCCTCACCTATTTAGATAAAAATGTATTAAGCATTAATAGAGGCCTTGACGATGGGATCGTAAAAGGCGATCACATGAAGTTAACCAATGACCAAGGCTTCATCGCTCGCGGTATCTGTTTAAAGGCCGTAATGGGAAAGTCTTATTGGAAAATATACAGAGTTGTAAGGCCAGAACTTGTCAGCAAGGATAGTCTCTACACTTTACGCGCAATGAATCAAAGTGAGATTCCAAAAGATCTAAAAAAATTCAGGGAGGCTGACTTTCGTGCTCTTGTGACGGAAGAGGCTGAAGAGGATGCGATAAAAAGGCAACAAGACTTTATTATTAACTACGATCTTCCCGAAGTAGTAGATTAAGCAATTCTAAGTAAGGCCAAAAACTCTTTATTTCCAGTTTTACCAGTAATTGGGGAGTTAATTACATTTTCAATGAGAATGTTTTCCTTTCTAATCCAATCAAGAGTTTCATTTAAAACACTCTTGGCCACAGACTCTTTTACAATGCCATTTTTTCCCACCCTCTCAGGACCTGCTTCAAATTGTGGTTTGATTAACACAACAGCAATGCCCTGAGGTCTAAGTAAATTGAGGGCATTTTTCAGGACAGAGCGAAGGGATATGAATGAAAGATCCATTACTACGGCGTCTACTTTTTCTTTGATATCTATTGGGTATTTGGCATTGACACCCTCAAGGTTAATTACACGCTCATCATTTTTTAGAATATCTGCCAGCTGCCCATGTCCAACATCAATAGCATAAACTTTTGAGGCGCCATTTTTTAAGCTAACCTCTGTAAAGCCCCCAGTACTAGCTCCAACATCAGCAACGACATAATTGGTGAAATCAAGCTCAAACTCCTCGATTGCCTTTTCAAGTTTGTATGCCCCTCTGCCAACATATAGGTTTCTTCCAGAGATTTCGACTTGATCCTCTTCTTTGACCACAAGGCCAGGCTTTGTGGCCTGTTTGCCATTAACAAGAACATCTCCCTGTTCTATAAGCATTCTTGCCTGAGATCTTGTTCTTACCAAATCTCTAGAGAGCATGGCCTTGTCCAGTCGTTCAGTCATTGATTTGGCCCTCAAAAACCATTTTGACTTCACCTTGAAAATAAAGATTCTCCAATTTGTCATCCACCACGGCACTTAGCTTTCCGCCTTTAGCATGGACTGTTATCTCCCCACTCCATCCCATTAGCTTTCTGCAAGTCACAGCAGCCGCCATAATCCCCGTGCCACAGCACAGAGTCTCATCCTCAACGCCTCTTTCGTATACCCTAAGCTTAATAACCTGGTTCTTGTGGTCCACAACTTCAAGGAAGTCGACATTTGTACCATTTGGAAACCTTACATCGTTGCGTATCATTCGACCTAGAGAGTGGATATTTATGTCTTCAACATTGTTTACTTGAATAACTGCGTGAGGCACGCCCGTATTGCAATATAGTGCACCTTTGGTGGAGAAATCAGAAATATTTATCTTGTCCACATCATATAATTCAGTCATTTTGACTTCAACCATATCTCCCTCAAGTGGGCGGCCTTCATAGTCTCCATTCATAGTTTCAAAATAGTACTTTTCTTTGCCTAGTTTTAGAATGTGGTGGGCGAAGTGAATACTACTTCTTGCGGCGTTTCCACACATTTCGGCCTCAGAGCCATCTGCGTTCCAAATTCTCATGCTGTAATCATGCTCATTTGAGTTTTCGATAAATATAACACCATCAGCTCCAACGCCTTCGCGGCGTTTACACCAATTTTTAATATAACTAATGCGTGGCCGATATTTTCCATCTAGGTTATTAACCAATAAAAAGTCGTTTCCTGAACCAGAGTATTTGTAAAAGTGCATCGATTCACTCCATTAACACAGCGCTTAAGTTTTCTATTTCTTATCATAATCAATGGGATATGGATATTATTTGATTTTCAAAGCTCAAGATTTGAGTTAACATAATTGACTCAAACCGACGGGACATTAGCTCAGTTGGTTAGAGCCCCCGGCTCATAACCGGGTGGTCGCTGGTTCAAGTCCAGCATGTCCCACCATAAAATCCCTTTTGGATCTTTCGATTCTAAAGGGATTTTTTTTGTGCAAAATTCTAGATTTTATTCAAAGACCACCCGGAGGGGGGTCATGGTTCACTGATTGAGAAAAAGCTAACTCAACGTTAGGTTTTTCGATTGAAGCAGTATGTTCCACCAGTTTTCCAATAAGCGAACATTCGTCCACTTGGTTACACAAAAAAGCCTTCTTTTAATCGAGAAGGCTTTTTTATTTCTATTAAAATATTTGTGTTTAAAAATTATAAAAACTCAGGATGGTATAACTCTTCTACAACTCTGCCACCATCAAGAGCGACCTTATAAGCTTTAGCATTTTTTCTAGAAGAAACAAATTTATCTAAGTTACCATTAATATAATGAGCTGCAACTCCATCATCACATGCTACACCATTTTTCATTGAGCCATTTTCTATTGAACTTTGATAAGCCGGTCGTCTTTCCTCTTCACCATCGTAGTGGGGACAATTACTGTCACTTAAAAAACCTAAACATTCTAATGGCAGTAGTTTCCCAGTTACGGAGTCAGTAAGTCCTTGCTCAAACCAACATATAGAACCCGCACTTATTCCAGCTAAGACAGCTCCTTTTTCGTAAGCTTCTCTAAGTAAAACATCTAAGCCCCACTCTTTCCATAAAACAAGTAAGTTTCTAGTATTACCTCCTCCAACATAGAAGATATCCTTCTCCATAACAAAGTCTCTAAGATCTCCTTCAGGTGGTCTATACAAGGCTAAATGACTTGTTTCACAGTTAAGTTCTGAAAACGATTTATAGAACCTATCAATATACTCCTTAGCATCACCACTAGCAGTACCTATAAAGCAAACTTTCGGAGTTTCTTTGTCTACAAGTGATAATAAATATCGATCTAACTTTAGATTATCTGGCTCCATCGAGAAGCCACCTCCACCCATTGCAAGAATTTGCTTTTTCATAACCTTGGTCTCCATAACCATAACCTATTTTGTTTCCTCACTAAATTATTCCAATGTTTTAACTTATTGAAAACTCATTTCAACAACACAAAGTTTTCAGATCTTTATGACTGAGGAAAATAACCTTCGTTACCAAAAAACAGAACTATATTAAATACTTAGAAGCGAGGAAGTAAAGTTCGCGTAAGCAACTGAATGGACCACCATTTAAAAAGCATCTAAGATATGAGCATAAGCGATTATTTAAGGGGCTTTTTACATTCTGGAATTATGATAAAGCCTGGTCTTCGGATTAGGCTTTTTTATTCTATCCAAGCAACATAGGTTTTATTTCTACAGTCATCACTAATTAAGACTTCATCAGAAAGAATCTTAAACCCATTGGTTATGATTTCTTCCTTCTGTTTTTCGAGTGAATATACTCTTCTATGAGGAAAGTACTTCTTGTTATTAATAATTGTCCACTCTACATTAAATCGATCAGGGCCTTCACTCCAAAGAATACCATCTTTGTCGAAATGAAAATAATCTAACTCATCAAAGGGGTTAACTCCCTCATCAGTTATCATTGTATAAATAAAGGTTTTTCCATCCTTAGTAAGATGTGCCTTAATTCGATCAAAGAACTTAGACCTATCTTCTTCCAATACTAAGCAATGTAATAAACAACTATCAGTAATAAGATCAAATTTCTTATCAAGGTTGAAGTCACAGGCATCTCCACAAACAAACTCGATGTGCATATCAAGTTTATTTGCAAGTCTCTTACCTTCATTAATTGCTGTTTGAGAGATATCAATACCTAAACAATTAATTCCTAGTGATGACAGATAAAAGCTCTGACTGCCAGAACCACAACCCAAATCTAATGCATTATAAAACTTACGACCATCTAAATACTTTAAAAGGATAGAGTTTCTCTCTCTCAACAATAGATCTTTTTCAGATTCCTTGTCCCAAGAAACGTGCCCTTTTTCTATAAGGCCCTGCCAAAACTCTTCATGTAATTCATAATATTTTTTCATTACCATAACCTAAGTTGTTTCCTCACTAAATTATCACAGCCATTTAAGTCCGTGAAAACTCATTTCAACAACACATAATATTCAGACAAATATCACTGAGGAAAATAACCTTAATTACAAAAAAGCAGAATTATATTAAATACTTAGAACTGAGGAAGAGAAGTTCGCGTAAGCAACTGAATGAACCACCAGTTTTCCAATAAGCGAAGTTTCGCCCACTTGGTTACACAAAAAAAGCCTTCAATTAAGAAGGTTTTTTTATTTCTAAATCTATACTTTTATTTGTTACAGGTAATCTGAACAGGGTAACTTTCAAGAATATTACATCTAGATTCGTTACAAATATAAGTGCACACTTCATTATTTTTTATGCATATAGGATTCTTCAAGGAGGCAACACTAACACAAGTATAGCCTTGATCACATTGTTTCACAGTACTACAACTATCCATTCTATCTCTATGGCATAATAGTTGAGCATGGATTTCATTCTTTCTACAAGTCTCAGAAGTACTATCCCAGCACCCTCCAGAATCCATGCAAGAATCAACATCACCAAAATAGAAATAAAATGTCGCTCCAATGAGTAAAACGAATAAAATAGCCCAAATAAATTTCATAACCATAACCTAAACTGTTTCCTCACTACATTATTCCAAGTTCACAACTCGTTGAAAACTCATTTCACTAACAATTAATAAACAGGTGAACATCACTGAGGAAAATAACCTTCGTGACAAAAAACATAATTATATTAAAGACTATTTCTTTAGGTCTTTGAGTCCAAAATATTTGAAAGCATGTTCTCTAAGTTCTGAGTATGTGAAATTAAATGACAACTTATTTTCTGCAAAGAACTCTTTCATTATTTCGTATCCATAAAAATAACCAGACCTCTTTTTCGAGAGATTATTCATTTCAAGTACATAAAAAAGGTCTTGAATAAGTTTTTTATCGGATTCATCTTCAAACAAATAATCATTAATTCTTTTGGAAAACTCCCCTTTATTTTCTTTTGAAATGAGAAGCCAGTTTTTATATTCAGCCTGACTAAGAATATCTCCCCAAAATACCAAAGACTCTGATTCTCCTGTTATAACTTGTGAAGCAAAAGTAGCAAAGCCTTCAGTCAGCATATACTTTAAAAGTTTATCTTCTTTACTCTTGTATTTCACCGGATCAAATTCAGAGGAGAACATCAAATGATAACCATGAATAAGTTCATGAGCAACAAAGCTATCAGGGATAGGGTTTAGGCGCACTTGTTTTAGTAAGGTAATGAGATCGAAAAAAACATAATTCTTTTCTCCAGAAAAAGCGAAAGCATCAGTTTTTCCGCATCCTTTCAGTAAAATAACCTCAAGTTCACCAGAAGATGTAATAAATTTATTCTCAATTAATTCTGATATTATAACAATCTTCGCTTCCAATTCTTTACTAGCTTTAAGTATTTGCTTGTTTTCTTCATCAGTAAGTTGCTTTTGAGACTCGTTTATTTCTTCAACGCTGCAAAAACGAGAGAATTTATTAAAAAAATCTCTATGCTTGCTATAGTCGTCACCCTTTGTGTTAGTTAAATTTATAATATGTTTAGCCGGAAATTTTCCCATAGTGGTACATGAGCTAAGAAATATAAAAAACAATATGAGTTCTACTTTTTCTAAAGTTTTCATAATAATTTAGACCACACAATACTTTCATATCATTTTGAACTGTCAGACTCTTATTTTGAAGAAGTCCCAATCAAGAACATAACCATAACCAAAACTGGCTTACCTCCAAATTATTCCAATCTTTATACTTATTGAAAACTCATTTAATCAAACTTAAAATCATGGACAAATATCACTGAGGAAAACAACCTTCCTTACAAATAACTTCAATTAAATTAACAACTTACGAGTGACATAGTAAAATTCACATAAGCAACTGAATGGACCACTTGGGTATATTAACCCAAGTGACTGTATTTAAGAGATTTTTAATTTTTGGATTTCTTTTAATAGAGAAGACATTTTTATTTTCAGCATTAAGAACTTCAAGTTCTGGACACAAGTTTCAATCAACGTACCAAAAAGTGCATAACCCAAATTTTTACTCCATTGATTTCATAATTTTAGGATAGAAAAACCATTTGAAACAAGACCGCCACGATTAAAAGACTTAGTTAATGCACATGTAATGGGAGACGTCTGGATTCGAGACACACCTTTCGGCCCGGTCACTGATTCACTTAAAATTGCCGAGCATTTTGAAATGAAACATCACAATGTTCTTAGAGCTATTGATAAATGTAATAAAGAATTAGGAACAGAACTCAAATTTGAGTTGTGTAAAAATCTTATTGAAAACAAATGAAAGATTAAGTTTTAAACTTTAGTCAAAGGCTTTTTTTATTTAAGCTCCAAAAACAAATCTTTTAAAAACCTCTCTTTTGAAGTCTCTTCCAGCCATGGAAAATGTCCAGCATGTTCTACTTTGATAGTTTTAAGATTGCTAATGTTTGCTTTGAGAAATTGAAAAGTTTCTTGGTGGGGAATAGGATCAGAGTCTCCGTGAAAAGCAATCACAGGAGTTCTGACCTTTTTTAAAAGTGCCGGAATTTCACCAGCATCAATCTTCTTCCAAAGTGAATCGATGCTATTTAAAAATGTGACGTAATTCCAATTGGATGAAGGCATGAGCTCTTCAGTCTTTGGGTTCAAGTGATAATACGGGCCTATTAGTTTTAGCCTATCCTGCATCAATTTATTCTTATCTTGATCAGTTTTAGCTAATTCTAGTTTTCTGTCTAATTTCTCAAGCTTTACCTTAACGCTCTTAAGAAATTTTCTATTAAGGTTTTCACTAAATGCATCTGCCGTTTTTTCTTCAAGAGGTGCGGTTCCTATAATTATAACTTTTTCAACAAGATCTGGGTGCTGAGCAACAGTTAAGAGTGAAAGGGATGCTCCCCATGAGTGTCCCAAAAGCACAACTTTACCCTTTGAACTGTTATCTTTAATTATTTTAGCCAAATCATCGATATGTGAATCTATGTTTAACTCATTAGAACTGCCTGGGGATTCATAGGTTCCCTTCTGAGCATAATCAATAACCTTGTAATTAGGAGCTAATTGCTTTCCTAAGGACTTCATATACCCAAACAATGAAGGCCCACCATGGACTAGAATTATTGTTTTAGGCCCTGCCCCATATTCTTCAATATGCATTCGTCCTCCGGCAAGAGAGCAACTTATAAAAAACCACAAAAATAGCGTAAAATGATATCTCATCAACAACCAGCTTCATTAGTCACTCAACGGTGAGTACGTTGTACTTTTTAAACATCTCATCCAGTGTTTTAGTATTTTCCAGTCCAGACCTATAAGGCCCTGGAATATTTGACTCAACGGCATGGGCCACAATTCGACCTTGTCCATGATTTAGAGTATTTTGGGGATATACCTTTGTTTTCGGATCGCTGTAAGCTCGCTCTGGTGAGATTATCTTCCACCCCTTACTCTTTAAAGCATTCACAAGATCTTTTATAAAAAGTGCCGCGAGATCATTTTCATGAAGTAGTAAAACATGCCTGACGGGAGTTTTATAAACTTTATTCCCTAGTTTTTCATAAAACTCCACTCCTTGTACAAGAGTATCAACATAAAATGTGCGAAGTCTGTCCATGTCCACATTCTTCTTACCTTTCAATGCATCTTGAAAAAGTTTGTTCATGTAAAAATCGAAGTTATCAACAGTTACAAAGGCATCCACGTAACCTTTTTCAACAATATGGTTGCGAATAGACTCGACTTCTTCTTTGTTTTTTCCTCTTCTCAAGAAAGGGAAACGAAAATATTTATCCAGCAGATTAAGTTCTGAAAGTATTGAGTCAGCTTGATCCAAGTCTTTAAGGTAGTCTTCTATAGAGCTATATTTTAGATTTAAATGAGAGTGAGTGTGATTGCCAATTAAATGGCCATTGCTTTTATATGCCTTAAGCCTCTCAAGTTCTCTTTCCCCATAGATTCTTGATGTATTTACGTAAAACGCCGCCCTCTCAACTCCAGCTGCCTTTAACTCTTTGATCAAATGCTGAGTTCTTTGAGTGCCGCTAAAGTATAGGCCATCACCCAATGGAGCATCGTCAAAAGATAAAGAAATCTCTTTAGAGAAGCAGGTAATACTGAAGAAGATTATTAGCAATATCCCTTTAAAATCTTCCATTTAGCTAAAAGAACTTTATATCCTGCACACAGGTTTCAGCTCCTTTGGAAACTCCATGAACGTCTCCGCCTTCAAAGCCTATAGTGATGTGAGGGTAGTATTTGTTGGGATCAAAGAATGTCTTCTTCCCAGTGAAGCTGGCCCTTCTCTCAAGTTCTTGCGCTATTTCAGCACGGACGGCAAATAACTCTGGGGAATCAACCACCAAGTAAAAAACCTTGTTAGTCTCATTCTCACGCATGCCAACACAAACGATTTCAAACTTGGTATCTTGAAGAGTTTTAAAGTACTTATGATGTAGCTCTATTGAGCTTATAAAGTAATTTATGCCTTTATGATCAGTAAACCACCCCTGGGCCTCTGGAGGGGTGATGACAGTTATATGGGCCTCTCCCCTCGTTTCAAGCTTTACTCCATAGAGAGAGTTGAGTTGTGGAACGATCGCCTCTACTGCTTCGTAATTAATATTGCGGATAAGAGCACCATCCTCTATAAACTCAGAGGAAAAGGGTACCTTCTTGTAGACATCTTTAGGGATCTGTATTTCCCCGAAAGCATTAGTGGCAAACAAGAAAAATAAATAAATGTATTTCATATTTCTTTTCATAGTTAGGAGTCTTACCCTAAATTACCAACTCAGCAAAACTAGTTTATAATTGTTTGAATATTTTATAAGCCTTGTTGTTTAGCCAACAACAACTTACGCACAATTAGCCAGTTCCCATGGGTGGGGCTCCAACACCCCCACCATTTCAATTAGCTAATTTAAAATATCTCCAACCTTTTTCTGAAGAATGCACTCTTTAAATATAAAGAAGCCTTGATATTCTTCACACAGGCGATCCCCTTTAGGCACATCATAGCCCAGATCAAACAAAGCACTGACCAGTAATTTTTCTCCGTGATAGCGGAAGATGCTCCTATGAGAATAGGTGTCATAAAAAGTTGATGACCAGTATTCATTCTGTACAAATTCAACCATTCCACTATCCCAAATGTTGTCAGGCAACATTTCAGCATTTTCCGTTAAAAAGTCGTGGCAATTTTCAACAGAGTCGCACCTTTTATAATCATAGTCCCTCGAGTCAATTAAATATTCCTCTTTGACAATATTAATGGCGAATGCGGCCAGTAACCTTTCTTTGTAGAACTCGCCTTTAGGAAGGTAGAACCCAACCTCTAAGCTTTTCAGACTCAGATCACTTACATGACCGGTGAATATCTCACTTGAAAGTCTTTCTACATACCCCTCATCCTTTGCCAAAAACCGAGGAAGTAAATGATGAAGAACTTCGTGCAAAACAATTTTTGCAAACTCCGTGTCTGAATGAGAGAGTGTTCTTTCAGTAAAGTGTATCTGTGCACCCCTTTTGTTAAGAGTGAACGCACCTAGACCTAAGAATTTTCCCTCTTCATCTGAAGCACGGTGGCCAAAGCTATCATTTGCTCCTGGCGGCACAATAATGTTTCCTATATAGCGAAATCTATCGTTACGCTTAAGTGAGATCATTTCGTTTATGACTTCTTTTGAGAGATCGTCGGAGAGATTTGACTCCTCAACCCTCTGTGAAACGATTTTGATCGCTTTTGTAATTTTCTGAGGCTCAGGAAAGTTTGTGGCATAAACTTCATATGGATCTCCACCATTTCCCTTATCACCGGCAAATGAATGTGTTGCTAATAAAATCACTATAAATAAAGTATATATTTTCATCTTAGACCTGCTTTTTTTTATTTTTTGATTATATCTTTAATTTTTCTTTCCTCGAGGCACTTATAAAAGATCCAAGCACCTTCCTCTTTCACACAGAAGTGATCTCCGTCTATAAACTCGTAACCTAACTTTTGGAGTGCTCCAAGGAGTAAACGCTCAGCATTAACTTTCTCAAGTTCTGAAAAAAATGGATCGAAGTAATCATTGCTGACATAGTCATTCATATTCTTGTCCCAAAGATTTAATGGGAGTTTGTCTTTTTCTTTGATTAGATATTCATAGCAGGCCAATTCATCTTCTTTATAGTCGCACTGATACAAAAATATAGGATTGGTATAAACAAAAGGCACCTTCTCTTCAGTTACCATTCTAACAGCAAAGGCTGCTATTAAGCGCTCTCTGGTAAATCCACCTCTAGGAAGGTAGTAACCATATTTAATACTGTTTAGGATAAGATCACTAACATTTCCCAGCCAGATTTCCTTAACAAGTCTTTCGATGAAGCCCTCGTCCTTGGCCAGAAATTGTGGAAGAACATGATGAGCGACTTCGTGAAGAACCAATTTTGCAAAATCGCCCTCTAAATGGGAGAGAGTTCTCTCTGTAAAGTATACTTGGGCTCCCTTTTTATTTTGAGTAAAAGCGCCAAGACCCAAGAAATGTCCTTCTTCGCTTGGAACGTGATGCCCAAAGCTCTGATCGGCTCCAGGTAGAACTATCACGTTACCTATATAGCGATATCTATCGTTGCGTTTGAGTGAGATCATTTCATTCACAATTTCATCAGAGAAGTCGATTGGCAGGTTAGATTTGTAGACTTTCTCCTCTACAAGCTTGGTTGCTGCTTCTATCTTTTGCGAATCGGAAAAGTTTCTAGCGTATACCTCGTACGGATCTCCGCCGTTTCCTTTATCTCCGGCAAAAGTGAGTGTTGATAGCCCCACCAAAGCAAATGTTAATAATTTTTTCATTGTTTCTCCTTAATTGATTTTTTTGCATTTTCTGTAAGTGGATAAAACTGAATGGCCAATTGGTAAACATCCGTTTTCTCACCATCTCTAAGCAGTGCGGACATCTTTTGTCTGAACTCTCTAATAATGGTTTTGGCCTCCGGGAGCTTTTCAAGATCGATCGCAACCGTCGCTGACGAAAAATCTCTGAGCTCAACCTCAATTTCTTCCAGTTTATTTTTCCCCATTTCTAAGGTTTCCAAGTGGGACTCTCTTAAGGCCTTGCTTGAAACATCCTCGGTGGTTTTTATATCTTCGTGTGTTTTGACGAGCTTTCCATGTTCATCTTCTTTAAGAAGACCAGATGTGATTAGATTTTTAAGCACAACCTCTGACCTGTTTAGAGTGATTCCCAACTGATCTGAAACTTCTTTTGTTGTTGCTTCAAAGCTTTCCAGGTTAAATAATTCAAGGACTGCATAGTGTTCCCACTCTGCTATTACTTTATGATAAGACTCATCTAGTATGTATCTTTGATCTGTGGAATCGATTTTAATATTATCGATATTAGTCTTGCTTCGATAGAGACTCTCCATGAAGAGTGTTTTTTCTTTTGGAGACAAAGACATTCTTTCCACTACACTTGAAGCGTGCTTAATGGGAAGTCTTCGCTTGCCTTTAATAATCTGGCATAAAGTTGAAGAGTGAATTCCCAAGTCTCTAGAGAAGGCCCTCAATGAGTAATTGGGATTAGTTCTCTGCTTAAGAGATAAATGGTCGTTCATTTTGTTAATGTAATATGCCTGACTTGTTTCCATAGACCATTGTTTAGCATAATTTGGCGTAGGGTGCGGCAAACTTGTAAACAATTCGCGGCAGTTTTTTGCCGCGGGTAAAAATTACAGAGTCAAAGCTGGCCTGTTATTTGCTTAAAGATAGGTAAGGAGATGCTTATGATTTACGTCTACGTTAAGCACACAGTTGCAAACTTCGCCAATTGGAGAGAAATCTACGATGGGCATAGGGAGACTCGAAGAAGAAAGGGTTGCCTAAATGAAAGATTGTTCCAAAAATTTGATGATGAGAATGAGGTTACGCTTCTCTTCACTTGGAGGGATGAACAGAGTGCTCGAGAATTCTTAAGTTCCCAAGATCTGAAAGATACAATGCAGAAAGCGGGTGTTATGCAAAAGCCGGAGATCAAATTCTTAAACTTGGTAGAAACAGTTAACCTATCCGCAAATAATGAGCAGTACCCTAACCTCGGCTAGTTAAGTGTAAGCTTTTTAGATGTCTCAAATAACTGCCCAAAAGGTGTTTTTGGAAATGCTCTAACCTTTATCCTGTTATGTTCTTTAATAATTTCAATAATTGTTTCTCGACCATTTAGCTTTTTAACTTGGCGGGTATGCAATCTAAGATAATGTTCCCTTTGTTCAAAGCTCATCTCTTTTAGTTTATTCAGCTCTTTTTCCACCAGGCCTTCAAGGTAGAGATGTTTTGAATTTTCACATAGTGGTGATTTTTGGGGAGATTCACCTAAAAAAAATCTCTCAAAATAGTAAAAATAAGGTTTAATGCAATAATAAAGAAAAGCAATTAGGACAATAGTTGAAAGAATATAGATTGCATTTTCATAGACCATTTTGAGTGCTCACTATCATCTATATATGACTGCAACATCTTGGCCATGGTGTTATTTTAATAAACCCTCTAGCTCTGACAATTCTCCATCTATTTCATGATCGAACTCTAAATTCAAAATTTTTGCCATTAATGGATATAGATGAATATTTTTTTTACTTGGGAGTTCAACATTTTTGAAAGCTGGACCTTTTGCATATAGTATCCCATGCATATCTTTATGTCCCTTATTCGAATAGCCGTGAGCTCCAAGTTTTTGAAATTCTTTCTTATCTACAAAAATACTCCATCCTTTCTCTGCTAAACAGACGATGTCCCCGATTTCAGGCCGATTCCTATAGTTTAGTTCTTTGGGTATGCTAGAGTTTGGATAACAACTATAGTTCTTGGAACCCTTATTTAAGTGTTTAATCGCAAGCCCAATATTGGTTTCCCTTTTTTTGTATAAATGAATCATTGTGCCTTCGCCAACAGCTTTGAAAGAGCTTAAAATCTTTTCAACTTCTGAGTTCTTACTCAACTCCTCAACTCGATCAGGGTTTAAAGATGTCATTCCATGATCTGATACTATAATAATATTTAAATCTGGTTGAATCTCTTTAAGCTTTGTTATCAATTTATTTAGACTACGATCAACGGCCATTATGGCCTCTTTTGTTTGGCTAGATCTAGGTCCATACTTATGTCCGGCGGAGTCCACATCATGAAAATAGAGAGTTACAAAGTCTGGTCTTAGCTCATTTGCGAGGGAAAAATATTTAATGACCTTATTCACTTTTTCATCATGTGTGGCACTATGATTATATTCTTCCCAATAACTAGGTCTTATTCCATTAATTGCTGTTTCCGATCCTGGCCAAAAATACGGAGCACTTTTAAGACCATTCTTTTCAACCAAATTCCAAATAGGGCCAGCCTTATAGAATCGAGAATCCTTCACAGATGAGCGATCTTTTAATTTATACGTACCTTCAAATGAAGGCTCAAAAAAGTAGTTTGAAACAATTCCGTGATTAATCGGATATCTACCAGTAACCAAACTTAAGTGATTAGGGTATGTTTTGGTTGGAAATGATGGTATTAGCGACTCAAGTCTTGCTGAGTCTTTGGCAAAAGAGCTTAGAAATGGCGGTGAATAAATTTCATTATAGTCATGCCTGTACCCGTCAATTGAAACAAGTAGAATTGAGGAGGCAAATAAGTTTGATAAAGAAAAACTCAAAAGAAGTAGAAGCTTCATTATGCACCTGTTATTTGAAGTACTCGAAGAAGTTTCCAAAAGACTTTGCCACGGCCTCTTTGGGGGCCACTTCTCCTCCACCACTCAGTTTGCAAAGCAGGGCCGCACACATCACCATGCGATGATCATGGGCGGTCGTGACTGAGCATTGCATGTTTTTTGGTACATCTCCAAAAACAGTAAATACGTCCCTGTCACTATCGTATGCGTGTTTTATTTCAAATATATCCAAAATTCTCTGCATTTCTTGCAATCTATCGCACTCTTTGTACCTGAGATTTTTTATATTTTTTATTTTTTGCTCTTTTCCACTATATGCCATTAGGACCATCAATGTGGGCACTAAATCAATACAGCCACTTCCATCAACTTCAATACTTTTAGCTTCTTTAAGTGGGTATATCGTCACACCGTCATCGCAGAATTTATAATCTCCTCCCATACTCTTTATAAAGTCCAAAATCTGGCCATCACCTTGAAGTGGATCCTTAAAAAAAGCATTCTTTACCCTAACAGGCGTAGTTAACGCTGCATAGGCCGCAAAATAGCCAAAAGAGCTATAGTCCACTGGAACTCTATAGACAGAAGAGGCCTGTATCTGGCCAAAAACCTTTTTAGTCATTTCAAAGTAGTTTCCAGATGCCTCTAGATTGGTAGGTATAACTTTAAGCGCAGCCTTAAATGAAATAAGCTCCAAAGCACTTGCAAATTGAGTCGTTTTTGAGCAGTCCACTTCCAAGCTTTGATTAGATTTTATAGGCCCTTGAACTTTTATAAAGTTTTCACCGACATCAACACTCACGCCCAATTTTTCAAGTAGTGCACAGTACTCGTTTATCGGTCGTTTTAGAAATCTGGGCTCAACTTTAAACTCAACAGGTGAATCCATTAGGGATACAAGCGCCATAAAAAAACGAATCGTTGTCCCACCCTCTCCTAAATAGATTTCGGATTTTTGCTTTGCATGTTCAATACTGCCCTTAACCCTTACTCCATCTCTGGTTTCTTCAATTTCGAATCCAAGACCCTTAAGGCCTTTAAGCATGAAATCAACATCTTCAGATAATGGCATACCAACAAGTTCAATGTCTGCTGGCTCAATCGCAGCAAGAACGAGGGCACGGTTGGCGTAAGACTTGGAAGTTGGACAGATTACTTCATTTTCAAGATTAGCTGAAGAGACTTTGATACTTTTCATGAGCACCTAATACCTTTTGTAATTCATCTAGTGTAAATTTTTTAAATTCAACTTCACCAACAACTGTGGGAATAATAAACATAACCCCATCATCAATTCTTTTTTTATCCATTCCAAGGAGGTTCCAAAACTTCTCAGAATCAAGCCCCTTGGGAATTTTATAATCGATACTAAGTACTTCTTTTATTTTTTTGAAATTTTCTTCAAGTTGGGGAGCAAATAAATCAATCACCATCTCAAGTCCAATAATTACAGAAATACCGTGAGGAAGTTTCGATAATCTTTCAACTGCATGTCCAAATGTATGGCCAAGATTTAATTTTGCCCGTTCTCCACCCTCCTTAAAGTCTTTCTCAACAATGTCCTCTTTGCACTTAATACTAAGATCTACTGCTAAGTCGAACTTATCTTCAATTAGGGCCTTGTAAACTTTTTCATCGAGAAAGGCGTACTTTGACAGCTCTCCTTTTCCCGAATCAAGTTCAATTTTTTCCAAAGTTTTTATGAAGTCTAAACAGACATAACTCCTGCAGGGCATATGAAATGCACCTATCAAGTTCTTTCCATACTCAGAATTAATCCCAGTTTTGCCTCCAATAGAAGCGTCAATAATTGAGAGAAGAGTTGTAGGAACGACTACCCAGTCGATGCCTCTTAATATACTTGATGCAACAAACCCACCTAGATCTGACAGGGCCCCCCCGCCTATTGCTACAAGCTTGTCATTTCTAGAGATTTTGTTTTCTAAAAAGAAATTTATTGCTTTTTCAAAGCCACATAAAGTCTTGTTTGACTCCGCTCCATCGACAACATAAGTCACTTTTTCATCCAAAAAGGATAATTCGGGGTAAAGCTCCAGCACCGTCTTATCCACAATAAAAAATTTATATTGATCAAGTTTGGATTTCAGCTCTTCTATAAGCATTGTTTAGACTTCCTTTTAAAATTCTGCTCATAACATTTTACCACCGACCATGGTCAGTTCAAATTAACTTTTTCTAATCCAGGCCATATTGTGAACTAAATCTTCTATGCTAAAATGTTAAATCTATTAAAATCAGTGAAACGGTCGCATATGAGCAAAGAACACTTCAAGATACTAAAAGAGGCCAGCAGTCTTGAGCAGAATATCAAAGAGCTGGAATACAAAAATAAATTAGGCCAAGAAAGGGTCAATAAACTTTTGGAGCAACAAAATGAGGCACTTTCAACTGTTAAAGAGCTAACGGCAAAATTTCAAGAGAAGCGCCTTGAGTCGCAAAAAAATGAAAATGAGCTTACAAGCATTGATTCAAAACTAACAAAAATTAAATCAGACATCGGTGCCTCCTTTGATGCCAAAGAAATGGAGATGTTGGACAAAGAGAAGCAAAAGCTTCTAGAAAAAGTCGACCAGCTTGAAATGGCAGGGCTTGAGCTGCTTGAAAACTTAGAAGCTATCGAAGGTGATATTCAAGATAAAAATACCTTCTTGGAGGGCATAAAAGAGACCATTTCTGAAATACAGTCTGAAGTCGACATAGAGACCGGCGAAAGAAGTCGCCAAATTGACTCCCTACAGACAAGAATAACGGCCTCACTAGAAGAGCTGCCTGAATCTTTTGTCCTAACTTACAATAAAGTTAAAGCGAAGAACTTATCCGTTTCTATGTTTACAAAAATTCAAGCTAAAAGCTGCTCAGTTTGCAAGGCAGGCGTAGATCGTTCCAAAGAGGTTCAGGTCGAGGAGCAACTTTTACTAAAGCTTTGCTCCTCCTGCGGGCGAATATTTATTCCAAATCAGGCGCTTTATTAAACTTTGCCATAACATCAAGAAGAGTTTTATATAGTGCCGGAATAAATAGCAAAGTAATCCCTGAAGCAAATAGAAGGCCATATGCAAAGCTAGTTGCCATTGGCCGAAGGAAAGGGTCTCCCCCCGGCATGTGTGCCACAGGAAGTAGTCCCACTACCGTAGTAAACGTCGTTAAAATAACAGGTCGAAACCTACTCTTTGTCGCAGTAATTACCGACTCAAGAGTCCATCCCTCATGTTTTAAAGTTCTGGCGATAAAGGTCACCAAGACAATAGAATCATTAATTACAACACCAACTAAACCCAGCATCCCCATTAGTGCCATAAATCCAATTGGGAGGGAGAAGACTTTAAATGAAGCAACGACCCCAATTAAACCAAATGGGATGGCAGACATAATAATTGCAGGCAAGGCAAGACTTTTAAACTGGATGAATATAATGATAAAGATGATAATCATTGAGGCAGCAAGCGCCTTTTTGAAGCTTTCTAAAGACTCTTGAGTGTCTTTATTTTCTCCAGATAAAGAAAAGTCAGTCCCAGGAAGTCCTTCAAGTTTTTTCTCCAAGTAAGGCCTAAGTTTTTGATTAACTTCCATTGATGTCGTTTTGCCTAAGTCCACCTCGCCACTAATTGCGATGGTCCTCTTCCTATCAAGTCTTCTAATTATATATGCACCTTTTTCTTCAGAAAAATCGACAACTTGAGAAATCTTTATATTTCGACCTTGCTCGTTCTTTACCTCTAAAGAGTTTAGGATTGCTTGATCTGATCTTTGATATTCTTGAAGCCTTACAATAACGTCGACATCCTCATCTGACTTTTTAATAGTCGTTACAGTTGCCCCTTCAAACGCCCTTCTAAGCTCTAGTGCGATCTGTTGATTTGAAACCTTAAGCCTTCTGGCCTCTTCCTCGTTAACTCTTGCAATTATTTGTGCCTTACCTGTTTCATAGTCGATTTCAGCACTCAAAACACCGTCAAACTCTAAAAGATCCTGTTTGATCTCTTCTGCCAAAGTTTCCAGTTGATTTAGGTCATCGCCATATAGCTCTACGTTAATTGGCTTTCCTGTTGGTGGCCCGGCCTTACTTTTTTCAACCGAAAATTGAAACTTTGGATCAACCAATGGCCTTGCATTATCAGCAACCGCTGCTAAGATTTCATTGGTGTCTCGCTCGCGCTCAGACTCCATTGTTAACTCAAAGCTTATAGAGCCATAATGTGAACCACTTTTAGAACGTCCACCCTTGAATGCCTGATACCCAGTGATGGTTTGAACTCCTACAAGTTCCTCTGACTTAATCGTATTAAACATCGAGCTCTCTATCTTTAAAAGCTGCTCCCTCGTGACATCAAATGGTGTTCCGACCGGACCTTTTATATTTATTTGAGCTCTTGTTACATCATCGGAAGGAAACAGTTCAAATCGCATAGTGGTTGCTGTAAACACCGACAGGACAAAGAGACCTACAAAAATGAATAAGGTCGATTTATTAAATCTTAGAGCAACGTTTAAAACACGCTCATACCCATGCAATAGAGGGAGGTACCACTTCGATTTCTCAACATTCTTATCATGCCCGGCAAAATCAGCAAGATGCCCAGGAAGAATGAAAAAGCACTCTATCCACGAGGCCGCCAAAGCAATAATAACAACAGCAGGAATTGGCCAAAGAAACTTGCCCATTATTCCTTCCATGTAAAAAAGAGAACCAAAGGCAACCATAGTGGTGATAATGGTGGCAGTTACAGGGCCTAGGGTTTCCCAGGCAGCCTCCCTAGCGGCCTGTTTTGGGGCCATTCCCTGCTCAAGCTTTTGATAATATTGTTCTGCCACAATAATAGAGTCATCTACCAGCATTCCCAGAACCATAATGAGCCCAAACATGGAAATTAGGTTAATTGTGATTCCAAACCCCTCCATTAGTGAAAACGCAAAGAAAAAGGCAAATGGTGCACCCAGGGCCGTTATAATTGAAACCTTGGCATTTAAAAAGAACATCAAACAGATAACAACCAATATGATGCCTTGAACGCCATTTTGTGTAAGCACACCCAGTCTTCGTTTAACATAGAAGCTAAAATCGTTATAAATTTTATATTCGACTCCAAGCCTTTTAGACTCTTCATCCAAGGTGTTTTTTATGAACTGGGCACTTTCTAAAACATCCGCGCTAGATTTTATGGCTATGTCCAAAAATATCGCAAGCTTTCCCTGAGAACGATCTTCTCGTTGAGCATCTTTTAGGGTTCTAAAAACTTTTGCGACATCCTTAACTTTAATCGACTCCCCAAACTCTGTTGATCTCACAATGATATTCTCTATCGAAGAAACTGTCTCATTTTCAACCAGAGTCCTGACGAGTTTTTCTTGCTTTGGGTTTTTAATGTTCCCTGCGGAGACATTCACCTGCCTATCTCCTATTGCTTGAGCAAGCTCTCCCAAATTCATTTCATATTTCTTTAACGCTTTAAGATCTGCTTCTACATAAAAAACCTCATCTCTATAGCCGGTCATTTGTGCCCTGGATACCCTTGGATCCTTCTCCAGGCTATCTCTTAGAGCTTTTGCTTTGGTCCTTAAGTTCCACTCGGTGTCGCCAAAAATAGCAACATTCATGATTCCGCGAGTTCGATTGGTAAGTCGTGTTATGACCGGATCTTCAACATCGTCTGGAAGATTTCCCAACTTATCCATTGCATCCTTAACTTCCACGAGGACTTCGTCTACATCGTAATCAGGGTCTACTTTAAGAGACACAATTGACGCACCCTCGGCACTTAGTGCGTTTAACTCTTCAATACCATCAACTTCTTTCAACTCTCTTTCAATATCCAAAGTTAAAAGTTTTTCAACATCCTCTGCCGCTGCACCCGGATAGGTAGTGCTTATTACGATAAAGTTAAAATCTACATTCGGAAAAGTTTCTTTATTTAAAGAGAAGAGGGACAGTGAGCCCATTACAACAATGAGGAGGGTCAGCAGATTTACAACTACTGAATTGTTAACAAAATATTCTATTATTTTTTTCATAATTTAGTCTTGGTATATCTCAAGCAGCGAGTTTAAAGATCCGTTTAAGAATGCATATTCTCCAAGTAAAGTTTCATATTCAAATAAAACGCTATAGAGGGAGGAGCGAGCTCCCAGCAACTCTTCCTCACTGCGAATCACTTCATCAAAACTTCCTAGCCCCTTGAGATAGAGTCTGTTTTGCAAGACAACTCTTCGCTCACTTACAGAAACTTGTGAAACCGTGTATTCATAGGCTTTTGAAAACTTCTCCAACTGGGTCATTAAAACTTTTTCTCGAAGTTTAAGCTCATCCATAAGCTTCAGCTGTTTGAGCTCGGTTCTTCTTTTATCCAAGATGAGTTTTTCTTTTTTTGATCTTGAGAAGTCTGATCCAAACGGAATTGTGTAGACTAAAGATAAAGATTTAGCGTCATTTCGAGGTGAGTCAGTCGATTCCTCAAAGCTCTTGCTAAGGGAGTCGGTATAAGCATTAGTGGTGTAGCTTGCGCTAAAAGTAAGCTTTGAGCTTCTCTGTTTTTCAAACTGTTCCAAAAGCTTGAGAGTTAAAGCAATATTTGCCTTCAAACTCTCCCTTTCAAGGTTTTCTCTTTTAGGAATTTCTGCAATCCAACTCTGCAAGTTTTTAAAGTCCCATTTAAGGGCAATAAAGTACTTTTGAGGAATATCTCTTCCTATAATATTTTCTATGACGGCAACACTTTCTTTCAGAGATGACTCACTCTTTTCAAGTTCCTGTAGACTATTGAGCTCACTGCTTCTTGCCTGCAAGTACTCTACTTCTCGGCTAAGTCCATCTTTATAGCGTTTAAATATTAACTTACTTCTTTCTTGTGCCCTTTCTTTAAATTCTTTAGAGAGCTTATTTAAAAAGACCTGAAGTTTTGCATTTAAATATGCCTTAAAAAACTCCAAGTTCTCTTGGGACCTTAATAGGTCATTGTTTTTCTTATTGAACTCAAATTCGTTCCTGGCAACTTCCTCTAAAAGAACAGATTCGTTGCCAATAATATCATAGGAGTAAACCAGACTGTTTCTAACCTCAAATAAGCTATCTCTTGTTGTGCTAGAAAAACTGGAAATGTCCCAATCTGAAATATCAACGTGTGATTGAGAGTGCTCTAAAGAGAAGCTTCCATATCTAAATGTATTTTTAGAGATTTGAAGGCCATAGCTCTGAGATATTGTTCTTTGGGCCTGAAAGCTAAATAGTGAGTCTAAGAATGCATCTTCAAATTCGCTGGATAGGGATAGATTCCAAGAGTTTTGGGAAAGATCTACATCTAGAGCATTGAAGGCCGCTTCTTCCTCCAATGTCCTGGATTGATACACAGTGCTAGTTTTATATCCTGTGTAGATTGTTTGAAAGACTGCGTAAGAGTAAAAAGACTTAATTAACAAGCACAACCAGATATATTTCACAGGCTCTCCTAATATTCAAAAATATCTAGCAGCTTTGGAATAAAATTAAAAGAGCGCGCGCCTTGTCATAGGTGGAAATAATGTCTATAGTTCGATGGCCGAGAAGAAAAGGTCTTCGCGAGGTGCAAGCCTCGAGGAAAGTCCGGACGTTAAAGAGCAGCGTAGCGGGTAACGCCCGTCCACCGTGAGGTGAGGACAAGTGCAACAGAAAGCAAGTACAGTTCGGCTGTAGTGAAACCAGGTAAACTCTACGCGACGCAAGTCCAAATAGGCCAATGTCTGACCCCTGCTCGGGGGAGTTGGCGGGTAGGATGCTCGAGCGGATTGGCAACAATTCGCCTAGATGAATGAAGGCCCTCGACAGAATCCGGCTTATATTTCTTCTCGGCCCTTTTTAAGAAAGTACCCTTTCAACAAACATTCTTTTTAACCGCTGTATAAGCGATTTCCCGCCTCCCCAAACTCTTCCAGATTTATATTTCAGTCTATAGGAATCAAATTGGTGGTAATATGGTGCGGCCTTAATCGTCCCTCGACCGATGGCGATCTTTAGAACTTCGCCTCCCACAACACCTGCACAAAGCTGGCAAGACAGCATATTTGAAGGTCCTTTCTTATTGGCAAAACTCACCGTTGACCTGTCAAAATAACTTTTATGGAGAAGCCTTGGTGAAAGTCCCACCAAGAATGCACAAAACTTCTGAAAAGTTCCCTGAGATTCTGACATACCAAAATATGCGTCAAAACTCATGCCTTGGGGAGAAAAGACAATCCACGAGGTCCCAAAACCAATTGGGCCGGCGGAAACACTCCAAATTCCCTTCTCCCTTGCCTTGTTAAAAACCTTTCTTCTTATATCGATTACAAAAACATCTAAACCATCTACATAAATGGATGCATCCTCCAAGAACTCATCGAGATTTGAGTCACACAATGCAGTTGAAATCACCTTAATGTCCGCTTCGGGATTAATACTTAAGGCATATTCCTTCATTGCCTTGGCCTTTTCTTGTCCAACAGTGTTTATCGTGGCACCAAACTGGCGATTAAAGTTTGCGACTTCAAATGTATCAAAATCTGCGATAGTAAATTTTGTGAATCCCATCCTTATAAGAGTGACTAAGTGAACACCACCTACTCCTCCCATGCCGCCAATGGCGATTCGCGTATTTTTAATCTTCGCTTGCTCCTCTTTAGTTACAAGCCCTATATTTCTTGAAAATGCTTCTTCATAGTTCCATTGCATAAGTGATTTCCTCTTTAAGACAATTTCTACACCCCAATTATATTAAGCTTTCCAGCTTTGGCATTATGAGTCAGCCTCAATGCCAATTTTGGCGAAATGTTCTTAAATCCGGAAACTTTTTTCCTCAATCAATAAATTAAGCTTAGTGCTATCATAATTAGTAGAATCAGTAATTTATGAAGGAATCAAAGGGCCGTTATGAAAAATTTGTATTTCGTTTTCGCTTTCGTTTTCATATTTCTCCAAGCAGGATTTGCCGCAGAGAATCCTTCACTTATTTTCCCCGTTAAAGATTTTCAAGTTATGCCAGGTGGTTCCCTAATCGATTTTAAGTGGAAGAGTTCAAACGAAGAGCCACAGATAATGTGGTTAAAAGTGAAAGGTAAAAACTACAAAATAAAAATCGACCAAGGAGTCAGTTCCAAGAAAGTCAAGGTCCGTCCAAATACCCAAATTTCTTGGATGGTTCAGGGGGCCAAATCCAAGAAAAAATCTAAAGTCGCAACAGTAAAATCCATAGCAGCGAATAAGGCCAAATTAACTGACGAAACAAAAACAAAAGAAGTCTCAATAGTACAACAAACAACTGAGCCCGTGTACGCAATCGACTTAATTTTTAAGGTATCCAATACAGATATTGAGAGCACAATTCAAGATGGTGCCCAACCAGCTGATATTGATGCACAATATCCAAACATTGGTTTTGAAATTGTATTTAAGCGTAAAGAAGCACCCATTATGACAGGTTGTTTTCCAGGAGCAAATTTTGAATATTTTGCAACAACCGATGATGGTGAAATTGAGGGATCTAACAACACAAACTTTAAGAATTTTTCGGGGTATGAACTTAGTGCCTACTGCCTTTATGCCTTCCCTAGTTTCTCATTTTCAATTGGCCCGGCACTGGGATTTGTTTCAAAACCAGTTTTTAAAAATGACGATCAAAGCTTTACAGGAACAGAGTTTGCAACTTCCGTCTTTGGTGTTAATGCACTCTTCTCAAAACCTATAAATGAAACTTTCACTATCCAATCAACTTTTACGACTCTAACAGGATCAGATTTTTTAGAGTATGAACTTAGTGCTGACTTGATACTGAATTACTTCGAACTTCCAATCCTAATTGGTGGAGAATTTTCACAAACACAAGTCGATGGAACTGATGAAGAGCACACCAGCCAAAGGCTAGGCCTCAGACTTGGTACTTCTTACCAGTTTTAAGGAGCTACACCACCGTCGCTCAAGTTCCATCCCTTAGCACTCAAGCTGCTTCTCGCCGCAGCTGCAGCACCACCAGAGGTATACTTGGAACTTCCACCATTCACACCATTATGTGGAGCGAATGGTATTGGAGGAGATGATGGCCCTGTAAGGTCTAACCTTATTAAAAAGGAGTCATAATTGGCAGTAGATAGGCCTATGTCTTTGAAAATATCTGCTAATATGGCAATGGATGAAAAGTCCCAAGACGACATATCTGGGTCGGCAGAGCTTGCACCGTCAAACATATTACTCATTTCAACAATGCTGCTTGTATTCCAACTAGAGACGTCAGGGTTAGCACTTGTGGCATATTGGAACATTTTCTTTGTCGTGGTTACATTGGAAACATCCCACCCACTTGTATCCGGATTTGCAGCCGATGCATAAGTGAATGTTCTATCTAAAAGCTTTAAATTTGTGGTCACCCAATTTGTTGTATCAGGAGTTGCAGAGGTAGTATTCGTGAACATGGCAGTCATATCCTCTACTTTAGAAACATCCCAATTGCTAACGTCCGGATTTCCGCCAGAATAAGCAAAAGTCCTCAGCATTGTAGTAACTTTAGACGTGTCCCAATTTGTGGTATTTGGAGTCCAAGAGACATAGTAAAACATTAAACTCATGTCTGTAGCACTAGAAGTATCCCAGTTTGTTGTATCAATTGAAATGCTTCTAGCACTATCAAACATCCCAGATAAGTTCTGGGCACCCTTCACATCGAATGGACCTGTAACAACTCCATTATCAACATTTCTAAAGAAGTTACTTAAATCACTTCCTTCACCAAACTCCCAAGCACTAACATCTATATTAAAGTTTTCAGCACTAAAGAAGGCGGATTCAAAACTAGCACCAGCAGAAACAATCCAGCTATCAACAGTAAGCTCAATTCCATCTGCTAGATAAAATATTCTTTCGGCAAGAGTCAAAGACTCTGTATTCCAATTTTTAATTTCGACTTCAATATTTAAGGCATTTTCAAATATATTGTTTACTGTAGTTAAGTCGGAGGCATTACCACTTAAGTTCACTTTTAAATTCTCGGTGCATGCAAAGGCCCTCTCCAAGCTCTTCCAACCTAGTTGGCCCAAATTATCCACCGTTTGAATTTTTTGGTAATCACCTGCACAGTTAAAATAGAATGCCTCTGCAACTCCACTTAGTTTCACGGTATAGGTTCCAGGGGTGGCATAAACATGCGTTGCCTCAGGGTCTGAATCAGAGGAGACATTTCCACTCGTTCCATCCCCCCAATCAACCACAAAATTATAGTTGTATCCACTTCTCAAAGGGAGTGTGATTGTTAAATCTCCATCACCAATTGATACATCACCCACTGTCCATGTCGAAATAAATTCTTTTTCTACTACCCCTACGTTTGCAAGCTCTTCTAAATCAACTAAGGCCTTCCCACATGAGGTGGCAGTTAATAAAAAAATAAATATAAAAAAACCAGCAAGCGTGGACATGAGCTCTCCCCTTGTTATTAAACTTGCTCCCGTAGTGTCACATCCATTCAAGAACAAATCCTCATCCAAAACTATACCATCGAAATAGAGAGATAATTTCCACACACGGGATCAACGCCAAAAATGACGTAAATCATAAATTAATTCTGACGAATTGAACTAAAATCATCAAAAAAATACCTTTTGAAATATTAAAAAAATATTTGAGCCAACTTTTCGAGGCACCTGTCTTTATGGGGCTGTCGCCATTTTTGGCGTACAGATTTTATCTAAATGATCGAAAAGCCCTCTAAAGGGGTTACATTTGAAATATTTGATTAAGAAACTACCACCGCACTATTTGTCGAAGTTGCTAAAATCTAGATTCAAGGTGCCAGAGCTAGCATTTTCCCAAGATTTCGAGGTAAAGCTTGCCAATGATAGAGAAGAGCTTGAGGAGGCCTATGGCCTACTTCATGACTGCTATGTTGGACAGGGACTAATGAAGCCAGAACCCTCAGGTCTCAGATGTACACTGTTCTCTCTATTACCAGAAACTGCCACTATTGTTGTGAAATACAAAAATAAAACGGTAGGCACTGCAAGCTTAATTAAAGATAGTAGGATGGGACTTCCCTCTGATAAGGACTACTTACCTCAAAATGATCAGCTCAGAATGAGTGGGAAGCGTCTAATAGAAGTTTCATCTTTGGCCGTAGCAAAAGAGTTTAGATCAAAGGGACATGCTGTATCCCTACTTCTGATGAAATATATCTATCATTACTCCCTAATGATGGGAGGTGACGATCTTGTAATTACAATCCATCCTAGGGCCGAAGTCTTCTACAAAGCATTGATGGCATTCAAGAGACAAGGACCAATTGTAAGTTATGACTACGTTGATGGAGCACTGGCCATTTATATGAATGTTTCCATTACTTCCAAGAAAGTTCTAACAGAGCTTGGAGCAAGTTTTAGAAATGACGACTTTAAAAGGAACATGGCACTCTGGTTTGTAAGCTATATGGACGAAAGGTTCATTTTTCCAAAGTTTGCCAAAGGTCAAGTTGTTACGGCGGTACTAACTCCAGAGCTCATTGAATATTTTTATGTAAACAAAACAAAACAAATTCAAAAGTTTAACACTAACGAGAAAAGGGTCTTTTTTGAAATGTTAGTTCATTACTTTGGAGAAGCGGAAATATCTCGATTCAAAGAGTTTTATGAGGGCTTCCAGCTAAGGGAGTACAGAGTTACGGTTGACCTTCCGGCCTCGGTTGAAATCGAAGGAAACTTCCATATTTTCAAGATAGTGGATTTATCCCCAAGTGGAGCCTATTTCTCACCGCCTAAAGGGATAAAAACATGTATTAATAAAGGTCAGTCCATAAATGTCCGTTTTCAGATAGCCGACAAGTCGTTTGAATTTACAGGTGAAGTTATGTGGTCAAAACACACTAATATTTTTAGTAATTCCACAGGGTTTGGGGTTCGTTTTAACGAAACCTCGCTGGCCTTAAAGGATAAATTGAGGACACTTGATAATTTCCAAGATACTCAAAAAGCGGCATAAAGTACTTGAAAACCATCCCTAATCTGCCGATAGAGAGATATGGATAAGCTTTTTAAAGAATTGCTCGTATGTGACAGGGACGCCTTAATGAACTTCATTTTGGAGCTTGAATTGTCTGCACATAGCGAGCATGAAAAGCTTGTATTGCTTTATGCTAAAATTTTGTCCGCCTACTTTCAATCAGAGATCAGGCTACTCGATAAATATACCACCAAGCTTGCAACCTTGGTGGAACTTTCACCAACTCACAAAACCTTGTACCATATTTCATTGGCCAGAAAGGACATAAGAAACTTCAGCATAGATCCACTGCGGCTTGAAAACTTAATAGCGCTAGGAGAGACCACTCCCGAGTGGAAGGGCGAAATTTACTTTATATGTGGCAACTCCTACTCCAGAATTGAAAAGTATTACAAATCTAGAAACGCATACCTTAAGTCTTATAAGTATTTCAACGAAGTTGGTCTGGAAAAAAAGGGATTACTTTCTCTTCAAAACTATGTCGCGGCAGATGGAATGTTGTATCCTGAAAAAAGAGTGGTTGCAGAGCTGCAAATGATCCTTGATAAGGCAAAGGCCATTAGGGCCAAAGATATTGAAGGCCTGGTTTCAATGAACTTATCTGTTGAGTATGAATTGATTGGTGCAAGAGAGGCGGCGTTATCCTATGCTCAGTCAGCTTTTGAGCTTTTGGCCGGTCATAAAGAGACATACCAATACTTCAGTGCCGCATGCCACCTTTGCAGACTACTCTTTGAAATGAAGCACTTTCAAGAGGCCAATAATTTATTTGCAATAATTAAGACCAGTAGGCTTCCAGAAATTCAGGCCAATATCAAAATGCTCGAACAACTTAAGATGGGAGTTGCAGAAGTTACCCCTCCAGAAGAGCATTTATTACCGTGGTGGAGCAATGACTTCAACGGCAAGTGCAAAGATTTAAAGCTTGGCAAACTTGGAGAAAAACTTGTTCGTTATTTAATAGATGGCTCAAGAACAAAAAAAGAAATAATTCACCACCTCTATGGGGACTCAATTGAATTTTCCAGCTTGGAAAATAGATTCCAGGTTCTTTTAAGCCGCATAAGAAAGTCCAACAAAGAACTTATCGTTTTACAGGATGATGGCAAGTACTCCCTAAAGCCTATGGAGCTTGATTTTAAGAAGAAGGTGATATGAAACTTGTCATTTTATTAACATTCTTTAGTTCTTTGGTTTTTTCAAGTGGTGGAATTTTAATGACTTCCTCCCATTTCGACGACGTAGGCACCATTGTTGGTACAGGCTATGTTGTTGCAGTGCCTCCTCTGGGAAGTCAATCACATATTAAATGCGAAAAACAATGTAGATACTTTGCCGTAACCACTGCTCACCATATGGGTGGCAGGGATGTGCGCATATGCGAAGAAGACATGAGGCCTCTATGCTACGCCATAAAAAAAGAGAGTGGCAGAAAACTTACACTGACAAACTCATCAAGGGATGTCGCTGTATATGAGTTGGAGTATAATGAGAATCTTGTTCCTTTTGCCTATTTGTTTGGTGAGCTTTTATTGGTTCAAGGATTGGGTGAAATTAAGGAGACAAAAGAAGGACTATTTTCCCATATTTTTAACAAAATAAATCATCACGCCGTGCTTGCAAGCGATGAAGGTGCATATGCACTGGTCCCCAGGTGGAGTTCTAGACGGCCTTTCTCCTATGACAGATCTTCCTTCCTAGAAAGATCTCACGAGTTAAAAACCTTGGCAGTATCAGGCAATAAGGTAGCCCCCCTCCACATTGTCCCAGGACAAAGTGGATCTCCCCTTCTTTCCCCTTTAAAAGAGACGGGATTTTTAAACGCCTATGAGATCATTGGTCATAGCTTGAGTTATCACCGCTATGCAAATCAATCGACTTTTTTAAATAAGGCCATCATTGTAAAGACAATCAGAGACTTACACTCTGGAACAACGGGTCTTACAGGCAAAATGTTCAATGACCATGTTCAATGGAAGTTTAACACAACTTACGGCACAACCTTTAGGTCATTAGAAAAGGCAAATATAAGTGAGATAGCTGTCTCAGGCATAGATCAAGCACAGTTCACGACTAAGAAGCAACTTGCAGGCACCATAAAGATCGGAGACAGTGGCGATAAAAAGCAAGGTGATGGTGGCGATAAAAAGCAAGGCGACGGCGGTGATAAAAAGCAAGGCGACGGCGGTGATAAAAAGCAAGGCGACGGCGGTGATAAAAAGCAAGGTGATGGTGGCGATAAAAAGCAAGGTGATGGAGGCGATAAAAAGCAAGGTGATGGAGGCGATAAAAAGCAAGGTGATGGAGGCGATAAAAAGCAAGGTGATGGAGGCGA
>CATMLK010000003.1:0-135689 GCA_950070535.1 uncultured Bacteriovoracaceae bacterium | reverse complement strand
AAAACCGTATTGGTCAATTTCAAAGTCGCTGTCCACGATTGCTTTAGTACAAGATGCGTTCGCAAGTTGGCCTAGGTTAATTGTCGATACAGCTAAACCTACAAGAGCTAAATTTTTAAATTTCTTAATCATAATATTCTCCTATTCATTTTGACTTTCTTAAGTCGTTGTTCGTTTCGTTGAGAGGTTTATACAAAACAACGACACCAAGCACAACACTAAGTGAAACATAGTGCTTCAAACAGTTGTTCAAGCTTTGAAGCATGGAGTTTTTTCACACCTGTGTGCGTAAGTCCTCAAATTGTAATGGAAATAGGTGGTACATTAGAGATGAGAGGTGAAGATTTCACAGGCCGTATAAAATTTAAACACGACTAACTCTCTGAAATTTCATAAAAAAAGGGAAGGCCTTCGCCTTCCCCTTATAAAAAATAAATTGAAACTTATTTTTAGCCGCCAAAATCATCAAGCATAATGTCTTCGCGCTCAACTCCAAGATCTACAAGCATGTCAATAACACACTTGTTCATAATTGGAGGTCCACATAGGTAGTACTCGCAATCCTCAGGAGCTGGGTGTTTGCTAAGGTATTCGTCATGAAGAACCTGGTGAATAAACCCAGTGTATCCTTCCCACTTATCCTCAGGTAAAGCATCTGATAAGGCCACATGCCAAGAGAAGTTATCGTTCTCTCTCTGGATCATATCAAAGTCGTCCTCGTAGAACATCTCTCTCTTAGATCTTGCTCCATACCAGAAAGTTACTTTTCTATTAGTTTTAATTCTTCTGAACTGATCAAAGATATGAGATCTCATTGGGGCCATACCAGCACCGCCGCCAACAAAAACCATTTCTTTATCAGTATCTCTGGCGAAGAATTCACCAAACGGACCAGAGATAACACATTCATCACCTGGCTTAAGATCAAAGATGTAAGAAGACATCTTTCCAGGAGGAACGCTTGGATTATTTGGTGGAGGTGTTGCAATTCTAACATTTAGCATGATGATACCCTTTTCTTCAGGGTAGTTTGCCATAGAGTATGCTCTAATTGTTTCCTCATCCTCTTTAGATCTATATTGCCAAAGATTAAATTTGTCCCAGTCTTCTCTATACTCTTCTTCAACTTCAAAGTTTTTGAAGTCGATATCAAGCCCAGCAGGTCTTTCAATTTGAATAAATCCACCAGCTCTAAATGGAACTTCCTCACCTTCAGGTAGCTCTAGAACAAGCTCTTTAATGAAAGTTGCAACGTTATGGTTTGATCTAACCTTACAAGTCCATTTTCTTACACCAAAAACTTCTTCAGGAACTTCGATCTTCATGTCTTGTTTACAGTTAACCTGACAAGTAAGTCTCCAACCTTCTCTTGCCTCACCTTTTGTGATGTGAGTTTTTTCAGTAGGAAGAATTTCTCCGCCACCTTCAAATACTTTCGCCACACATTGACCACAGGTACCACCGCCACCACAAGCAGATGACAAGAAGATCTTTTCAGAAGCCAAAGCGTTTAGAAGTTTGTCGCCAGGAGCGACCTTAATGTCTTTTTCGCCATTAACGTTAATAGTGATATTTCCAGAGGCAACCAGTTTTGACCTGGCAACAAGGATCAGGCCAGTTAGGGCCAAGATCACTCCGGTAAACATCGCAACGCCTAATACTATTTCATTCATAATATTTTACCTTTATCTGTTACCTATTATTAAAGTTGAATTCCGCCAAACGACATGAAGCAAATAGCCAGGAGTCCAGAAGTAACAAAAGTTATCCCTAGTCCTCTAAGCCCAGCAGGCACGTCAGAGTAATCCATTTTTTCTCTGATACCAGCAAGCAATGCAATCGCGAATGCCCAACCAATACCGGAACCAATACCATAAGCGACAGACTCGCCGAATGTATAATCTCTCTCAACCATAAACAGTGAACCACCCAAGATTGCACAGTTAACAGTAATAAGTGGCAAGAAAATACCAAGGGTGTTGTAAAGAGCTGGGAAGAACTTATCCAAAGTCATCTCTAGTATCTGAACCATTGCTGCAATAACGCCAATGTAAGAGATCAGACCAAGAAATGATAGGTCAGTTCCAGGGTAACCGGCCCATGCAAGTGCACCTTCTTTCAAAAAATAATTATAAAGAAGGTTGTTTACAGGGATAGTAATCGTCTGAACAACAATAACAGCAACACCTAGACCAAGAGATGTCGCCACTTTCTTGGAAACTGCCAAGTAAGTACACATCCCCAAGAAATAGGCCAATGCAAGGTTTTCAATAAAAACAGCTTTAATGATTAAATTCGTGTAGTGTTCTAACATTTTCTACTCCTCCTAGGCCTGAGGCTCTACCTGGCTAGGATCTTTGGTTCTAAGAATCCAGATGATTAATCCAATAAGAAAAAACGCACTTGGTGGCAATAACGCCAAACCATTTGCTTGATACCATCCCCCATCTTTAGTTAATTCAAATACAGTGTATCCAAATACTTTTCCTGAACCAAAAAGCTCGCGGAAAAAACCAACAAAGATAAGAATGAATGAGTAGCCAAGTCCATTTCCAATACCATCAAAGAAAGATGCAATTGGATTGTTCTTTAGAGCAAATGCTTCTGTACGTCCCATAACAATACAGTTCGTGATGATCAAACCAACATAAACTGCCATTGTTTTCCACTGGTCAAAAAGGAAAGCTTTTAAGAACTGTTCTGCAATAATAACCAACGAAGCAATAATGGTCATCTGAACGATAATTCTAATACTTCCAGGGATATGATTTCTAATGATTGACACACTCATGTTTGCCAGAGCAACAACCAAGGTAACAGCGGCACACATAACAATAACGTTCTTTAGCTGAACCGTAACAGCTAGAGCAGAACAAACACCAAGGATTTGTAAAGCAATTGGGTTGTTCTTTAAAATGGGGTCAAATACCAATTCTTTTATTTTCATATTGTCACCTCGCCGCCTTTAACCATGTCGATGAACTTGCCATACCCATGATCGCTAAACCAATACTTAATTGAAGAGCTTACTCCGTTTGCAGTAATTGTCGCTCCACTTAGGCCGTCCACTCTGTACTCTGCAACCGGACCTTCTTTAGGAGCAGTTCCTTTTGAAAGCTTAAGAGCAACAACTTCTTCTTCATTATAAACGTTCTTTCCAACCCATTGACCTTTCCACTTTGGATTGTCTACTTCACCACCAAGACCAGGAGTCTCTCCTTGAGCGTAGTAACCGAATCCTTTAACAGTGTTAAGATCAGCTCCAAGTGCCATAAATCCATACATTGTAGACCATAGCCCTTTTGAAGTTATGTGAAAGATATAGATTTGAGACTCACCTTGCTCATCCTTATAAACAAAAACTTTACCGAATTTAGCTCTGCGGCTAAGGCCGGCCAAGTCAGCTTCAGCAGGAATTGCAACACTAAGATCTGGCTTCTTTTGTGCCTCTCTTTGGTTGTAAGCTTGAGTATCCATATCATCAACAATTTCACCAGTTTCAAGATTAACTAGTACAGTTGTGAATTTTGAGAACACTTCGTTTACGTCCGTGTCGGCCTCTAATAGTCCAGCCGCACTTAGGACGTTCTTTTTCATATCTAAAGCCGCATTTTGAGCTTGCTTATCTTTAAGGCTGACAGCAGTGCTGGAAACCAAAACAGAACAAACCAAGCACAAAGCAAAAGCGACAAATAACGTTTTTCCTACATTATTACCCATTTCTGGCCACCCTTCTTTTGATATTGCTGTTAATTACAAAGTAGTCAATCAATGGACTCATAGAATTCATAAATAGAATTGCCAACATCCATCCCTCTGGGAATGCAGGGTTAATACATCTTACGACAATACCCATTACACCAATCCCAAATCCGTAGAACCACTTTCCTTTAGTTGTCATACTTGCCGATACTGGATCAGTTGCCATGAAAACGAAAGCGAATGCAAATCCACCCATAACAAAGTGATAGTACCAAGGTATATTGAACATAAAGTTTGTTTCACTTCCAATAAGGTTAAGACCCATAGAAGTAACAATCATACCAACGACAACTGAAAGCATTATCGTCCATGAACCGATCCCCGTTGCTATCAAGTAAACAGCTCCTAGAAGACATGCAAGTGTTGAAGTCTCACCCATTGATCCAGGAACAAGTCCAAAAAACAATTCACTCCAAGAATAAGTTACAGCATCAAGTCCGCCAGCAGCAGCCTGTCCAAGAGCAGTAGCTCCAGTGAAGCCATCAACAGCAGTCCATACAGCGTCACCACTAATTTGAGCGGGGTATGCAAAGAACAAGAATGCTCTTGCTGTAAGTGCAGGGTTAAAGATGTTTTTACCTGTACCACCGTATATCTCTTTTCCAACAAGAACACCAAAGATGATCCCTATAGCTACTTGCCACAAAGGAATTGTTGGAGGAAGAATCAACGGGTATAGAATTCCTGTTACTAGGAATCCCTCATTAATTTCGTGCTTTCTAACTACGGAGAAAATCAGCTCAACAGTACCACCAGCAATTTGGGTTACCAAAAATACTGGAAAGAACCATAGAAATCCGTAAATCATATTAGATGCGATATTTGCAGGGTCGTGAGCAAGGCCAAGCAATGCCATAACAGATGCTCTCCAACCTTCAGCTTCAGCTCCAGTGGAAGCTAGAACGCTATTGGCCTGATAACCTGTATTATAAAGAGTCCAAATGATTACTGGGAACAATGCCATTGCCACAGTAATCATGGTTCTTTTAAGGTCGATACCGTCTCTTACGTGTGTTTGACCGGCAGTAACGTCAGCCGGAGTATAAGCAAAAGTGTCGATCGCTTCATAAAGAGGATACATTTTTTCAAGTTTCCCGCCCTTATGAAAGAGATGCTCTTTGCTATCTAGAAAATCTCTTAAAAACTTCATTATCCTTCCTTCTCAATGGTCTCTAGGTTTTCTCTTAGAACCGGGCCAAAATCGTTCTTGCCTGGGTCAACAAAAGTACAAAGCGCCACATCTTCTTCATCCAATTCCAAAGCACCAAGCTTTACGGCCATGTCAGTATTTCTGGCCATGATCGTTCTAATGAAATACGTCGGAAGAATATCAAGTGGCATTACCTTCTCGTATGAACCAATTGGAACGATAGCTCTAAGGCTTCCGTTTTTGTTGGTATTCATAGCAAATTTCTTGCTGCTAAATGCTGATAGGTAAATAGGCTTAACAGAAAATTTATTTAGACCTGGACTGTGCCACCCAAGAAATTCTCTCTCTCTTCCTTCTTTAAGAAGTGAGATTTGATTATGGAATCTTCCAAGGTATGCGAATGGGCCGCGGGCCTCTCTACCAGCAAAAACAGATCCTGAAACAGGTCTAATTTCGTCAGCTTCAAAAGTCTCGCCTTTGATTAGTTCGTCTATAGATGCGCCTACTCTGGTTTTGATAAGTCTAGGGTTTCTTGCAACAGGTCCAGCAAGAGCAACAACTCTGTCAGTGAAAAGCTTTCCAGTTTCAAACAGCTTTCCAACAGCAATTACTTCTTGGTAGTTGATATACCAAACAAACTTGTTTTCACCGACTGGATCTAAGTGGTGAATGTGAGTTCCCGCCAATCCTGCCGGATGCGGTCCACTAAACTTAGTCTCAGAAACGTTTTCAACATCAGCTCCAACCACAGTTGAGCTTGCTTCTGTACACAAGTGAACTTTTGCAATTTTGCCTAGAACCTTCAAACCATTTTTAAATGCAGTTTCCTGCTCTTTAATAACTATTGCAGGATCAGCTGCCAAAGGATGAGTGTCGATAGCTGTAACAAAAATACTGCTTGGAGTCTCGTCTGGTCTTGCAGCTTTTGAGAAAGGACGTCTTCTCAAACTTGGCCACATACCTGACTCAAGAAGAAGTGCTCTAACATCAGCATCCTTATAACCTGAAAGCTCAGAACCCTTGTAAGATTCAAAATCTTGATGGTCATCGCCTTCAACTTTAATAACTACTGATTGAAAAGCTCGTCTAGCACCTCTATTTATCTCTACGACTTCACCGCTAGCTGGAGACGTGTATCTCACACCCTCGGTTTTCTTGTCAGTGTAAAGAAGCTGGCCGACTTTAACTTTATCCCCGATTTGAACTTCCATTGTTGGCTTCATGCCAACAACGTCATCCCCTATCAGAGCGACTTTAGATACTTTTGGCCCCTGGTGAACTTTTTGTTCAGGAGTGCCCTCAATAGGCAAATTAAGGCCCTTTTTGATTTTAATCATCTCTCGCGCACCTTTTAAGTAAAATTAATTGTCTTGATAAACATTCACTAAATATCATAATTCAAGCTATAATGACAATGAGGCAAAGCAAACTAGGCAAAAGAAAGTTTCACAACATTGACCGGGGTCAAACAATCTTATGAGTTTTCAAGAAAAGATCATTGAAGGTAAATACAACTACTACCAGGGAGATCAGGTTTACTGCGAAGAGACTTTTTCTGTCTTCAAAGAGGATGGCTCTCATGGACGAATCATATTCAATGCTGAACTTACATCAAGGGTCGAAACAGGCGAGTTTTTAAAAGTTCTTGTAGACTACAAACTCTCCAAAAAGTTTGAGCCATTGAACTTGAAGGTGAAAAGACTTCTAGGTGGCAGCAAAAGCGTGGAGCGCTATGTTGTAGACTTGAAAGATAAAAACGTACGCTATACTTTTAGGGGCACTGACGGAATTCATGAAACAGAAAAGGTTATCACCGGAAAGTTCCATATTGCAGCTCCTGCCTTTTCAACAACAATGCTGGCCACCGCCGCCAAGAAACTTGATCCAGTCCATAGGACTTCTTACAATATAATTTCTTCTAGTAATGTCTGGGAGTATGAGGGCCCTTTCAAAGAATCTGAGATTTTCATTGAACTAAGCAGCCTTGAACCCGTACCAGTCTTTGTTGGCGATACGGAACTTCAGGCAACTCACTGCAAAGTCTTTGAGGATGATAAGGCCAGAAACCCCAATACAAAAGGCTACTCCATCTATTTAAGCAAACACTATCAGATCCCTTACAAGGCTGTCTTCGCCGATGACATTCAAATTGAAGTTCAGAATCTCAAGAACTTTGAAACAGAGTACAAAGATCTTTTTTAGGATTTTGCCTCAATAAATTCCTGTGCCTTCTCGCAGGCCTGCTCTAGATCTAGAAATTCCAGTTCATAGGGGTTCATCATTTCCCTAAATGTCTTCAGAGTCTGCCCCTTCCATCTCTTAATACGCGGGTCAGTAAGAATTATTGCACCAGAGTCATTCTCCCTTCTAATAAGCCTTCCAAGCTTTTGATGCAGTGAGCGACATCTGTGGGCCAAAAAGTAATCCACAAATTCATTTCCAAAGCTTCTCGCGTAAAAGTCTCTTCTGGAGTCAATCACCATATCACGTCTAAGATCTGGAATTTTATCAATATAGATTAGTTTTAAAGCATCGCCAGGCACATCGATCCCCTCCCCAAATGACTCCATACCTACGAGAACTCCACCCGAAGTATTTTTAAAGTCTTCAACGACCTGATTGCCCATTCCTTGAATAAATAGTGGCATTTCATTTTCTAGCTTGCTGAGTAGGATCTCTATAGCTCTTTCAAATCTTGTCTTTGCGGAGAAAAGAAGAAGGGTTTTTCCTCCAATATTCTTAATAACCGGTACAATTTTTTCCAGAACCTCGTCGACGTACGTTTGGTCATAAATTTGAGGTGAGTCACTGGAAACAAATACTTTGGCATTATTTTTATAATCAAATTTGTTATTCAAAAATAGGCCAGTTTTAAACCTTCTTTCAGGTTCAAGGTACTTATAACCAGTCATCCACTCCACACTTGCCATGCCTTTTGATCCCTCTTGATTTGCTAGTGTCGCAGAGGTGAAAACAACAGAGTTTGAATCCTTTAAAACACTATCATAAAGAAGTTCACCAGTGTCGATTGGAGCACAGCTAAAGATGTATCCAAACTCTTCGTGAAATTTTATTGAGTTTACCATCTTCTCATTAGGGCTGATCATCGCATTCAAGACAGCACTTGCCTCTTCCACTTGAGAGAAGGCACTTTCAAAGGCTGACCAAGCGGTAAGCTTGTTTTCATCTTCTCCAAAGGAGTTGATGTCCCACCTATCAGAGTATGGAAACAACAGGTCGTAAACAGACTTTAGTATGAATGCAAGACTTTCAATATGATTAAATATTGCACTTTGAAGAGCATTGTTTAATGCCTCTTTTTTAACCATGGGAGCTTCATTCCAATAAATATCTGTGAATCTAGGCAACTGCCTTGCCATTCTCTCAATACTCTCCTGCAAGGGTGCCACGTGATCTCCCAACATTTGAGAGAAATCTACTGATTGTGACCTAATTTCTTTGATCAGGTTCTCTTTTCCCTGCTCAACATTACCCAATAAGTAAAATAAAGGCCCCATCATTTGAGGAAGGTTTTTTGCAAGCTTTTCTAGATCTTTTTGAGCAAGCTCCATGGTAAAGGCGTTTGTCACCTCACCTTCCATTTTATGTGCCTCATCAACAACCACATACTTCGGCCTGTCAAAGCCTCTTGGCCAATTTAAAAGTAGGGAGTGATTTCCAATGATAAGGTTTGCTTCCTTAGCTCTCCTAAGGCCCTGAAGATAAGTGCAAGATGCTGAGAAAGGACACTTACTGCCAGTACACGCTCTAAAGTCCACGGCCAAATTTTCTTGCTGCTCTGAAAGGGACTTATTTAGCCTTTTTAAAACAAACGGAATACTTTCCCTAGTTAGAACGTGGTTATAGTCGGGGCTTCTTTGATTATAAAAAAGTATTGTTTCTATATAAGCGTTTGCAAATTTCTCCTCAAAGCCATCCATTTGTCCCAGAAGGTCATCATGCTCTTGGTTTCTAAACTTTAGCTCGCATAAGTGGTTCTTTGAGCCAAAGAGTCTGATGACACTGAGCTCGGATTTATTAAGCCCTAAAACCTTGTAGATTTGCGGGATGTCTTTTTGAACAGCTTGGTTCTGAAGGGTTTTGGTGCCTGTGGATATTAGAACTTGCTCGCCCTTGCCTTTAGTTAAAAGAGTACTTGGCAGCAGGTAACCCATTGTTTTCCCTGTACCGGTTGGAGCTTGGATAAGAGCATGAATATTATTGTTAAAAGCCTGGCCAACCTTTAAGGACATCTCTTCTTGTGCCTGCCTGTACTTATACCCTGGGAAGTGACTTGATAAACCTTCCTCATCCCTCAAGATGCCTTGGATGTTTTGGCCTGAAAAATTGAGGTCTCTTTTCTGGTCTGACTCCTCAAAAACTTGTTCTTGCTCGGAGTATTTCTTCTCCGCATAAGCATTTGCCGTAACTTCGACATCAAAGTCAATCTGCTCAGCAATTTCAACTAACTCACTTGGCTCTAGTTCCAAGAAGTCTCTAAACCAGAAATCCTGTCGATTAAAATCACCGCAGATTCCCCTTAGAAACTGGTAGAACTCTTGGTCTTGATGCACTAGCCAACAAGCTGTAAGCATGGCCTTTAGCAAGTCTTTTGAGTCTTCAAGTCCTCTGTGATCTTCTTTGTCCTTGATTCCCAGCTCAATCAAAAAACCTTCAAGGTTAAGAGAGTTTTTCTCTGGAAACAATAGGGCCAGAAACAACATAGAATCATGAAATCGATCTTCTTCGTCACTTTCTATCGCGTCTAGGTATTTTTTTAGGAACTTTTCCTCAAAAAGTGCATTGTGGGCTATCAGCTCATGTTCCTTCAAAGTCTGAAGCTCATGCTCCACAGTTTTCCATGGTGGAGCTGCTTTCAACTGTGATTCATTGATACCCGTCAATTTCTGGATAAATTTAGAAACGGGTTGCTCCGTTCTAACCAGTGAACTATAGCTTCTTACCAGCTTAGTCCCCTCAAACTGTAGAAAGCCCAGATCAATTATCTGATCATAAGCAGGATCAATCCCAGTAGTCTCAATATCAATTACGGCCCATTTCTTTAACTTGTTCATCTTGCCTATTCCAATCCTAAAGCGCAAAATATGTCTATTATTTAATAAAGGATATAAACATGTCTGCAGTGATATTCCAAACTCAATCGGTGCTAATTGTAGCGTTAATGCTATACGGCGTTTCCAAGGTTTTAGGCAAGCGTAAAAATAGATTTCAACACATTAGAACTATGAAACTTGCCATGATTTGGGACATTGTCTTAATCCTTCAAATAGAGCTCACCCGTGGAGCTATAGCAAAAGCAAGCAAGGCGATGGAGAACACGGCCATACTCAATATCCATGTTACTCTGGCAGTTGTCACAGTGCTTCTGTACATTTTTATATATAACAGCGGAAAAAAGTTGGATTCTGGAGATGAAACCAAAAGAGGCAAGCATAAAATCCTTGGTCTTTGCGCGTTGACTACTAGGATAGCTACACTTATAACAAGCTTTTTAGTACTATAGGCTCCGAAGGGGACGACAAATGACACCAATGCAAGAAGTTGAACAACTTATCAAAAATAATATCGAAGATGCTCACGTAGAAGTTAGCGATCTTACTGGAACAATGGATCATCTAAACATTTTTGTTGCAAGCGACATCTTTAAAGGAAAAATGTTAATTGATCAGCACCAGATAATAATGGATATTCTTAAAGAAGATCTAAAGGACAAGATTCACGCGGTCAAAATTAAAACAATGACCAAAGAAAAATACCAAAACCTATAAGGAGAAAATCATGGATCAAAACAATCCTTTCAAAATATTAAATGAAGATGGCGCGACTAAAGAAATCAAGCCAGCTGATGTAACCGGCGAACTAAAAGAAAGAATAGAGTCTGTTATTAACAGTGACCAACTGGTTCTTTTTATGAAGGGCAATGAGCACTTTCCTCAGTGTGGATTTAGTGCAAATACCGTTGCTATTTTAAAGCATATTGGTGCGAAATTCTCGACTTTCGACATTCTTCAGGACATGGACATTCGCCAAGGACTTAAAGAGTATTCCAACTGGCCAACCTTTCCTCAGCTTTACTTTAAAGGAAAGCTTGTTGGTGGTAATGACATCATCACAGAGATGTACGAGTCTGGTGATCTTAAAGACCTGGTAAACTCTTAATGAAAGAAGAGTCCGGCCCAATAGGTCAGCTTGGGCTCTATAAAGAAACTCATATCATAGGGGCCGGAATCTCCGGCCTTTTGATGGCCTACTACCTCAAAAAGAATGGTCATTCAGTAAAAATTTTTGAAAAAGAATCACACATTGGTGGAAAGATTCGCACTCTTACAGGCAGTTTTGGTATAGCTGAAACTGCGGCAAATGCAGTCTTTACTAATGAAGATGCAATTGAATTATTTGAAGAACTGGGAATAACCCCTTTAAAGTCAGCACCTAAGCTAAAACGTCTTCTTCAAAGAACAAACGCTCTAAAAGCGTTCCCTCTTCACTTCTGGGAAATACCAATAATATTTTTTGGCCTTTTTAAAAAAATTCCCAAAAACTTAGACAAGCTGTCTGTTTATGAATTCTTTAGGCCGCTTCTTGGTAAAAGAGCTTCCTACGAAGTTTTAAGCTCGGTATTTGGAGGGATTTATGCCACAGACTCAAAAACTCTAAAGTTCCGAAGCGTTTTCAAACAACGCATTGAGAGCAGAACTTACTTTGGCTTTTTAAGAGAGCTTATTAAACAAAGGAAAGAGAGATCTCACAGGCCAGAGTCCGTTAGTTTCTCTCTAGGAATGAGTGAGCTTATACAGGCACTTCAAAACGAACTACAAAACGAAATAGTGAATGGCACCATGGCCTCAATTCAGTCAGATGCCAATACAATCATTTGCACTGATGCTCATGACGCATCCTCAATAATCGAGGAGATCTATCCTCAGATTGCAAACGAGCTCTCCAAGCTTAAATACTCCTCAGTTGTTAGCACTACAATGATTTTTAACAAAGCACTAGAGAAGTTAGAAGGTGCTTTTGGTGCCCTTTTCTCTCCAACTTCACCTATAAAGGCTGCCGGAATTTTGAATAACAGCGCAATCTTCAAGGGAAGAACAAATGATTTAGACAAAAGAAGCTACACTTTCATCCATCTTGGAGAGAGTTATACTGAGCAGGACGCATTTGAAGACCTAAAGAAGCTGGACCCGTCCACTGATTGGCAGAAGTGCTTAGAGGAGAAGTTTGTCACCAATTGGAAAAGAGGTATTCCTATTTACGATGAGCAGCGTTCGGCCTCAATAAAAAAAGTGAGAAGTCTTTTCCATGCACGCCCCAAGGGAGTTGTAATCTTTGGCAACTATGTAGATGGGATCTCTATAAGGGAGATGATTACAATGTCTAAAGAATTTGCTTCAGAAAGTTCTCAGATAATCTCTTCTTAGTCTCTGAGACAAAAGAGGTTTTCTAAGTCTGGCCTCGACTTCGAGATCTTTAAAGTAATCAATTGATCTCATTGCATCATCTTTTTTCCAAATCTTAGAGCAACTTAGAATTTGACGATCATACTTGGAAAGTTTCTTCTTCGAGTTTAAATAACTTGAATCACAAATTTTTCCCATATGTTTTTGCATGAACGCAAAGAATCTCTGTAGGGAGTCATCTCCGTGGGTCACACTCAATAGTTGCTTATAAAAAACTGTGAATTTTTTGGTGGCAAAAAGCTCTGCCAACATAAATTGATCCAACTTTTCTTTGGATAAAACCTCATCCAACTTGTCCACAGTGATAGATTCATTTTCAAAGTTAATTTTTAACTGCTCTAAGATATTTAGATAGTTTGAACAAGTGGCCTCTACGGATTCTTGTAATTTCTGTGCTGCGGAGTAATCTAAATAAACTCCTGTTTGAGCGGAGAAAAATTCAAGTAATTCTCTATTCTCCCAAAACATTGGAGCTTGGATATCAATTCCTATTACTTCGTCTTTTTTAACGAGTTCTTTGTAGAAATCGGTCTCGCGCTCAAAGGATAATATTACGTAACGATCGTCTAGAAGGAAGTCCTCACTTAGAAGCTTCTCCTGAACATCTTTAGGTATGTCCTGTGCAAAATGTACAAGATAAGACTCACTATTTCCGAACAGTCCTAGTGTTTGAAGGTTTTGTTCTATCCAATCATTAGTAAAGTCTTTTGCTGTTAAAATCCTTAACTTTCCGCCATCAAGATCTCCAGAGTGGATCTGGTCTTTGAAAAGTTTCATAACTATAGGGTCAAAGCAATGAACTGCGTATAAACCTTTTTTGTCAGGGTCAACACTTCTTGGATTTGCTTTAAAAAAGTCCCATAGTTTCCATTTAGAACGCATAAAGAATCATGTCCTTAAAATTTTGAGCTGCATTTTTGGCCATATCATCCACTGTGCTTCTAAGAGCACTTCGGTTTTGAGTGTCTATAACATCAATGGCCTCATCTGAATAAATTTCTCTAGTGAAGCTTCCACTTAGTGCAATCGTCTCATTTACAATTATCTTTGGGCCAACAGCAAACTTGCCTAAGCTGGACTTTAGAAGTTCGATTTCTTTCTCACTTGGATTTTTTAGAAGAATTAGCCTTAGGGAGGCCCTTACATTTGTGGTGGAAGGAATATAAAAGTCTTCCCTGTTTTCTCCAAGAGCTTCTTCTGCGGCATTTTTCGCAGACCTTAGGTTTGTGGCCTCTCTACTTTCTTTGGCCTGGGATGGGGCATCCACAATTCCAATGAGAACTGCATCAGCATCATTATTACCAGACTTAATATGCAAACCGCTAAAAGTCGAAAGCATATGGTACATCTCTTTGGTCATGGGAGCTGAAATGTTACTCAGGTTGCTTTTATTGTAAAACATTGGAATTGTTATGGACTTTACTCCGTATTGAGCAAAAGGATTCTCCTTTTCTTGGAACCGGTATCCGGCACAAGAGAAAAGAGTAAATATAAAGCAGAGCATTAAAATTATTCGCATGCCTTAAAATACCAGAGGTTCTTACGCATAGACAAGGGATTCTCTTGATAGCCACTAAGCTTAGTGGTAAAACTTCTCCATGAAGCACACCAAGTCCTTAGGAGAAGTCCTGGCACACGCCGGCGATGAAGAAGAGGTTTATACCTCAGACCAGATTAGACGTCTCAAAAGAGCGAAAAGAGGTCGTTTTTCCAAAACCAAAGGTTGTTTCGACTTCATTTATTTAATTAGAAGCTGGGACAAGATTGTCGGTGAGTTGATGGCCAAGAACACGATTCCCCACAAGATAATGAGATCCACCTTAATTGTTATGACTAAACATAGCATTTTTGCTCAGGAGCTTAGCTTCATGGGCCCTCAGATCATTCAAAAAATTGAGGAAAATATTCCTGAACTGAAGGGTAAGATTCAAAAAATTAAGTTTAGCCACGCAAACTTTTCATGGGATGAGTTTAAAAGTAGCCAATTCAAAAAGGTCTCCAAAGGCACTTCTAGGCCAAAGCTTCATCCACACTCCCCTCAATACAAGTTGAAAATGAAAAGAGCACAGGAAGTTTTTAACGATATTGAGGATGATGAAGTTAAGGAGTTATTAACTTCTTTATTCATGGACAAAATTTAAAAGAAGAACATCCTTGAATTGATCTATAACTTTAAAGCCTTTTAGCTCAGAAAGAATTTTTTTAACATCTGGATTTTCTTGTCGCGCCAAGAAGTAAAACTCTCCACTTGGATTGAGATGGCCTATTGCAATTTGAACAAAATCAAACAAATTTAAGTTTTCAAAAGTTCTGCATTTTAATCTATTTATATCTCTTGAGGGCCTAGATTCTTTTGGATTAAAATAAGGTGGATTACTCACAATTAGGTCGTATTTTCTACCTGGGTTAAATCTCTCCAAAGTCTGGTTAACAATTTCAACTTCAATATTTCTTTTTATAAATTCAAGATTGTTCTGTATGTACTCTAAGAATTCAACTTGTGGCTCAAGTAGTATTAGCTCTTTTGGAGATTTAAGTCGATTAAGTGTCTCAATTCCAACAACACCACTGCCACAGCCAATATCCAGAACAGAACAGGCATTGGGGGATAGCTCAGAAGCTTTTTTTGAAAGCCAGATTGAGTCTTCGCTAAAGTGGTAGAATCTGGGTTGATGGTAGTCCATAGCTTCTTATTGCCAAGAGTTTTAGAAAATACTCCCGTTGCAAGTCTCCCATTTGATACAGATTGTATATTGAAAATAAGATGCCTTCATTTTTAAGCACATTATTTCTGTAGAACTCCCTTTTCTGTTTAAAAAAAGGATTCAGCCCTGCCTTGTTCTTAGCAGAATAGAATCTCAGCCAATCCTTATTTCTAAGGATTTCAAAATACAAAGCTCTGTGCCAAGGTTTATCACTTTTCTTTAACTTCAAAAATTTAGCGTAAAACTCCTCTCTTCTATCCTTAGATTCAGGAAGGTAAAATCTAAGTACTAACAAGGAGTCAAGATTGTTATCCACTTCAATTGTATCTAAAGTTGATTTTAATGAACTCGGGTTTAGACTTGAGAGTGCGCTCTCCACCCATACTAATGGATATTTTGCACCATAGTTTGGAGAATTATAAATAGAGGCCAATTCTTTAGATCCAGTCGGAATATTCAAACTGTCTTCAAGCTCATCTTTAAAGTCCTCAGTTGACTCGCTATAAACCTTTAATAAAAATGCTTTAAACAACTTGTTACTCTTAAGCTTCTCTTGCGCGCTTGAGAGCATTTTTACAATTTCTCTTCTAAGCCTTGGAGCGTTTAAGTAAGGATACTCAAGAAAGAAGTATTTGTGCATGAAGCTCTTTGATAAAAATTCTTTTAGAATCAAATCAACCTTTCCAAAGTTTCCCAAAGAGGAATACATACTCACAGTAGCTATTACTGCAAATAAGTCTTGTCTTGGCTCCATCGTCTCCAATGTTTTACTGATTTGAGTTAGTGTTAGATTCTCCATTTCAAAATCAAACTTCGTTTTTCCAAGCTTCTTCCAAACCTCATCTATAACTTTTTTTTCTTTGGCCTCTAGAGGAATGTGAATTGCGCCATAGTTTAGAACCCACTGCTTATCAGCCATATCTTCTTTGAGGCATTGATTCATCTTAAGATAATAGTTCTCATCATTTATGTCGGCCAAAATAAATGCACTCATATAGAATGGACCAGTCATATCGGTGCATAGCTCAGGGATGCTGCCAAGTTTACTTTGAAGCTCGAGTCCAAGAACTCCAGAACGCGGTACAATTGTTGAGAACTTGGAAGTGATTGGTCGAAGTTCCAAAGAGCCATTAATACTTCCAGGCCCCTCCTGGGCATGTGCACTAGGCAAGATGAAACTTACGGAAACTTCAATCAACTCTTTTACAATTTTCTTTCTAAAGACAAATAAAGAAAGTGCCAAGGCCAATAGAATTAGTGTTGAGACAATTAGGAACTTGTCTCTTCCAGCTTTTTTAGGATTTTTTACTTTTTTTTTTCTGTTTGAGACTTCAGCTCAGGTGGGCCTTGTTTATCAGCCTCATTGCTTTTTTTCAAATCATCAAGACTCAGTCCGACTTGAGTAATATCATCAATGTCATCTTCTTCTGAGTCATCGACGGCGAGTATATCGGCACTATTTTTGCCAAACTTACTCTCCGCTTCAGATACGGGATTAAACGGTTGAATCTCAGAGCCGAGCAAGTATTTATTTAGGAGATCTTTTTCACGAACATAGAACCAAAAACCATTGCCGCAACAAATTTCATCATCGGCTTTAATAGATCCATTCTCCACTAATTCTTTAACCTTATTCTTGGACACTGGCCCAAGAATATGATTATTTTTAGTGCGAATTAACCAGTTTTTTTCCATTAGTTAGCCAAAACTCCGATTAATGCGGCCAAATCATCATCAGTAAACTTGAGTCCAGCACTTATGACAAAACTTTGATCCCCTGTTTTCGACGCAAGGTCTTCGGCCATAAGTTTAGTATGAAATACATTCCAAACTCTAAACTCCGTTCCAACTCTAATATTTGGTCCAGCATCCTCTTGGTAGTCAAACACTTCCAAGAAGTTTGTATTGCCATATTCTGGGAGGTGATAATCAAATCCAACGCCTCCGGTCGTCTCAATTAGACCAGCTCTAAGTCCCCAATTGCCGATTTTTCTACCTATTTGAAGGTTAAATTTAAATTTTGATTCATCAATTTCTCGCTCATTTACCTCTGTCTCAGCTCCGCCATTGGTTGAAGTAAAAGTGGTGGTCTCTTCTTCATTTTGAGGACCGTAGTCAGAAAGAACGATACCTAACTTAAAGAACCTCTCAGGTGAAGGAATGATATCCATATTAAGATCAGTTCTTCCTCCAAACTCGTTATTGTAACCAGTATAGATAGATAGATCGGTTTTAAAGTTGTTAATTCTATTAACGAGCCTATTTACACCAGCAAGAGTTTCATTAACTTGATCAACAACCTCTTCATCACGCAGAAGCTTTCCAACAGTCCCTTTCCCGCTTTTAACGTCGGCCATAATATTTTTTAAATCTTCAGTGGCCTGTCTTACATTGGCAAGGATAGGTTTTACTCCTTCCATGTCATTCATGAGAGAGCCGTCTGCATACCTATCTGTTTCGTAAGCAAGTTGCTCAGCAACCTTTTGAAGGTTTTGTATTGTATCGTTTAGCTTGCCTTCATTTCCAGTAATAAGATTCTTTAGTGACTTGGAAACATCTCTAGCATTTTGTGCAAATGCTTTAGTGTCTTCCATTATGCCTCTAACAATATTATTTCTATCTTTATCGTATAAGGCCTCTTTGATGGCCTGAGATATTTCCTTAACATCAGCAAGCACGTCGGCGGCATTTTTTCCAAGCTGTTCAAAACCAGCTCCACTTTCAACCTTTACATACTGCCCTTCCTCCATACGAGGTGCATTTGGATCTCCCAAGAAGATATCCAAGTATTTATCCCCTAAAAAACCAATGGTTTTAATTCTTAGGGTGGCAAATTTCGTGATTTTGATTGATTTTAAGACTTCAAAAGTTACAACGGCCTGTGAGCCAGCAAGTTCAATCGATTTAATTCGACCGGCAACAATACCAGCAACCTTAATGGTACTTTTCTCATAGATACCGGTGGCGTCATTTAAAATCGCTCTGTAGGTGACGTACTCCCCGAAACCAGCTTGATTGGATGTAATTTTTAAAGAAACTACTACCAAACTGGCAATGGCCAATAATGTAAGCAAACCAACTTTTAACTCGTTCAAGTTAACTCCAAACTAATAATTTTACTCTATTTTAACCGTTCAACCGGTAAAAATCTTATTCACTATAGATAGGAAAGGTTTTCCCCACTACTTCTGTCCAGTTCTAGGTGGACAGTTCTATAAACTTTTTAATCACTGGATGATCAGATTTTCTAAACTCCTCAACTGGCGCGTGCACCACCGTTTTTCCCTTCTCCAAAAAGGCAACATAATCAGAGATACGAAGCGTTGCAGCAATGTCGTGGGAGATAATCACTGAAGTCATTGGCAAGTGAGCATTGTGATTGTGAGTGGAGGTAATTAGATCATCAACCATATGTGTTGTAATGGGATCAAGGCCAGTTGTTGGTTCGTCATATAGCATAACCTTTGGCTGCAATGCCAAGGCCCTTGCCAGACCAACTCTTTTTCTCATCCCTCCAGAAATTTCTGATGGAAGCTTATGAAAAGCAAATTCATCAAGGCCAACTTGCGTCATTAACCCAATCGCCTTCTCTTCGATTTCATCCTTGGTGTAATTTGTGAACTCCTTCATAGGAAAGGCCACATTTTCGAAGTTTGTCATAGAGTCAAATAGAGCTGCATATTGGAATACCATTCCAAAATTTGTTCTAAACTCTCTAATCTGCCCCTCGTTCATTTTTTCCATGTCTTGCCCAAGCACTTTTACCTGGCCCTCTGTTGGGTGATAAATTCCAAGAATATGCTTAAGCACAGTCGACTTTCCGGCCCCAGAAAAACCAAGAATAGTTGTGATCTTTCCTTCATGGATGTTAAAGTTTAGATCATCTAAGACTGTATGATTTCCGAATCTTTTTGTTAAATGATTGAACTCGATTGCGTAACTCATATTTATCCTAAAATCTGGGCAAGTATTGCTGTTAAAAAGAAGTCCATAATTAGAACTATAATCATGCCCCAAACAACGGCCATGTTGGTTCCCCTACCGACACCTTCAGCTCCGCCTTTTACAGCAAAGCCTTGATAGGTTCCAATTATTGAAATTAGGTAACCAAAAACCGCAGCCTTGATCAAACCTTCCACCAACATATTTAAGTTCATAAAGTCGCCAAGCTTTGCAAAATAGATTGCCTCATCAATTCCCAAGAGCTTCACTCCCACCAGCCATGAACCAGCATTCGCCACCAGCATAAATACACCCGTTAGCATCGGCATAGTCACAACTGTTGCAAACACTCTTGGAACTCCAAGGTATTGAATGGAATTGACCCCCATTACCTCCAAAGCGTCAATTTGCTCAGTAACTTTCATAGATCCAATTTGAGCGGCCATCGCAGCACCACACCTTCCGGCAACAACAAGACCGGTAAAAACGGGGGCGAGCTCTTTAACAACAGCAATGGCCACAATAGGCCCAACAAAGGAATCAACACTAAAAGCAGTGAATCCCAAATAGATTTGATAAGCGAAAACAGCTCCACTAAATGAAGATGTTAAAAAGACAATAAACAAACTCTTATTACCCATGAATACCATTTGCTCAAAGAACAGATGCTTTCTTATAGGAGGTCTGAAAAACCACTGAAAATTTGAAATCGCATAAAGCGTAAATCTTCCCAGGGCGGGAGTTATGGACATAACCCAACTTCCCAACCATTCAATGGAAGACTTTAATAGCTTGATCATTATCATCCTTAATTTGATCACTTAAAAAAGTGTATCAATTAAATTGTAAACAAATTAAAAAGCAATGAAAACGACTTATTTAAACTATATATTTTCTGGGAACTCTGGGATTGAGGGCTGTGAAGACTTGATACGGAACAGTTTTTGCGGCCATGGCCAAACGGGTGACGCTGAAACGGTCATGATCCCATATTTTAACAATCTCACCCCTCTGAAAGCTTCTTCTTGCGTCTTTTGGGAACCATATTGCAACCATATCCATATTAACACGCCCCATGATCTTTCCGATCTCACCTTCAATCTCAATTTCTGCCTTTGAATAATATGTGAGCATTCCATCACCATAACCAATTGGAAGAAATACTATATTGCCATCCTCATGACATACATGAGCACCATATCCAATAGGGGCTCCCTTTTTGATAGGTTCAGACTTTATAACATATGTTTTCAAAGAGGATATGCTTCTTCCAGCCCAGCCACTCTCCTCGAGACCTATGCCAGGGCCATAGAGCATAAGTCCTGGTCGAACATGTGACTCTTCCAGACCAACTCCTTGCTCAATCGCTCCTGAATTGGAGCAACTTGTCTTCACAATAGATATGCCTTCCTCAGAGAACTGCTTTTTTACTTTTTGAAAAAGAGTTAATTGTTTATCAGTCTTGTCCCCTTTCCTGAATCTTTTATAAGAACATGCAAAGTGGGTCAAAAGGTGCTCAATAGACCTTCTGCCATAGGCATTTAACAAACTACACGCCTTCTCCACTTCTGTAGGAAGGATACCGAGTCTATTCATCCCCGTATTAACTTTTAAGAAGACTGGAGCATTACGAAATCGTTTGTCTTGTAAGAAATCTTGCAAGTCTTCAATTGAGGAAAGTACAGGTGAAATATTGTAGTCAAGATACAATTCTCGAACATGATCAAACACCATTCCAGTGTCACTTAAAACCATTATGTCAGTACTCATAGACGGAAGGGACTTTCGCAAGTGTAGGGCCTCTCCAAGACTTGCCACGCCAAGAGAGTCCACATTCAATTCCTCTGAAGCAAATTTGGAACATTCTAAAAGTCCATGGCCATAAGCATTTGCTTTGACCATAAAAACGACTTTATTGGAAGGAGCTCTATCTCTTAAGAGTTCAAAATTTTCTTTTAGAATTCTAAAGTCAATTTCAAGTTCAGAGCGAAATCTCATGCATCTAGCACTCTTTCCCTTTTTCCTCTAACTGCTCTTTTCAGGTGAGTGGACACAGGGGCCGAGACAACTTCAGTATTCGCTTGTCTCAAATAATTGACTGAACTTGGAGCTAAAATGTTAACTTCTGGTCTCATTGCAGTTGTCATCACACTTGAAGTATCTTGGAAATATCTCCAAAACTGAAAATCTCCAGTGACGGCCTTAAGCCTTTGGTAGTCCTCTTCGATGTATCTTTTATCCATGAATACCATTAGTCTTTCAGCTCCATACATTGAAAGCCTAAAATCGCCAGAGAGGCATGATTCAACCTCATTAATAAAATCGGCACAAAACGACTTCCAATAGAATCGATTGCTATTCTTCTCTTTAATCTTGTTTACAAGGTTTGAAAGATTCACATCCACCAAACGGTGTTCAGTATTTGCTTGATGAAAATGCATATCGTCTAAATAGTTGAAGGCTTCCCAAGCACTCATCTGTCTCTTGGTAACCTGTGATGCGTTATTAGATTTATGCATCAAAATAGAAAGTCTATGCGAGAGTCTCTCTTCAAATAAATCCCAAGCAAAACCATTCATTTCTTCTTCGTTAAATTTTGCAATAAGAATGATTTCAGGATTATTTCTAATTCCTCTAACAAAGATTGCCCTGGCTTCGTGATCAAAAAGATCAAAAGCAACTTCGCATGCCATATCTACTGCGTACTCTTCAATTCCCTTATCTCCTGGCCTTGTAAGCCAAAGCTCTGGAAGTTTTTCATAATTTGGCTTAATAAACTTTGGAGACACAAGTTTTTGATCACTTGAATTAAGGGTGTAAATTCCATAGCGCTCGCATGCTTCCCACTCGCTCATTAAAGACATCAAGTTATTGACGAACTCATCTTGAGTTTTTGGTGTTCCTAGCCGGCTGGAGACTTCCATCATTTTTGAAAATTGATTTTGAAATTTAAAACTCTTGCCAGCGTCTTCCATTACTTTATTTGCTCTAGTCTGAAGCCTTTGCACTCTTTCCTGGAGTTTCTTTTTCTCCAGGTCGTTTTCAACTTCGCTGGCCAGTTTTTCAAGCATTGACCTCAATTGTCCCGTTAGATCAAGTTCAGAAGTTACCAGTCCATAATGACCCAATCCAAAAGTTGAATTGACCAATATTTTGGAAGACTTAGTGTAGAAGAAGCCAAATTTAAGGGTACCATTTTTAACTTTTGAGTGGTTCTTAAAAAGCAAATTGCCTTGAGACATCCTCTTCACATCTACTAAAAGAAAATCAGGAGTCTGAGCATTCGCAGCAACCCAGAACTCATCCAGGTTACTATAGTAGTGGGCATAGATACCCATATCTCTTAAAGCGTCAGAAACTTCCTTGGCCTCATGAATGTCTTCTATAAGCAAGGCCACTTCGAATTTATTGAAAATTGTAGATGTATTATCTGCCTGCATATCCACTCCTTAGATGCCGAGGCGTTCCATTTCAGATATTATGTCACTGTGTCACACCATCTGACAAGGGTTGTCGGCATTTACCAATGTCTTTAAGGAAAGATCTTTTCAAAATTTTTATAGAGGGGCTCTCTTTCAAGGTAAAGCTCTCTAAGTGCTTGTTTTCCTTTCTTAACCAACGGCCGATTAGAATCCCCTTCAATTCTGCCCCAGCAGGTTTCGAAATCGGTATTTAGCCAAAAACCTTTTATGGAGTTCATATTCTTTAACTTTTTAATAAGCTCATTATTAAGAGTCCCTCCACCTAGTGCCACCCAAACATTCTCTTTATCAAAAAGCTCCATAAGACAATCTTGCTCTGTAGAGCGAAACCACTCCCAACCTTTGTCTTCAATGGCCTCACCAAGCCCTGAGTATCCATGCAATTTTGAAAATATGTAGTCATCCAAGTCAAAAAACAGGTAATTCTTATACTGTTCAGATTCTCTAAGTTCTTTTAAATACTGGCTTTTACCTGCTCCAGAGAAGCCACAGAGAAAATAATTCATTTCAAACCTTTTCACTTTAATCACATTGCGTTATAAGTCGCTATTAGTTTTTAATGAGGTAACTATGCATCAGCATACAGAAAATAGTTTAGACGCAAAAGTTAATTTAACACAACTAGCTCCCGATAGGAGTTACACTTTCAACTTAAACCAGTCTGAAGAGTGGGTTCGTGAACTGTTGATGGAGCTTAATGAGAAAGCGACTTCAAGAAATCCAGAAGATTACTTGGGTGAAACCAACATTAGCCTTACAATTGAACTTAAGAAAAAGAACAACCCTACTTTTGGACCGATTTTACTGGCAAGCGGTAAAGTTGAAGCAGAATTTGTTACTGAGTGCGTAAGAACTCTTCAAGAGATGAAGGATCAAGTAGAAGCTGAGTTTAAGGCCGTTTTCATTGAGAACATCTTTGCTGAAGAAGACGAATATGCGGACACTGTAGAGCTATTTGTCGAAAATGACATGTACGACTTGCATTTTTACGAATTAAATCGCGCAGATATGAAGGAGATGGTCCATGAGGTAATCTTCTTAAATATCAACGAGTATCCCGTGGCATGCCACGACACTCCGTTGGAATATGCGGATGACAGCAATAATACTAAACAATAAATTTAAGAAAACTATTGGCATTAGGCAGTATTTATATTACATAGTTAGTCTTAAATTTTTGATTAAAAAGATATAATACATATTTGGAGGATATCGTGGCAGTTCCTAAGAAGAAAACATCAGTATCAAGAAAAGGCCTTAGAAGAGCCGGTCAACATCATAAAGAGTACAGAAAGCATCCAATGTCTTGTCCTAACTGTGGTGACCTAACTATGCCGAATCACGCATGCCCTAGTTGTGGTACATACAAAGGTAAGCAAGTATTCGAAATCAAAGTAAAAGCAGACGAAGAAGAAACTGCTGAGTAATTAGATTTTCGTTTGACGTTAAAAACGTCCTTTGGTTAAATTCAAAAATAAATTTTGCGCCATCAATTAATCTTATTAGTTGATGGCATTTTTTTTGGAAACAACGCCAAGGATTTCACCATGAAGCTTTATAAGACAAAAATCCAGGGAACTGGAAAATACCATCCCGAAAAAGTACTCACTAACGACGAACTCTCAAAGACAGTAGACACTTCTGATGAGTGGATCACTCAAAGAACAGGAATTAAAGAAAGAAGAATTTCGGATTTGGCCAAGGGCGAGCACCCAAGTGGCATGGCCGAGAGAGCTGCAAGAGAAGCGATTAAAAATGCTGGTTGGGAAGTTGATGAGGTTGAGTGCATTCTTTTTGCAACAACTATCCCGGACATGATGCTACCAAACACCGCAAGTATGCTTCAAGCAGCTCTTGGGATTACAAATAACTGTGCATGCCTTGATGTAAATGCGGCCTGTACAGGCTGGCTATATGGCCTTCAAATGGCAAACTCTCTAATTCAAACAGGTGTTTATAAGAAGATTCTTCTTGTAGGAACTGAGATGGCATCTGGTTTTAACAACTGGGAAGACAGAAGCACTTGTGTTCTTTTTGGAGACGGCTCTGGCGTAACAGCTCTTGAGGCCCAGGATGAAGATAGTGAATCATTTATTTTAGACAGCATCCTTGGAAGTGACTCTTCAAAGAGAATGGCACTTGCTATGCCAAATGGTGCGGCAATGTCACCTATTACTCATGAAATTCTAAATAATAAAGAGCAATACATCACTATGGACGGGCAAGTAGTATTTAAAAATGCTGTTAAAACCATGGCCAGCCACTGCTCTACTCTCCTAAAGAGAAATGGGCTTACAAATGACGATATTGATTGGTTTATTCCTCACCAAGCAAACTTAAGAATTATTGAGACAGTTGGAAAACTTTTGGATTTTCCAAGTGAGAGAGTAATCACTAACGTTCAAAAATATGCCAACACTTCTTCAGCAACAATTCCTACAGCAATGCATGAAGCTGTAATGGATGGAAGAATCAAAAGAGGTCAAAAAGTTATGCTTGCGGCCTTTGGTGCTGGCCTAACTAGTGGTGCTGCAATTTTACAATTTTAGGAGAAACGTATGAAAGTAACTCTTATTTTTCCAGGTCAAGGCTCCCAGTACGTAGGAATGGGCAAGAACTTAACCGAGCTTCCTGAGTGCAAAGAAGTTTTTGAAAATGCAGATTCCGCATTTGATTTTTCAATTACAGGCTTAATGTTTGAAGGCCCTGAGGACAAGCTTAAACTTACAGAGTTCACTCAGCCAAGTATTGTTACTCACTCATACGCTTTATTTAAGGGTCTTAAAACCTTTTTGGATAAAGAAGGGATTGAAGTTGAAAGAGTGCTTGGTCACTCAGTTGGTGAATATGCGGCGCTGGCCGCAACTGGTGCAATTGATTTCAAAGACGCTGTTAAAGCAGTTCAACTTAGAGGCAAGTACATGCAAGAGGCCGTTGCTCCAGGTGATGGCAAAATGTATGCGATCTTAAGAGTTCCAAAAGAAGAAGTTCAAAAAGCTTGTGAAGCGGTGTCTACTGAGGAAGAGAAAGTTATGCCTGCAAACTTTAACGAGCCAGGACAAACTGTTATTTCAGGTCATTCTGAAGCTTGTGACAAAGCAGTTGCATGGCTTAAGGAGAATTATGAAGGAAAGCAGATGGCAATTCCTTTAAAGGTCTCCGCTCCATTTCACAGTTCACTAATGAAGCCTGCCGAGGAAAAGCTTTCAGCTCACCTAGAATCCATTGAGTTTAAGTCAAATGAAATTCCATATGTGGCAAACATTGATGCCAAAGAGTACTCCAAAGGTACTGACGGTAAACTTATTAAGGACAATTTGGTTAAACAAGTATGCGGATCAGTATTGTGGTCACAAAGTATTGAGAAACTTCCTGAAGACACGGTATTTATTGAAGTCGGTCCAGGCAAGGTTTTGACAGGATTAAATAAAAAGATAAATAAGAACTTCAAAACTTACACGCTTGACTCTGAAGCTGGATTTGAAGGATTGAAGGAGTTTTTAGCATGACACCTATTTATTCGGACCTAGAGAACAAAATTGTTTTAGTGACAGGGGCTTCTAGAGGGATTGGAAACTCAATTGCCAAGGCACTGGCCGCTCAAAAAGCTCATGTAGTTTTTAACTATAGAGGTGATGAAACAAAAGCAGCTGCTCTTAAAGAAGAGCTTGAGGCATGTGGAGCAAGTAAAGTAAGTGCTCTAAACTTTGACATCACTGATTATGACAAAATGAAGGAATCAATTGACGCCTTCATCAAAGAAAATGGAAACATCTCAGGGCTAGTTAATAATGCTGGAATCTCAAAAGACCAACTTGTAATGAGAGTTAAGTCTGAAGATATAGACTCCATTCTGGGAGTTAATCTTAAAGCGACAATGATGCTTACAAATCATTTGAGCAGAAACTTCCTTAGAGCAAAAGATGTTTCTGTGGTTAACATGAGCAGTATTGTTGGACTTATGGGTAACGTGTCACAATCTGTTTATGCAGCCTCAAAAGCTGGCCTAATTGGGTACACTAAGTCATTTGCAAAGGAGCTAGCTTCTAGAAATATTCGCTGCAACGCAGTGTGTCCTGGTTTTATTGCGACACAGATGACTGACGAGCTTTCAGACAAGGCGCGTGAGGAGTACCAAAAGTCAATCCCAATGGGAGATTTTGGCTCTTCTGAGGATGTTTCAAACCTTACTCTTTTTCTTTTGAGCCAGGCCTCAAGATATATTACAGGAGAGGTTATTAAGGTTGACGGTGGTCTATATATTTAATTAGAATAACGATAAATTTTTGGAGGATATAATGGAAATGCAAGAAAAAGTTATCAAAATTGTAAGTGACGCAACAAAAGTAGAAGCTGGCAATATTAAAGGTGAAACTAACTTCGTTGACGACCTAAACCTAGACTCTCTAGATATGGTTGAAATGATGATGAAGATGGAAGAAGAATTTGGCGTAGAAATTCCGGAAGACAAGACGGAAGAGTTGAAGACAATCAACGACGTAACAAACTTCTTGAAAAGCAACGCAAACTAAAAATCCGACGGCCTCCTTATCGGAGGCCTTTTTTTTATAAGCGGCTTCATTATAAATCTTCGTCTTACGGCAAGGAGCAATTATGAATCGTGTAGCTGTGACAGGAATAAGCGCTATGTGTGGCGCAGGGAACAACCTAGAAGAGGTTTGGTCCAATCTAATCGCTGGAAAGAGCGGTATCTCAACACTTGAAAATGTTGATGAAAATATGTGGCCTATTCGCATTGCAGGCCAAGTCAAAAACTTTGAAATCTCAGAAGATCTTTTAGAGGCAAAAGAGCAATCAAGATATGATCGCTTTATCCACTTTGGACTTCACTGTACTGATGAAGCTCTTAAGCAGTCTGGACTTCTTGAAGAAAAATTTGACCCATTAAGAATTGGAGCTATTTTAGGCACGGGCCTTGGCGGCTTTCCTTTTATGGAGTCAACAACACAAACTTACTGGAACAGGGGTCCAAGAAGGGTATCTCCTTTCTTCATTCCTTCGTTCATTCCAAACATGGCAACTGGTAAAATCAGTATGAAGTATAATTTCAAGGGTGTTAATTATACTGTATCAAGCGCATGTGCGTCTGCAGCCCACGCTCTTGGAGCTGGTGCCACAGAGATTATGCTTGGACGTCATGATGCCATGGTTGTCGGTGGATCTGAGGCCGTTCTTACAGGACTTCCGTTTGCTGGCTTTAACAATATGAAAGCGTTAAGCAAAAGAAATGATGACCCTACAAAAGCATCCAGACCTTTTGATAAAGACAGAGATGGATTTGTTATGGGAGAAGGTGCAGGGATTCTAATTCTTGAAAACCTTGAAAAAGCAAAAGCAAGAGGCGCCAAGATCCTAGCCGAAGTTGTGGGTTTTGGAGCGACTGCTGACGCTTACCATATTACTGCTCCTCATCCAGAGGGTGAAGGAACTATTCCTTGCATGCAGCAAGCTCTTGATATGGCCGGAGTTAAAAAAGAAGAAATAGACTACATCAACGCTCACGGAACAAGCACTCCCGTAGGAGACGTTGCTGAGACCAAGGCTATAAAAAGTGTATTTGGCGATCACGCTAAAAACATTGATGTTAGTTCAACAAAGTCTATGACTGGGCACCTTCTTGGAGCTGCAGGTGGATTAGAGTCTGTAGTATGTGTTAAGAGTTTGGTTGATGGAGTTCTTGCTCCTACGATTAACCTTGAAAACCAAGACGAGAACTGCGATCTAAACTATGTTCCAAATGAAGCAAAAAAGAGAGACATCCAATTCGCTCTTAACAACTCATTTGGCTTTGGCGGAACCAACTCCACCACTCTATTCAAAAAATACGAAGCTTAATAACAATGCCCTTCACACTTGAAGGGCATTTTTCAATTAAACAGTCCCAACTTAGCTACAATTTACTCTTAAACTCTTTGCGAGTTTTTTTACAATTTTATTTTCAGGGTAAGACTTTCTAGTGATTAGGTATATATCAGTTGATGATTGCTTGGGGGAAGGATATGGCAACTCCACAAGTTGGTACTTAGTTAATAGCTTTTGGTTTTGAAGTTCAATAATGAATTTTGGACAATGGATGACCCCTACTCCATCTCTGGCCACTTCAAGGGCCGTTTCTAGCATCTCAAATCTATACTTTATTTTTCTCTCAATTTCTGCCGGCCAGTTGTCTAGCTCTTGGATATTGGTAATAGAGTTTTCAACCTTGTCAATTGGAACAGCAAAAGGCCAATTTTTGAAATCTTGAGATAAAAAGCTCTTATTGCCAAAGACTCCAAAGCTCATTTTACAGATTTTATAGTACTTTAAATCTGGATGAGTCACAGGAGCGTAGCTAATTCCAATATCAACTTCGTTAGATAGAATTGAGCTTTCAAGTTGGTGTGGAGTCTTTTCTAGAACTTCAATATCGAGGTCAAGGTGTGCGATTTCATCTCTACAAAACTTTCCCATCAGATAAGTGGTGAAGACTTCCCATGAACCTACTCTGACTGTGGATTCTTTAAGTTTTAACTCGTCCGTTTCACTATTGAACTCTCTGTATGCTCTCAGGAGACTTTGAGACTTCTCATAGATCTTATGAGCTTCATCAGTAGCAATTATATTTCTACCATCGGGTATAAATAGCTTCACCCCTAACTCATCCTCTAAACTTTTAATGGACTTGGATAACGAGCCTGGAGACATTTTTATAACTTCAGCGGCCTTCCGGATGCTTTTTAGCTCGTAGACTCTAGAGAAATATAAGACCTTATTGATTTCCATATGAAAACATATGTATCAAACAATTCGCTTTTTTAAAACAGTATGGAGACCTAACCTTATAGTCATCAAGGAGGAACTTATGAAAATCTATTTATTAATCGCTTTTACACTATTTACTTCACTGGCCTCAGGACAACGCCTAAATGTTGTTGGAGAAGGCTTTTCACACTTAAGTGGCGATCAGACAGGGTACGTGTGCACACAGGAGAACAGACGAGAAACGCTCAGGGAGGCATGGACCAAAGCAAGAAAAAATGCAGAAAGTCAATGCGGCTCCCCTGTAAGGTACCTAGATACTTTGGATGAAGGTGTTCGTTGCGACTATTATGGAATCAGTGTTAGCGCCACAGTGGAAGCAAAGTATATGTGCTTAAAAGGCCCTTGGTGTGACACTCCAAGTCGACACTGTGAGAATGGATGCTGCGATCAAGGAACACTTTAAAATCAGCTTAAACAAATAACCTGTTTTTAATCTTTGATAAAAACAGGTTATAAGCAAACGCTTTAAGTGATTTCGGTAGGTTGTATATTTCTAAAGAGTTGAAAGATTAGCAACCAATAATCAGATGTAGCTCTATGAAAAGCATGCAAAATTCATTAGCATACTAAAAAAAGCTAATAAGAGGTGCATATGCTTAAAGATATTGATCCACAGATCCAAGAAATTATTAATAAAGAACAACAACGCCAAGAAGAAGGCCTTGAACTAATTGCTTCAGAAAACTACTGCTCCCAAGCTGTTATGGAAGCTCAAGGTTCTTGTCTAACTAATAAGTACGCTGAAGGATATCCTGGAAAGAGATATTACGGCGGATGCGAGTTCGTGGATCAATCTGAAGCTCTTGCAATTGAAAGGCTAAAAAAGCTATTTGGAGCTGAGTACGCTAATGTTCAGCCTCACTCAGGTTCACAAGCAAACATGGCCGTGTATTTTGCGGTTCTAAAGCCAGGTGACACTGTTCTTGGAATGGATTTAAGTGAAGGTGGACACCTTACTCACGGCTCTCCTGTTAACTTTTCTGGAAAGTTATTCAACTTTGTAAGCTATGGGCTAAATCATGAGACTGAGCTCATTGACTATGACAAAATGGAAGAGCTTGCAAAAGAGCACAAACCAAAGCTAATCGTTGGTGGAGCAAGTGCATATTCTAGAACAATTGATTTTAAAAGAATGAAAGAGATTGCCGACAGTGTTGGTGCTCTTTTCATGGTGGATATGGCACATATTGCGGGACTCGTTGCTGCAGGCCTTCACCCAAGTCCAGTGGGGCTTGCTGACTTTGTAACATCCACTACTCACAAAACTCTTAGAGGGCCTCGTGGTGGTATAATATTGGCCACTGAAGAGTGGGGAAAAAAGATTAACTCAAACATTTTTCCGGGAATTCAAGGTGGCCCTCTTGAGCATGTAATTGCGGCAAAAGCTGTAGCTTTTCACGAAGCCCTTCACCCAGACTTTAAAGATTATCAAACTCAGGTTGTCAAAAACGCCCAGGCTCTTGCAGCTGAACTTGAGAATCAAGGGATTGAGATTGTTTCTGGCGGAACTGACAACCACCTAGTGATGCTTAAAACAGATAGTGTGAATATGAGCGGCAAAGACGCTGAAGCTCTTCTTGAGAAAGTTCACATTACAACTAATAAAAACATGATTCCTGGTGACAAGAGATCTCCGTTTGTTACCTCAGGGATTAGACTCGGAACTCCTGCTCTTACAACAAGAGGATTCAAAGAAGAGCATATGAAGCTTCTTGCAACATGGATGGTAAAAACTTTGAAAAACCCAGAAGATGAGAGTCTTCACGCTCAAGTTAAAGAAGAAATAATAGCTCTTTGCAAAGAGTATCCAGTTTATCAATAAGGAATATATGAAGGTACTAGCTCTATTTGCGTTTTTAATGATGCTCTCATGCAATGAAAATGAGAACAAAACTTCAAGTGCTCAAGAAGCACCAACAAATTCTATTGTTGAAGAGAACGACAGATGCATCTGCACGAAGGAGTTTAATCCTGTGTGTGGATCAAATGGTGTTACCTACCCCAATCCATGCCAAGCAGGCTGTGATGGTGTTACTGAGTTTTCTCAGGGGTCTTGTCAGGGGAACTAAATGAGTTTTCTGAGGTCTGTTCAGCGAGATTAGGCTTTTTTTCGCATTCACCATTGGCAAACTTGCAGAACTGTTTTGAGGTGTCCAGATCATCTATACAGACAATTGGGCCTAAATTCTTAAAATTTAGGTCTTTTGATTCACAAAGCTCTTGGGCAGCCTTTTCAAACATCTCTCTTGAGCATCGATTGGACTTATCACTGATTTGGCATTTCAACCTAAATTTGCCCTCATTAAAAAACAAGGTCCTAACCTGTGAGGCCATACAAATTTCAGTTAGAATAAATCCTAAAAACAGAAACTTCATTCTTAAAAAGTAAACGTAAACGCTTGCCCAGCAATCAACAACATGGCGATTACTATAATAAAATGCTTAATGAGATACATAAAGCCTCTCGTTTTTTTGTGTATGTGTGTGGCTTCAAATTAGCACTTGTAAAATATTCCAGTCAAGCAAACATACACCAGAAAAACCTTACAAAGTAACGCGTAGCAAAGGCTTCGAATACTCAATGTTTCTTGCCATTTCCAAAGGGAGAAGCTATTTTGCCTACCATCAAATAAGAGGTTTAGATGAAGTGTCCCTTCTGTGAAAAAAATGAAACGAAAGTCGTTGATTCCAGGCTTTTAAAAGAAGGTTTTTCTGTTCGTAGAAGAAGAAAGTGCGAGGGATGCGCAAGAAGGTTCACAACTTACGAAACAATAGAAATTCAGATGCCGGCGGTAGCAAAGATGGATGGAAGGCGTGAGTCTTACAGAAGAGACAAAATGCGCTCGAGTCTAGACAAGGCCTGCCAAAAACGGCCAATATCAACCGACCAAATTGAGCGTGTTGTTGAGAACTTGGAAAAGAATATTCTTGAAATCTCCGACAAAGAAGTGACCACCAAAGAAATTGGCAACTTGGTAATGAAGTATCTTAGAAACCTTGACCCTGTTGCATACGTCAGGTTTGCATCCGTTTATAGAAAGTTTCAAGATGTTGATGAATTTGTAAACGAGCTCAAGGGCGATGAAAATAACTATAATATAGATAAATAAAAGAGGTAACAAAAGTGAACAAGAAGAGTGCGGCAAGAGAATTTTGCTTTCAATATTTTTTCCATATGCAACTTCCAATCTTCAAAGAACTAAGAGAAGAAAGTGCCAACAGCAACGAGGCCATCATATCCTCCATAAGTCAGTTTAAGGAAAGCACGGACACACTACTTGAAAAAAACTTATTTCAATACGTAGTTGGCCAAGTTGAAAATACACTTAAACATTATGGAGAGCTTGAAGAAAAAATTGAGCAATACCTGACTAATTGGAAAGTAAATAGACTCTCCAAAGTCGATCACACAGTGCTTCTTTTGGCTTTTTCAGAATTAATGTATCATAAGGACACACCTCCAAAAGTGGTTATTAATGAGTTTGTTGAGCTTGCTAAAAAATATGGGGCCAAAGAATCCGCATCTTTTGTAAATGGCGTGATCGACAAGTTTGCGAAAAGCGAGATTTTATAAGTGAGCGACTCTGGGATTGAATTTTTATCACAACTGATTACCCCGAACACATGCGGAATCGTATGGCTGACGGATGATCTTTTGGATTATGAAACTCCTGGAGCATATGAAGTTAACTATCTGCTTAATGGCTCTCTTACGAGATCTCTTGCAGAGAAAGATCACGAAGATAAATTTAGCACCAATTTTTTTCTAGGCGACAGTTTTGGGAAACCATTTTTTGTCGCCCATACCGTTATAAAAAGCAAAGATGATTTTAAGCTCGTCTATGAACCGCTTAATGTTGCCACACCTTTCATGCGAGAAGGCTCTCAAGTTTACATCTTGAACAGAAGTAAAAACACGGCAAACATTAATGTGCTAAAAGAACTTAAGAACAAACACAAAAATGTCACATTTGAACACCTCACAATATAGGAGAACACTTATGCAAATTTTGATTGCTTTACTTCTGACAATGGCAAATGTTTATGCTGAAGATTGCTCTTTTACAACTGACTCATCTAAATTCGATGTTAGCTGGGAAGCTTATAAAACACCTGCGAAGATTGGTGTTGGCGGAAACTTCAAAAGCCTGGGAATTCAAAAAGCAAAGACCAGCTCTTCAAACCTACAAGATCTTTTTGAAGGGGTTGAGTTTGGGATTGAAACATCATCGGTAAACACAAATAACGCTCCAAGAGACAAAAAAATTCACAAGTTCTTCTTCCAAAACGTTGAGAAGCTTGAAGGTAAAGTTTTAGAGGCTGACGACTCGTCAATGTTGATTTCACTAAAGATGAATGGAGTCCAAAAGGAAATCCCTTTAACTGGCGGAATTGATCAGAATGGAACTTACTCTATGAGCGGAACAATCGATGTGTTTGACTTTAATATGATGACGCATCTAAAGGGCATTACAGAGGCCTGCAAAGCCCTTCACGCAGGAAAGACATGGAATGATGTAAACATTAAGTTCACTGTCCCTGTTACAAAAACATGTAAGTAGAATTTCAAACTTGCTCTGGCATAATCAAGCATGCCAGAGCTGTGGACTTGTTACAGGTCTACAAACCTATCCTCATTGAACAGCTCGGGATCCCTTGGTAGATTCAAAATCTTGGCCTCTTTTTGCTCAGAAGCTCCATCAGTACTTCCATGGGACTTTCCAGATACAACGCTCAATAACTCTTCTATGGCACTATTTAATTCCTCGGCCTGGACATTTAGTTTTTCAGCATTTTGAGAGGAAGATCTAGCTATGTCAGAATTTTGATGAGTGGTCGAATCAAGCTGCTGCATGGCCTTTGTAACCTCTTGCACACCTTGGGATTGTTCATGAGAAGCAGAAGCAATTTCAGCGACCATTTCATTTACAGAGTTAACATTTAAAAGGATTTCTTCCAGAACTTCATTACATTCATTAGCTGTCTTTGTTCCGTTTTCAACTTTCACCTTACTTTCCTTAATTAAGTTACCCACCTGTTTTTTAGCACTTTCGACGACTTCATTTACATTTTTAATTGAAGATTCGAGCATTTCTGTAATTTCCAAAGCGGCCTTTCCAGACATTGCGGCAAGATTTCCAACTTCTTCGGCCACCACTGCAAATCCTTTTCCATGCTCACCGGCTCTAGCAGCCTCAACAGAAGCGTTAAAGGACAATAGCTTAGTCTGAAAAACTATATCATTAATGACTTTAGTCTTCTCCCCAATCTCATTGATTACCTCTACAACTTTTGAGAAGTCTTTATTGTTCTTTTCCATTGCCACAACTACATCGTCATTCCCTTTAGAGATTTCTGTAATGGATTCGATCATGGCCTGAACTGCACTCTTTCCTCGCATTGCAACTTCAGTGGAATTTGCTGAAACCTGTGTCGACCTTTCAGCGGACTCTGAGTTTCTCTGAATCATAGAGCTAATCTCATCAATAGATGAGACTGTCTCTTGAAGTGAGGCGGCTGAATCGGAAGCTGCAACACTAAGTTTCGAGCTACTCTCCAATAAAGACTGACTGCTACCGGCAACTTCATCTGCAGTACCTGAAAGTTTCTGTGACAGGTCTTGAATAGTTTTGGTCAATCGACTTGAAAAGAATAGGCCTTGAAGCAATGATAATAAAATTGTTAGAGCGACAACTCCTATCACAATATATCTTACAAGCTCGCCCTCTCTCTGGGCCTCAATCACGGCATTTGAAGTCTTCTTACTCTGAAGTGCTACAAATTTTTCAGCAACACTCATCCAAGCTTTTGCCTTAACAGGACAAATAGTGCGAATCATATGCGCCCCCTTAACAAGGCTTTCCTCAGAAGGATTTTGATACTGTGATAAAAGGTCTTTACCAAACGTTAAAAAATTCTCCCATTCCCTATCCAGATCTTTAACGAGAAGCTTTTCTTCCTCAGAGAACTCCAGGTTATTAAACTTACTCTTCTCTTCAAGAAAAGACTGTATTGCGGCTTTAGTCTCACTAATATACTTATCTTGTATTTCTTCACTGTTCCCTATTACGGCCAAACTTCTAACTTTGATTCTTATTAGCCTAAACTTTGCAACCATTCTTGAGGCAACTTCTACCTTTGGAAATTGCTCAGTCGAAACTTCTCTATACTTCGATGCGACACCTTCTAGACTCAGAACAGCATATAGAAGTACACCTGAGAACAAAAGACATGTCATTACGGTTTGAAGAATTAATTTTTTTTGTAACCCTAGTGCTTTAAACTTCAACATTAAAAACCCCTTCAATTTAGTAGAACTATTTGATCGGTATTAATAATATATTCCTAATACAATCTGTTAAGATTTATTTAATTTTTACAAAGAGCAAACAAAACCTTCATAAAGCATTAAAATCAAGCATTTATAGGCTCTTTAAGATTTTAGCATGATATTAATCATGAAATATTTCACTTAGATACTGCGGAATCGCTTAAGGTATCAAGAGGATTTAGTTGAAACATGCCCCCAAAAGAGGGCATGTTAAATATTGAATTTATTAGTAATTAAGAAGGTCCCTAGCGGCGTCTTCAATCTTCTGAGCATTTGGTAGAATTGCTTTTTCAAGAATTCTATTAAATCCTACTGGAGTGAACGGAGATCCGATTCTTCTTACAGGAGCATCCAGTTCTTCAAAGGCGATCTCATTGATTGTGGCTACGATTTCTCCACCAAAGCCAGAGAACACCTTATCTTCGTGCGCAACTAAAACTCTGTGAGTCTTTTTAACCGTTTCATAGATCGCATCAGTATCAAGTGGATTCAAACTTCTAAGATCTAGAACTTCTACATCATAGCCATCTTCGGCAAGTTTTTCAGCAGCCTCAAGTGAGTGGTGAACAGTGTTGCCAAAAGTTATAATTGAAAGATCTTTTCCTTCCCTTCTAAGCCTTGCTTTACCGAATGGAACCTCAAACCCCTCAGGTACAACACTCATAGCATATTTAGCGTTGTAACAAGTCTTTGGCTCTAGATAAAGGATTGGACCTCTACTTCTCATTGCTGTTCTAAGCATGCCTGCAGCGTCATCCGCAAATGCAGGGTAAACAACTCTTAGACCTGGGAATGTTGTTAAAACAGACTCAATAGTTTGAGAGTGGTATAGACCTCCACCGATGTATCCACCAGAAGCAAGTCTAATAACAACGTTTGGAGCAAAAGCTCCGTTTGATCTCCAATAATCATGGGAGCATTCAACTAGTTGTTCCATTGCTGGCCAGAAGTAATCGGCAAACTCAGCACCTTCAACAACAATTCTAATTTTCTCATCAAAACGACTCATGCCGTTTGCTGTTCCAACAATAAAGTCCTCAGCTATTGGAGCATTGAATACTCTTGATTTGCCAAATTCTTGCTGCATACCTTTGGAAACGTTGAAGATACCACCCTTGTCACCATTGGCCATATCTTGTCCCCAAATATAAGTGTCTGGGTTGTGTCTAAACTCTTCTTTAAGTGTTGTGTTAAGAGCTGTGATGTACTTTATTGGCTCACCGTCTTCATTGTGAGTGCCATCACCAAACTTGTCTCCAGGGTATGCCTCAGGAACAACAAAGTCATAAATTGATTCTGGATCAGGGTTTGGAGCTTTAACTCCGGCCTTGTGAGCATCCATTAGTACTTCTTTACATTCTTTTTCTATCTTTTCGATGTCTTTCTCAGTAAAGATTCCCTCTTTAATTAAAGACTTTTTAAAAGCAGGGATTGGATCTTGAGCTTTTGCTTCAGCTCTTTCTTTCTCATCTCTATATAGCTCGTGCTTGTCGGAGTTTGAGTGATTGCCAATTCTCACACACTGAGCGTGAACAATTACAGGCTCACTTTTCTCCATTGCGTGTTTTTTAGCGGCAAGCATTGCGTTCATTGAATCAAATGGGTCTTTCCCATCACAATGAATGATTTGAAGATTTTTAAATCCAGAGAAGTTGTCTGCAACAAATTCGTTCGCAGTTTGGTCACGCTTTGGAACAGAGATTCCATAACCATTATCTTGGAATACAAAAATAACTGGCAGTTTCTCATTTGAAGCACCATTGATTGCTTCATAACAGTAACCTTCAGAAACAGAAGACTCTCCTTGAGAAGAGATAGAAACGCCTTTGTGCTTGTAAGTCTTCATACCTCTACCAACACCCACTGCGTGAAGAGTGTGGTTACCTGTACATGAAGATACGTTATGAATGTTCCATTCTGGCTTTGCAAAGTGATTAGACATGTGACGTCCACCACTAGCTAGGTCGTCCTTCTTAGAAAGGCCGTTTAAAATAATCTCCTCAGCTGTAAGTCCAGCACTGAGTGCAGTCAGCATATCTCTATAATAAGGAAACAAGTGATCCGTTTCCTTATCAAATACTTGTCCAATAGCGAGTTGAATACCGTCATGCCCAGCATATGGTGCGTGGTAAGACCACCCTAATGCCTGTTTCAAATAATTGGGAGCTCTCTCATCCAACATTCTTCCCAGCGTTAACAGTTTCAACCACTTTTCCAACGTCTTCTTATCTGTTTTCTTAAGACTATGAGTTTTAGCCACTTTCATGCGCTTCCCCTAATTCTAATGATTTTATGAACTTAAAGGTCCACTTAATATCATAATTAATCGTTATATCAAAAATTTATTAAGATATATTACTCGGAAAGTTGAATATCAACCTTTAATTGCTATAAAAAATCAGCCACTTAACTAAGGTTAATTACAAATGCTAAATGTGCGCCGAGACAAAATAGTACAATTTTTAATTATTCCCCCCATCTCCCTCCAAAATAGGCCGGCATTCACCTTGCATTTTCTTAAGTTGAGGAGGAAATATGGAGAACATAGAACAGCCATTTGAACAAGAAGACTTTCCCTATGAGGATAAGGAATATGAGAGAGTTGAAGACTTGATCATGTGGGAGCACCATCAAATCGAAGACAAACTCGTACGTGCGATTTCAGGAGAAGGACTTTCTGTTAACGAAAGACGTGATTTGTTCAACGATGTAAAAAAAGAAATCCTCCACCACATGAACGCTGAAGAGTACACCTACTATCAAGAAATCCCGGGTGTAAATGATGTGTCCAAGGAACAAATCAGAGAAAGTAAACAAGAGCACCATCAGATAAAACTTATCATGAGTGAACTCGATGACGTGGCGGTGGAAAACCCCGATTGGAAAGCAAAACTCCAAGTTTTATGTGAGGACATAAAGCACCACCACCGCGAGGAAGAAGAGGAATTTTTGGAGCACACCAAGGAAGAGTGGAGCGACGAAAAGTCCCAAAAGATTTGCCAAAATTTTTTAAAGGCAAAGAAAAAAGCCAATTTCTAGCTGGCGGCCGGGACAACTCAAGGCAGAGAACTCCCGGCCTTTATTTCGACTAAATCCGAAAGAACTCTCACCATAAATTTGCTGGCCTTGACGTTGACCGAGTAAGGATCGGCACGCAGCTCAATCCTTCGCTCAACTATCTTATATAACCCAGTCGGGTGAAATACTTCCAATTCGTTAGATTTACCTATTCTTTTAAACCTCATTTCTATGATTTGAGACCTAATTGTGTCCGCATACCATTGCATTGATTTCTGTGGATCTCTATTCTCAGAGTTAACCTCAAAAACAGAAGTTTTAAGAAACCTGGACATGAACCCAAGGCAAAATACCCCATAAATTATTCCCGATACACAGGCCATAACCATGGCCTCTCTGAAGGAATAGAAGATGGACAGGCCTGCGAAAAAAATCACAAATCCAATCAAAGTGCCTATTATGAAATACTTGAGTGCTCTGTACATACAATCACCTCGGTCCAGAACCAGAATTTATCAATTTTTTCAGAAAAAGTGTCGATAAAGCGCTTATATATTGTTAATTTGCGCGTAAGTTGAATACTCATAAAATGGAGAATGCGATGTCTAAGAAAACTATAGGTGAACAATATCTAGAGGATGCTCGAATCGAACAGGCACAAAAGCTTATTCAAGAGGCCCTTGCGGAGCATTCAAGCAAAATAACAGGGGTTAAAGGCAGTGATCCTGAGCTTGTTGAAGAATACGAAAAGACTCTAAAGGAGTTTAGCGAATATAGAGGTGGTAAACTCTTTTACGATTACGTGGGATCAGGAATCGGAAAGGGAGCATTAGTTGAGCTGTGTGACGGTTCTGTAAAGTACGATTTTATTACTGGAATCGGTGTTCACTATTTTGGTCACTCTCACCCGGGTGTTGTTGCTGCTGAAATAAAAGGAAGTGCCACCAACACTACAATGAGTGGAAACCTTCAGCAAAATAGCGACTCGCCAAAGTTATTTAAATTGATTCTAGACCAGGCTAACAAGTACGACGCCGGCTTTGATCACATGTTCATGACTTCTTCAGGGGTTATGGCCGCAGAGAACGCTCTAAAAATGGCATTCCAAAAAAGGGCTCCTGCACATAGAGTTATAGCCTTTGAAAAGTGTTTCATGGGAAGAACTATGGCCGTATCCCAAATTACAGATAAAGCCGCCTATAGAAAGGGACTTCCTCCAACTTTGGCAGTTGATTATATCCCATTCTACGATGAAAATGATCATGAAGGGTCTATCAAAAGAGCAGTATCAATGCTTGAAAAATATTTTATGCGCCACCCAGGTGACTATGCAGCAATGTGTATGGAATTAATTCAAGGAGAAGGTGGCTACTTTGTAGGAAATGAGGAGTTTTTCAAAGCCATTTGCGACACGTGTAAAAAGCATGACGTTTCAGTTATTGTAGACGAGGTTCAAACATTTATGAGAACCAAAGAAATGTTTGCTTTTCAATACTTTAAGCTTGATAAGCATGTAGACTTTGTAAATATTGGGAAGAACTCACAAGTTTGTGCAACTATTTACAGAAATGACCACAAACCTCAGCCGGGGTTAATCAGCCAAACATTTACCTCATCGGGCTCGGCCATCAACGCCGCTTACTATATGATTAATGAGGTTGCTAATGGCGGCTACCTTGGAGATGACGGCAAAATTGAAAAGATTCATGCCAGATTTAAGGCAAATCTAATAAAATTAAATCAGAAGTATCCTGATTTGATCGAGGGACCTTGGGGTATCGGTGCAATGGTGGGTATGACTATCTACAAAGGGGACGCGACCAAGTCTAAGGATTTCACTCTTCAATTATTTAAAAATGGTGTTTTATCATTTATTGCAGGAGCGTCACCAACTAGAGTTAGATTCTTGGTGCCTGCAGGTGGAGTTGAATTAGAAGATATCGACAAGGTTTGCGAGATAATTGAAACAACTTTAAACGAGTGTAAGTAGCAGATGTTTGTAATTAGACCAATTAAAGATAAGGACCTGGCAGGCCTAATGGAGCTTTTAAAAGTTTCAGGCCATGGCCTTACATCTCTTCCAAAAGACGAAGAAATTATTAGGCACAAAATTCTCATATCAGAAAGAAGCGTTGCCCACCGAGGAGATCGTCCCGGTGGTGAGGCGTACTTATTTGTAATGGAGGAACTTTTCACAGGAAAGATTGTTGGCGTTAGCGGAATTATCTCCAAGATCGGAGGTTTCGAGGCCTATTACTTCTATCACCTCAAGTCAGAAGTTATGAAGTCTCAAAGCTTAAGTGTTGAGAAAGAAGTTAAGAGTCTTCACTTTGAGAAAACCCATTCTGGGCCGGCCGAGATCTGTTCACTTTTTTTGTCACCTGAATTTAGGAACTCCCAGAATGGAAGATTCCTTTCGCTTTCTAGATTTCTTTATATGGCAGAAAATAGAAGGCATTTTGAAGACAACGTGATTGCTGAGATGAGGGGACGCGTTAACGATGAAGGCCACTCACCTTTCTGGGATGCTGTTGGCCAAAAATTCATGAACATTGACTTTGTTCAAGCTGACTACCTGCAAATGAAGAGTAGAAAATTTATCGATGAACTTCTTCCAAAATATCCAATTTTAGTAGACCTTCTTCCTAAAGAGGCCCAAGATGTTGTTGCACAGGTGCATCCAAATACGGAACCAGCAAAAAGAATTCTTGAACAAGAAGGATTTCAGTTTAACGGACTTGTAGGCATTTTCGAACCAGGTCCAGTCCTGGAAGCTCCACTAGATGAAGTTCGGGCTCTAAAAGAATCAAAAGTTTTAGAAGTTGGCGAGATTGTAGACGCAGATTTTGAATCTGACGTATTCATTATTTCAAACTCTGGAAAAATAGACTTTAAGGCATGCCTTGGAAAGTTAAAAGTTCTAGACAATGGCAAGGCCCAAATTAGTGCTGTCACGGCAACCGCATTAAAGCTAAGATTTGGGGAAAGACTTAGATACGTATCACTTAAGGCGAAGAGTTAGAATCTTCGCCATCTTCATCCTCAACGTCTTTTGGTTCCTCGAGAGACTTATTCACCAACCTTCTGAGCTCATTCTCTTGAAGCTCCCCCACACCGTTTATTAATGCACGATAAACAGGCACACTCGATCCAATTTTTTCAGTCGTCGGTATGACTGTAATTAGTGCCTTTAATGGAGCCTCAAGAATTAGCGTTGTCCACATCGGTATATCCAAATGAGTAGCAAATAGCATTTCACTTTGATTGAACTTGATTATTTCTCCGCTATGTAGAATGGTTGCCACAGATCGTGGATTGGTTGTCTTTAAAAACACTTTATCATCTGTACTTGTAAAGTTGCCCTTCGAACCAAGGACTTCGGCCATTTTTTTTATTAATTCTAGTTGCACACTTTCTTTTGAGGCCATGATCTGTTCATATCCCACATTCTTACGAAGCTCTGCACTATTATCTTTATAGTTAAACACCAATAGACTTGGATTATAGCCTTCCAACACTTTAATCTCTTCCACTATCTTTTTGAGCACTTCAAAGTCCTCACCCATGTGATAGATAATCAGATGAGGTCTAAACCTTCGCACTTGAAAAAAGTCTTTGGTGAGTTTGGTTTGAAAGTTTATAGAGAAGGGAAAATCCTTCGGATTTTGGGAGTACTCTTTAAAAATCTCCAGGGTTTCATCCAAGACTAAAACTTTTAAACGCTTAGGGGTGTTCGTGATTCTATTTTCGGCAAGCCATTGTTTAATCTCCTCTTTAACTGGCTGGTAAAGTCTCACACGCTTTTCAACGTCTGCAAGAATGTAGGGCTGGTCCTCTCTCTCTTTTTGGTTTAGTTTTTTTCTGATATTGGCCTTTTTATAATTTACCCAAGACTGTTCACTTGCTTTGAAAAATTCATTATTAAGATAAGTGAATCTCAAGTCATAGCTAAATCGTTGATTGTAATATAAGTCGTTGTCGCTAAAATTTTCAACAAGGAATCTCGGGGATGGCATAATAACAGAAAGCGGGTGGGTGTTCAGCTCAACAACAGACTGCTCTTTGAGCTTACAACTAGTTTCGATTCTATAGTGATTTTGGGCAACATATCCTATTCTAAGGATTTGTTTAAAGTATAGTCCTTTTAAATTAGTGCCGGATGCATACTCATCACCAGCATCATAGGCCGCATCCAACAGCATAAAGGGATGCGCTGCAAGCTCCTTAGGTTCAGCACTTTTATAGTAGTTTAAGCGAGCACCACTCAATACACCTCTTAGTAGACTGGCATCACCTTGATTTTGATCATGAATTAAAACAGTACTCTTTAATCTCGTTTCATTGTTTCGACATAAAAGTTTACAAAGAGAAAGGCCTTTTTCTGGAATGTAAAATAAATCTATATAGATAATATCAAGCTTGGCCTCAAAGATTTGGATAAAGACGTTGGCCGCAACGAAGTCATCATTGACTTCATATTGAACGTATTCAACTTGGTCATTAACCTTTTCATCGATCACAGATTTTATGTGACCAAAGAACCTCAAATCGCTACCTACATATCCAACCTTTATGCTCATAGCTATATTATAGCATGCATAAATTTAACCTAGCTTATTTCTTCCAGTGACAAATACTCCAACCCATTGAAATCTCGAGGTCAAGATAAAGAATTTTAACATATCAGTTCACTATTTAGTGCTTGGTGAACCTTATAGGCCAAAGTTGCAACTCCAAGAAGTAGAAAAATTATCGCACTTATTCTTTGAGCGTTGATTCCTTTTAGCTTTGTTTGCTCCCTAATCCAACCAACTCCAAGTATCATTGCAGGCAGTGTACCAAGCCAAAAGAAAATAATTATCAATCCTGCTTGGGCCAATCCGCCCAATGAGAGTGCAGCAAGAATTAAACCATTAGAAATCGCACAGGGTAAGAGAATCGAACATGCACCAAAGCCAAAAGATTTGCCGGTGCTCGTAACTATAAACTTTTTAAATAGAAAACTGTATGTTTCATTTAAAACTGGAATGCTTATAGTCAACTCTCGACCTTTAAAATTTAAAATAGAAATGGCCAATAGAAAAACACCAAGAAAAATGCCACACAAAATACTCATCACCTCCTTAATCTCAGGATCTAGGGCAAAAGCTCCTAGCAGTGAGAACAAAAACCCTAGAAAGAGGTAGCCTAAAAGTCTCCCAAGGTTATACTGCCAAAACTCTCTTTTTGTCTTATTTACGGCCAATGCCAATCCACCACACATTCCAACGCAGTGTATACTGCCAAGTGCTCCGATGAAAAAGGCAAATAAAGGCACTAAGCTAATTGAGGAATTAAGTAACAATTCATAGAGGTCCGACAATTCCAACCTCCGTTGTCATGTGCTCTAGAGTTTCACTGTCACTTTTGATGAAAATTTTAAGTGGAACTTTAAAAGACCCGTTGTTCAAAAGCTCCTTTTTGTACTTTATAAATATAACAAGACTTTCTCGGTCCTTGCCAATGCTTAGTGGCAATTGGCCACTTACTAACTGCACATCCGGGTGAAGTGAAGATATAGAAAGCTTCTTTCCCATTCTTCCAATCACCTGCACCTTAGCTTGGAACCTGTTTATATAAAACTCTTCATTATTTTCCACTACTTTTGAAAATGGTGGCCCAGGCATTCTTAAGAACTGTGTTTTGAGCATTGCTCGCTTTGAAAGACCTACCGCAGCTCCAGTAAAAACAATTATGAGAAGCAACGCATAGATAAAGCTTCGCAGTCCAACTTTTCTACTCTCCCCTTCAAGCTCATTCTCACTGGTATACCGAATCAGTCCTTCGGGTCTATTAATTTTGCGCATAATTTCGTCACAAGCATCAATGCACATAGTACAGGCGATACACTCCATTTGAGTTCCACGTCTGATATCGATGCCTGTAGGGCAGACTTTAACGCATTTGAAACAGTCTATGCAGTCACCCTCTTCATTTAGATTTTTGACAGTATTTCTTCTGGGTTCACCTCGTCTATCATCATAGGCCACCACTAAAGAGTTTTGATCCATCAAAACACTTTGAAACCTTCCGTAGGGACAAGCGATAATACAGAATTGTTCTCTAAACCAAGCAAAGTCAAAGAGTGTAATTGCCGTCAAAACCAGCATGGTCACAAACAAAAACCAGTTTTCGGATGGAGATTGAAAGCTGATGCCAACCAAATTGCGGGTGCCAACAAAGTAACCTAAAAAAGAATGAACAATGTGAAGGGAAACGATTAGATATAAAATCCACTTGAAGCTCTTCTTATAAATTTTTTCAACAGTTAGACCTGAACGATTTAAGGCCTTTCTCTTTCTGGCATTTCCCTCAACAAGTCTTTCTATTTTTCGATAAATTAGATCTATAAAAACAGTTTGGGGGCATGCCCATCCACACCATGCCCTTCCCCAGACACTTGTAATGAAAGCTATAAGAAGCATAAAACCTAGAAATACAAATATGAGGTATACGCTGTCATAGGCATGAAAAACGCTTCCAAAGATGGTGAATTCTCTTCTGGGAATATTGAGTAATACCCATTGTTTTCCATCGATATAAATCCAAGGCAGGATCAAATATATAGAGATTAAACCTGAGTAGATTAGAGAGCGTCTATCTTTCCACTTCCCCACCACATCTTCAGGTTGAGGCATAACCCTCCTTCCCTTCTCATCAGTGGTGCCGAGTCTTGTTGAATGCAGCTCTCTATTTCTAGACATATTATTCTACCAACTCACCCTGAGGCTCTTTTCCCTCAACGTACCTTTGTTTAAACTTTAATACGTAATCGGTTACGGCCATCATTTCATCTTCGTTTAGAGACTGCTTCCAAGCGGGCATTCCTTTTGCTCCAACTCCGTTTTTAATGACTTCAAATACACCAGCAAGCTTACCTTCGCCATGCAACCAATACTTGTCAGTTAGATTTGGACCAATTCCACCCTGTCCTTTTTGACCGTGGCATGCGGCACAAGAGGCATTAAACACCATCTTTCCAAGTTTTTTGGCCTGCTCAGTGATAATGAACTGGTTATACTTATCGATGTTAAATCCCCCCTGTTTTGCTTCGTATTCATCTTGAATTTTATAAATCTTAGCAAGCTCCTCTTTCATTTCGTCCCTGATACTTGGACCGCTAGCGTGGGTGTAGTAAAAGTAATAAGGGATGGCAAACACGATGGTCGCGATAAAGATAAACACCCACCATGCAGGCAAGGGATGATCGAGTTCCTTAATGCCATCATAATTATGGTCCAGAACCAGCTCTTTTTCATCATCTAAAACTTCAACTTCTTTTTTGTCGTTATCTTTTTTGCTCATAACTTCTCCGAATCTTCCAAAGGCATCTTTGAGGCCTCGTCAAATGTAGATTTGTTTTTACTCCTATAGGCCTCAAAAAATATATATCCAAACATTAAAGCGAAGATCAAAAGCACTGACATGCCTATGATTGGACTCTCTTGTATACTACTCAACATTTGCCGCATCACGATCGGCCTCCTTTTTAGATTTCTCATCTCCAAGAATCTTCACATCCGGAGCATCTTCTATCTTTTTGCCTAATCTTTGCAGGTAAGCAACAAGGGCAACAATTTGCTTATCTTTCATCTCGATTTTCACACCGGCAGACGCCATGTTTCTAGTGATCTGCTCGGCCTGCGCCTGTGCCATAGCTTTGGCGTTTTTAATAACCTCATCATCGTATGGAGCGCCAAGGGCCTTAAGAACGTTCATTTTTTTAGAAAGCGCGTCGAGTTTCATCTTCTTTTTAAAGAGCCATTTATACTCAGGCATAATAGATCCAGGCACAACCTCTCTTGGGTCGTACATGTGTCTGTAGTGCCAAGAGTCAGGGTATTTCCCACCAACCTTTTGAAGGTCTGGCCCAGTTCTTTTTGATCCCCACTGAAATGGACGATCGTAGATAAACTCTGAAGCTTCAGAAACTTCACCATAACGAAGCTGGTCTTCTGGAAGCTGACGAATCATTTGAGAGTGGCAGTTATAACATCCCTCTCTTACGTAGATGTCTCTGCCCACGACCTCAAGTGGAGTATAAGGTGCGACAACAACTTCTTTTTTGATATAGGAGTTTGAAAGAACCGCTGGGATAATCTCTATTGCCGATCCAACTAAAACTGCCACGAGTGCCAGTATTGAGAAAGTAAATCCGAGACCTTCAAGCTTTCTATGTCCCTCTTCATTCTCATAATTCTTTTCTTTCCAATAAGGTTTTGGAACTTTGTATACAGGCTCCTCAACACTTTTAGGCGCCAAGCGAACGGTTTTATATAGGTTGTACATCATGATTAACATGGATGCGAAAACAAGAAGTCCTCCTACAAGTCTGACCCAGTACATAGGAACAATTTGAGCGACAGTTTCCATAAAGTTAGGATATGCGAGCTGACCTTTGTCATTTATCTCTCTCCACATCAAACCTTGAGTGATGCCAGCAACTGTCATGGAGATATAGTAAAGAAGAAGTCCAATTGTTGCCGTCCAAAACTGAGTGTTTGCAAGTTTTTCAGAGTAAAGCTTAGTTTGCCACAGCCTTGGAGTAAGCCATAAAGCAACGGCCGCAAGAAGCATGTAGTTCCAACCAATACCACCACCATGAACGTGTCCAATAATCCAGTCAGTGTAGTGTGCTAGACTGTTAAACCATTTAATAGAAAGTAGTGGGCCTTCAAACGTGCTCATTCCATAAAAAGTTAGAGCGGTAACAAATAGTTTTAATATGGGATCTTTTCTAACTTTCCCCCAAGCTCCTCTAAGAGTTAGGAGGCCATTGATCATCCCACCCCACGAAGGAGCCCAAAGCATAATGGAGAAGACAACGCCTAAAGTTTGGGCCCAATCAGGAAGAGTCGTGTTCAACAAGTGGTGAGGTCCGGCCCATATATATATAAAGATTAAAGACCAAAAATGAATAATGGAAAGTCTGTAAGAGTAAACTGGCCTATTAGCAATCTTTGGAAGATAATAGTACATCAGGCCTAAAATAGGCGTTGTTAGGAAGAATGCAACTGCGTTGTGTCCATACCACCACTGTACTAAGGCATCTTGAACACCAGCAAATATTGGATAGGACTCCATTAAGCTCACAGGTATTGCAAGGTTGTTTACAATATACAACATTGCCACTGTGAGTATTGTTGAGATATAAAACCAAATTGCAACGTATAAGTGCTTCTCTCTTCTATTTTTAAGAGTCATAAAGAAATTAACCGCAAAAATTACCCAAACAGAAACCACAGCGATATCAATAGGCCATGAAAGCTCGGCATACTCTTTAGACTGACTCATCCCAAGCGGAAGTGTAACCGCCGCTGATACAATTATTAACTGCCATCCCCAAAAATGTAGATTTGACAACACGTCACTAAAAACCCGTGTTTTACAAAGTCTCTGGGTTGAGTGATAAATGCCAGCAAAAATCCCATTTCCAACAAATGCAAAAATAATTGCATTTGTGTGTAGAGGTCTAAGCCTGCCAAAAGTTAACCATTCAAGACCAAAATTAAATCCCCAGTCGGCCAATTGCGCGGCCAAGAGAAGGCCAACCAACATTCCCACAGCCCCCCAAATTACGGTGGCAACAAGAAACTTCTTAACAACACTGTCGTTGTAGACGACAGTGTCGTAACTCTTACTTTGTTCCATTTTCTTTTCCTTCACTCTCATGTTTTTTATCTTCAAATATCGCTCTCGAACCGGAGCTTTCTACTTCCTCGAATTGACCTCTGCTTACGGAGAATATAAAAAGCCCCACAAATAAGGAGGCAACCAACAAGGTTGCTGGCAACAAAATGTACAAAACTTCCATAAGCACCTCAGTCCTTAAGTTAAGCTAAAGAGGTGTTGAAAAACATGATGAATATCAGTTTATAAACTCTATTTGCTCAACACTCGATCAAGTCTTGAGAGCATTAAAAAAGACACGCCCAAAAGAGTCAGAGAACTAATTGGCATGAGAACTGCCGCAGAAAAGGGAGATATATAACCGATCATTGCAAGAAATATAAAAAGAACATTGTATAGGAGTGCAATGGAAACATTTAATTTTAGAATTGAGATAATTTGGTCACAGCCACGATATAACCTTCTTAAAGATTCAAGTCCTCCGGAGCAAAAATAGATATCAGAGGAGGAAAGCGCCAAGTCCACTCCTCCATTTGCGGCAATGCCAACGCTTGCATTTTTTAAAGCCAAAGCATCATTCACCCCATCCCCAAGCATTACAGATTTCGAATACTCATTAACAATTCTCTCCTTCTCCTCAGGCGAAACCTCATAGAAAGATTTTTCTATTTTGCCCAATACGGCCTTAGAGGCCTTCATCACCCTCTGTTTGGAGTCTCCAGACAATAGAAAGACCTTATTTCCTCTACTGTTCAAATAGTCGACCACAGAGCAAAAGTTAACATCCAACTCATCTACAACATTGCCCTTGAGGATAAGCTTATTATTTCTAAAGAGGCCAAAGCTTGCGTTCTCTGCTCTAAGAGGTCGTATAGCAAATTCAACTCCCCTATGTATCGCCTTAGGTCCAGACCCAGGGACCTCGAGATATTCATCCAGACTCACCTCTTTTACATTATGATCTCTTATTAGGGTTTCAACAATCTCTTTGCCTAATGGGTGTGCTGACCTCTTTTCAAGAGAAAAAAGAACATCTGGCTCAGGTCTTGCCGTCCATTGGAGTTCTATATTCCTAGATCCCGATGTGATTGTTCCTGTTTTATCCAAGAATATATGTTCGCTTTCTTTAACATTCTCAACAACGCTATCGTCTTTGAGGATAATTCCAAATCGAGCGAGTTTTTTCATACCAATCATAACGGCAAGTGGAATATTAAATCCCAAGGCACATGGACAAGTTATTATAATCATCGCCAGCGCCCGCTGAAATCCAACTTCTGGCATTCCAAGCAGGTAAAAATATACATAAACGCCAAAAGCAAGAATGGTTACAATCATGACAATTTTCTTTGAAAAGCTGTCCGAGACTCTTGCAAGCTTTGTCTTCCTTCCCCAATTGTTTTGAAGTTTTTCCAAAATGTTTCCCATTTTGGATTCAGAAGAGCCTGCACTGACTTTCACCTTTATCATTTCACTTTGATTCTCAGAGCCGGCAAAAACCGAATCGCCCAAGGTTTTTCTCACAGGAAAGGACTCTCCAGTCAAAGCTGATTCGTTAATATATGACATGCCATCAACAATCTCACCATCTGCTGGAATTGTGTCTCCCTGCCCAATTAATATCACGTCTCCTGGTACGAGAAGACTTGAGTGAACCTCTTTAACTTCTCCGTTTTCTAGAACTTTCCTCGCACTCACATGGGAGAAAAAACTTCTGGTCTCGCTGGAATTCATCCCCTTATCTCTTGCAGAATCAAGCAAGAATCTTGAAGCAAGAAGTAGAAAAACAAGCATTGAGATGGTGTCAAAGTATACATCCCCTTTGCCCTGAATCACGTGAAGAGCACTTGCTATAAATCCCAAAACGATACCAAAGGCCACTGAAACATCTATTGAGAACTGTCGGCTATTTATAAAGCCAATTGTAGATCGATAAAAAGGGAATGCTCCATAGCTTATTACTGGCAGACATAGAATAAGTGAGGCGTAGTCAAACCACATTCTAAGCTCTCCTTCGAGTCCTGCATAAGCACTGAAGCTTAAAAGCATTATATTACCCGCACAAGCGAAGGACACACCCAAGCGAATTAGCTCAGCTCGCTTTGCCTTTCTTTTAAGCTCTAACGCTTTTGAATCCTCCAGCACCAAATGTGCTTTGTACCCATAAGATTGGATAAGGGAGGCAACAGCAGAAAGCTTTGAATTTACCGGCATGCCTAATTCAAGAACTGACTTATCAAGGGAAAATCGAGAGAAGTCCACGTAATTTAACCTTTCAGGAATTTGTTCCAAAATCCACAAACACGCCTGGCACCTGGCACCTTCAATAAAAAACCGCACTCTTAAATGGCCATCGGTTTCTAAAAGTTTTTCGTTTTGAAATTGTTCATCATCCAAATAAGAGAACTTTGATTCTTCCCCTAAGTTGTTGCCAACTCTCTCAAGTGGAGTACTTCTAAACTCGTAAAATTCTCCCATTCCATTTGCCAGGAGGTTCTCTCTGACTATTCTACAGCCCACACAGCAGTACATGCCAGACTCAACCTTAATTAGAGTTCCAGACAGAATTTCATTTGCACAATGGTCGCATGTCTCTTTCATAAACTAGCCTCCTAGACAGATTGGCTAAACATGCTTCCAAACTTTACTGAAGGAAAGTACTCATCAAAGGCCAGAGCAATACACCTTAAGAATCTGCGCCCCGAATCTGTCGCAGTCCACTGTCCCGATCCCTTGATCAATAGACCGTCTTTTTCAAACTCCTCTATCTTATTCTTGATATCATCCAGCTCTCCCAGCCTTTCAATGTCAGTTTCCGCCAGGACGAGGTTGCACATGAGATTTTGAATGAGATCATTTCTCAAGATGTCTTGAGAACTGTTTGCGTGTCCTTTTTCCACGGGCAATATGCCTCTCTCAATAGATTGCCTATAGTCTTTTAGGTCCTTTTGATTTTGAATAAATCCAAACTCATTTGAAGAGATTGAACTCGCGCCAAGTCCAATTAAAGTTGCCGACTTTTTAGGGGCGTAGCCCATAAAATTTCTTTTTAGTTTTCTCTCCTTAAGTGCCAAATGAAGAGGACCGTTTATTTTTGCATAATGGTCCATCCCTATTTCCACATAGCCACTAGACTCTAAATCGATTTTGCCAACTTCGTATAAGTCTCTTTTGTTTTTGCCTGTCAAGATATCTGATTCTTTTATAAGGTTTTGATGTTTAAACTTTTGAGGCAGATGCGCGTAGCTATAGTAGGAAATTTGATCTGGGTATAACTCAGAAGTTAATCTAATTGTTTCCCTAACAGTTTCCTTTGTTTGCTTTGGAAGCCCCCAAATAAGGTCAAAATTTATCTGTTCAAAGCCCAGCTCTCTTGAAGCTTGGACAACTTTTTTTACCAATTCAAAAGGTTGAACCCTATTAATTGCTTTTTGAACTCCGAGATCAAAGTCCTGAATACCTAGAGAGAGTTTTTTAAATCTATACTTTGCCAAGACTTCTAAATGTTCTATTCTTGAGGTTCTTGGATCGACCTCTATTGCACCTTCAAATTGCTCTTTATGAAACCATGGACTGATCTTAGACAAAAGCATTTCCAAAGTTTTTGGTTCTAAAAAGTTCGGAGTCCCACCACCAAAGTGCAGAGACCTGATCACCAAATTAGGAAGATTTTGGGTATATATTTGAAATTCCTCAATGATCAGGTCAACATATTCGGCACCCTTGTCTTTGTTTTTTGTAATGACGCGATTGCACCCACAATACCAACAGAGTTTTTGACAATACGGAATATGAATATAAAGGTCGACTTCATTGCTCGAAACAAAGCCTTTTTTCAAAAACTTAAGCCACTTACCTTGTCCCATATCATTATTCCAGTAAGGCATTGCCGGGTAACTTGTATATCTTGGGACGTTGATATTATATTTTTCGAATAATTTACTCATGCATTGTCTCCGTATTTTCACAATTTACATCCGAATTCATTCCAAAAATGTGATAAATATCATGTTATTTAGAGAGTTTCGTCTATATGATCTTCTTAGGAGTTAATCATGAATAAAGCGAATCAACTGCCAAGACAATGCGAGTCCTGTCCATCTCTAAAAAAAGGGATCTTCTGTAGCCTAGATAGCGGAGAGCTTGGAGAGCTTAGTGGCAGAAAAGTAGTTAACTCTTATAAAAAAGGACAGACCCTGTTTGTTCAAGGGAATCCACCCTTCGGTATGTATTGCGTGAGCAAAGGCAATATCAAGATCACTCACGTTGGTGCCGACGGGAAAGAGTCTATTGTGAGAATCGCCACAGCGGGAGATGTTTTGGGACATAGGTCCCTCTTTACTGAACAATATTACAATGCAACAGCAACGGCCCTTGATGAATCCCAAGTTTGCTTTATCGACAAAAAGTACATTCTTAAACTTGTTCAAGAAAAGCCAAGTGTCGCCTCCAACCTACTAGGAAAAATTGGGAAAGACCTAGGTGCAGCTGAACAAAGGCTTTCCTCTTTTTATCAAAAGAATGTTCGAGAAAGACTTGCAGAGTTCTTGCTCCTACTAAAGGAGAGCCATGGTGTGGAAAGCGAGCACGGAATTTTTCTTGATATAAAACTAACGAGAGAAGAGATGGCCTCAATCATTGGAACGGCCAGTGAAACACTGATCAGGTTCATGTCGGAATTAAAACAAGAAGGATTAATCAAACAAGAAGGCAAAAAGATTTTCATCACAGATGAAGGTGGTTTAGTAGAATTTGCCAATATTGATTACTAAGTTTTGTAAATTTCCTGATCTATATTAGGGACTGCCCCTTGGTTTCTGACTATTATATAAACTATGAGTCGAACAATAGAAGTTTTACCTTTAAGCCATGAAGAAGTTGCAACCCTTTTAGAGCAATCACCCGCAAGACAATTTAATGTCGCCGAAACTTTAGTTTACAAGGGTCAGATTCCATTGGCCGGATATGTCCTCTTAGAAGGATTAATAACTCTAAGTTCAAGTAGAAAAGTAACTCGAGAAGTGCCAATTAATGGGCTCATTTGTGCAAGTGAGCTCTTAAACGATATTGCACTTAGGGAAACCGTGGAGATTGCACCAGGGTCAAAGGCCATAATCTTAGACAAAAGCAGTGTTTTAGACCTAATTGAAAGCGGAAAAACTTTTTTTCTCAGTTCAGTTAGTAATGCTGTCTAGATTCTTTATTTAAAAACCTTAACCTTAAACATTCTGTGCAGTATTTTTATTTTAATCTTTTGTAATGGGTTTCTATTACCAAATGGAAGCCAGGACTTTTTAGCTTTATTTAAATACAAATCTGTATGATATGTTGTCGGGGCGAAAAGAACTTTACCTCTTCCCAAAGCCAACTTTAAAACAACTGTCCCAAGAGCTGCAGAAGCGGCATAACATCCAGGCTGTATTGATGGCAAGGTTCCCTCAAAAAGCTGAACTCTTTCAGGGTCTGCGATATACTTTCTGTGCATCATAGTGGGGGCCATTCCAGCTAGGAATCTGATTATCTTTGCTTCCACTGTTAAGTTTGGATGATTTAAGTCAAAGTATTCATTAAAGCTCATTCCCTTTGGGTTTATTACAATACAAGATGTCCCCATTCCAAATGGACCTGCACTTACAATATAGACACCCATTTTATGGGCAAGTTCGTATAAAGGTGATCGAAGGTGGGAAGCATAAAGGTCAAGTCCATCACAAATAACATCAACGCCACGAAGAAACTCCTCCATATTGGACTCGTTTATCCCCTCGTCAAAGCATTCAACACTTGCTTCAGGGTTAATATCCAGAATGGTATTTTTTATGACATCAGTCTTTTTCTTTCCCACAGTTGAACTTAGAGCACCAAACTGACGGTTAAAGTTCTGAATCTCAAAAGTGTCAAAGTCTGAGATCTTAAATTGAGAGAACCCCATCCTTGCTAAGCAATGGGCATGATGTCCACCAACACCACCCATTCCGATTACAGCGATCCTTGTAGTTTTTATCTTTTCTTGCTCTTCAGGAGTTACCCATCCTAGGTTTCTTTCAAATGCCTTTTTATAGTCGTACATAATTTTTTCTCCGCAATTTAGGCTAACAGGAACTTCTTATTCGGATAACGACCTTATCGGTTTATGGAGAAAAAAAATCAAATTTCAGTATTTTGTAAGATCAAGGCCCAAGACCCTTGAAAGTCTACAATCTCTTTCATCAGGTGCGTCATTCAAAATCACTTGGAATAGGTCCCTTGTAAACTGGTTTTTAAGCTTTTGGACCTGTTCAAAACCATTACTTGAAATAGGCGCAGTGCGAAATGAGATTTGGGTTTCAATGTCATTCGCTGAGAGATATTTCTTACTTATACGATCCGAAACCCTACGAAAGAGTGTTTGATGGAGCTCTCTATCACTATTCACATGATTTTCGAAAGCGTTGAAGTCCAAATTCTCATCGCCTTTTATGAATATAATTTTGTCTTCAACAAGCCTATCAATGAGTGATCTTACCTTTTGAACTTCACAATCCAATATATCAGCAAGAGCCGCTATCTTTTTCTCTAGCCCATGTGCCTTTTGCACCCTAGTAAAGTAAATTGCCGAAGTGAAATCTAGAAAAACCTCTTCACTATTAAGATATTTTAGAAACAAATCCTTTCTATCAAAGCTTTCTTTTCTTCCTTTAGAGAAGTCGTATTCGAAGTTTATCCCCCTTAGGAAGGCTGGCAAATGTCCCCGGCCTAGGTGAATAAAGTTGAGAAAGTCTATGAGTTTAATTTCTTTAGCTTCGTTCATCAAACGCCAATAGGTACTCTTAGACATTTCGATTTCATGGAGTATCGACTCAACGGTCTCAATCTTAATTGAGCTTATCTCTAAAACGTCCTTAAGAACTCTAGAGTCGAAATGAATTTGTTTAGTTATGAAAAAGCTCTTTCTAAGAATTGAGGCAAGATCTATTGATTTAAAGGAGCATATTTTCTCAAAGTCGGAAAGATACAACTCCTTATACCCGGCCTCCCACTTATGATAAGTTTGTGGTTTTTCGCCTATTTTAAGAGAAATTTCCTTTTGAGAGAGATCTCCTCTCATGTGCTTGAGAATCTCAAAGACTAGGGTCTTATCAAGCTTAGCAAGCTTTGGCACAGGCGGTCCTTATTGAGTTTTGCTCGTTGATTCAAATATCTTATCTGCACTTTTTGCAACAAATCCTTGGTATAGCTTTCCTGACGGGTCAGCATATCGCTTTGCAAACTCGAAATAGCACGAAGGTATTGTCATTTTTTTATCTATAAATTCAACTTCAACACTGTCTGCTAGAGTTGAAGACTGTTCAAGAAGAACATCCTTTCCACCTTTGATCTCTCCTCCAGAAGCGTTGAGCTTAAAGCCTTTTTCCTTTAGGAAGGAGTTTAATTCCTCAAGTCCTTCGAAAGTTTTTAACTTGTTTACAAAAACGGTAAAGTGGTTTGGCCTATAACCTATTGCTGCCACCCATGCTGCATAATCGCTCTCCTTCTGAAGCGAGGTATATACTTCGCTCGTAACTTCCCATGGTCTTCCCAAACTTGAAAAGTCAAAACGAGTTATTGAATTCTCATCAATTTGATCGATTAGTCCTTGGACTGTTTGGTTTAGCTCATCACTGAACTCTTCAAGCTTTAATTCAGAGATAAAGATTTTGGGCATATCTTCTTTTGAGTGTTCAAAATGTTTGGCATATAGCTTTTTCTCTTCAAAGGTGTATTCGCCTTTTTCTTTATACCCAGCTTCAAGAAAAGGTTTTGCCACAACATCGATGCAAACTTTGGGGTGGTTAAATGTTCGAAGAGCGATGTGATCGTTGACAACCTCCTCCCCTCTATCTTTAAACATGTTAACTATTTGTTGAGCTTGCGGGTTAAGCTTGATGTAGTCAGACCACATTTTTTCCAATAGATCATCGATTGTTTTAACTTCAGACATATATGCTCCGTTTTTTTTGATCACATAATAGCTTATAGGCCATTTACTGTCTTGGCGCACCGTTTTTTATATTGGATTGATAGCAAAAATAGCCCTAAGGATGTACAATGCCCGCGTTTAGACAATTTCAAAAGGATAAGTTATGGAATTTACACTAAAAGGCGACTACTTCAACGGATCTTTTGACCGCCCTGAAGGCGTGAGTTCAATAGACATTGAAAACACATGCGAAAAAATAACGAAATATTCCCCAGCAAACCTCGACCATAAGCTTTGGGATGCATATATCAATTACGAAAACACCTCGAAAGTGATTGCTTCAGCGCAAAAAGGTTTCGAAACTTGGCGCAAAAAATCAGTTGAAGAAAGAACTGAGCTGATGAAGAAGTTTCAAGAGATCGCAACCTCTAAAAAGGATGAGATCGCAAAGGCAATTGCACTAGAAACAGGAAAGCCTCTTTGGGAGTCTCTAACTGAGGCTGGTGCAGTTACGGCCAAAGTAAATGTAACCTTGGCCGATTCATTGGACCGAGTTAAAAATAAAACTATCACTCAAGTTCTTCCAAATATTGACGGACACATAATTAAAAAGCCTATTGGACCGAGTGTGGTGATTGGTCCATTTAACTTCCCATGCCACTTGGCAAATGGGCAAATTTTGGCGGCACTACTCACTGGTAACAGCATTATATTTAAGCCAAGTGAAAAAACGATGTATTCAGCACAGTTGCTCGTCGATTGTTTTCATGAGGCAGGCTTTCCAGAAGGCGTTATAAATCTAATAAATGGAACTGTAAAAACAACTCAAGAGCTTATTAGAGATCCATCAATTAAAGGAATCTTTTTTACTGGCTCTCTTGCTGTTGGCAAGAAAATCCTTGAGGCAGTAGGAACAGATCTAACAAAGATGGTTGCTCTTGAACTCGGTGGTAAAAACGTAACAATCCTTCACAAGGATACAAACATAGACCACGCAGTGCCTGAGCTAATGAGAAGTTGTTTTCTAAGCTCTGGTCAAAGATGTACTTCAACCAGCCTGATTGCGGTTCACAAGGATATCAAGGATGAACTTATTGAAAAATTTAAAGAGGCTGCTAAGAGAATTATTATTGACCATCCAATAGAGTTTGAGCAAACACCATTCATGGGTCCAGTAATAGATGAGGCTGCAGTGGATGCCTACAACAAATACCTCAAACTTGCAGAGGAAAATGGAGCTAAAGAGATTCTTGAAGCTCCTGTGCCAAAGACAAAGTATAAAGGACATTATGTTGTTCCTACTATCCACTACATTGAAGAGGCCTTAAAGAGTAATCCTTTCACCCAAGAAGAGGTATTTGGACCAAACTGTTGTTTTGTTCCGTACGAAGATATTGAGGACGCTATAAGAATAGCCAATATTTCAGACTATGGACTGGCCGCTTCTGTCTTCACTCAAGATAAGAGTGTGTATGAACTTTGTCTTAGAGATATCCAGTCAGGACTTATCAACCTCAACAGATCTACCGTGGGTGCAAGTTCAAGACTTCCATTTGGAGGGGTAAAGAACTCTGGAAACTATCGTCCAGCAGCAGTAAGCATGGTTGATTATACAGTTTCCACTGTCTCAAGCCTTGAAACCTTGGATAATAGCTCTAAGCTGGAAGACCTTCAAGGCCTTAAAGATTAGTGCCAGCATACCCGCCAAGGAAAAACTGTATGTTTTTCTTTTGGCGGCCATTCAATTTGCGCATATTGTAGATTTTGTGGTTATGATGCCCCTAGGCCCCGTACTCATGAGGGTGTTTGGTATTTCACCGATTGAATTTGCATCTTTAGTTTCTTCTTATAGCTTCAGCGCGGCAGTGGCAGGTGTATTGTACGGAGTCATTGCAGATCGTTTTGCAAGAAAAACTCTTTTACAGTTTTGCTTTGTAGGTTTCATGGGAGGAACTCTTCTCTGTGCTCTATCCACAGGTTTTGAAACTCTACTGGTTGGGAGAATTGTGGCCGGCTGCTTTGGTGGGGTTTTAAATGGAATTGTCTTTGCGATGGTAACCGACTTGATACCGTTCCAAAGAAGAGGTGCTGCCATGGGAGTGGTTATGAGCTCGTTTTCAATAGCAAGTGTTATTGGCGTTCCGATAGGATTGGCGTTGGCAAATCGCTTTGGATGGGAAATTTCATTTTTGTTCATAGTCCTAACCTCATTTCCAATATGGATTGCCAGCTTTTTGGTTTTTCCAAAACTTGACTCTCACATTGTAAACAAGTCCACTCTTGATGATTTAAAAAGATTTGGGTTGCTGCTTTTAAATTGGGATTATGCCCGTGCTTATATGATGATACTTCTAATAAGTACTTCAAGCTTCATGATCATTCCGTTTCTATCTCCGTATGCGGTAAAAAATGTTGGCATTCTTGAGACAGAGCTAAAATATATCTACTTGGTCGGTGGTTTTTTCACAGTGATAACCTCTAGGTTAATTGGAAAGCTCACAGATCGATTTGGGGCCTACAGGGTGTTTTTAATCACGGCCATAATTTCTATGATTCCCATAAAGCTTTATACAAGTGCTCCACCTTTAGAACTTGCACTCTTCTTAGCATTATCTGCCACCTTTATGACAATGGTTTCAGGCCGATTTATACCTATCATGACTCTAGTCTCAGGGATTGCCGACTCTAAAGACAGAGGCACCTTTATGGGACTATTGAATTCCATTAGAGCTCTAGGAAGCGCTCTTGCCACCCTAATTGGTGGTGCGATAATTGTGGAAAACATTGATGGAAAACTTGAAAGATTTGATGATGTTGGATATCTATCAATTTTTATAACAGTACTGGCCATTCTATTTGGTCTTATCATTAACAGCATACTTAAGAAGAAGCAGATATATGAGCAAGAAACCACTAATTAGTATTAAGAATCTAGTAAACCTTTATGACCCTAGAACAACAGCAGGTCTTGGCGGAGCCAGTTTTGAGCTGGGAAAGAAAGAGTGTTTAGGGGTTATCGGTCCAAGTGGTTCGGGCAAGTCAACCTTACTGAAGTGTATAGCAGGTGAAATTCAGGAATATACAGGTGAAATCTCTCAGTCCGAGGAAACTGTAATTGGCCATGTTGCCCAAAATGATAGACTAGATGAAAATCTAAAAGTTTTTGAAAATTTGGCCAGGGAGATTCAGGAGTTAAACGATGAGGAAAAAATTGCAAATCAGGTTAGATCCACTCTATCCCTCCTAGATATCACCAATGAAATTGATAATTACCCTTCAAATATTAGCGGTGGTCAATATCAACGAGTAGTTATTGGCAAAGCGTTAGTTAGAAACCCAAACCTATTGTTGCTTGACGAGCCTTTTGGTAATTTGGACGAGAGACTACGATTTGAACTGATGATGGAGTTGTTTCCACTATTTAAATCTCAAGGTATTTCAGTTCTCTGGGTTACACATCAAAATCATGAGGCTCTTGCTTTCTCAGATAGAGTTATGATTTTGAACTTTGGAAAAGTTCAAGCTGTCGACACCCCTTATAATATAATGTATCGCCCCCAAAATCTTTTCAGTGCACAGTTTCTTGGACACACTAATACAATTGTCGCCAAATTAATCAGAGAAGAAGATACGAAGCTTGAAGTAGAAATGTTTGGAGGCCAAGTCACCATAAATCGACCGGAAGATTTTGTCTCTCCGGAGTACTCAGAGGTTTTACTGGTTATTAGATCCTCCCAGGTTTGGCCAGATGAGCAGGGTCAGTTTAAGGGTGTCATAGTTCAAACTCTGTTTCTTGGAGAGACCACACTATGCGAAGTGGAGATCTCACAACAACAGAGCATTTGGATGAATGTCCCAGGGCACCAACAAGTTCAACAAAATCAAAAAATAAGCTTTGATATTGACCGTGAGAGGGTCTTCTGTCTGAAAGAGATTTAAGCTATACGCAACTTCAAATAGTTAAGTCGAAAACAACTCCATATAACTTTTACAGTAAAAGATCACAATCACGTTGGTTATCTGGTACCAATTACTTGTGAAAACCTTATTATTGGGCACCCTATTTTTGATTGCAATATCCTCTAATGCAGCACTCAATGATTGCCCAGCTGGTACAAAATACTTTTGTAGACCGGCCAACCACTTTATAAATCCGCATATTAATATTGAGCAATTCTACTCCATTCCAGCTCAAATAATTTCCTTATACTCCAAAGACCTAGCTGAAGCACAATTTTTATTGGATTTGGATTGGACAAGTCCTTACTTTGGAGCAGGAATAAGCTTAAAAGATGGGAATACAACCTTAATGATTCTTGGCGGCACCACTAGAATAGAGGGACTTACAAAAGACGCTTACGCTGCCCTCGTCTGCCATGAAATTGGTCACATTCTGGGCGGAGCTCCACTCCAAGAGCTAAAAGGCTCTCAAAACCTCTCTAAAGAGGGACAAGCAGATTTTTTTGCTGCTTCTGAGTGCCTACCCAGATACTTCTCCCACCTAGGAGTTCAATTTGATGATCTAGCTACCAGAGTTGAAGCGGCAGGGTGGCATATGTTCAAATCAATGATGCCGTTTTCCACTTCAACAATGAGTCAAAGCCTATTAAGAGAGGGTGTAGAACTTCCTCCTGTTTCGCGGACAACTGACAGCTATCCGAGCCTTCAATGCAGATATGAGACCTTTAGGAGCCCATCTAAAAGGTCCTCCTGCTGGTTTGCACAATAGCCCCCCTACATTAGTTTTTCCTAGGCCTCACCTGGTCTTTTTCACTAAGGTTTTTGCTTAAAATTCACGAAAAGTTACATGTTGAACAAATTAAATCTTTTAGAAAAGGCGTCTCATGAGAGGAAATACTTTTGGCAAACTGTTTTCAATAACAACTTTTGGCGAGTCCCACGGTGTGGCCTTGGGCGTAGTCGTCGACGGTGTGCCGGCAGGACTCGAGTTTAAACTTGAAGATTTACAAGAACTTCTAGATAGAAGACGTCCAGGTAGATTAAATGTAACGACCGCCAGAGATGAGGCCGACCAAGCAGAGGTTTTAAGTGGGATTTTTGAAGGTAAAACTTTGGGAACACCAATTGCAGTGATTGTCAGAAATACCAACCAGAGAAGCCAAGACTATGACAAAGAAATGGCAAGGCCTGGACATGGGGATATAACATTCACTCAAAAATTTGGTCACAGAGATCATCGTGGAGGGGGTCGAGCAAGTGGTAGAGAAACCCTTGCCAGAGTTGCAGGCGGATATTTTGCAGGTCTAGTTTTAAAAGATGTCCAGTTTAAAGCGTATATCTCAAAAATAGCTAAATTTGAGTCAGGTGAAATTGACCCGTTTAGCACTGAGTTTAAAAAATTACATTTTGGTATGCCAGAAAAAGAAGAAGAAATTGAAAAATACCTTCTAGATCTCAAAAAAAATGGCGAGAGTGCTGGTGGCAAAGTCAGGCTCCATATCAGAGGACTTTCAGCTGGACTTGGAGAGCCTGTCTTTGACAAACTTAAGGCGGACCTTGCCAAGGCAATGACCAGCATAGGATCATGTGTTGGAGTCACTTTTGGGATTGGCGAAGACTTCACTCACACCCCAGGCAGTGTCGCTACTCAGACACGAGATAACTTTGGTGGTATTGAGGGTGGTATCTCGAATGGAGAAGAACTGGTTATGACTCTGTTTTTTAGGGCACCATCAACAGTAGGTCAAAAGGCCAAAGAAGGAAGACATGACCCATGCATTTTGCCCAGGGTTTTGCCTGTAGTGGAAGCTATGGCCAAGTTAACAATAGCCGATCACCAATTGAGACAGAATGCTTATCAAATTTAAAGAGGTTCCCAATGAAGACCCTTTTTCTGATGTTACTTTCAATATCATGTGCCGGTTTAAAAACTAATCACTGCTCAGACACAGGCGCAAAAGAAAAGGCCATTGAGCTGGCAAAAAACCTTGAAGCACCAGGGCCAATCGATATTGAAGCAAATGCTTGCGATCATTCCAAGCACTACTCCTCGGAAAAGTTTCTTAATCATTTCAAAAAGAATTACGAAGTTGCTTTAAGAAAGTATTGTTCACCTGAGCATGTCTCAAAACTATCAAAAGATTTTAAAAATATAGACTTGGACATATGCGAGAACTATGGAGATCCAAAAGCTCTAGAGAACGCAAGGTTAATGGTCGCATCCCCAACCCCAAAGCTTAATGCTAAAGTTCAAAAACAACAAGAAGGGCTTAGCAACCTTCTCCTCTCCCAAAGAGCGTTTTCAGTAAAAAATAAGAGTTATGAAACGACCTGTGAATTAAAAGATGAAAATGCGATAGCAAACATTTTACCTTTATTGGAAGATGAGACAGCAAATTTCAACGCATTTTTTGAATTCGAATATTTCGATGATAAGAATCAAAAAATAGGTTCAGAAAAACAACATACGAGCATCACTAAATTTGATATAAATAGCAAACTAGAGTCTATAAATGTACCTAGGGATGCCCAATCTTGTGTCTTGACCTACTTAGACTCTCACTGAACTTATGTCTCAAATAGAAATCAGAAACGCTTAAAGATGAGCGGTAAACGCGATTAAGCACAGGAACGGCCACATCAGACTTGCCCTCAACTAGTGGTGCCTCAGACCATTTGTATATCTGACCGCCAAGTACTAATCCACTCTTTCCAGCATAAACAGAAGTGCCTAGCGCAAAACTATCAGAAGGTGAAAGAAGATCCTCTCCGAAAGCTAAAAATGATGTATCAGACAAAGTTAAATTATATAGAGTTGGAAAAATATCCTCATGGGACCCAAATTTTTCTTTGTTGTACTCCTTAGGAGTAATGCTTTTAGGTGCATAGATATAAAATGGCACTTGGTACTTGGCAAAGGCATCCTTAAGATCATAGTTTATAAATCCCCAAAAGTTGTGGTCTCCAGTGAATGAAACAACAGTTTTTTGTGCCAGATCCCCAGTTTTAATATCTTCCAAAAAATTAGATAAGGATACATTTGAATATTGGAAGGCCTGAAACCTCTTTAAAAACATTCCTTCCTCTCTAGCAATCTTGCTTTTAAGTTCTTTGGGAATCTCAAGTTTTGAAGGAGCAATGTAATTTGCTGGCATTTCAAATGGTGGATGATTGCTTGTGGTTAAGGCCAAGATAAACTGAGGTCGTTTAGCCTCGACAAGCTTCTTTTTAACGTAATTAAATAAATGCTCATCATATAGTCCCCACTCGGTGCCGGATCTGCCTTTTAAATTCAAGGACTCTCTTATGTGACTTTCGCCTTCAACATGATGATAGTTTTGGTGCTTGAAGAATTTTCCAATTCCCCTCCAACCCAATTTACCGCCATATATGAAACTTGTTTCGTAACCATTTTCCTTATAAGGCAGATGAGATGCAGATTCTAGTTCTGTTTGCATGTAGCGACTTTCAGATAGAAACCTTGCCCCAGGCCTATTTGGTATATTGGTCCCAATTGTCATTAAAGACCCAATAGTCCCGTTGTCTGAAGAAATGAAGTTTTTAAAATACATGTCTTGTTCGATATGATTTTTCAGAGGGCCAAGAAAGTCAAAGTTTTGAGTGTTGTATTGAATCCAGTTTGCTCCAAAACTCTCCATAATAAAAACAACGACATGAGGTCGTGCAGTTTCAATCGTTTCATTTACGGGCGTTCTTCTTTGCAATAGCCTAACAAGGTATTGCTCCTTAGTAGGACTAGTGTCATAACCTAGATATTCAGAGAATGCATCGTGTATTTTTTTATACCCCATTTCTTTTTCAAGAGAGTATTCACTAGAGCTTCTTTTTTCTCTTAGCTTATAGGCATTTTTAAAGGTAAGAATTCCGTTTAGTGCAGATTGATTATAAAAAAGACTCTTTGAAAAATCTGCATACTTAGGAGATAAAACTAGGTCGCCATACCCCCCTCTTGCTCCGCCAAAAATTAGGACTACAGGAACAACGGATAGAAAAATAAACTTTAGAGGGCCTGGCTGAAAAAATGACCTTCTTCTATCAAAGGATTTGAAGATTTTTTTGCAAACAATCCAAACTCCCGTAAAAAGTCCCAAAATTGCTCCGAGGTAGTAGTGAACGGGATAGTTCTTCCAAAGAGTTGTTGCCAATGCCTTTGTGTCATCTTCCAAGATGCCAAAGAATAAAATATTCAATCGGTCTTGAAAGTAATTATAAAAAGCGAGATCTGAGCCAACAAAGAATATAACTAGGAGTGTTGCTAAAAAATAGAAAAAAGAGCTTATGCTCACCAAAGAATTAGAAAGCTTTCTTGACCTAAAGATTGATACAAAAATCGAAAGCAATACATATGGCGCTAATAGATATGAACCAACCATTGTGTCATATCGAAGCCCCATAGTTAAGGCCTTCCAAAGGTCTGCTTGATTAGAGTCTAACAATCCCTGAGGAGCATAATAAAATATAAAGAATACCCTGGCAGCTCCCATGATGAAAAGTAGTAGTAGGTAGAAAAGGAACCCACGTTTTAGTAAACCAAAAAGAAAGTCATTGCGGTTAAGGTCAGCCAAAATTATCCCAACTTATCGTACGTTAATAGAAGGTGATATTTTAAAAGATGTGGACCGAAATGTCATTGCAGGAAAATGAGACCCCGAGAATCGAGGTCTCAAATTATACTTTACTCGATTGTGTCAGTTATCAAGTCCCCTGTTTTTCCAGGGTCAAGCCAGTCAACCAACCTCTTCTCAGGAACACCTTCTCCTTCCCAAGAAGTGTGTATCCTTCCATACCAGTCAGGTGTTGCAGATCTACATGAAGCATAACCGCCGTGAAGTTGTCCGATAACACGTTTTTCAGCGTTAAATAGTGGTGAACCCGATGAACCCGGTTCAGTTGTTCCCACATCCCAGTTCTCAACTCTTATGTGAGTGCTATCTCCTGGAACTTCGTCTTTTAAATAAGAAGTTGTAGTAGTTGGGTCAAATTCAAAAGAAATAGACTTCTCATCAGTGGCCGGGTGATGGATTGCTGTTGCGGAAGAAGTATCTAAATCTCTAGCGTCAAAACCCGCATATGTTACATTCCACTCAGGTTCTGGGTTATTTAAAAGCTTAACTAGAGCGAAATCTGACTTTGCACTAGCTGCCAAGAACTGAGAACCAGTGTTAAATTGATCCAAATTACCGTTTCTTGAACCACCACACTGTTGTGATTGATAGTTCCAATACACCACAAGAGAGGCTGCATTATACTCACGAACTCTACAATGTGCAGCAGTCATAAAAAGAGGCGTACGATCATTTGATGTATTATTAACCATAAATCCGGTGCAAAAAGTGCTCCCTCCAGTTGAAATAACTCCTACTGAATTGATTTCCTTTTGCCACTCATCTCCTTCTTCGCAAACAACATCTACATTGCACGAGCCTGCCTTTTCAGTGGTTTGAGAAAATGTTCTAAAGCCCTGATTGACTCTCGTAAGTTCAAGCTCTAATTCATCAAGCTCCGACTCAGGAATTGACAGTTCAATAGTAACATCTTCGGCCAAAATTACTGGAGACCACAACTCACCATGGATATTATTGTCTTCTGCTGTAAAGTCTCTGACGCTCACACTGAAATCGGTGGCATAAATTGAAAGTCTTGCATTCGGCGTTAGTTTAAACTTCTCAAAGGCAAAATTTAGAGAAACTGCATTAAGAGCCCTGACTCGCTGCTTCCAAACTAAAAGTCCATCTCTCTCCTCAAATGACTGAGGTTTAACACTAACGTTTCTTACAACTGCAAATCTCGGAGCCTCTCCAAGTTTTTCATTCGCCAATTCTTTTTGATGTAATTTGTGGATATCCAAAGGTGGAAATACTAGAGGGGTTGTTGCATGAGCGGACAAGGCCACTACCCCTGCCAAAAGAGTCTTAAAAATCATTAGAACCTCCGTGTTCTTATTTTTTGATAAGTGTAATTATAAACGGAGATAGTGAGATCACCTATAGCAAGACAGCAAATGTTAGATTGCGCTAAGAAACGTCATGTAGCCTTATGGCCGACCTTATAAAGTAAAATCCAAAAATACCTGCAATTAAGTTTGAAACAGCTCCTGCGTAGAAGACTCCTTTCATTCCATAAAACTTTGAGCCCAAGAATACTAAAGGGAGATATAAGACAACCATATTAAAGATAACCAATAAAGTTGATGAAAATGGTTTTCCCATTGCATTGAATGAAGAACAGGCGATCAAACGCATTCCCAAAAAGCCAAAAGATATTGGAACAATTTGAAAGTATAACGCTCCCAAGGACACAACTTCAGGGTCTTCATTAAATAGCGGCATCAAGTAACTTCCAAAGTTACTGAGAGCAAAGGCCATAAAAGCACTCCAAACAAGGGCTATCATGATACTTGAATTTAGAGCTTTTTTGATTCGATCTATTTTTTGGGCGCCAAAATTTTGCCCCACAATTGGTCCCATGGAGCTGGAAACTGCTAATATAAAGATTAAAGCAAATGATTCAATTCTGCTAACAACCCCAAAGGCAGCAATACTCTCTTGCCCCATCCTCGCAACAATTGCAGTTGAGAGACTAAGAGCAAGCGGAGTGATGATATTTGCTCCTGCAGCCGGGATGCCTATAAAGAGAATTTTTTTCCATGAAGAGATAGCCTCTGATGCTTTGGGAAAGCGAAAATCCAACATTCTATATTTAAAATGAAGAACACCAATTGAGGCAATCATTGTGAAGGCCCTAGCAATAACAGTTGCCCATGCTGCTCCCTTTATTCCCATGGATGGTATTGGTCCAAGACCAAAAATTAAAATAGGATCAAGAATAACATTTGTAATCGCGGCAACCATCATAATTATTGATGCAGTTTTTGTATCCCCCTGTGCTCTAATTGCTCCATTTCCGGCCATGGGCAAAGCTACAAAAACCATTCCTGGATACCAGATACTCATGTAATCTTTAATAATGGGCATGAGCTTATCGTCTGCTCCAAGCAAGCGAAAAACAGGCTCCATTGTGCAAAGCCCGATAAAAACAAAAATCACGACCAACAGAAGAGCAAATATCAAAGTGTCTGATGTTAACCTTCTAACAAGTTCATAATCTTTTCTACCTAGAGCTCTCGATATTATAGAAGATCCAGCTGTTGCTACACCCAATGCCATGCTTGCAAAGAAGGTCACCACAGGAAAAGTCAGACTTATTGCGGCAAGCTCAGTTTTTCCAATGTTGCCAATAAAATAGGTATCGGCCAAATTAAATCCGATTACGGAAAAAATTCCCCAACTCATTGGAAGGGCCATCATCAGTAAGGTCTTGAAAACAGGTGTTTTAGTAAGCTTCATGTGGGCTGATTGTATACAAAATTTCAAAATATTAAAATTGATGGCACCAATTTTTTTCTTTAGTATTATTAAGAAACGCTAACAAGAACAAGGATTTAAAAAATGCCTATTACAGTTAAACCAGGGGAAAGAGTCAGTGTTTTAATTGTCGATGATGAGGCAGATATCAGAGAGATGCTTAAAGAGTTTCTACACTCTATGGATTGCTTTGATTTCATTGTTGAGGCAGAGGACGGACACCGAGCAATCACAAAGGCACAAAACCAAAAATTTGATCTAATCATTTCAGATTTTAAGATGCCAAAAATGGACGGACTTAGCTTCGTAAAGCACTTAAGGTCATCTAAGGATGATAAAAACCTTAGAACACCATTTTTGTTTTTGTCCGGAAACTTCACCAAAGACACTATCGCGAAGGCCTTGGAAAAGGAAGTTAGGTACTTTATTGCAAAGCCTTTTAATGGCGAGGCATTTGTTCAGAAAGTTGAAGAAATTCTATTAAAAGAAAGAAGGGAAAAGGTAAGGCCAATTCCCCTTAAAGCAGCTCAATAAGAAAATTTCATAACTAAAGGCAGGTGATCAGAAAAACCCTGCCTATTTTTCCATGAAAATGAGTTGGGCACCTCATGAAAGCTCACTTCACCTGTATCATAGTCAGTCCACTTTCTAGTTCTCAACATCCAATCTGCAGATAAAATTCGGAATGATTTGTAATCGGGAATGATCTTACCACTGGCCTGTTTAAAGACAAACATCTTGTCCAAACTTCCCCAGTGTCCACGATACCAGTGACTACCTGGAAAAACTCTCACTCCAGATTCACGTGCTTTTAACTCTGAATCAAATGTATGTGGTCTTACAACTAAGTTGATGCCATTTGGACTATCGGAGGAAGTGGTATTAAAATCACCTGCTGCGACGACTATATCAGAATTCACCCCTAATGCTCTTTCAACGAGAAGTTCTGCTGCTTTATACCTGGCCATTGATGGATTGGCCTGGCTTGGCCAGTGGTTTGTAAAGGCCGTTAGAGATTTCCCATTAATATTGATCTTGACCTCAAGTATCCCTCTAGTGGGCTTTGCAATTCCTTCGAGATCAACTTTGTGAAGCTTTTCAGAAACAATAGGAAACTTGGAGGCCACTGCCACATCAATGCCCCTAGAGTCTGGCCCTTCTAAAAGAGATAAATACTTATAGTCCTTTCCACAAGCAGGGGAATCAAACATCTTCTTCAAGATAGATTTATTTTCAACTTCTTGTAAAAAAACTATCTCAGGTGAAGTGGATGCTATAACCTTACAAAGATTTGAGATTTTCTCATTAACAACCTGCTTGCTCCAGTCTGTTTTAAGGCAGGACTCTCTCCAATATTCATTCTGAATAAGATTACACTGCCTCTGTACTTCAGGAGAGCTACTTTTGAGTGAAAGTGGCAAGTAGGTATAGTCATCTTTGCCAACGTCATGTTTGGAGTCGAACAAGTTCTGAACATTGTAGGACATGACTGTGAAGGTTTTGGCAAATACGCAAGTGGAAAGAAGCGAAAAGATTGCAACAAAGTATTTCATTTTGTTCTCCTGACTAAATAAGACCAAAATGAACTTCAAATTACAATTAAAATTCTTATCTAAAAAAGGACCGAATGTAGGCATGTGGGATGGTGCGATTTTGCACCATCCAAAAATTCAATAGCTTAGTACTGATATGGTTCATCTTGGACACTATTCTTACAAAAGAAATGACAGGATTATTCTTCATCTCCAAACATTAGATTTCTCTCAAAATCCTCTGGTGACGATGCGTTTGCTCTGGCCTCTTCAATACTTATCTTCCCGGCCTTATATAAATCGGTAATATGCTGGTCAAAACTTTGTGTCCCCACACCCTGTTTACCCTTTCGAATGTAAGTATAAATTTCTTCGATCTTATTTGGGTCTTGAATTGCCTCACGTATCCCGGGAGAGGTAATCATGATTTCTTGTGCTGCAACTCTTCCCTTTCCGTCTTTGGTTTTAAGAAGCCTTTGGCTTACAGTGGCGTATAAATTGTCTGCGATTCTTGCCCGCACAGCATCTTGCTCCTCAGGCGGGAACATACTTATTAGTCTACCGACAGTATTTAAGGCATCTGTCGTGTGCACCGTACCAAATACCAAGTGGCCAGTTTCAGCAGCTTTAATAGCTATCGAAATCGTTTCCGCATCCCGCATTTCCCCAATTAAAATAATGTCAGGATCCTGTCTTAAGGCCGACCTTAGAGCACTAGCGAAGTCATCGGTGTCCTCACCAATCTCTCTTTGGGTAATTCTGGCCTTTTTAACTGGATGAATAAATTCAACAGGGTCTTCAAGAGTAAGGATGTGTACCGCTTCGTTTTCATTGATATGATTTATCATTGCTGCAAGAGTTGAAGACTTCCCTGAGCCTGTCGCACCTGTCACCAACACGAGCCCTTTATGAGCAAGTGCTATTTTATTAATTACAGGTGGCAACTTCAAATCCTCTGAAGAAGGAATTGTTGCATCAATAATTCTTAAAATCAGACCTGCTTTTCCTTGATAGCGCAAATAGTTGTACCTAAGTCGACATAATTTAGGTATTGCGAATGAGCCATCCAGTTCCTTTAACTCCTCCACTTGGTTGCGAGTTTCTTCATCCTTAATCACAATTCTGGCGACATCAATAACATCGTCATAAGTGTATGGGTTAATTTTAACAGGTACGAGATCTCCCCTAAGCCTAAAGCATGGTCTTTCATTTGTCCTAATATGGATATCACTCACACCATTGGCTACGGCCGACTTTATAAGTTTAGCAAAATCTTCTTTTGAGATAGCCATTTCAAATCCTTTAAATTAATAAATTTATCGGATAAAAAATGGCTACCTTTAGAGCGGAAATTCTTTTCGTTATTATTTAGTTGGATTAACAAATATCGTATTATGGGACTTCCCATTTAAAGTTCTTACATGTAGGAGAACCTTTGGAATATTAAGCTCTTGTGGGACTTCAAACTCATACTCAAATGGGGTCATTTTTAAAGGACAAATTTCCTTAACTTGTTTAAGTTTAGGTAAAACTGAATAAGTATCCTTTCCATTGGTATAATAATCAATTGAATCCAGAACAAAACAATCACTTACGTGATAGCCCTTCAGTTTCACCAAATTACTGCCTGGTTGCTTGTCAACGTAGTCTACATACGCGTAATGATGTTCATCAACCGCCGAGCTTGATGCCCTTGCCACCTTCAGTAAAGACGAAGAAGCAAACTCACTATTTTCATTTATGCTTACGTTGTACTCGCCAGCCGACATAAGTCCAAGTTGAACCGTTTCGGTAAAAGGCACAACCATTTCAGGGCAGAATGGATTGCTCTCATGATAATACAAAGAAGTCATTTTGATATCAACTTGTCCTTCTGTAATACTTACACTGGCCGAAGGAGACTTGTGACATAAATTCGGCAAGAATCCCGTTATAACGATTTCAACATTGTCATTGTCATCAAAGCCACTAGGAATATAGACATGCTCAATGGGAATGGCCCTTTCCTCGGGAACCCCAGCTGTTGCCAAAAGTGGCAAAGCAAACATTAATAATAAAACCTTCATATTTCCTCCAGTAAGTTATTTACCGAAGTTATATCAAGATCACATACTTATAAAAAATGGTCCTATAAAAGTAGAAGATATTTCAAGCTCAACAAATGCTTTACAACAGAATTTTCTCACCATTGACGAAGCAGTAACACTTCCCCACAAATGTCTTCCGCCCCTCATTCATAACGATTCCGGAACCGTCAGGGCAAGCATAGATTTGCCGTTTCGAGGTTTTTGAGTAGCTTAAAAGTTCTCTATCATATCTGGTAGAATTTTTATAATGTGGAAAGAACTCAAAATTCACAAGTCCCATCCCCTTTAGGTTTTTGACGTTATCTTCATTTTCATCTCGATCAAACGAAGGAAAACTCGCAGTATTTATATTTTTAGTCATGATAATAGCACCTGCAGAAAGACCGGTTAAGACTCCCCCACGTTCCACGAATTTTTTTAGCTCTGAGAGCATTTTCGATTTTCGTAGATGCTTTAAAAAGTAAAATGTGTTTCCACCCGAAAGGTGAATAACATCCCCACTAAAGACTTCTTCCTTCATTACACTGCTAAAGGGTGTGTCGATTGGAAAGTGTATAAATTTCTTAACTTTATGTTTGCGGTACTGGGAGACAAACTCTCTAAATTCGAGATGGCTCAAGTAGGAGCATGAGGGGATAAAAGCAAACTTGGGGTTTTTCTTACCAATTGCATCTAGTAGAGCTTTATCCATGCCTAAATTTTCGAAATCGTGTCCGCCACTATAAAGGGCTAGCTTCATATTCCCTCTCTGCGCTCCTTAACGATTTCATAAAATTGCCTCATGAGATTGCTGCTCCAAAACTTCTTATTTGGAATACTTTGACCAGAAGGATCCATTGTCTGAAAGGATGAGAATTTTTTAAATAGTTTATATACCTCATCGCTGCCTAATTTCTTTCTTTGTTTCATAATTAAGTCAACAATAAGCGAAATAGCATCTCCAGTAACTCTTTCCATTTTATTAATCACAGCTGAACGCATTGTCATTTCCAAAAGACGCTTTTCTTTTGGAGTGCCATCCTCCTTGCATGAAAATTCAATCAATTTTGAGTACAAGTCCTGAAATTCTCTTATTCTTCTTTTCCTATATGAGTTAATTTCAAGATCTCGCTCAGTGGCATAATTAGACCGGATTATCTCTATAAACTCCAAATCACTGATATGTTCGTCTCTAGACAAATAAATTTGTGGCAATTCACGCAAAAGATCTCTCATACAAAAAATAGCGTCCCATGAAACTCCATCACTTACACGTGAAAGACCTTTGGAGCTTTTCGCTCGCTCAAAGTAAGAAAAAACTTTTTTAAAGTCCTCGACGCAGCCAGAGTGTTTGGTAAGCAACACTTCAATCGCACCTTCACCAAGCCCCATTTTTTTTAGCAAGTTATAATTCTTTCTTTGATTAAAAACCTCTTCAAACTTCTCAAGGACTTGATGCTTTTTGAAACTATCAAGCGGTTTTTTATCTTCTGTTTTCAAGTAATCCACTAACTGAATAAATGTTTGGACAATTCTTTTAGCCTTTTCTTTCTGCTCCAAAATATTGGTAGAAAACCTTTCAACATCATCATAGCGATACTCATGGTGAAAAAGACCAAACTGGCGGACAGAGCCATAGTCAATAATCCCACCATCCATCAAAATGTTGTCTCCATCCCAGTCCAACCAACAGAATATATATTCATCCTCAAAAACGGCTGTAACATTTGCAAATGTTTTGCATATGTAGTCGAGAAGGTAGTCATATTTCTTCTTACCCTTTGGGCAGTTACTAAACGAGTCATCTTCTCTTCGACTATCAATATAGTAATCGATGCTGGACTTCAAATTTGCGTAGTTGCCCTGCTTTAGATATCCAAAGAAGTGAGATGGCCTAAATAAAGATCCATGTGCCCTGACATTGATGGAGTAGTTTTTTTCATACTCTATGACACATAATGTTTGCTCAGTGCTTATTTTGTTTCGATGAAAGATATCGCTAAAGAGTGCAGTCGAAAGACCTTCATCTAGCTCCGCATAACCACAACCATAACTAATAGTAGGATCTCCAGTTTCGAAGAATCGATTGTGTTTTGCGGTAGCAGGGCTTAGGGCCGTCGCTCCAGTCCCACAACTGCTAATGTCCCAAGTTGCACCTTTATGCTTGATTTGGCCATTCCAAATGGAGCGCCCATCACCACTAGTTCTACCAGTCTTGTCCTCATGCTGGAGTTGCAAGTACCTGGTTGCCATATACTTTCCAGGCTTAAGATCCTTCTTACTGAACCTCTTGCCGTTCATTTGGTCAAATTCATTAATAATCACAATTCCAAAGGTCTCTAAAAGCTTATTTTCAAGCTCCTTATCCATTTTTTCTTGATGAGATACTGGGATGAGGCCCATCTCCTTAGCAAGACCGTAATTAAAAAAGGCCACCTTACCACCTCTTCTAATTCGAGCAGGGTAATCAATAAAGCCCTCAGGGACGGCCGCTTTAAAAGGATGAGATCCATCTATTGAATCAAATTTTCCATAAGATTTTGTTATCGTCTTTTGTTTTTTGGCAGAGTGTCCCATACTTGTGATTTTCCCATAAAGTTAATAAACACTTTTTAATTATACACGAAGTTAATGTTGAGGCTGGAGCTAGGCAGTTATTTTTGCAAGGCCTTTAAATGCCCAATAACCTTGGCCCTGGCCGCAAGAAAATGTTGATCAGAAAGCTCAAGTCCACTAGCAATTAGCCTTATTTCCTCAGACTCAATATTTTCAACGACTTCATCAGCAGCAGCAAGAGCGAATAGTGCCTCGACAATGTTAAATCTCTGTTGTTTATCCAGAATCTCTCTAAGTGGGTACACATATAAATGATTTTCAAGTCCCGCCAACTCCCGGATATGTCTAATGGCAACATCAGATATTCTCTGGACAACTTCATCCTCTAAGTTAGTCCATTCTTTCAAAGAGGACTTAATATGACTTAGTTCTCGATCCTCCAGCTTAAAGTCAACATATGCCACTCTGGCCATAAGACCAGCAATGCAAGCGACTTCGGTTGCTTTCTCATCAGAAAGTTCAGGCAATTCTTCCCTTAACTCATTTCGGAGTTGGCTATGGCCTGAGTCCTCTACTTCTTTTTTAAAAATTTCCCAAAATGCCATTAACCTCTCCTTTTTTTTAGCTATAATTATACAAAAAGGGGAAATAAATGAAAGCTTTGAGCATTGCTTTACTATTAATCGGATTAAGTGCCTGTAATGAAAGAAAACTTGAAATTGGTGATTGCGTTCAAAAGCCCGACTCAGCCATTGTGTGGAAGATTGTTCAGAAAGATGAAAAGCATATAATCATAAATCAAAACTTTTCTGACCAGGTTGAGAAAGAAATAATGATCGATGCCTCTGCAGATAGCTATATAAAGACAGAGTGCCTTTAGTGGTTTTGAAAATATTTGCTGGTTAGATAGCTTAATCTAGTTCTTTTTTCTATAGACTCTGGCCTTTCTTCTAGAAAGTTTGCCAATTGTTCCATGTGGCCAAGCTCAATTGCAAAGCTATCAGCTTCAACCTGAGCTTCCAATGGATCAATCCACTTCTTGCCATGTTCATGGTAGAGATGACCAAATTCATGTGCAAGAACCGCATGTGCCCAACCTGGGAACGGAGCCCCCAAAAACTTCTTTAATTCAGGGAAAACAATAATCACACTTTTAGATGAATTCTGCACACTACATGCAAACATTCCACTAGAAGGGTGAAGAGTGACCTCCTGAGTCTCATAAATTTTATTAATTTTTTTTAAAGGAAAAGTATCAAAGAAGTCTAAAATATTTGCCTGGATATATCTATCGGAGAGAATCCAGCGGTGGTCTGGATGGGTAAAGAACCAATTAATAAATTGCTCTTTAGACGAAAAAAAATTTAACTTTTTCTTAAAACTTAACATCTATATCCATATCGACAGATATTTTTGTCAGTTAATTTTTTTAAAATTTTAGCAAAACAAGGGAAAAAGATACCCCCTAATTTACCGATTTCAGGCTGTTTTGCCGTTTTAAATAGTTAAGAGCATTGAATTCAGTGAGCACCTGAGTGCATAATACAAGTACCTAACATACTTCCGATTAATTCATTTGTTTTCAAGCTGTACGTATGTTGAACCGGAACGTCCCTCGAAAAGAAAACAAGTGTCGACCAAGTAAAATCATCATTTATTTTTTTGAAACACCTGAATTAATGCGTCTTCAGAACTTTTTTCCGGAGTTTCATTTTTCTAAAAAGAACTAAATGATGGTCCTATAACTTTCGATAGGAATGGTTATGAAAACAAAAAATCTAAAAACATTGTTCTTGCTAGGTGCCTCAATGGTTCTTCTTTCGTCTTGTCAGGAAGAAGAATTTTACGAGAAGGAAATTTTTGACACTTACATGGATCAGTACCAAGATCAACTGCCTCCGGTTCCTCAAGGGCCATCGGACTTAATAGAGCCTCCTACAGGTGGTGGAACTAATCCTGGTGATGGTACAAATCCTGGTGACGGCACAAATCCTGGTGGCGGAACTAACCCTGGTGACGGTACAAACCCTGGTGACGGTACAAATCCTGGTGACGGTACAAATCCTGGTGGTGGTACTAACCCTGGTGATGGCACAAATCCTGGTGATGGTACAAATCCTGGTGATGGTACAAATCCTGGTGATGGTACAAATCCTGGTGATGGTACAAACCCTGGTGACGGAACTAACCCTGGTGACGGAACTAACCCCGGTGATGGTACAGATCCAGAAGAGCCAGGTGTTATTCTTGAGAATGTTTCGGATTCGCATACCCAAAAAGATGGGAAGACAAAAATCGATATCCTATGGGTGGTTGATGACTCAGGTTCAATGAGAGATGAGCAAAACGATTTGGCCTATAACTTCAACGTTTTCATCAATGACTTTGTTGAAAAGAAAATTGATTTTAAAATGGGTATCGTAACAACTGATACAAATAGAAATACAATCACTGATACAACTAAAGAATCTCTTGAGAAGCTTACTTCTGAGAAAATGACCCAAAACAAGTCAGCATTCATGCAAGACTTTGAGAGACTTATCAAAGTAGGGACTCGTGGTTACCCAAGAGAGAAAGGTATTAAGGCCTCTGAGAACTTTACAAATGTTATCTTCAACAATGGTGTTGCTCAACAAAAGTTCCGTGATGATGCTTACTATATTGTAGTGTATGTTTCAGATGAGCCAGATCAGTCTGATAAAACTCTTGAAAATCACCTGTCACAACTTACTAAGTGGAAAGAGAATGCAGGACTAGTAAAGACTTATGCAATTGTAAACACGAGACATGGTCGAAGCAGTGCTCAATACGAAAGATACCAAGAGATGTCTAGAATGACTGGTGGTCAAATTGCAGACATTAACGACGACTTCCACGTGACTCTTAAAGACCTAGGTACTCAAATTGCCGAACTTGCTGACAACTTCCCACTTTCGAAAACACCTTATGACCCAACTAAAATTGAGGTCCTAGTGAATGGTGTTAAATGGGACAGTGGTTGGAGCTACAATGCTGAAAACAACACAATCAAGTTCGAAACTATTCCAGAAGCGGGTGCGGACATAAAAGTTAACTACCAAGTTGAGGAGTAACAAGCAGGGATGAGTAAAACAACAATAAAACTAATTCTAACGATGGCACTATCCTTTGGGGTAGTGTCATCTACTTACGCAGAAGAAACAGACCTATATGATTTTTTATGGTTAGACCCAGACAAAAAAGTATATGTACTTCAAAATAAGATTTACCCAAAAACTAAGACAATTTACTTTGACATTGGTTACCTAAGCAATGATGCAAGTAAGTTTCAAGACACAACAGCAGGACAGATTCGGCTTGGTTACTTCTTCAATGAAGAGCTAGGTATAGAGATCAACCACGCTCAATATGGTAGTTCAAACAATAGTGCATACGAAAATGTTAAAGCTGTAAATGGACTGGAACCTTTTATTAGACGTCCATTAACCTCCACGTCCCTCTTTTTGATTTGGTCCCCATTCTACGGAAAGATAAATACCTTTAATAAAATCTTTTACTTTGACTGGTACTTTGGACTGGGGACAGGTACTTACGAAATGGAAACAAACTTGGAAAAAGTAGTTAACCCTGGGATTGCAAGCCAGTTTGAAAGCGAAACTTTCACACCAATTCAATTAAAGTCAGGGTTAAAATTCCACATAAATAGAAGATTGCATTTAGGTGTCGAGTATATCAATACAAACTTTCAGGCAGGATCAGCCGAAAGACCTACTGCCAACGACTGGAAACAGAGTAATGACTTAGTGTTCAGCATGGGGGTTTCCTTTTGAAGTGCTTCCTACTTTTCTTACTCGCCTTTTACTTAATGCCACTTCAGGCAAAAGTCGAAACTAAGACACAGAGAGACCCAGTGCTCTATAAGGCGATTAAAAATTATAACAACCAGAACTACTTCACTGCCCTTGATGAGTTGGCGAGACAGTATAAATACAAGACGCCTCCCAAAAAGGTTCAAAAGATCTTAAAAATGCTGGTTTTGAAGACAGGCACCTACTACTTTAATACTTACAATGATCTCGAGCTTAGAAAGCTAAAGATACCCACTACTGACCTAATCATGGCCAAAAGAAATCTTTATCTCAAAAAGTTCAAATATGTTCACCGTAGACTGCAATCAATACCAGTTAGTAACAGACTTTTCCCTGAAGCACTTTTAGTTAAAGCGACCGCATACCACTTCGATAAGCAATACAATAAAGCTGTCAAAGTATTCAAGATGTGTGCAAAGGAAGCAGAGAAAAGAAAGGATGTTGAAGAGAAAAAGCTTAAAAACTATTTTTCTGTAATCCAGGAATCGTGTATAATCAATATTGCAAGACTCTACTTTAAACAAGGTGAGTTCGAAAAAGCGATTCGCCATTATGAGGACGTTCCTAAAACATCAATCCAGTGGCCATATATTCTCCTAGAAAAAGCTTGGTCATACTACTACCTTGGAAATTACAACAGATCACTTGGTCTTTTAATAACGTACAGATCTCCACTTCTTGAAAGCTATTTTATGCCAGAAGCTGAAGTTCTAAAGGCACTCAATTACTACCAATTATGCTTATACCCTGACGCACTAAGCATAATTGATCGTTTCTACAAAGAGTACAAACCAAAGAGTGAGGCTCTTAAAAAGGTTCTAACTTCCCAAGGTGAAGATCTTTATTTTTACAAGTTAATGTTTAAACCCATAGTTGACTCAGAAAAAGAACATCGGTTTCTTAGAAATCTCATAACTCAAGTAAGCAGACGTGTGAAGTATAGCCTTGATTTAAAATCTCTCTATGCAATAAATACGGAAATCTTTCACGACCACAAAGATGCAAACATGGAAAAACTCCTGAGTTCTCAAAGAGATATAAAAGAGCAGATCAATCACTACGTCAAGGTCTCAATGTACAAGTTCATTAATGAAACCCATAAGCTTTCTAAGGACATGTTCAACCTAAAACTGGAAGTATTAGCAAAGCAAAGAGACTTAGTCTACAAAAGAGAGAGTCTTCAGACTCAGAGAGCAAGAGGTAGTGATAAGAACGTTGAAAGAAAGCCATACCAAGAGCAATGGGAATTCAACAACGCATTTTGGGCGGATGAACTAGGCGATTATTCTTTCGGCCTTGAATCAAACTGCAAAGTTAAAACTCAAAGGAAAAGAAGATGAAGTTATTACTTATAACACTACTCTTTATATCCCCAGTCGCCTTTGCAAAGAAAAAGGTCATCTACAAGTATAAAGAGTATGAGAAATTTGACTTGGGTGACTTGGAGATCAAGGGCTCGATTGTTGCACCGGGAGACTTATCAGTTAAGGAAAGAAGAAGAAAAACATTTGAAAGAAATCTTCTTCAAAGAAAAAGCTTCGATAGAGAAATGATTCAAGACATTAAATTTTTAAGATAATTAAAGCCATCAGGAGAGAGAGCAATGGAAAACAATGGAATACCTGCAGATCAACTTCAAAACACAGTCCAGCAAAAAACGCCACAAGACTTAAACTTTGTTCAAGAGTTTGCAAAATTCATGGATGATGGCGGAGTATTCATGTGGATAATTCTCGGCATCTGGGTTTTCGGTTTGGCAGTGGCAATTGAGCGATTCAAATCCCTTATAAAGTACGACATAGACGGAGTTAGTCTTTTAAATGACATAAAGAAAAGTGTCCTTACCAATCAGGTTCAAAGTGCAATTCAAAGTTGTGCGGGCTCCAAATCCCTACTTGCGAATGTCATGAAAAATGGGCTTAAAAGGGCTAACCAATCAAAAGAGCAAATTCAAGATGCACTTGAGGTTTCCATGCTAGAAGCGATGCCACATGTTGAGAAGAGACTTAACTACCTTGCACTTGTCGCAAACGTATCAACTCTAATAGGACTACTTGGTACAATATACGGACTGATTCAATCATTTGCAGCGGTTGCTTCGGCAGATGCAGCCTCTAAAGCTGAACTATTGGCGTTGGGTATTTCTAAAGCGATGAACACAACAGCATTTGGACTTATTAGTGCCATCACAATCATGGTCGCCCATTCAATTTTAAGTTCAAAAGCCGAAAAGATTATTGGGGAGATGGAAAAGGGATCTGTAAAGCTTGTTGACCTTCTCTCCAGCAAGAAAAACGCAGCACCACAGCCTCAAAACGAAGCTGCGTAGGAGCAACAATGTTAAAGCGCAAAAAACTAAATAAAATGCCCAAATTGAATTTGATTCCAATTCTTGATGCAATTTTTATTTTTATATTCTTCCTTCTAATGTCCGCCCAATTCTTGGACATTTACGAGATTGGAAGTGATGCGCCCATTACCACCACGCTGACTCAACCCAAGCCCGACAAAGAACCGCTAAACCTTACCCTTGAGATCAGCAATCAAGATGTTGTTGTAAAAACCGGTGTAGATGGCAATGTCTATAAAAAAATTAAAACAACCAATCTTCAAGCTTTAAACGACGTTTTAATAGAACTGAAGAATAAACATCCTGAAGAGAACAGCGCAATACTTAAGCCGAACAGCAACTACGAATACCACAAGATAGTCAAGGTTATTGATCACACCCGGGAAGTTCTAAAGGCAGATGTTTTTGTTACGGCCGTAGATGAGAAAAAGAGAAGATATCCTTCGAAAGTATTGTTCGACAAAATAATTTTCGAAACACAAAACTAAGAGACTAGTATGAAAAGAACCTTTACAAGAAAGAGAGAAAAAGCGGAGCCAATGGAGCTGGATATCACCTCCCTTTTGGATATCCTAGTAATCCTTTTGGTTTTCCTACTAAAGAGCTATAACGCCACAAACCTAAAGCTTGATCTAGTTAAGTCATTGGTCATACCTGATTCAAAAGCGAGAGATCTTGGTGCTCATGCAATTATCCTTCAAGTTGATAAAGACGCCAACATTTGGTGCGAAAACAAGAAAATAGGAAGAGCAACTGACGGCAACAAGATTGATCCGCTTTACGACTTCCTTAAGAACAAGCGAGAAATAGCATCTACGGATGAGAGTAAAAAAGCTAAATCCATAAACTTAGTTTTACATAAAACCCTTCCATATAAGGCCATGCAAGGAGTAATGCACACTTCTGCATTGGCAGGTTATACGGATTTTAAGTTTATAGTTCAAGGAAACTATTAATGTCGAAGCTTCTTCTATTCTTAGTTTTCAGCTTCCTCCAGACTTCGTCTATATACGCGAAAAAGGCCGAGCCCAGCAAGGTATCCAGATGGGAATACCTCTTAAAACTCATTGAAGAGGAAGAAAAAACGATCAATATGGTTAAGAGGAAAACAGATCACCTCCTCTACCGCCAATTTGAACTTCTTACAGAGAAGATTAAACTCTACAAAGAAAAAGAGAACCGAAAATTCTTGGATATGAGCACGAAAGGCCAAAAGATTCCTCGAAAGAAAGCCTTTGCAACAACTCTAAGAAAGTATGAGAAGGCCAGAAAGTTTGGTTTAAGCATTATTAGAAGCTATCCGCGCACGCGTTATAAGGCGGCTATCTACCACACACTTGCCCTAAACTCTAGAGATTACGCTTATGACAATAGAGAGCTTGGATATTTAACAAAGGCAATAAAACTATCAAGAAAACAAAGTGAAGTGTGGTATCTCTCGATGACATCACTGGCCGAGTATTATTATAACAATAAAAAGTATAATAAGGCCGTAAGTATTTATTCGCAAATAATTCATAATAACACTGATGAGTGGCATACAAAAAATCTTTATAATTATGGTTGGTGCTTGCTAAAAACTCATAAATTCGACCACGCAATAAATCGCCTCGAGGAAGGCTATAAACTGAGCTTTGAAAAGAACTACATCGACTTCAGAGAACAAATCATGCAGTCTCTTGTTTCCTTCTATGTTATAGGTAAGCAAATTAATAGAGGTATTGCGTTTGTTATGAAGTACGATAAAAACCCTTACAACGCTCTGACAAGGTTCGCAAGAAAAACGTCAGAAAAAGGTTTTTTTAATGAAACAGAGCAGCTAATTACTTTAGCTGAAGACAACTTCGATCAAAAGAAAAAAGATGAGCAGCTAGCAGACCTGAGACTGTTTCAGTTCGATTTTTATAACCAATACAAGCGAGACTCTAAGCTTTTCAACATCGCAAAAGATCTTACTTTGATAAAACTCAATGAGTATCAACAAGAAGAGGCCGTGCGTAAGATCTCTGCAAAAAGTAGAGATGAACAAATGATTCTAAAGAAAGACTTTGATAAAGTTGCCTCCTCTTACGATGTAAAAAGACTTTCAAACCTTGAAGCTTACTTTGATTATCTTTCAATCTTAGACAAGCAGAATGAGGCCATGTACCGGTTCTTTACGGCCGAAACATTATATTCAGTACAAGAGTTCCAAAAGGCTCTTAAAAGTTACAAACTAGCGCTTGAAACCCAATTAAAAACACCTTCAAAGATGGATCTGAATAGAAAGGCCATTGATGGTATTTTTTCATCCATCGATTTTTCCAAATTTTCCAAGGAAAGAGAGAAGGATGAGTTGATCTATGCCTATACTAAGTTTCTACAGTTATGGCCAAAAGATCCTAAATCCCCACAGGTCCACCAAAAGCTTTTCGCAATTTACCTTTCAAGATCTGATCACAAGAATATTGAAGTAAGCTTGAATAATTTTATAAAAGCATACCCCAAGGATAAGGAAACGCATCGCAAGCTATTTAAACAATGGATGGATCTATCTATTGCTCAAAAGAAGCCTTATCTGCTAGCAACACTTGTTAACGAAATGCAAAAAGGAAAGCTTGGTTTCCAAAAAGCGGAGATTAAGAAGGCTGAAGTAATTCTTGCGACCCTGCTCTTTGGCAAGTTTCAAAAGATGAATAAGAAAGGAGATACAGAAGGGGCAATTACAGGTTATAAAAAGATCTTTTATGATATCCACTACCCCCAAAGCGTTAAGGCTGAGGCAGGCTTCAACATCGGCATACTCTACATTGATCTTAGTGAATCTGCTAAGAGTGTGAAGTGGTTTAAGAAGGCCTTCCCTATTTTTAGCGAGAAAGAGCGAAATAATAAACGAATCTTCTTGGAAAAAATGTCTAAAAGAAGCGCCTTGCTTCAAGATTTTTTAAATGCTGCGCATATTCAGCGTCTTGTATTAGACAACTTCTGCAATACGAAAGATAAAAACCTACAAAACTTGCAGCAATCGATTAGCTTTGACTTGGCAAACGACTACGCCCTAAGAGCACTCCATACATTTAAAACTTACCGTAAATGCGTTGATGACACTTCCACAGTGGAAACCACAATCATCACCCATCTTTTTAGAAATTCTCATACTGATGAACTTTTCTCGTTTGTGAACAGCTATAAGCTAACACAGAAACATAAAGTTTTACTCTCAGGCTACTATGAAAGAATCTTTTGGAAGAACTACAATAATCGCTCGTCTAGAAAGTCGATTGCAAGACAAATGGCACGGCTTAAAGACCAAGAGCTTAAAGAAATTATTATAGGTGTTAGCAAACACCTTACACTTTCAAATAAGATGGACGACCTACTAGACTCTCCCATCCAAATTGGAGAGAGCTTTGATCCCCAAAAATTCAACGACCAACTAAGTAAAAGAATTGCATCGTTTGTTGCACTAGTTGAAGGTCAGACGCAACTTTTGGAAATTGGAAACCCACAACTTTCCCTATTTGTTTATGATGAACTTGCAAAAGCACTATTCAGTCTTTCAAATGAAGTGGCAAGCTATAGTCCAAAAAGTGCTCCCAAACAATTAAAACAAGAATTTGAAAAGCAAATGAAAATTGTTTCAAAAACATTCTTGGACCAGGCATATGCCAACATAGATGCAGGTGAATCTTTCATGTATAAATACGAGCTTCTTTCTCCAAACACGCGAAATATTGTGAGTGGCAATGAAGCTCTGGATTCAGTTAATTTAAGGATGCCGGCAAAAATTATGGCCAACACCTTTGATTTGGAGAAGAACTGATGAAGAAAGCCTTAATACTTTTATTATCCATAACTCTCTTTTCCTGTGCACATAAAAGCATAGATCGCCGCCTTAAATCTCCGAGCCTGGATGGCCTTAGACATGAATCTTTAAATCGCTATACAAATCAAGACCTTGCGGCACTCCAAGGAGCCAATAAAAGCATTGCACTGTGTCATGGCGGACGATATAATGAAGCATTCGAACAGTTCAAAAGCGACCTCGACAAAAATCTAGATAACCCCGTTTATTGGAATCACCTCGGTACTTGTTATTATTTAAAGGGTGAATATCCAAAAGCGTTAATATACTTGGAGATATCTATGAAAACCGCCAAGTCAAAAAATATTCAAGCTGCTGTTTATAACAATATTGGTTTAGTGCACCTTAAACAGGGAAATTTAGCGGAAGCGAAGCTAAGTTTGCAGACTTCTATTGAGAAGAATAAGCGCCCCCTAACTCCGCAGTACAATTTGGCACAAATTTATCTTTCCCAAACTAACTACAAAAGGGCCGAAGAGATACTTCTTAAATTAGCATCAAAAAGACCTAAAGATGTCGATTTTAACTACAGTTTGGGGCACCTTTTCTTAAAGAAGAAACTTTTCGGTAAGGCCCTAGCTTACTTAGAAAAAGTCCCAGAAGCATATAGAACGAGGGAAGATGTATCTATTAATTTAGCTACCACTTACCACTTAATGGGACAACATGAAAAAGCATTAAAGATATTGGAAGCGACACCGGATGTCAGCTCACAGTTTGCTTTTCAACAAACTGAATTAAAGAGACAAATAGAGGATCAACTTAAGGATTAGGATCATGGCCAAGACCACACTTTGCTCATTCGAACTTTGTCTTCCAGACGGAACACTAATCGCTTTAAACAAAGAAAAGCTATTGGTGGGCAGCTCTCCTAAATGTGACATTGTTCTTGAGCAGGAAAGTATATCTACATACCACGCCCTACTATTTGTATCTGATAGTGGCACCGTCACTGTGATGGACTTAGGTAGTCTTAACGGAGTTTTCATAGGTGGAGAGAAGGTGCATGGTCAAAGATTTATCGGTGAAGATGACACCGTCACATTTGGCGATTGTCATGTGATACTTCAGGCGGCTCAAAATCAAACACCTTTTGAACTTGAAGATACAGCTCTTCCACTGGTCAGAGAAGAGAAGATTTATGTTCCTGAAAAGACCAACAAAAACCAAGTTCTTATTGATGACGAATATTGTGACATCATATTTGAGGAAGACAACTTTATCCCCTCTTTTAAATCTCCTATCCATGGCCTAGCATTTGAAGACTATATAGAGGGAGATCCCCTTGATCGTCCTTACGAGATAACTAAGGACACAGACGAAAACTGCATAATGGTAACAACTCTAGTTTCAGGAGTAATTCTGGAACAAAGCTTTCTGCCATTGAAAGATGGCGAATACTTGGCCAGCGGATCAAAGCAAGGTGGAAAATTTCTTTTGATAGACTTGTTAGACTCCAACGATAAAATACCTTTCATTTCTGTTTCCAATGGAATGATAAGCATAAACTCCTTAGAAGGTTTTTCAATAAGCACTCAAGAGCTCGACTTTAACTCGAAAGAAGTGGCGATTTTGACCAACGGAACATTCCAAGTTTTCATAGAGCTGTCACAAGCTCCAAGGGACCTTATCCGTCTACCACTAATGGCACGGGAGAAAGACTTTTGGAAACAAGCAGGGAAAACATTTGCTTCTGTAATGTTGCCTATGCTTTTGCTTCTATTAGTTGATTTTTCAATAGATAAAGAGAAGGAACCAAAAAAGCTTTCTATTATTTACAAACGTCCAACCAATACACAAATGGATAATAAGACACACGCTTCAAAAGATGCGACAAAAACAGACAAAAACAACGGACATAAGAAAACCGAGCAGAAACCTAAGAAAGTAGCTCGCTCTAAGGCGGGAAAGAAGTCTCCGCAAAAACCTAAGAAAGTCAAAAAGGTGGCAAAAACAGCTCCCAAGAAAGCCCCTACAAAAGTTACCAAAACCAAGAAGACTAAAGCTCCTGTCAAAGCTTACGAATTTAAAATGGCAGCAAACATTAATAACATGATGAAGACTGGAAAGAGTGCCGCTGTTGCAAAGACAAGATCGGCAGCTTCCATAACTTCAACAAACGCAATTTCTGGATCTTTAAACACAAAAGTCACAGGTAGTGCGAACTCAAAGCTTGGTAATATGGGAAGTGACCTAAGTGGTGCTGCAAATAGCTTTGGTGCAAAAGGACTTTCGGGTAAGAAAGGCATGGACACCTCTTACATTCAGACAGAAACCGTTGTTCTTGGTAGTATGGATCCAGAACTTTTAAGAAAGATTCTTCAACAATATCTTCCGCAGTTTAGACATTGTTACCAACAAGAGTTGGCCTATAATAGTGAAGATATCCAAGGCATTGTCGATTTAAACTTTGAGATTAATGGTGTTGGAAAAGTAGGAAAAATTAATATCAAAGCAAAGGATTCTCGTTTTTCTAAAAAGGGAATCAACTGTATGACCAAAGTTCTCTCAATTATTGACTTCCCTAGACCAAAGGGCGGAGGACGTGTGGCCGTCAGACAACCATTAAACTTCTTCTCGGAAAAAGAAAGAAGCTAACTATTCGGTGGAGTTTTCTCTGGCCTGTTCATGGAGTTTTTGCACATTATCCAAGTGTTCATTATAAGCTCTTGCAAGATCATGAAAAAAATCATCTTTTCTAAAGTGTGTTTTACAATCTTTGGGTGCAGTCTCCCTAAGCTCTTTAAATCTTATTTTCAAGTTTTCAAGTGGACCAGCTATTCGATGGGAAAGAAAAACAGCATAGACGGTCAACACAATTGAGGAGGACAGGGCGGCTCCGAAAAAGAGAGCACTTATCAAAACAAACTGCTCCCTTACGAACTCATAAAACCGGTGCTCCGACTCAAGTCCCAATTCATTTCCGAGGAAGTTAAATCTGTAAAAAATTAAATATAGCCCAATAAATAAAACTGCCATGGTGAGCAAATTTATCACCACCATCCTGGCAATAAATGGAAACTGAAAATCGGTATTGATTAAAAATTTTCTTCTGTGGAAAGGAATTTTCATCACACCCCCAAGTTCAAACCACAACCTGGACATTCATTATGTTTGGTGGAGAAGCTATCGCCACATGCAGGGCAAACAGCAGTCTCTTTTGATGGATCAAACACCTGGTTAAGTCTCTCCCAGTCGACTTCATGCCCATCCAAGGCCTGAGTAAAATCGTCATTAAACGCCTTTTTAACCCTCTCAAGATCACCAGGTTTCGCCCACATTTCGACAGTTACAGAGCATCCTCGGCGACAAGTAGCTTCATTATGGTCCAGTCTAATCTCAACCCCTTCACTGGCAAGTCTAGTTTGCATTTCTTTGGCCTCATTCAAGGGCAATATTGCGATTTTCAAATAGTCCATATTTCAATCCTCTCTTGTTAATATTATACTTGCCATAGAAATTAATGCTCTCAGGAAAAATATGCGTAAAATCAAAGATAAACTTGTCTACTCAGGCAAATTCGTAAAAGTAAAAGAGTCTACTATAGACCATTATGTTTGGGAGAAGGTTTTTCTGCCAGATAGCTTGGTTGTATTTCCTTTAGACTCGGAAAATAAGATTGTAATAATTGAAGAACGTAGACCTCACGAGAACACTCCTAGCAGGCTAAAATTTATCACGGGTCACCTAGATGAAGGTGAAGATGTTTTAACCAGTGCCAATAGAGAAATGATGGAAGAAGTTGGCCTTAGGGCAGACAAACTCGTTGAATTTTATAAACATGAATCAAGTGGCACATTAAATAGCAAGTTTCATTTTGTTTTAGCCAAAAATTTGAGCCCAAAAAAGATTCCAAACCCAGATGGTGAAGAAACCATTTCAAGGATTCTTCACCTAACTATACCTGAAATTGAACAAATGCTTGCACGCAACGAGTTGAACTGGACCCTTTCAACTCTTGGCTTCTTTAAAATCCTGCAGAAGTTTAAAGAGGGCAAGATTGAAGATTTTTTTAAGGCATCACATACGTAGCAGGCATCTTTTCATAAGGTGTCGCAAGGTTTGAAAACTTGTGATCGAATTGTTTCTTAAATGCCTCAACGACCTCTGGTATTGTGATAAAGTAATAGTTTTCCATATTCTTTGTAAAGGCAGCTTTCGTAAAATTGCCTGCACCAGCATGAACAGAACCTGTTCCATCTGGATAGTGGTAAAGAACAAATTTGTTGTGATGAAGAAGCCTGTGGTTTTGGTTTGATTGAATATACCTTGTTTCAACACCGCTTTTAACAACTTTCATTGCGTTTACGAACTCAAAAAACATATTGGAGCCAGTCATTTTCTTTCTTACACCAGTCCAATAGATATCATCATCTGCAACAAATCGAACGAGCTTATCTTGCTCTGATGCCTCAACCATTGCATTGATTAAATCCGGATGTGTAAAACGGTGTACTGCCACATCCACACTAACGGCCTTCTTAAAGTTATCAACAATATTTTTCATTGCTCTCTGACCATCACTTGGAACGACCATCATCTCAATGTCATCTTCCACAGGAGCAGATATGGAGCTTCTGCAAGTCTTGAAGACCTTCTTATACTCAGACCTACTATTTCCGGCATCCAACATTGCTTTCTGTAAGCAAACATGTGACTGTGCCAAGAAGCTCTTTGAGGAAGTTGTAACAAAGTGCCAGTTTTCATGGTGCAAAATTGTTCCGGAACTCATATTTCCAGATCCATACACAAGTCTGACTTTATTAGGGTCATCATAGTTTGCAATGATTACTTTATTGTGAGCATATCCAATACCGCTATCATTTCCCCTAAAATAGGTCTTTGGAATATTTGGAGTCTCCCCTTCGCTCAGGTTCTCAGGAGTGCAACCTGCAATAAAGTCTAAAGCTTTTCTTGATGACGGTCTTGCTTCACTATTTGAGTCAATAATAAAGGTAACAGCTACGTTTCTTTTTATCGCATCGCATATCTGGTTTGCAATTTCATCATTTGAAAAAGATAGAAAAGCAAAAAATAGTGATTTCAACCCCTTATCACTTATTAACTCTTTAAGTTCATAATGGGGAGAATCTGCTCGCTCGGAATTAAGCTCAAAGTCTGACTTCTTGCAATATACGTTTTTTGGCTTCGAAGTTAAGAGGGTGCCATCATTTGAGTAAACAGGCTCTTCATACTCGTAGAGCTTACACTCTGGATTAGTGAAAAGTACCTTATATTCGTAAGGACTATAGTCTGATAGGCTTAAACCAAACGCCTGAGATATAACACCTAGTAAAACCAGCGATATTTTAATAATCATATTTTCTCCTCTCCAATTATTTCGGAGCCGGTTATCCCAACTCACCTTATATATGTAAAATTTAAAGATGAGATGACATCTGCATAAATTTTATATAGTTTAAGCGCCTTAAGAGATTATTAATTATGATTGAACAGCGAAATTTAAAGCTTACATCCAAGACAAGAGGTTTTCATTTGGTTACAGACGAAATCTTGTCTCAGTTGCCCCAGCTGCCTAAGGCCGGCATTCTCCATCTTTTTATAAAGCACACTTCAGCAGGACTCACCATTAATGAAAACGCAGATCCAAGTGTGCGAGAAGACTTCTCTTCAAGCTTTAACCATATTGTTAAGGAAAACGAACCATTCTATACCCACACAATGGAAGGGCCAGATGATATGCCAGCCCACATAAAAACAGCTCTTGTTGGCGTAGATCTCTCCATTCCAATTACAGACTCTAAGTTAAATCTTGGAACCTGGCAGGGCATTTATCTCTGCGAGTTTAGAAATCATGCAAGTATTAGAAAAATTGTCGCAACAATCTACAGCTAATCTTCCTTTGCCCTTCAAGGAGAAATCATTAATTTTCGCTCCAATGGAGGGAATTACTGATATTCACTATAGAGAGACAATACTAGAAAATTATCCTGAATGGGACTTTGTTGCGACAGATTTCTTACGGGCCCCTTCAGTAGGTCCATACCCCGTTAAGCATGTTTTAAAGCACTATGGGAAAAGCTCTTACGAAGACCCAGAAAAACAGAGAAAGACCATCTATCAGATGCTAACCACAGAAGACGCTCTTACAGAGGACACCGTTTCTAAAATTAGAGGCCTGGGATTCAAGTGGCTTGATCTCAATCTAGGATGTCCATCTAAGACGGTCTGCAAACACCGAGGAGGATCATTTCTCCTAAGCGACTTGCAGGCCTTAAGAAAAGTAATAAAGACTATTAGATCCCACTTCCCTCACACATTTACCGCAAAGATCAGAGTGGGTTATAAGGATGATACCCTATTTAAAGACATTCTGCGCCTCCTGGAAGATGAAGGTGTTGATGCCATCACAATCCATGCAAGGACCCGGGATGAAATGTATAAAGGGGTCGCCAAATGGGAGTATGTTAAGACCGCTGTCGAGACAGTAAAAACGCCAATTGTTGGTAACGGTGATATTTGGACAGTTGAGGACATAAAAAGATACTTTGAATACACCAAGTGTCACTCTGTTATGATTGCTCGAGGGGCATTAAAAACTCCCTGGCTTGCCAGACTGTATCGAAGCGGTATGCTGGACAATCAAGAGTTAAGAGCGCAGGAAATAAAACGATACTACCGAAGCTACTTCGAGCGAATCGATAAACTTGACATGGAAGAACTGAAAAAGATTAGAAGACTAAAGGCCATCTCCCGCTACATATTTGATGACCTCGACGATGGAGAACAGAAAAAGCGATCATTCTTGTTGTCAAAAACAAGAGAAGACATGTTCTCTATCTTGGATTCGTTGTAATCAACAAATACTGTTAGTACTTGCTCCCATCTTGTCTTAGGTTGAATGACAATGTCGTAACTTCCATTTTCAACTTCCCCCAAATTTACGGACATGCAAAAGGGTTTTATTGCTTGGGTGCACATCACATCCGTTTTGAAATAGGAGAGAACTCTTACCTCAAAGGAAAAACCATCCTTAGATTTTTTAAAGTTTACATACGGTTTTGAATAACAACCATTTGGCAAATAACCTGCGATGCTTAAAGTTATGCTTTTGCCTTCTGTTCTGGCATCAACGGCCTCCACCGGCACAAGCTTTATCTTGTCTTTTCCAAAAGCAAAACCGCTGGCCAAAAATAAAACAATAAGAAATCTAAGCATTTCAACTCCTTTATTGGGTCTAATGCTAACAACCATAATAGTTGGACTCACATTGTTTTTCTCTAAGCCTTACATTGGATTATTCTTTCTTAAGATACTTTAAGTGATTTCTTATAAAGTACGATCTTCTAAAGTTTTTAATGCTGGAGTGGTGCAGAATGTATGAACTTTCAAACATTAGCATCACCCAAGGAAGGTCTAGGTCCACCTGTTTTTCAACCTTTTCCATTAGCTCAAAGCGCTTTTCCTTAACTGAAGTTTTTGCCAGCTCAGCGTACAAAGATTCAACAACAGGATGTCTATAGGCACTTTTATTTACTCCAGGCGAGTTCGCTCCAATGAGAAGTTGTATAATATTTTCTGCATCAGGATAGTCGTAGATCCAATTATCGGTAAAGAATTGTAGTTTTCCGGCCCTTCCCTTTTTCAAAAACTCTGAAAATGAAAGCGTCTCTACTTTGACGTTTATTCCTATTTTTCCAAGTTGAGACTTTATGAACTCGGCCTCAATAAAATGAATATCCTGCTTACCTCTCGTTGTATATGTAATGGTTAACTCTCCAGGCCTAAAGCCTGCAAGCTCTAAATACTCTTTGGCCTTCTCTAGATTATATTGGTAGCTAAGCTGGTTGCTTGGATTATAACCAGGAATACTTGGGTTATAAATTGAGTTGGCCTTCAGGTTGGTATTATTTGACATGATGGTAAGATACTTTTCAAAGTCAATACAATGGGCGATTGCTTTTCGTAGATTTAGGTTTTTGCCAATGAGTGGATCTTGCATGTTAAAGCCTAGCCATCGAGATGAAATACTGGAGAAGTGTTTTATTTTTATCCCCTTGCGATCCATTTCTCGCTTTAGTGAAGATCTAGGTTCTGTGATTGTGGCCAAAAACTTCTTTGGAACGCCAAGAATATCGAGTTCTCCATTAAGGAAGGCCTCCCACTTTTTTTCATCATCGCTCATCACGTGAAATACAACTCGATTTAAAAAAGGCAATCTCTCCAAGGAAGACTTAAGTAAGGACTGAGTATTGGCATAACGATCCCCAGAGGACGGGTAATACTCTTCGCGAAAGTTTTCATTTTTCTCAAAAACCAATAAGTCCTCACTGGACTCTTTCAAATAGAAAGCTCCTGTTCCAACTAGTACATTCGAAAGGTCGTTTTTGTATTTATGTATCAGCTCTACTGGTACGGGTGTTGTAAAGATCATGCTTAAGAAATACAGCATGTTTGGCTCGGCCCTATTTAAAACCAACCTAAAAGTATAGTCATCCAAGACTTGTGCACCTTCCATCGAAGTGGAGAGCATTTTTAAATAGTCGTTCCCAACGACTTCACCAAACTCATCAAACCCTTTTAACTTTCCTTTAAAAAGCCATGCTCCCGTACTGCTTAATGGAGCAAAAGCAAGCCTTTTAATCTGGTTAATAAAATCCTGAGCCTTTACAGTTCTGTTTTGAAGCTCTTTTAAGGAGCTTTTATAACGAATGCCTTTTTTGATTTTTATAGTATATGTTTTGCCATCTTTTGAAACTCTGGGCATTCCATCAGCAAGTGCCGGGATCACCTCATAAGGTCTTTTCAAATAGTGGTATTGGTACAAAGTCTCAAGCGACTGACCTACCACTCTAAGCGAGTCATCGTTAAAAGCAATGGCGGGGTCAAACGACTTAATCTGATTATTAATTGTAAGGTTAAGTGTGCTGGAGTCACTTTTGCCTAGGTCAAAGCCTTGAGATTTCCAAAAACCTACAACTCCAAATAGCGTTAAAATTAAAAAAACTAATAATTTCATATAATTCTCTTCCCTCTTCATTATAAGGAGCCATGTGATTTAGGCAAAAAATCATAAGAAGGTTTGTTTTTACCCCCTTTGAGAATAAGATAAACTTATGTGTAGATTGTTTGGTTTTCGTTCAGTTATTAATAGTCAGGTTCACTCAAGTTTGTTGCATGCTGAAAATGCATTGCACGACCAAAGTCAGAGACACCCTGACGGTTGGGGTATTGCCTATTACCTCGAAAGGGTCCCACACCTGGTAAAGTCCTCGGACACGGCCCTTAATGATCAACTATTTAAAAGAGTTTCAGGAGTTGTTTCATCTCATACAGTGATGGCACATATTCGAAAGGCAACCCAAGGCGAGCATACAATTTTAAACTCCCACCCTTTCCAATACGGGAACTGGATTTTTGCCCACAATGGAAATCTAAATAACCTGGAGCGCCACCGTGGGGATCTACTTGATTTAATATCTCCAGGACTCAGAAAATTTATTCTTGGAAATACGGATAGTGAATTAATTTTCTTCATTCTCCTAACAGAAATTCAAAAAAATCACTCACTAGACACTACAGATATCCCAATTGATTTATTAAAAATTAATATTGAGAATGCATTAAGAAAAATTGTTTTTATTACTGGCCCCTTAATAAATAGAGAGAGGCCAAAGCCTAATGAGAATTACATTAGTTTTCTTTTAACTAATGGACGTGTTTTTTTAGGTTTTCAAGGGGGGCAGCCTCTAAAGTACTGTACCCATAAAACCAAATGTCCTGAACGGGATGACTGCCCACATTTCTCTAACATATGCGAATCACCTACTGCTCCGGGAAGGAAAATAAACCACCTTATATTCACTTCTGAAAAGATTGAAGGAGTAAATGTATGGAACACCATGGAACCAGGCGATCTAGTTGGTGTTGATCATACAATGAACTTTTTTAAAGAGAAGCTAAAAGTACCGTTTGAAGACTAGGCTGCCTTATAGAGCTCTTCCACTAGTCCATACCTTTGCTCAAACTCTCTTCTCTTAAACTCTTCAAAGAGTTGATAGTTATAGTGCTCAACTTCGCTCATTAGTCCCATCTTTTCATCTATGCTTTGCTTAAAGCACATTTCAATAAATTGTATTTGAAAGGTGTCCATTTCATCGTAAAATTCGACACTTAACTGGTGTGTTCGCAATAAATCTCTCATTCCTCTGGCGTAATACATCTTCTCACCTCGCTTGTTCGCGTCCTTACCCCTTTATCGGTCACTTTTAGTCGAATTTTAAAGAAGAGTTGAACTTTTAAATCTTTAAAAAATACTGTTAGAATAAGCTTGGTCTAAAATAAAGAGTATTTATGAATTATCAGCTAACGGCCATATTTGTGTTCTTTACTGCTTTCTTCGCAATGAAGAGTGCTGCCCTGTTGGCTGAAGGACATTTTAATTGGAGGTTTTTATTCCAATCACCTCAATTTGCGCCCAAATCAGAAAGAAGAAATCTTAAGAAAAATACAGAAGGGATACTAAGAATTTGGAAGAGATTTATTTTCATCTCAGCATGTGCCATTTTTGGAATAGAATTTTATCAATACCTTTTTACTACTTTTAGCTTTGGTCCCTTCATCAAAGCATGGTTATTTAGCCCTTATATTTATATTTTCACAAACCTCTTGGGAATAAGTGCTCAATGCCTTTTCCTTCTCACTCGCGAGATTCCTTCCGATATTCACAATCACCCCTACTTATCTAGAAGTATCAGTGAGTTCTGGGGAAGAAGATGGAATTTATGGGTTAGTGATTGGCTTGCCACACTTAGCAAAAAGGCCTCACCTACCAATGAAAAAAGAAGGTTTCTTTGGGCCTTTACTCTTTCTGGAATATTTCATGAAGTAATAGCCGCTTTGCCTTATTATATGAGTACAGGGCAAAACTACTTTGGATTAATGACTTCTTTTTTTATTATTCAATACTTTGCTGTTGCTCTTGATAAAAAAGTTTTAAAATCAGCTCATCCGGCATTAAGGGCCAGTTTTATGTGGCTATCTATAATTGCTCCCATGCCACTTTTTATCAACCCGTCGGTAACGGCGTTTTTTGGGGTGTAAACTTTGGACAACTTCTACTCAATTCTTATCGATATTGGTGTGCTGAGCTTCTTTGGCTTTCTTTACTACACTTGGCAGAAAAGAAGGATTATTAAGGCCTCAATGGATCAAATAAAAGAAGAAATTAGCGAACTAGTTTATGAGCTACATGAATACCTTGATGGAAAAGAACAGTCTAAAGACTATGAAAAGCTAAATTCATACGCTCTGGGACTGGAAGAATCCTTAAAGATTGACGAACTTGAAATCATCGAAAAAAGTGTTAATAGCTTTCCAGAAGAGCTGCCAGAAAGCTTCAAAGGGGACATCTCTAGGATAAAAACCCTCTTTTAACTGTAATCTTTTCATATAGATTAAGTTTTTAAGGAATTCAGTGCCTTGAGGTGTATTGTGCCCCGCATGAATACCTTAAGCCGATTTACTTGTACCCTATTGATTATTCTTGTATGCCCAATGCACACTCAAGCCCAAGAGCTTGTCCTGGGTCGTTATAAAAAGAATGTATGGAATGAATCATTAACTGATGCCCTAAACGGGGAACTCGTAAAAGTTCTTTACCGCAAAGATGACTTGTTTGAAAAATTAAGCCCGGAAGTTGAGCTTGAACTAAACCCTTACTTTGATGTTAACTCAAGGTTTTCTCGCTCGGTTCGCGAGCACCTACCTAGACCTGCTGGTGAAAAACTCTCACCATATGATTTTGCATCTTACAAAGTTGCTAATGAATTTCAAATTGATTTTGAGGCCAAAGCAAACGCTGGTCCTCTCTTCACTTATGGGCAACTGGGAACACGACTTGTCCACATGTCCAACCATGTCCCTTCAATTAACAACAAAAAGTGTGACTTCTTTCACCAAATTTTAGATGACTCTGTCGATGAGGGAAAAGCTTTTATAAAAGCACACTGCTCTGGTAGTCGAGATAAACAATCTTCTCTTTACTTAAGAACAGTTAATAAGATTTCCAGCCTATTGTCCAGCATCTTAAATTACTTTGCTGACAGTGAGAAAAATAAACTATACGGTGAGGATCCATTATCCCCTCTTAAAATTCATAGTTTATTGGGGCTTCCCTTAAACCCGGAGATCTTCAGGGCTGACAACAATACAATACAAAAAGGTGATGTTGTTGAGCATGTAACATTCTTTGGCTGGAGACCACTTGGTATTGAGTTCAATGTCTTTGAGTTCTTTAAGCCAAATAGCTTTCTATACAAGAGAACATTTAGAAGTGTGCGATTTCAAAAGCTACCCAATAACTTTGTAGATGTTGAGATTGAGGATACTCAGATCTCCGGAAACTCTACGGAGATTTTCAACTTGAGACCAAAGATTGGTATTATCAAGTTAAACTTTGGCCGATTCGCCACCCAAAATTTTTATCAAGAAAGTCTGATCCAAAAATTTAAGGTAGATATTTCTAAAGCGGCCGGTACTGATTTTTTCCGACACCTTGTTAAGCAAATGTACAAGCCCAGCTTTAAAGACCTTGAAAGTGCGCTAGTCACAGCTCCTAATGATGATGCTATTGAGAATGAGCCGCCAATCTATAGAAATGGAAACGGTGAAGAAACTAGACTCCAAATAAAGCTACCAGGAATATTTAAATACGAGAGTAGAAATTACAAGGATGTAGAAGATCGAATCTCGCACGATGACTTCTACTTAAAAGCAGAAAGACTGCAATCAGAGTATTTGTACTCCAAATTCAACTTTAGTCTTGGTCCTTTTAGAGTGTTAAAGAAGAAGCACAACCAGGAATGTACAATTAACTTCAACATAAACAGAAGAGAAACTGGCCTTGAAGGTTCTACTTTAAATTTTGGCTGCAAGTACTCAAACACTTACGCCAACAATATTGATAAAGACAAAGCGCTTGAATCACTAATTATTGGTCTCAATGGATATGTTAAAGATGAAGACATTGATAAAATTTCAAGTTTGAATTTAAATAGAGAACCATTCACCCTCTATAATCAAGTCTTCTTTTCTCAACCCCAGATAGAGAATATTTTTAATGCCACAGAGGAGCAGGTCACAGCAGAGATTTCAAAGATGATGTTTGGAGAGGACGCTAAGAATATTTTTTCCCCTAAGTATAAGAACATATGGAGAGGATACAAAAGGCTGCGCTCCACCACAGTGGCAAGCAACTCACGATTTTTTAAACAATGTTCAGAAATGTTGTATCACTATGGTATTACGGACTCGATCGAGGAAAAGTACGACAATTTTGAAGGGATTGCTGGTCACTTAAAAGGTCTCTACCCTTTTAACAAATATGCCTGCGAGTCCTATTATCACAGTGCTAAAGAGCTCACAACTTTAATCACATCACTACAAGAGAATGGTGATCGAGTTGAAAATGCCAACCAAATCCTAGAATTATTTGATAACACCAAGCATATTGGATTAGCACAGAATTTGCTTGTTAGGCTTGCCGGAGGTTTAAGTGCAAAAGGTGTAAAATACACCTATCTAGCGAACAGTCCACAGCTTGAGGAGCCCATTTTTCATACAGAAGGGAGTGCCCAAATGTTTGCGGTCCACCCAGCTCAAGACATTTCAAATGAATTGATTGCTCAAAATTTTCACAGAGTTTCTAAGATAACTTATCTACTGAATGAAAATGACAGAACTAAGATTAAGGTTAACTTGCTTCTCCAATATGAAATTGAAGACTTGGCTAAGACCTCAGTGAATGTAATCCTTTCAGATTATAAATTAAGTTCTGCAGAAAACTTAAAAGAGTTTAATTTAACATTCGACCAAATGAGCCAGGTTGGCGAAAAAGAATTTGAATTCTACATACCAGTTGCAAGCGACTTTAACTTCGAGATCGGACATAACGCCTTCTTAAGGCTAATTGGTCATGATAACCAAGCAATTGGAAGAGAAACTAGAAGCTATTTAAATTCAGTAAATGATTCAGCCGCAGCAGGGCAATAAAAGCTGTTGGCTGAACCTTACATCTGAATGAAACTTCACTCCAGCTCCGAGCAGTCTCAAAGGACCAGGTTTTTCTTTAAACCGTTTTTGTAAAAGCTTTTTAAACATATCAGGCTCAAGAACCTTAAAGGACTCTTCTATGGTCGTTTGGGTGAAATCTGCGTATTTAAGCTTAACAAATATAGTCTTAATGCTCCTATCTGAGTGTCTCTCTAGTCTCCCCGCCATCTCTTCTAAGATTACTTCAAGATGTCCTTCCAGACGATCGAGCTCGTCGATGTTTTCTCTAAAAGTAGTTTCTACGCTAAGACTCTTTCTCTCTCTTTCTGTTTTGACTTCACGAAAATCAACTCCTCTACAATAGAGGTACAGGGACGGCCCAAAGCTTCCGAAATGTTCCTCTAACTCTAATTTACTAAACTTTTGAAGGTCTCCAAAGGTGAAGATGTTTAAGCTCTTCATTTTTTCGAAGGTTTTAGCACCAACACCCCAGATTTTATTTACTGAGAGAGACTTGATTACTTCATCACATCCAAGTGGAGATAAAGTGAAAAGCCCATTAGGCTTATTGAGATCTGAAGATATTTTTGCCAACAACTTATTATATGACACTCCTGCACTGGCGGTGAGTCCTGTCTTTCTATAAATTCTACTTTTTATTTCTTTAGCGATCAGAGTTGCACTATTTCCATGAAGATTGCAATCTGTGACATCAAGGTATGCTTCATCAAGTGAAAGACCTTCAACTTTATCTGTAAACTCATGAAAAATTTTAAATATCTCTTTTGAAGCTTCTTTGTACTTTTTAAAGTCTGGTCGAACTAAAACAAGCTCTGGACATTTATTAAGGGCCATAAAGGTCGGCATAGCACTACGTACACCATACTTTCTTGCAATATAGTTTGAGGTGCATAAAACCCCCCTCTTACCTCCTCCAATACCAACAGGAAGGTTTTTGAGTTTGGGGTTGTCTCTCTCTTCAACCTGAGCATAGAAGTAGTCCATGTCTATGTGAATGATTTTTCTTTTAAGCTCCACTTTACTCCTAAAATTTAAAACCGAATTTTTTTGGTTGACCTACGGATTAATTACGGATACATTAAAAACACACTACTACGGAAATGATACGGAAATCAACCGGTAAAATTTCCTCTCTCAAGGAGTTGAGTTTGAGCCTTACAAAAAAGCAAAAGCAAGTATTTGATTACATCAAAGAGTACATAGAGGAGAATGAGTTCTCCCCTACTCAAGTAGAAATAAAAGAACACTTTGGCTTTAAGTCGCTTGGCTCAGTTCAGGACTATATACGATACCTTAAAAATGGTGGATACATTGAGAATGATCCAAACTCTGTCAGGGGCCTAAGACCGATTGAACCTAAAGTTGAGTCCTCTAATGACAACATAGTTGAGATTCCTCTGCATGGAAAAGTTGCAGCAGGTAATCCGATAGAGGCCATGGAAGGAAACGAATTTATCGAAGTGCCTTCGCATATGATCAGGAAGGGCAATCACTATGCTCTTACGATTTCAGGCGAGTCAATGATTGAAGATGGAATCTTAGATGGTGATCTCATAGTAGTGAAAGAGCAGAATACAGCTAATAATGGAGACACTGTTGTTGCTGTTATCGATAACGAAGCTACAGTGAAGCGTTACTACAAAAAGTCAAAAAACATAGAGCTACATCCTGCAAATAGCTCTATGAAACCGATAATCGTCAAAGGCGGCAATTTTCAAATTAAAGGAATTTTAGTTGGTTTAATAAGGGCATATTAACCCAATCTTAAATTCGAAAACGTTATTAACAAGACTTTTAGTCATGGAGGACACACCTATGCTTGAAATCAACGATGGAATTTTTGAGGACGACCTACTGTTTAAAATGCAAACAAACTTCATGGACAAGTTTTGTTTAGATCAAGGCCGGGCCAGCGAGCTTGCGTTGGAAATTTTAGAAATGCTTTCTTTAAGCGACTCTAATATAAAAAGACTTTGTCATTACTATCTCTCTTAAGGAGTGATGATGTTTTACACATTTTTTATAGCCTTTGCCCTATTGTTTTGCCTATCTCAGTTACTCCCTTACGAATAGGAATTGCCATAAATTTGGCATTTTGTTTGAAAGAGAGTGATTTATTAAAATAGACCCCACACACCTCCCACCCCTCTATTCATGGCCAATCAGCCATGAATAGCTGGGGACAACACTTAATATCAGCTAAGGCCTCATTAATTCACAAAGGTAGGAGTTAACTCCAAAACTAGGGACATTTTCATCCAAAAGAGACATTTTGCACTATTTCTTTGGGGCCATTCCGAACCTATAAAGCTCCAGAATATTGCTAAATACCTGATTTCTTAACCGAGTCCTAAGGTCAGTTTTTTGGCGCAGGGCCTGCTTTATATATTGGTGAGCTGGATGAGAGGTTCTCCAAACCCGTCAAAAGTCCCATCTATAGCTAGCTTTAAACAAAGCAAGCATCCCAAAAATAATCTAAAAATTCTTACCTCACATTCAGCTCCACATCTTTAGAATTCCCACAAATATAAAAACAGAAATACTCAAAAGCCCCACTGTCAGTGACTATTTGTCCTCAGCATTTTTTGCCCACTGCACAATCTACCGACCCAAGGATACTTTCACCTTTCAAGAATGAAAATTTCATCAACCAAGGAAGGTAATTTTATGAAAAAAGTATTCGGCATCCTAACAATTCTGCTTACAGTTTCTGCATGTAAAGAACCACCTGTTACAAACGCTCCAGATCCAAGCGATCCCAGTGATCCTGTGGCCTGTGTAAGTGACATTCAAAAAGCAATGGATGATTACTACGCACTAATTCAAGACAATGACCCTGATAATGATCCAGCTGAAATGCCCGTGGAGTGTGACCTCCCACAAGCTAATCCTGGTGAGGAGTTAACTTACACAGCAGTTCTTAGAGACTTTAGCTCTACCCAAGAGGCAAAGATGAGAGCGGCTCTAGAAAAAGCAAAAATTGTTCTTAACTCACAAGAGTTTAAGGATCGTGTGATCAATCACACGTATAACGGACGTAGGACTTTTGTAGATAACAACGGTCAAACGAATGAAGAGGTTTACGAGACAATCATGAAAGGTGCTGAGAAGCTACAACCTGAGATTGATCACGAGATGGACCTTGATATCACACTTTACTATCAAGCGACTTCAACTGTTGGTTACACTTATCCAAACACCAACAGAATTTGGGTCAACAGCAAGTTCTTCAATGGCTACACTCACGGCCAGGTTGCAGCCAACGCGGTACATGAGTGGACTCACAAGCTTGGCTACGGACACACGTCTTACTACACCTCTGCTAGACCATACTCCGTTCCATATGGAGTAGGAACAATTATCAGAAAGCTTGTAGATCAACTAAACTAATATCTTACGAGGCAGGCCTAACAAGGCCTGCCCTTTTTGGCGGAATATTTTTCCATATCCGCTTCCTGCCCTCTAGTAAAGCACTTAGACACCCGAGAAGCTCAATACAAGCATCAACGCTATCGGAGGGCGCCTTATGACTAAGAAATTGATTTTACCATTGCTTACATCCCTAATTTTTTCGGCCTGTCAGGACCCTGCGCCATCTGATCAAGTTACAGCATGTTCTTTAAACTATGAACAAGCAATGAGAGAGTACGAAGAGTTAATTACAGATAATGACCAAAACAATGATCCACCCTCTATGCCAAGGGAGTGTAAAATTCCGGAAGTTGAACCCGGAGCGAACCTAGTCTTTTCGGTTGTCCTCAAAGATTTCAACTTTGAGCAAGAGGATAAGATGAAGGATGCACTTGAAAGGGCAAAGATAGTTTTAAACTCAAAAATATTTAGAGAAAGAGTTCTAAATCATACTTTTGAAGGACAAACAACTTTTGTAGACAACAATGGTATGAGTAATGAGGAGATCTATAATTCGATAATGGAGGGAGCCGAAACACTTTTTCCTGAAGTTGATGAAGAAATGGATTTAGACATTACACTTTATTATAGAAACAATTCGACCGTAGGATATACATACCCTGACACCACAAGAATCTGGGTAAATTCTAAATTCTTCAATACTTACTCTTTGGGACAAGTGGCGGCCAATGTAGTGCATGAGTGGACACATAAATTGGGGTATGACCACTCCAGAGGCAGCACACCCCAAAGACCTTTTTCAGTTCCTTATGGAGTTGGAACAATAATTAAAGAACTAGTTGATGGTATGTAATTAAAAAATGCCATACTCTTTAAGAGTCTCTTCCGAGACTCTTTCTTTTTTCTCATCTAGTTCAATCACGTATAGAAGCCCTTTAATCTTTGTTTCATTCGAATAGACAGGACCTAGCTTCATCGCATTCATTAAAGCATCCAGGACTACTCTTTGGTCTTTATAATTGATGCTATTGTATTTTCCCTCTCTTACTGAAACGCATCCAGAGGTAGGCATATGTGGATAGTAACTGCTGAGGGGATTGGTATTTTTCCTCCCAGTTCCGTGAATCCTTAACCACTTCCTTCCATTGTTTCTAGCAAGGCTTGAAGCCTTCCACCACTTACTCTTATGGGATGAGCTAGGCAGTAGCATTATAGTGCTGGCATCTGTGGGCACCCAGTTAAGAATAACTCTTCTAAACTTTCCAAAAGACAGCACTCTATTCGCCTCAGGCATTACTGAGTCAATTGTATGCACGCCTTCAGGGGTGTATCCATTTGTCTTATAAAAGGGAAGATTTCCTGCGGACTTCGCTAAGGCCGGCAAGCTCCAGATTTCCCCGTGAGAGTCTCGAACCAGTCTGTCATACATGTCCTTTAAGACAAATCTACATGGATAAGACCTATTGTGGCGACAAAATAAGAAAAGCTTTACTCCATTTCTGTACTTGCCATTCTCGTACTGTGAAACGTCTGGAGTCTCAAAGATAAGCTCTTCTATTTGCTTATTCGTTTTAGGATGAAACTTTGAAAGATCATTTAGATAAACCCTGGCACTCTCGATAGATTCAACGACTTCTTTTCCAAGCCTAAAACTCACGTTTGAATAGTCTTCATACTCACTAGCAATTTTTAAAGCTTCTGATCTTGAAATTTTGAAAATTGAAAAAGAAGACTTTTCACCTCTAAATGAATTTCTAATCTGAGCGACTCTCAATTGGTCTCTCGTTTTTAGAGTTGGCAGATCAAGCTTTGATACGATTGAATAGAAATTCAACGCTTCCAAGTCTCCTTCTTGATACTGATTCCACAAGACTTCCACTGTTTCGGCTTCATCTAATGTTTGAGGGAAATCCAAATTGGCATATGCGAGTTGAACTAAGTTCACGAGAAAGAAGGAAATAATAATTTTCAAAGAGTTCTCCTAAATACGAATTGCTTAATAATCTTCTGAGCATTTATATATGCCAATCACCTACACCTCCATGGTGGGGCAACTTTTAAGTCATCATGTTTCAAATTTGAAAACAAATTAACTAAATTGTTAGTTATATTAATGCCTTGGCCAGTCACTAGCTGGCCGCTCTGAAACAGGTTAATACCCTACCAACAAACTTGTGTAATTTCTACAGGCCCTAAGTAGCTGATAAAACTAACTATACTTTTTACACCTCGCACAAAAAAGACTTGTAAATATTGAAATCTTAAGTGATTATGAAGCCAACCAAGGATTAAGTTGATGAGAAATAACACCTATATTTTGGGAGTGGCCGGCGGCTCAGGCTCTGGTAAGACTTTCTTTGCCCAAGCACTGGCAAAGAAACTTGGAGAGCAGGCATTCGTGCTTTACCAAGATAACTACTATATTGACCAAAGCCATAAATTCGATTTTGACGGTGGCTCCGTCAACTTTGATCACCCTGACGCTTTAGACTTTGATCTAATGGCCGAGCACTTGAAGTCTCTAAAAGATGGCGAAGACATTCGCATTCCCAAATATGATTTTGCAACACACTCCAGACTGGAAGAAACAATCTTTCAACCATGGAAAAGAGTGGTTATTGTCGATGGTATATTAATCCTTACTCAGCCAAAACTTTTAGAAATCTTTGATGACGCTATCTTTGTAGAAACACCAGAAGATATCCGATTTGCCAGAAGACTCAACAGAGATGTTGTTGAAAGAGGTAGAACACCTGAAGGTGTAAAAGCTCAATTTGAAAAACAAGTTAAGCCTATGCATGACTTATTTGTTGAGCCATCTAAAAAACAAGCAACTCATGTGAGTAGTGGTGTCGACATGGAAGCGTTCTACAATCTCCTAAGAGATATTCAAAAAAGAGTTAGCGACTCTGACATGCAAGCGAACTTCAATTCTATAAAAGAAGAAAGAACTCAAATTATTTATTAATTTGTCTTTTTCCGTCTAGTTTTTTTAGAGGTTTTTCTTGGAGCGTTGTAAGTAAAGACATCCTCAGGTGTTATGGCATGAAAATATTCAGCCTCCTCCTGTAAAATCTTTGCAGTTGTTTCAACAACGGCTGCGATTTCAACTCTTACGCCTTCACTTTTTAAATGCCTAACAAGCTCTATATAGTCCGCATCTCCGGATAGAATAATAATGCAATCAACTTTAGCCGCTAATTGAGTGGCCTTAATTGAAAGAGGAATGTCTGCACTTTTGTGACAAGGTGCTACTGACCCATGGTATTGTTGATGTAACCTTTCAGCTAACTTGGAAGAGATGTTTTTCCCCTCCCTAAAATAAATAAGCCTGTTCAAGGCCCTATCACCAATTAGCTTTGGAATAAGAGTGTCGAAATTTATCATTCCCCCACTCATATTAAATGCCCCATCAATTGATCTTTCAATATTATTACCATCCACTAGAATGGCGACGTTTTGACTTATGTATATTTCGTAATCACTCATAGCTACATTCTACAGTTAAACTGACAACATGTACAACAGTGGCCGTCTATTCCTGTCAACAAACGAGCCAATTTTTTACGCTGGAAATCAACATGATTTTCCATCATAATGGTCTGGCATAGACATTTGCTATACAAAGGAGAAGATATGAAAATGATTTGTTCTGCAATGCTTTTATTAGGTGCTCTTTCACTAACAAGTTGTGCACATCACGGAAAACACAGAGACAAAGCGAGTTGTTGCTCTGAGAAAAAAGACTGCAAAGATGGATCTTGCAAGCTGAAGAAAGGCGAGAAAAAAGAAAGCTGTTGCAGCAAAAAATAGTCAAAAGAAGGAAAGCTCATTAGTAACAAGCTAGTGAGTTTTCTCCACTTTCCAAATTCCAAGTAATAACTTTATTCTGTTCTACTCTATCCTTACAAACTAACTTAACTGGATTCGTTTTAATTCTGCAAGAGGAGATTATCAGATTTCTGGGTGTTTCTAAAGAGTAAAGCTCTCGCCCATCCTCTAAACTAACAAGAGAAAATTCAGTCCAACTTTTGGCGAAAAGACCTACAGTTTTTTTAGAATCCAGCTGGTAAAGATACTTGAAATTGCTATCAAATAACTTCTTTCCATTATTTAATGAAAAGAATTCAAATCCCTTGCCCGACTCCAATATGATATTAGTCGAAGAGACTTCCAGGCGCTTTATAGTTAAATAATAAGGCAGCTCAATAGTAAAAACATTCTCATTTGTCTTGAGTGAAAATTTGGAAAGACTCTTCTTCCAATCGATTTCTTGAGCGATATAGATATGCTCATCTTTTATTTTTACAAACTTGACTCTTGATAGATTAAAATCACTTAGAAATTGCCCTCTTTCAATATCATAAATTTTTATCGAATAGGTGTTTCTAGGATAATATGATTTCCTTTTGAGAATAAGAAAGTTCTCATTGAAATCGACCTCAATTTTATCCGCATTTTCGATCCAAAGCCTTTTATGAACTTTATAAGCTCCATCTAAAAGTCTTAATAAATATATTTGCCCTTGTGAAACTTTGGTGATCGCAAATCTGCCATCTTCGCTTATATCTAAGGCATCTAGGTCAAAGCCTCTGGCCTCAACTTCCAGGCTGTCAATATTCCACGAAACCCATGAATTTTCGCTATTCTTAGATATGGCAGTGCTTCCATCCTTATAAATGTAAATGGCCTTCATACCTTTACACAATAGATTATCATGAACGACAGGGTTAACTATGTTGTGCTTACCTAGACCGGATTCTTCTTCCTTTTTACTACAGCCAAAGAATAAAGAGAGTCCTAAAATGACAACTGGGACATAAAATAATTTCATTGAGATCATTATTTCAAGCTTGATCTCTAAAGCCAATGAACAATAGTTAAAAAAGTGTTAATTTTTAATAGTTATTCCCTGAAGGTTGGCCTGAATTGAGTGAGATCTAATATTAGCCTCCCTAAGAGAGCTATGAATTCTTTTTCTCATGTCACACCTCAACTCCCAAGCATCAGATGGGTTTTCCGCCCAAGCAGCAACCCAACACTGAACCGCATCTTTATCCAGCTTAGTTACCCAGAACACAGGTTCTTCATTTTTTAGGCTAAAGTGTGAATCCTTTGCAGCATCTAGAGAGATTTTTTCAACCTGATCAAGGTCGGTGTGAGGTTCTACCCAAAACTCAATGTGTGCTCTTATAAGACTATCATGCATAGTTAGGTTTTGTATTTCCTTTGTGAGCATTTTTGAATTTGGTACAACAAAGCGCTCCCAGTCCCAAACCCTCAAAACACATTGAGTAAGGTCTATTCTTTCGATGACTCCATATTGTCCTTCAATCCTAACAGTGTCCCCGACACGAAAAGGCTGAAAGAAGGAAACAATAATTCCAGCAATAATATTCTCTAAAAATGGACGTAGTGAAATACCAGCAACCACAGAAACAATGGTAAGAACAACTGATATATATATTGCTGGAAGGGCGGAAAGATACGGCACGGACATAAATACAACCCATGCCAACGCCAAAAATATAGGAAGTAATCTTTGAATGAAAACAAACCTTGACTGAATACTATCAACCCCGAGTTGTAGAATTTTATTGTCATCAATCTCATCAGGAGTGTCACCTTGAATAGGATCAAACACTTCCCTTTTTTTAACCCTTTTAAGCATCCTCCTCTTTTTGTTTAAAAGAGAAAGATTGCCAGCAGAATATAAGGCAAGGATCACCACAGTAACTGAGGCAGGATAGGCATATGTAGAGATAAGATCATTCATGAACTGATAATTACATGTTCACAGTACAATGTCATACGAGAATTTTTTTCTATGCCTGAGCGAAGTGCTAAGGCTGTCTAGATTTGACAACTGCTCCATCAATGCTTGAAAATTGAAAAATGAAAAACTTGGCTTTTCTTGATATTGAGGCAACCTCAGCAGATCCTTCAGCAGCGCAAATCATAGAAGTTGGACTTTTAGTTAAAAACGAAGATGGCAAGATTGTCGACCACTTCAACAGCATAATTAATCCCGGCAACAAAATTCCCGAAAACATCATTGAACTCACGGGAATTAGCAATAAAATGGCAGAGTCCTCGCCCGAGTTCCACGAGGTAGCAGAAGTTTTATATCAAAAATTAATAGGTACTAAAATAGTAGCTCACAAGGCCGAATTCGATTACCAAATTCTCAAGAATAGCTTCAATAAACTTGGAAAGGAATTCAACAACAAAACGATCTGCACCCTAAAAATGGCGAAAACTCTAACTCCCGACATGAAATCCTACTCCTTGGTCTCGCTGTGTGCTTTCTTTGGTATACCGCTCATGAAAAATCATAGGGCAATGGAGGATGCCGAAGCGGTTGCCGGACTTTACGAGAACCTAAGCCTGCTTACATATCACCGACTCAATACCAATAAACTTTTGGATCACCATCAAAAGATCATCAAAGGCGCGAGATCTATCCCAGGACTTGTGCGCTACCGTGACAGAAAAAATAAAATCATTAAAGAAATTCCAGTTGAGAACATTCATTCGGAACTCTGCGAGAGTCTTAGATTCTCTCCGAACAATAGGTGGCTAATTACCCATTGCAGTCATATCGACTTAGTGGAGTGTGGTTCATTTGCCATAGCAATGCTTTTAGCCGCTGATCGTGAAGAGCGCCCTAAATGGTCGATTTACTCTTTTAAGAATTCTCATGGCGAAATAATAGTGAAGTGTGGAAAGGTGCTGAAAAATAAGCCCGCCCTTTTTTATTTCAATGATAAAAAGCAGGCTTTAAAGGTTTTAAGAAGCTTAAAAAGTAAAACTCAAAAAAACAAATACGCCTACAGAGAAGGACCAACTAAATGCAAAGATGAAATTGTAAAGAGAAACAGGTTAATCCAAGATGAAATTAGGAAATTAAAGCCATCCATTGAAAACACTCTCTTTAGATCAAAGACAAAATTAGGCGGAAAGTTTCAATATGTTCTAGTAAGAGGATCAGACAAATATACAACCTTTGAATCAAATGAAGAGTTTGAAACTAGTGTAAACTTAAATATGGGAGAGCTTCAGTATAAAAAGTTGCGCCCTTCCAGTAGAAGGGCGCTTGAGTTATCTATGCAGTATATTAAAAATCAAAAAACTAAAACAGATGTAATACTTAAGGTTAGGCCACCTTCCTAAAGTAGCTATCCATAAACTCATCTTCGTGAAATAAGCAGATTAATGAATTAATGACACCCTTACACCCCACTCCCAAAATAATATTTCTAACCATCATAGCTTCTTTTTGATTTATTGAACCTACGTTATCAAATTTATTTTTTGTCAGCTCCAACAACTCCGTTCTGCAAAACTTAAAAAATGAAGTTTTGTTCTTAAATGCTAAATCAAGATTGAAGCCTTTTAGTTTTTCAGGAGATTCCAATAATTTTAAAATTTCACCTAACCCAAGATTGCCTTCAATTTTTTTCAATGACCTTGCTCCAAATGTTGCTTCGGTTAAAATTTGTCCATCGGAGCCCACATACAGGTCCGCACTCACCTCTTCTTTTAGGTGTTTAACAAAAGTCGAATTTAAGACACTCTCTAAGATTTCTTCGTAGTTGCTAACAATTCTTCTATGCAAATCTTGTTTAGAATTGTCGTTTTTATAAATTTCCATTTCTATAGCAATGAGTTTTTTCTTTAGCCTCTCAGGAAGTTTCCCATAGATCGCCGGCGGCAATACATAGGTTTGAACATTATTCGCAACTCTACCAGACTCTTTTGGAGACTCAATTAGAGGGTTGGCCCCCAAGGCCCGAGGCCTTTGGTCTACCTCTGAATGGACAAAATATTGTTCCTTGAGGCGATCTTGGACAATTAAAGGATACCTAAGTCCACTAAGATAGGGGTTGATTGAGTCAATGTCATAATTCATAAACTCATTCTTTGCATATAGTTGTTCTAAGTAATAACCAGTTTCTACATATTCAGAAGAAACCAAATCCATATCAGTTATCTTAAACCAAATCTCAACTTCCTTCCCATCGTAAAATGGCAAAGTGTTTTCTTTATCATAGACTTCCTGGTGAACCGATTCGACCTTTGCCACCCAAAAGTGATGAAAGTCGCTTATGAATAAATGCGTGTGATAACCTAAGGACTGATTAAATTCCTGTGCTTTTTTAAACTTTTCAAATTCCAGGTCAGATTCGTGCTTCGACATCTTAAGCTTGCCCCAATAAAAATGAGACCTACCTGGATCACCTGTTTGTAAATTATGTTTAAGTTTATGGAAAAACTCATGGGCCTGGGTCTTATAATTTTGATTTTCCCCGTTTAGCAACGGATTAAAGACGACATAGAAACTGAATGGGTTTTGCATAACTTCTCCTTAAACTCTTAAGGTTATCGGTTGCTGAGTAAAAAACCTGAGTAAAAAGCTACATCAAGATGTAATTTCGAACACTTAGAGGTTGTTAAGTTTTAGAAGTTTCTACCTCATTCGCCCACTGGCCGCTGGTTTAGCAAGATTTCGCCAGCTACTACAAATCAATCATATATATATTACATGCTTAGGAGAGATTGTTGGATCGCCACACAGCGTTAAGATATTATAACCGCCATATGGAAGCACAACTTTACCTACAAAAATCCATCAGAGAGAGACTGGACGAATTACGTTCCAAGAATAGCCAATTCTCTCTAAGGGCCTTTGCTAGACTCCTAGGGGTCTCACCGGCCTCTTTGTCTGAGTTTTTAAATGGTAAGAGAACGCTTTCAGCAAAGATGCTTAAAAAGCTTGGGGATAAGCTTTGCCTGGCCCCAGAAGAGCTTGATGTTCTTAACGAAAAAATTGTTAGAGAAAAGAAGGGTCTCACCCACACACCATCAAATAAGAAAAATGTGCAGCTGCAAAATGACCAATACTACCTAGTCGCTGATTGGAGATACTACGCGATTCTTTGTTTAGCAGAGACTCCGGACTTTAAAGAGGATTATCAATGGATTGCAAAAAGAATTAAAACCTCCGAAGCAAAAGTAAAAGAGGCCATGGAGAGACTGATAAGACTAGGTTTTTTGACTTACGATGACAGCGGCAAGCTAATTTATCAAGACGTTGAAATCACCACTGGAGAAGATGTGCCATCCACCTCTCTTAAGAAGAGACATATGGAAAATCTTGAAGCTGCAAGAGACTCCCTTTACACGGATGATGTACTTCTTCGAGACATGAGCTTTATGACAATGGCCCTAGATCCAGAACAGCTACCTGAGATTAAAAAGAGAATCAGAAAGTTTCAGGATGAGCTCGCAGAGTTGATTGATAAAGGAAATAAAAAAGAAGTTTACGAAATATGTATGCAGGTGTTCCCACGTACGGACATCAAAAAGGATAAAATCTATGAGAAGTTTCAGTAAGGCAATTGCACTAGCTGCGTTGCTTTCGGTTAGCCCAGTTGTAGCAGAAGTTGATCCAGGAGTGGAAAGGCAGGCCTTAGAGTCATTCACCGAGGATATAGATCTAACGGTAACCGCTCCCACTCTAGAGGCACACAGAGGAGGCAATGGTGGAAACAGCATTGGTTCTCAGTTTGCTTTAATTGCTAAAAACTCGGCAAAGGCATGGGAAGCTCTATGCAATGAAGACCCAACTTCAATGTGCCAGTACCTGGATGAATTTAAATCTCTACTAGATAGAAAGAGTCCAAAATTTGTGACAGTTTTGTCTAATGAAACAGTTTACGCTGATGATGGACAAGAAAGAGAAGCAGTAAACTTCTTTGATAATCAGAACAGAGCAACAATTGTTGTTAGTGAAAGAGTATGGAGTGAGCTAGATTTATTTCACGATGTCGCTGAAAGAAAAATTAACTTAGTATTGCATGAGTACTTCTCAATAATGGGAATTGAAAGTAGTGATTTTTACGACTACTCAAGGGAGCTTTTCACGTTTTTCATTCATATGAATTATGATATTTCAAAAATTGCTAGCAACGAAGCTTTGCCGCGAGCGTGCTCTATTAATTTTAAAAGCGAAGATGGAATGTCACAAGCTCTTAAAGTCGGCATAAAGTCTCACGTTTCTCAGCTCAACTATAGTGTTGTCGACTCTCCAAAGTCAGCAAGGTTTTTAATGAAGGCGTCACTAAGCTGCAACACAAATCTTTTTATTAGCCACTCGTGCTCCGTATATATTGAAGTTGTTGACACGTTTAAAGGCGATGTCGTTCACTATGACGAGCACACGACTGGTACGAAGCTAATTCAAAAGAAAACACTTACAAACCAACTATATCAAAGTGCTCTTCGAAACTTAGAGCCTTGTAGATAAAGAACCTAAGGGCCTATCAGGGCCCTTTTTTTTTGGAAACCGTGTAGAATCTAGCTGTTCCAAAAATTAACTTAACTGTCGAAACACTTTCAAACTACTACTATGGCGACTCGGCCAAAGCTTTGTTAAAACATTCTTACTGAAGAGGTTGAGCTTGGGGAAGCTTAACCATGTTCTTTTTGAACACATTCAGTAAAAGGGAAAGGGTATTGCCATTTGGGAGAACTTTTTCATCGTTAGGGGTTAAAGGGCGTTTGTATAAACGCCCTTTTTTTTGCTCAATCTTCAATTGTAAATATTAAATGTTCCAAAAATTTTTAGATCTTTTGAAACGCATTTTGAAACACTGTGTTCATTTTCATGGAACACAGTCTCGCAGTGCGCTAAAACCATCTCAGGGAATTTAGGGAAACACGAGAGAGAGAGAGAATAAGGGAAAAGAGAGAGCTAAGAATCGTTGTAAATTCAGGGATTTAAAGTTCAAAGGCCAAACGCAAGTTTGGCCTTTTCTGTTTTATAGGTATCAGCTTTATATACATGTATGGGTTTATTTTTTGCCCCAGGATTGAGATCATCTATCTCTCAAGGAGACTACATGAAACAACTGGCCATAGGAATTGATATTGGAGGCACAAACACAAAGATTGCACTCGTCAACACCTCTGGAAAGATAGAGGCATTTGAATCCTTTCCTACAAAAGGGAGTGGCAGCTTTGAGTCCTTCTCAGACCTAGTCTTTGAAACTTCACAGACTCTTCTTAAAAGTATTAACAAAGAGCTTAATGACATCAGAGGAGTTGGCGTTGGCGCACCAAACGGAAACTTCAAGAATGGCTCAATAATAAATCCTCCCAATCTCAAGCATTGGGGCACAGTAAACCTCACAGAACCCTTTAAGCAAAGATTTGGTTGTGATGTTCACTTAGACAACGACGCCAATGTAGCAGCATTAGGCGAAGGAAAATGGGGTAAAGCTAAGGAGTTGAAAGACTTTGTGGTCGTGACCCTAGGCACAGGTGTTGGCACAGGAATTATAATAAACAAACAACTCGTTAGAGGTGGAAACGGACTTGCTGGCGAGGGTGGACATATTTCAATTGATTTTCAAGGTAGACATTGTGGATGTGGTGGAAGCGGACATTTAGAAATGTATGGCTCCGCAACCGGCATAGAGATAACAGCGATGGAACATCTGGGAAGAGATATTAGCTTCTCTGAGATCTATGAGGGCTACAAACATGGTGGCAAAGAATTTATTGAGGTCATAGAAATTTCTGCAGATTATTTAGGGAAAGGCCTGGCCACAATGGCCACACTTCTATGTCCAGAAGCCTTTATACTTGCCGGGGGTGTGTCCACCCTTGGTAATGAATTTGCCATTAAGGTTGAGAAATCTCTTAATGAATACGTATTCCCAACATTTCAAGGTGATATTAAAGTTGAATTGTCAGAGGTAACCCAAGGAGAAGGTGCAGTTCTGGGAGCCGCAGCTTTAGTACTTTAGAATCACTTTGCCACAAGAATTGAACAAGGTGACTTTTTTATTAAGGCAGAAGCAACGCTGCCCAAGAACAACTCCTTAATCTTACCTCTCATATGTGAGCCCATTAAAACCAAATCGATATTTTCTTGGTTAATATACTCAACAAGCTTATCACTCACACTCCCCTTTTTATCAAGAACAGTCGTCGCCTCGACTTCGACACCTGCGTCCTCAAGCTCTTTCGCCCTTTTAGATAGTTTCTCCTCAAATTGGTGAATATTTTCTGTAATGAGTTCCTCTATTTTTTGAGTTAACTCACCTTGAGGGGTTTCAGAACTTTGATATCCCTGATAATAACAAGGCACGATGTTCACTATATGTGTTTTACATTTAAATTTCTTATAAAGAATTTTTGCCCAATCAAGTGCTTGGTCACAGTGATGTGAAAAGTCATAAGCAACCATTATACTTTTCGGTTGCATCGCCTGAGCATTTTTGACAATCATTAGCGAACAAGGAGATTTATGAATTAGCTCTTCAGTAACGGTTCCAAGAAACAACTCTCGAAGAGTCCGTTTGGGATTATAGCCCAGAAGCAGAAGGTCTGCCTGATTTTCTCTTACCTCTTCAAGAAGAACATCAGCTCCATTTCCAGGTCTTGATTCATACGCAATCTCAACCCCTTCAATGTCTCCCAATTGTTCTATTTCCTCTTTTATCGTTTTATCGTTGGCAGCCAAAATATTCTTCGAGTAGGACTCAAAAGCCTCCGGATCAAAGTGAACCAATGTTCCATCCAAAGCGGCTGCATCTGCAAGCTTTTCAGCGTGAAGGGTAAACATCCTCTTGCCAAAGGCCTTGGCCCACGCCAAAGAAGTTTTAAGAAGGTCAAAACTATTGCCTCTTAAATCCTCTCCAACTACAAACTGTCCCATTCTTACCTCCAAGTCCTAGTTAAAATTTTTATACACCTAGAGAGTTATGACAATTAACCACATCTTATACAGCTATTTACGCCAATGTATTAAAAGCATAAAATAAGCTCACAAGGAAGTTTTTAACTTGAATAAACAAGGAGGTTTTATGGACTTCACACCCAATAGAAGAAGAGGCGATTATCCATCAAGAGGGAAAGTGCCGGCAAAGTCCGGTGATGTATGGTCGGCATTTGACGATTTTTTTAATTCACGCTTCTCAGACCTACCAGCTACAAGTGGTTTGAATAACTTTAATCCAGAAATTAACGTCAAGGAAACGGATGATGCTTACATTGTGGAGGCTGAACTTGCAGGACTAAAAAGAGATGAAATTGATATCGAGCTAAAGGGCGATGAGCTTATTTTAAAAGGGGAAAAGAAATCTTTTAAAGAGGATGAGAAGGACAATTACTACCATATGGAAAGACGTTATGGGAGTTTTTATAGATCCATTCCAATGGATGCTGATATTGATGAAAACAAGTGCGACGCAAGTTATGACGATGGGCTTCTTACAATTAAGATAAACAAAAAAGAAGGCAAAAAAAGTAAATCAAAAAAAATTAACATTCAATAAGAATAAGGTCGCGAAAGCGACCTTCTAAAATGTCCCCGTATTTAGCATTACTAGCACGCAGCCAAGAACAACTTTGATTCCAGAGTCTTCCAATTCAGAGTAGATTCCAGGATTCTCCGCACCTGGGTTAAAAATTACTCTTCGAGGGGCCAATAATTTAATTTCTTCAACCACTTTACTAGAGATGTTTGAGTTTACATACATGGCCAATGTGTCAATCTTGTCCTCAATATCGCTTAGCGACTTATACACAGACTTCCCTTCTATTTTAGAAAGTCGTGGGTGAACTAATTTGGTCGTGTGCCCATGATCTTCCAAAAGTTTCATGGCCTTGTATGAATATCTTGATGGAGTGTCAGATGCTCCGAGAATTGCCACGTTCACTTAAAAGTTCTCCTTTTGTAGGCACATTTTTTTTATGACCAGATTTTCTTTTTCTTTTTTTGAATTGAAAGATGTTCTCCCCTATAGGACTCAATTTCCCATGAGAGTTGACTGCAAAGGCCGTTTTAATTCGTTTTCCGACAATCATAATCTCCTCCTTACCCTTAATTTGGTAACGAGTTAAAAAATGGCAAGTCTTTCATTAAGAAAAATCAGCCATTTACATCAGATTATTTAGATCCTCATTAAAAACTCTACTAATAGGCCAATCGCTAAAAATAGACCTACCGAAAAGGAAATTCCTTTCATTAAACCTCCACATATAGTTTAAGACAATTCTATTTGGATTAAAAACTTAAAATCTCCTTGATGAGAGAACATCTAAAAAACATTCATAGGTAGTTGAATTTAGGATTAACTTGAGGCATCTTGAAACCGATGACACAAAGCAAACTGACTCAATATTCTGACACCGACCTACTGGCCATGAAAGTCAAGGACCTCCCCTTGGATGAGTTTCGGCTGCCATTTAATAAACAAGTACTGACCCTGAAAGCCGAACTAAGACGAAGGGGCATCAATTGGACTCCTCACCTCTGGGCGTCGGAGGAATGGTTCTCCCCTGACGGAGTTCCTGGTTTTGCATTTCCTTTTACACTCCTAGATCCTCGATTAATTAAACTAGAGAAGAAGCATGTTGGCTTTCTTGAAGGTTCCAGTGAAAAAGAATTGGTAAAGCTATTAAGACATGAATGTGCTCATGCTCTGGATAATGCTTTTCACCTTAGGAAAAATAAAAAAAGGCAAGGCCTATTTGGCCTAAGCTCTAGGCCGTACCCAACATTTTATGTGCCTAATCTTTACTCTAAAGACTATGTAAAACACTTGCCTCAAGGTTATGCTCAGGCACATCCAGAGGAAGACTGGGCCGAAACTTTTGCAGTTTGGCTTACACCTAAATACCAGTGGAAGAAAAAGTATAAGACTTGGCCAGCAATGGAAAAGCTCCTACTTGTTGATGAGATCATTAAAAAATCATGTTTAGGTGAATCAAAAGTATCTAATAGCGACACTCCTATCCATTTTAGAGATGATAACAGAACACTCAAACAGTACTTCAATTGGAGAAAGCAGTCCTTGGGACTTAGACGAAAAAATTTCTATGCAGACAAGGTAAATGAAGTTTTTTCAATCGATGGAAAAAAAGAGGCCAATGAAGTTTTTAAAAAATATGAATCAGTCATATGCAAAAGACTGGCAAAAAGAAGTGGGATAAGCACTAATATTGTAAAGTTAATGATTAAAGAGCTAAAGCAAGAGTGCAAAATCAAAAACTATCGTTTAAAATATTCTTCATATCAAACTAAAATAATTGTTGAGGAAATGCTTTCTTTCCACTCAGCAGAATTCTTAAGAAAAAAAAGACATAGGGTTTTCATGTGAAGAATATTCTGGCAATAATGCACAAAAGCTTAATACCGCCCGAGGACTTCAGATTAAATGACATCGACAGATTTAAAACGCCGTGGGTTACCGAGGCAGATGTTATTTTGGCTTTAAAAAAGCTAGGACATAAAGTAAAAACTCTTGGCATTGACGATGAAATCAGCCCCTTAACATCCAGTATTCGACAAGAACGTCCAGACATCGTATTTAACATGCTGGAACAATTTAATAATGACCCGGCCATGGACTACCACATTGTTACCCTGCTGGAGTTGCATAATATTACCTATACTGGATGCAATCCCAAAGGTCTCCTTTTGGCAAGAGACAAGGCCCTTGCAAAAAAAATTCTAAAGTACCACAAGATTGCCACACCAAGTTTTTTCACTCTTAAAAAGTCGCAAAAGCTACGTAGTCCTAAAGGTCTAAAATACCCATTAATTGTTAAGTGTGCGACAGAAGAGGCAAGCTATGGAATAGCCCAAGCAAGTGTCGTTCACAGTGATCAAAAACTTTTTGAGAGAGTTAGCTACATTCAAAAAGAGCTCGATCAAGACGTAATAGTTGAGGAGTTTGTCGAAGGTAAAGAGATTTATGTAGGTGTCATCGGAAACAAAAGGCTTAAGGTTCTTCCAGCTTGGGAGTTAGTGTACAAGAACGTAGAAAACCCGGAGAAAGAAGTATACACAGAGAGGGCCAAGTGGAACCAAAGCTATCGAAGCAGAAAAGGAATAGACCACTCGAAGGCTAAAATATCTGATGAGCTGGAAAAAAAGATTCAAAAAACGGCCAAGAAAGTTTACAAGGTTTTAAATCTCAGCGGATATGCAAGAATTGACTTTAGGATTGGCGCAGGTGACAAAGTCTACGTTTTAGAGGCGAACCCAAATCCAAATATATCTAGTGATGATGAGTTTGCAGAAAGTGCAAAATACGCAGGAATAAGTTACGACAAACTAATGAAGCAATTAATAACCGCAGCTCAAACTCCAGAAAAGTGATTAAAGCCTTACCACTCTATTTCTTCCTTATTTCGGAAAAATTTCCCGCTTGGTGAATCAACCATCGTTGCAAGCCAAACAGGCGTTCTGGCTCCCTCTTCAGGACTAAGTGGTGCACTCTCTCCTCCCAAATCGGTTCTTAGCCAGCCGGGACACACTGAATTTACAGAAATGCCAAAGCTATTAAGTTCTGCATGGAGAATCCTCGTTAATGCGTTAAGAGAAGACTTACTCATTCGGTATGCCGCCCAGCCCCCCTCCATTTCACTCAAAGAGCCCATGCCGGAGGATATGTTGATTATCCTTCCCTCGCCTTTTTCTTTCATAAGGGGAGCGATTGCTTGGGACATAATCAAAGCGCCAACAGTGTTAACCTCGTAAGTCTTCATAACAATAACTGGATCTACATTTAGAACACTGTTCTGCCCTTCTCCGCTATCAAGCATTACCCCCGCATTATTTATTAACACGTCCAAGTAATCATTCTCATCCTTAATTTTGGCAACGGCGTCTTTAATTGTTGAGCTCTTAGTTACATCCAGTTCAATAGGCCTAATCTTTAATCCTTCTTTGACAAGACCTGCACATGCCTTTGACCCTTTATCTAAGTCTCTAGTGCCCATATAAACCATATGCCCTTTTGCCGCCAGCTCCTTGACTATCGCAAGGCCCAGGCCTCTATTTCCACCAGTAACCAAAGATACTTTCATAACTCCCCCATTAAACATGTAGACCTTATGTATAATCCCTCACACTGACAATTCAAGTCAATGTGATAGCTTAATAAAGGATTGAATTAAGCACAAGGAAGTCAATGAAACCACGTTTTAATATCTGGCCACTGATTATCACCTTCTTCTTAGTAATTACTTTTCAAAACCTTGTGGCAACAAATGCAACAATGAAAAGAGTGAGCTACGATGAGTTCCTGGCACTTCTTGAAAATAAGGAAATCACAGAAGTCGTCCTAGGTGAGACGACAATGAAAGGTATTACATCTGTACCTGAAGGCGAAACCCCTCAAATCTTTGTAACAAACAGAGTTGAGGAAGATGCGGTAAAATTCCTAAAGCCTTATGATGTAAAATTCAGAAAGGAAGTTGAGAATACTTTTTTTCGAGACATTCTATCTTGGGTGATCCCTCCCCTCATCTTTGTATTCATTTGGATATACTTCTTAAAAAAAATGGCACAAAAAGGAGGTGGCGGCCCCGGTGGAAGCCTCATGAGTGTTGGAAAAAGCAAGGCCAAGGTATACGTTGAAAAGAACACCGGCAAGACCTTCAAAGATGTCGCTGGAGTAGATGAAGCAAAGAGAGAACTTGAGGAAATAGTAGAATTTTTAAAAGATAAAGAAAAGTACGGCAGGCTTGGCGGAAGAATGCCAAAAGGGATTCTTTTAGTTGGCCCTCCAGGAACTGGAAAAACTCTTCTTGCGAAGGCAATTGCAGGAGAGGCAGGAGTACCCTTTTTTAGCATCAGTGGTTCTGAGTTTGTAGAGATGTTTGTAGGTGTTGGAGCCGCAAGAGTTAGAGATCTTTTCAACCAAGCAAGAAAGAGCTCTCCATGTATAATATTTATTGATGAGCTTGATGCTCTGGGCAAGTCAAGAGGCTCAAGCAACATGTATGGTGGCAACGATGAAAAGGAACAAACTCTCAATCAACTCCTCACAGAGATGGATGGTTTTGAAACAAAAGAAGGTATTATTCTTCTAGGAGCAACAAATCGCCCGGAAATCCTAGATCCAGCACTACTCAGAGCAGGTCGATTTGATCGACAGGTATTAGTCGACAGGCCAGACAAAGGCGGACGATTAGAAATCCTAAGAGTTCACATCCAGAGAATTAAATACAAAAAAGATCTAGATTTAGAGCAAATCGCCTCTCTCACCACAGGATTTACAGGTGCTGACTTGGAAAATCTCGTTAATGAAGCTGCTTTAGTGGCGACCAGAAAAGACAAAAAGTTTGTAGAATTACAAGACTTCACTCAGGCTACGGAGAGAATTGTGGCCGGGCTTGAAAAAACAAATCGACTATTGAATGATTTCGAAAGAACGGTTGTAGCCCACCATGAAATGGGCCATGCAATAATGGGTATGGCCTTAAAGTCTGTAGATGAAGTTCACAAGATATCAATTATCCCTAGAGGTATGGGTGCCTTGGGGTACACTATACAAAGACCCTCTGAAGACCGCTTTCTTATGAGAAAGGAGGAATTGGAAGCGAAAATTTGCGTTTTAATGGGCGGCAGAGTTGCAGAGAAAATTATATTCAACCACCTTTCAACTGGTGCCTCAGATGATTTGGCCAAAGCAACAGATATAGCAAGAAGTATGGTCACCAAATATGGAATGGTCAAACAATTGGGACATGTAAGTCTTGAAAGAACTCAACAACAATTCCTAGGACCTGATGGGATGAAAACTCATGAGTACTCAGAAGAGACTGCACGTGAAATTGATGAAGCAGTGAAATTAATTGTTGAAAATGCTTATCAAAGAACAATGTCTATACTAGCCAATAATAAAACTCTTTTAGAAACATCGGCAGCGGAGCTCCTAAAGAAGGAGACCCTCGAAGGCGAGGATTTAAACTCTATTAGAGACTCAATAACCCTTTAAGCAAAACTTAAGTTATAATTCATTTCTGCTCTTTTACCTTTTTGCAAAAAGTAATGTAAATTTTTAAGATTGTACTTTTTAACTTTGAAGGAGAGCGAAATGTCCCAGATACTAACAATCTTAGGTTTGAAGGAAGATAAAATAATTCACAAAGACCTTCCAAGAAGCTTTTACATTCAAGAGGCAGTTAGACGAGGTGATGGTAACCTCTCAAAGGATGGAGCGCTACTGGTAAAAACTGGCAAACATACAGGAAGATCAGCAAATGACCGGTATATTGTAAAAAGTGAAAGAACTAAGGACTCTGTTTGGTGGGAAAACAATTTAAACCCTATGACTCCTGAACGCTTTCAAGCACTAAAGGCTCAGGCCATTGAGCACCTTAACCAACGAGAAGAGCTATACAGTACGGAGAGAAGTGTTGGAGCTCATGAAAAGCATAATATTTCGGCCCTATTGATCACTACCCATCCTCAACATGCTTTATTTTCTCAGCACCTTTTCAGAGACAAGATGAGGGAATTCAAAGAGGATGATTTTAAAATCTATCATGTTCCAGAGATGGCGGTTGATCCAAATGTCTATGGAACAAAGTCAAACACAATTGTTGCAACATGCTTTGATACAAACACCACAATAATTGTGGGAACTTTCTATGCCGGTGAGATAAAAAAATCAATGTTTTCAGCAATGAACTACCGTTTGCCTGAAAATGGAATTCTTCCAATGCATGCAGGTGCCAGCAGACTTGAGAACAAGCAAACATCAGTGTTCTTTGGGCTTTCAGGTACAGGAAAAACCACTCTTTCCACAGATACAGGTGTTTATCTTATAGGGGATGATGAGCACGGTTTGAGCGATGATGGAGTTTTTAACTTTGAAGGTGGTTGTTATGCTAAAACCTATAAGCTGAGCAAGGAGAATGAGCCCGAGATTTGGGAGGCAACCAATCGTTTTGGCGCAATGATAGAAAACGTAACTTACAATAACGAGACTTTGGAAATAGACTTTGATGACAAAACTATCACTGAGAACGGAAGATCATCCTATCCACTTTCTTTTATTAAGGACTTAGAGCCAAGCAGTCACGGACAAGTTCCAAACCATATTTTCTTTTTAACAGCTGACGCATTTGGTGTTCTACCTCCTGTTGCCAAACTAACTAATGCCCAGGCCATGTTCTATTTTGTGCTTGGATATACTGCAAAACTTGCTGGCACAGAGGTTGGTATCCGTTCCCCGCAGGCGACATTTTCTCCATGCTTTGGAGCTCCTTTTATGCTTCGCCATCCATCGGAGTATGCAAGCTTGCTTGGCGATTATTTGGAAAGACACAATACTAATGTATGGCTAATCAACACAGGATGGACTGGTGGGCAGTATGGTGAAGGTGAAAGATTTCCACTTAAGGTGACAAGACAAATCATTAGGTCCATTCAGGCCAACAACCTAAATGATGTAAAATGCGAGAGAGATCCAATTTTTGGACTCCAGATTCCATTGGAAATTGAGGGCGTCTCATCCGAAATGTTGCAACCTCAAAAGACTTGGAAAGATCAAAGCAAATACGCCCCTAAAGCAAAAGAGTTAGCCGAGTCATTTCATGACCAAATGAAAAAATTTGGCGAATTTTATGAGAAAAATATTGAAGGTGCCCCTAGCATCAAGTTATAACTAATGGATGCAAAACCTTAAATCTATAATGGTCCCGCTTGCGGGACCACTAATCTTCGCAACTCTATATCTAATAAATTTACCACTAGACCAGAAGCAACAAAGTTTTTTGGCAGTATTTTGCTTCGTCGTCTACAACTGGCTGATTGCTAGGATTCCATTGTTCGCAACGGGACTAATAGGAGTTGGCCTCTCTATAATCCTTGGTGTTGAAGATCCAATAAAAGCTCTTTCATCTTTTGCTCATCCTATAATTTTCATTTTTTTGGCAGGGTTTCTCTTTGCAAAAGCACTAAGAAATATCGGCCTTGATAGGCGCATATCCCTGTTTATCATCTCTAAACGACAAGTTGCAAAAAGTTTTGATCGTCTACTATTCTGTCTTTTATCGATAACAGCCTTTTTCTCGATGTGGGTTTCCAATACTGCAACTACAGCGATGATGATGCCTATATTGCTTGGAGTTTTAAGCAGCTTGGGAGTCAAAAGTCGTGAAACTCAAAGTTACATGTTGCTGGGTCTGGCATATAGTGCAAGTGTTGGAGGCCTGGCCACTCCCGTTGGATCCCCTCCCAACATCATAGCGATTGGGATGCTAGAACAATTGGCCAACATAAAAATAACTTTCATAGACTGGACATTCTTTGGTGTTCCGCTCAGCATCTTTTTTCTTATAATAATATTCTTATTCATAAGAAACAAAGTTCCGAAAGAAGTTAGAAATATGGACCTAACCAAACTCTTCAAAGATGCAAATAATGAGAAAACTCTAAGTAGAGAAGAATTATGGCTGATGGTACTTTTTAGTGTTCTTCTATTGGCCTGGTTCCTACCTGGACTTTTGAGCACAGCTTTTGGGGATCAAATCAGATTTTTCGAAACCTTTCAAAAGAGGATGAACCCTGGAGCCGTGGGTATGCTTATGGCCGCCCTACTCTTCGTTTTCCCACTGACTAGTAAAAGAAAACTTCTAAAGTCTGATGACCTTAGGGATATTGACTGGGGCTCTCTAATCCTTTTTGGCTCAGGTTTATCCCTAGGAAAAATTTTATTCGATACAGGTCTTGCAGAGATGGCAGGCAATTTTTTGGTAACCCAAATAACTGGGGCAAGTGTCTTTTTGTTTCTCCTACTTCTTTGCCTTTTTACAGTTTTTTCAACCGAATTAGCCTCAAATACGGCCAGTGCCAACATCCTTATACCAATTGTGATTGCTTCATCCTCCACTTTATCCCTCAGTGGTCCTGCACCTGTAATAGCAGTGGCACTTTCGTGTTCCCTGGCCTTTATGCTACCTGTTGCAACACCTCCAAATGCAATAGTTTATGGCTCGGGAAAGGTTGATTTAACCACCATGATGCGCTTTGGCCTCATTTTAAATTTTGTATGCGGAACATCTTTGGCTTTGGTATTTTATTTTATCAATTATGCTCTATAATAAGGCCTTAAGGAGTTCCCATGGCAAGACACATTACAAGCTTTGACTTTCCAGAATTAAAGGTCATAAATGGCAAATATAGAATTATCTCAAAATTAGGTGGAGGCTGGGAAGGTGAAGTCTATAAAGTAGAAGAAATTTCAACAGGCATCATACGGGCCGCAAAATTCTTCCTTCCAATCAGAAACAAAAACAATATCAATGCAAGACGATATGCCAAAAAGCTTCATAAGCTTCGAAGTTGTTCAATACTAATTCAATATTTCACTCAAGAAACAATGATGTTTAAAGATGAGAAGGTTACTTATCTAATATCAGATTACGTTGAAGGTGAAACTCTTACAGTTTTTCTTAAAAACTTTAGAGGCAACAAACTTGCACCCTATCAAGCACTTCATCTTTTACATGCACTAGTAAGGGGTCTTGAAAAGATTCATGCGTTTAGAGAGTACCACGGCGATCTTCACTCAGACAATGTCATAATCCAGAGATATGGACTTGGCTTTCAAGTTAAAATTCTTGACTTGTTTCACTGGGGTACCCCGAAAAGCCAAGACTTCAAGGATGATTTGGTGGATGTTATTAGGCTCTTCTATGATGTTCTTGGAGGCCCAAAGACCTATAAGGACATGCCTCCAGAGGTCAAAGAAATAGTTTGTGGCCTAAAGAAAGGAATTATTACATCTCGTTTTAAAAACATGTCTCAACTTCGTATTCATTTGGAAAACATGTCTTGGAGTGTCTATAAATGAGCTTAAAAATTGACTTCTACAATGCAGCTATGGAAAGGCCTACACCATTTAACTTTAAAAATGGAAATCTATGGCTTTATACAAACCCGAGTGAATGGGATAAGCCTATGGAAGATGCCATAGTTACAGTGTCTAAAAATGAATCTCTTGTGGCCATCTTTCTTAGCGATGGAATGGGTGGACATGCTGGCGGAGACAAGGCCGTAAAAGCAATGCATGAGAGTGTTAAAAAAGTATTTGAGAGCAAGACGGCATCAAACAATGACAGAGAGAATGTTTTGGATGCAATAGAACTAGCAGATAAAAAAGTGAAAGACCTCAAATCAGGTGCGGGTGCCACGATTGTCGCATTTGAGATAGGTAAAGACTTTGTGAGAAGTTATCACGCGGGAGATAGCGTAAGCTATGTCCTTGGCTCTAGAGGAAAGATAAAATATCTATCAATGGAACACTCTCCACGAGGCCATGCTCTTGAATCAGGACTTGTGCATGAAGACAATGTCCACATCTATATCAAAGACGATCATGAAGTTTCTAATGGACTTGGATTTGAGCCTATGAGCTTAGAAGTTAGCCAAAAGATAGAACTAAACAATCAAGACTTGTTATTTCTTTCCTCAGATAACATGCCAAAGAACTTTACTGAAGAAGAAATTGTTAATTTGATTTCAACAGGTGATTTTGAAAAGAGAATGGAGCTAATTCATGAACAAATGACCAAGAAAATTGAAGACATTAAGAAAGACGACACAAGTGTCGCCCTTTTTAAATATAATTCAGAAAAGTAACTAGTAACAGACTTGGTAGCAGGAGCGAGCTGCGTCTAAGAGCTCCTCCTCTCTATCGCAATCAAATTCACTCTTGCACGCATCTTTAAGGCACCTAATATCCGATCTTGCACAGGCCATTGCCACCTTTCTCGTATCCTCTAAGCTTCTCAGATTTCTTGGACCAACTTTCTTCGCTACAAAGTTTAAGCAATCCATATCTGTTAAAGCGCAAGACAAAGCAACCTTGTTAAGATCATCTCTGTTATTGGTATTATACCAAGGGAGGGTTTTCGCTAGTTTTTTTACACATTCCCCTCCAGGATTTCCAGCACAGTGGTACTTGATCTGTTTTTGATGTATTTCGCTACTATACTGGTATTTAGGAATTCTCTTTTTAACTTCTTGTTCACACTCAAGATTTGGCTTAACTCTGCAGTGACCTGGATGCAGATTCGCAAATGCCAACAAAGGGCCACAAGTAAGAAGAAAAACTAAAAACTTCATATATCCTCCTAAATTTAGGTGAAACTTACTGTTTTAAGCTATCAAAGTCTAGTGCAACGGTAAAATTCATGTAGCTTAGAAATGGCCAGTACTCAGTTCGGATGCTGCGCTAAATCGAAACTTGATTCTCTATTGATCAGCCTTACATTAAGTCCTAGGCCCTGTGCATTAGCGATATCTTTTTTTGAACTGGAAATGTAAATAATTTCAACAGGTTCTGCATCATACTCTTTGCCAATCAATTTAAGCGTGCGTGAAAGTCCCTCTCTGGTCTTTGTGCTCTCATAATGATCGTTGAAATACGGGTCTAAATCCCCACAATCACAATTTCTTAATAGCAGTCTCTGAAAGGCTATTGGCCATCTAGATATAGCTAATATTGTAAATCCTCTTTCAGACCAGTCCCTTAAGTTCTGCGAAATATCTAGGAAGGCCTTAACTTTCAAGGTTTTGTTTGATTCCATAAATTTCTCTGAGAACGCTTTAAGAACAGAGTTTGATATTTCCCCATTAGCCCAAGTCTGAAAAATGTCCACAAGCTCTCTCGGGGAGGTAGCCGCAAAGCCCTCTTGTGACTCTGCCAACTGGGCAAAATTGCCTGAAACGAAATCACTCATATCTTTAAGTACATAAGGAAGAATATCTTCATTGATTGTCTGTGAATTAAATAAGGTCCACTCCAGATCAATTAAGATGTACTTGTTCATTCCCCCTCCGATTTTGAATACTTGGACTCCAGAAGTTCACATTCAAGAAGAAACTCAAATGCTTCTACTTTCTTCTTGGCCCCCTCAATTGATGAAGACCATGTATATAGGCCATGACCTTCAACCAAGATTCCATGGATAAATCCATTGTCTTTAAAATACTCTCCAAGCCACGTGCAAAACTCCGGCATATCACTTGTATTTGAAAAAATAGGTAGGCTTATCTCCTGGTCATGTCGTTCAATACCGTCAAATGCCTTTAGAATTTCGTAATTTGAAAACTTTATCATACCTCTGGATCGGTACAGTCTAGAGGCGGTAGTTGAAATGGAGGAATGAGTGTGAAGCACACAATTTATGTCTGAAAATTGATTGTAAACACAGGTATGGATTAATGTTTCTGGTGATGACTTCTCACCTTGAGACTTAATCAGTCCACCCTTATTATTCACCTGAACAAGATCATTGACGGCAAATTTTGATTTATCAACACCTTGCCTGGAAATGACAATGTTTTTTGAATTTTCTCGAAATGAGAAGTTTGAACTCGTCGCGGGAGTCCACCCCTTTGAACTGAAGAATTTAATTGCCTCAACCAAATGCTCTCTCTTTGTCTTTCCAAGCATACTCGTCCTTTTTAGAATTAAAGAATACTTGTATCGCTTAAGAAATTAAGATTCAAAGCACAGAAGCTACATCTAAAGTTTGTCTAGTTTAAGTCAAAGGAAAAGCATGATTAGCTTTTAATGATGGTAGTGAGGGGTCTAGTTCCTGAGGACATCTAAAATGAAAGACCGATAATCCAGCGGCAGTAACCACACGAGATTATCGGACTTTTTATTCAGATCTATTAAGCTATTTTTACTCCAACCCATCCTCTTCCAAGGCACCTTCTTCAAAGGTTTCACCAACACTTGAGTCGGTCTCCACTGGAGTACTTTCTTCCACTTCAGCCCCAGATTCAAAGTCTTCTCCCTCGAACGACTGAGCAAAAGCATTTACAAAGATAGTTGATAACAAGAACATTAAGATACAAATGTTTTTAAATTTCATGAGGCCCTCCTAGTAAAACGCCCTCGAGCGAGCATTTGCTCGGTCCAGAAAAGTATGCACCAAATTTCAAAAATCACCTACAAAAATTCGCGGCTCCCTTCATTTTTTTGTGTTTTATTTTGTTTCCTTCCAAATGAACCCATGGCAGAATCAACAGGAATAACCAAGAGGTAAAGAATGGAAGATATAAAAACCCTTAGGCCCTTTGATTTTGAACCTGAAAATCACTTTTATCCAAAGGTGCTAAACTCACAACTCCACCCTCTTGTTTCATTTTTCTTTGGCCTTGGAAACGAGAGAATCGTCCAAAGATATTGCCACCTCAACCCCCAGGTGGAGCAGAATAAACTTCGTGAGTTACTAGACTACAGAACATCCCACTTTCATTGGGGAGGCTCGGATCTTTTCTATACCACAACCAAGACGGGCAATAGAAAAGTAGTCGTTATTGAAACGAACTCCTGTCCATCCGGCCAAAAGTCAATGCCACTTACGAATGAGAGTATTGAACAGGGTGGCTACCACACATTAATTACTCAATGTTTTAAAGAGTACTTAAAAGAGTCCCAGGTTCCCGAAGGAAAGCTTGCCGTTCTCTATGATAAAAACTTAATGGAGGCATCTGGTTATGCCGCCACAATGGCAGATGTCTTCCAAGAGGAAGTATATTTAGTTCCATTTTTCTCTGACCAAACAAATGAACATGTTCGATTTAAAGATGGAGTGCTCCAAGTTAAAATCCAAGACGACTGGGTACCAATTAGAGGTGCACTTCGCTATGTGACCCAGAAGCCATGGACCAGAATACCACTAATATCTAAAACGGTTATACTAAATCCTGTAATAGCTTGCTTGGCAGGTGGAAGGAATAAACTAGTGGCCAGTAAAGCTTACGAGCTATTTAACGCCGAACACTCTGAATTTGGAATTGGAATTAATTTCCCAGAGACAATCAAAGATTTAAACAAGGAAGAGACAAAACTTTGGGTTGAACGTTTTGATTATCTTGCGGTAATAAAAGTTCCCTACTCAAACGCTGGTCAGGGTGTTTATACAATTACCAATAAAAAAGAATTTGAAGACTTCTTAAAGGTCGATTTTCAATATGAACAATTCATAGTTCAAAGTCTAATTGCTCCAAGAGACTGGTATCCAAGTCTTACAGACAATAAGTACTTTCATGTTGGAACGTTTCCTAACAAGAGAAATGAAATATTTGTAGCCGATTTAAGAATGATGCTCGTTAATCGCCTTGACAGTGGTTTTACACCTGTGGCTACTTACGCAAGAAGAGCGAGAACTTCTCTAAGCGACACCCTACCTGAAAACTCGTGGGACATGTTGGGGACAAACCTTTCAATAAAGATTGGCGAGAATAAATGGACTAGTGATTCCAAAAGATTGATGCTCATGGATAGAAAAGAATTTAATTCTCTGGGCATAGGCCTTGATGATTTAATTGAATCTTATATTCAGAGTGCTCTCTCGATGGTCTCAATAGATAAGTTATGTAAAAGACTTCTGGTCGACAACAAGTTCAATCATGATCTTTTTGTCTCTTTGAATAATGATCAGGCTTTGACAGAGGAATTCTACAATGGATAAAGGCTTCATGGAAAAGTGTGACGTTCTTGATCGTTTGGAGCCTGACAAATATCAGAGAAGTGCCAAGTATAAATTCAAATTACGTATTAGCAATGATCAACTTGGGGACACAGTTTACGTTCCAGTAATTCTCATTCGTGGAGCAGGGCCTGGTCCCAGAGTTACAATAACTGCAGCTATCCACGGAGATGAACTAAATGGTAGTTTTTTATGCTATCAAATGGCCGATCTAATAAAGCCTGAGGATCTTGCTGGCGATCTTGTTCTTGTGCCAATAATAAATGTTCAGGCGTTTAAAGCTAAACGACGTGAGTATATTGATGGAACTGATCTCAACAGAGTTATGCCGGGTAAACGAAACGGTCTTCCAGGAGAAGTATTTGCTTACAATTTTTTTCATAAAGTAATTCTTGGAACAAACTTTCTTTTTGATCTACACACTGCAAGCAAAGGCAGAATTAATACTCTTTACTCAAGAGTAAACTTGGACATGCCTGCAGTTAGAGACCTAATAAAATACCAAAGAACACCACTTGTTTTGCATGCAAGTGATAAGAAGTCTAAAACTCTAAGAAAGGCTGCAGAAGAAAATGGAATTACTGCACTGACTATAGAGATAGGGAACCCAAATATCTATCAAAAGAAATATGTAAGAGAAATTCTTACAGGTCTACTTCATTGCATGCAAGACGGTATTAAGGTTCTAAAAACCAACAAAGATTATGATTTCATAGAGAAGCAAATCTGTAGAAGCTCTCAGTGGCTAAGAACCAAAAAGGGTGGACTTTTAGAAGTTGAGGCTGAGTTATATGAACAAGTCTATGAAGGTCAAAGAGTTGCGGTCATTAGAGATGCATTTGGACATGTAATTCAAGAGTATTTTGCTCCCCATGACGGAGTTGTCATAGGGCTCGATAGAAACCCTGTGAGTATCCCAGGTGACAGGATAATTCACCTGGGAAAGAACTAATTATAAAATTTCTACAACTTCGTCTTTTTTGAATCTAACTTTATGCTTTTCAGTGTAGACGTCGTCGCCAGCTCTAAAGCCGACAGGACAAAGTAGAACCGAGCGCAAATCCTTCTCGTGAAGGCCTAGAATTTTATCGACCTCATTTGGTTTGAACCCTTCCATTGGACAAGAGTCAATCTTCAAATTCGCACATACCGTTAATAATGTTCCTAAAGCGATATATATCTGATTTTTTGCCCATACCAATCTTTTCTCAGCTGGCTGTTGGACAATCATTTTCATAAGCATTTTTTTAAAACCAGCCAGAGAGTCAGTTTCAACACCTCTTGTTTCGCAAATATCTTGCAAGTAGCCGTCTACATGTTCCTCATCAATTTCTTCTTTTTCACACAAAACAATTAAATGAGAAGCATCCATAACCTGCTTTTGTCCAAAAGAGGCTGCAACTAGCTCCTCTCTCAACTTCTCATTTTTTACAAGAATGAACTTCCACGGCTGAAGTCCATAAGATGAGGCAGTTAACCTCAAGGACTCCAGAAGAGCATCTACTTGCTCTTCACTTAACTTTTTCTCTGGGTTAAATTTTTTACATGCATATCGCCACTTTAGGTCTTCAATTATATCAAAAGACATTATAACTCCTATTAGATTAAAGGTTTGCTTTCTATAAACTTCAACAGTTTTTGATCATTTACAATTTTTTCAACAATTATGTTCATACAAGAAGCGATTGTCGGAGCTAATTTTTCAGTAGCATCACCCATATCACCAGGGGACTTTACCTCAGTCCAAAAGCTTCCGTTGTATTCATCTCCATTCTTCTGAACTTTTACGTCGATTGAGATTTTGCATGTTGCTCTTTCTGGCTGAAATCGCTCTAAAAGTTCTTTAGTCCAACAATATTTTACAGTAATACTCATTAAGGCCTTTTCATCACTCATTACCATTAAGACATTTCTTCTCTTTAATGAGTTTTTAATGTAGTCCTTGAAGTATTCACTAAAACCGTATCTAAACTCGACAGGAGTTTCTTTAAACTGAGCGCCAGTTCTAGCCTCACCCACACCCATTTTTTCTCTTTGGTCAATTAGTTCAAAAAGTTTAACTGGTAATGTTGCCTGATCTAAAGTGGTAACTTTTGAAAAGTCTTCAAAAGGAATGAGATTTACATCTTGAAGAACGACCTTTTGCTGAGCACAAGAGACCATCAAGAAAAGCAAGATAAAGATAAGATCTTTCATAGCGTCCCCTAATTAATTTTTTATAATTAATCAATACGTCAGAAAGAACCTTTTGTCGATTCGTGCTCCGCCTCCCATTTCTTAAACTTCTCAATGTCGGACTTTATTTTTTCCATAACCCAACGCAAAACAGCAATGTCGTCAAGAAGCCCTAGGCCTAATATAAAATCGGGCACAAAGTCGGTCGGCGTCACAAAATAAACAATAGCAGCGACAATGTATACAATACTACTGGTGGGAACTCCTTTATAGTCTCTAGAAAGCCATGCCTTAACCATTCGAACGAGAGTCTTAAAGTCCTCAACATTCTTGCCCAAGGCCTCTTTAACTTTTCCCTTGTTGAGCTTCTCCATCGCCCCTTCAAGTTTAAACTTTAATGCTTGGGGGTTTCGAACCAAATCTTGAGCGACTAGTAAAAATTTGGATTGAACGTATTTCAAAAGTTTCTTGTTCATTCTTTGTCTCACTTAAGAATTCTTATTCTTTCACACGCTGTGCTAAGAATGAATTGGTTTCAAGACTATATAACAGGAGAGAAAGCATGTTAACAAGAGTATTGGCTTTATATTTCATTACTACAGGTCTTTATGCTTCAGTTGAATCAAACGCTACCCGACTCAAAAAGATTGATAAACTTGAAAGATTCGCTTTTGGTTCCTGCAATAGTCCTTACAACGACCAACCATTGTGGGAGTGGATTAACAAAGATGATCCCCAACTTTGGATTTGGGGAGGAGATAACATCTATGCAGAGACAGAAGAGTCCGCCTTGGTTAGACAAACTTATGAGATGCAAAACAAAGTTGAGGGATACAATGAACTAAAACAAAAAACTCCCATAATAGGGATATGGGACGACCACGACTACGGTTATGACAATGCAGACTTCACCAACCCTATGAAAAAGGAAAGTCAGAAACATTTTTTAGACTTTGTTGAAGAGCCACTGGACTCCCCCAGACGAAAACAAGAAGGCATCTACACCTCTTACGAAATTGGTACAGAAGAGAGTAAAGTTAAGTTCATCCTCTTGGATAACCGGTATTTTTTAAATGACCCTAATCAAGAGGATAATATTCTGGGAGAAAAACAATGGCAGTGGTTTGAAAAACAAGTTAAAGATAGTGATGCAAAAATTAACTTTATAGTTTCAGGCCTTTCGGTTCTTTCCTACGTAATTCGAAGGACGGAAGAATGGATTGACCACAAACCTGCCTTTGATAGAATGAGAAAGGTCTTGGACAAATATAATCCAAGCGGGGTTGTTTTTCTCACTGGTGATAAGCACTTTTCATCGATTTTTAAGAGGTTTGGCCACCTAGAGTTCATGAGTTCTGGCCTGTCCCACACCGTAGAGGGTCTATTGGTGCGTAGTTATGTCTCAAGATTCTATCCAAACTCATTTTTCGGACTGAACTACGGTCATGTAGAGATTGATTGGGATTCAAAACCCCTAGCGATTACTTTGTCGGTTAAAAGTTTCTACCCTGAGCCAATTTTTAAATATAGGTATATTTTGAATCCACTTAATCAATGGGAACTTGCACAAACTAAATAATTTTAATGACTTGTAATAATTACAAAACTATTTCAAATTATTTGACACATGGTTATATTGGCGGTCGAAAGAGGAATCTACTTCCTTTTTTCTCTCTCTCTTAATGTGTGAAGAAGGGCCTCTAATCAAGGCCCTTTTTTTCTAAATCCAGCAAAAAAATCTTTTTTTCAATTCCACAGGAATAACCTCCGAGCTGCCCATCGGATCGAACAACCCTATGGCACGGAATAATGATTGGAAGAGGGTTCTTACCATTGGCAAGGCCTATTGCCCTGGCCTTCTTCGTATCTCCGAGAAGTCCTGCCTGTTCCTTATAACTAATTATTTTACCATATGGTATTTGCATGAGTGCGTTCCAAGATTCTAATTCAAAGGCAGTTCCAGAAAAGCTAAGCTCTAGATCAAACTCTTTTCTTTTGCCTTCAAAGTATTCTTTCAACTGGATAGCAGCTTTATCCAATAATGTGTTTGATTTGGTCGTCTGGCACTCATCAAAGCTTAAAAATGCAATCCCTTTTGAGTCTGCACCAAGAAACACACTTCCTAATGGGGTATCAATTTCCTTAACATTCAACATCTATCTAACCTCGAGATAAGTAGTATCAAACTTATATAATTGAATTTTAACATTCTCTGACCTAAAAACATTCAAATTTTAAATATGAAGGTGTTTTTATGAGCTTCAAATTCGTCACAATTTTTACTTGTCTTCTATCAATAAGCTTCTCCTATGCTTCTGCTCTATCTATTGAAAAGACAAGCAGGTCATACTCAGATGTGTTAATTCAAGCATCCACATCACATGGCCTTGAAGATATGAGAGCAACAACACTTATTGATAATGAAGACTTCGAACATTTTATAGAACAGGCAATGAAAACACCATATCTTGTTCCAAAGTTCTGTGAAAATTTTAAAAGTGTTGAAAATGGTCTACTTTGGTCAAAACCAGAGAGCTTTATTAAAGAAAACTGTAAAATTCAGCTTGTGAATATTTTAAAACCATTCACGAGCGGTCAATACATTGTCAGAACAATATTTTACGCAGGTGTTAATAAAGATGGTCAAGATTTTGAAAAAATGATTTTTCTTGCTGAAAACTCCATTACCTTGAACTCTTTTTTAGTGGAGTTTGATATTCTAATAGATTGAGATTTAGGCCTTCGTAATTGATTTAAAGAGTCATTTATCATAACGTATCTTAAATTTTAACGCGGAGATATAATGAATCAAGGACAACCAGATCTCAATTACGAACTCTACAAGTTAAAGCAGTCATTCAACAGGAATAAGAAGGCATTTGTTCCTCTTATCGTTGCTCTGCTATTGGCCGTTGGCTTCTTCACTTCCTATTATACTGTTGAACCCGATGAGGAAGCGGTAGTGATAAGGCTTGGGAGATATTTAGATACGACTCAACCAGGTCTTCATTTTAAAATACCTTTTGGAGTCGACAGGGTTATAAAGGTTAAAACAAAGATTGTTCATCAAGAAGAATTTGGATTTAGAACTCAATCCTTAGACACAAGAAGAACCACCTATTCATCCAGAAATTTAGATGAAGAATCCCTTATGCTTACAGGAGACTTAAACGTCGCTGAAGTTCAGTGGGTTGTACAATACCAAATTTCAGACCCCTTCAAATTTTTATTTAAAACAAGTGAGCCAGTTCGAAACATCAGAGATGTTAGTGAATCCATAATGAGAAGAGTTGTCGGAGACATTATGGTGACAGAGGTTCTCACAACAGGAAGAGTTGGAATCGCAGGAGATGCTAAACAGTTGATGCAAGAGGTTTTAGATAAGTATGATATGGGAGTGCTTATTAGATCCATAAAACTTCAAGATGTTAACCCGCCTAAAAAAGTACAAGCATCCTTTAATGACGTGAACGCAGCAAAGCAAGAACAAGAAAAAATGATCAACCAAGCTGAGCAAGCATACAATAAAGTTATACCTGAGGCCCGAGGCAAGGCAAAAAAACTTGTTAGCGAGGCACAAGGCTATGCACAAGCTGTTGTAAATAGAGCTGAGGGTGATGCAGACAGATTCAGCGAGATTTACAGAGAGTATATCAAGGCGCCGGCGATTACTAAAAAGCGTCTTTACCTAGAAACAATGGAAGAGTTGTTTTCAAAGCTCGAAGACGTCGTAATCATTGACTCCAAGGTAAAGGGTTTACTGCCGGTATTTGGAAAAGGAATTACAAATGAAAAATAGTTTTAAATTCATATTATTTTTGGTCGTTGCTTTACTCCTTGTTGGAAGCAACTCATTTTACATTTTAACAGAAGGTCAACAGGCCATTGTCACGCAATTTGGAAAACCAATTGGAAAAGGAACCACAGAAGCAGGTCTTCATTTCAAGCTCCCTTTTATGCATAAAGTTAGATACGTAGATAAAAGAATTTTGAGTTGGGATGGCTCCCCTAATCAGATTCCCACAAGGGACAAAAAATATATCCGAGTAGACACTACTGCTCGTTGGAAAATTGTAGATGCACTCAAGTTTATTCAAACAGTACAAAACGAACGAGGTGCCAAAGCAAGGATTGACACAATTCTTGATGGTCACACAAGAGATGTAATTTCAAGTCACAACTTGGTTGAGGCCGTGCGAAACTCTAATCAAATACTTGAGAATCTTGAAAGAAAAAAAGAGCTGGTTCAAGAAAAGAAGCAAAAGGGTGAAGTTGCTGACGCTGCAGTTCTGGAAGTGGAAGAAGAGGTTAGCGGTGAGATAGAAAAGATTCAACTTGGTCGTGAACAGCTCAGTGAATTAATCGTTGAGAAGGCCGATGAAGAGTTAAAGGCACTGGGAATTGATCTAATCGACCTCCAATTAAGAAGAATTTCTTATGAGAAATCTGTAGAAGAAAAGGTTTACGACAGAATGATCAGTGAAAGACAAAGAGTCGCTCAAAAGATTCGTTCTATTGGTAAAGGTGAAAAAGCTGAAATTGAGGGACGCCTGGCCAAGGATTTAAATAAGATTGAATCCGAGGCATATAAGAAGGCCCAACTTATTCGCGGTAAGGCCCAGGCCAAAGCTACCGCAATTTATGCTAAATCTTTAACCAAGGCTCCCGATTTTTATGAATTTATAAGATCACTAGAGGCCTATAAAAAGTCTATCAAAAAGGACTCCAAATTCATTCTCTCTTCCGAGTCTGAATTCATGAAGTACTTTCAATAGTCATGAACTTGTGGAATATCTTCACCCACATCGCCACGCAGCACTTCAATAAGTGCATTTATAGCGTCGGTGCTGGTGAAGATTCCATAAATATTTCCTTCATCGTCGTTTACAATTAAAGATCCGATTTTATTTTCTGCCATTAGAAAAGCTGAATCTAGCAG
>CATMLK010000002.1:0-140469 GCA_950070535.1 uncultured Bacteriovoracaceae bacterium | reverse complement strand
TGCACTTTGTGGCGCAGAACCGTTTCCTCAAGACCTTGCAAAGAAATTAGTTCCTTATTGTGGTTCAGTATGGAACATGTATGGCCCAACAGAGACTACGGTTTGGTGTACGGCCTATCAAGTAACCAATGTAAATGGACCGTTTCCGCTAGGTACACCAATTGAAAATACGAGCTTTTATATTCTAAATAAGGAACAAAACCCGGTGCCTATGGGGGCAATCGGTGAACTTTACATTGGAGGAGCTGGTGTATCGATTGGTTTTTGCAGAAACAAGAATTTAACAGATAAATTCTTTTTAAATGATCCATTCTTAGGAGATGGAAAGATGTATAGAACAGGGGACTTGGTCCGGTTTAATCATGAAGGTCTACTAGAATATATTGGAAGAAAGGATTCTCAGGTCAAAATTAGAGGGCATAGAGTAGAGCTTGGTGAAGTTTCAGAATTATTGCAAGAGTGTGAAGGAGTCAGGCAAGTCGTAGTACAATTAAGGGAAGATAGTCCAGGAGATCAAAGGCTTGTAGCATACGTAATTGCTGACTATACAAAAGAAATGGATTTAAGAGATTTTGCCAAGCGAAAATTACCTCAATATATGATTCCTTCTCATTATATTTTTATGGATACCTTTCCGCTAACACCAACGTTAAAAGTCGATAGAAAGCGGCTACCCAGCCCAAAAACTAAAAGTAAACTAGATCACGCAAATAAAAAAAGTTCTCGTGAAAAAGTTCCACCGCACATTGAAACCGATGGCATTTTAAATATTAGGCCCAACGGAGATAAAAAACCTATAATTTTATTTCCTGAATTTAATGGAGATTATCTTCATATGGGACTAGTTAGAAGATTTAATGGTCACCCCGTTTATGGTCTTTTAGGAAGACCTTTATCTAAGGGGTCTACTCAGCAAATATCATCCTATGAAATTGCACTTGGGTTTGTACAAAATCTCAAAGAGGCAAATTTAAAATCACCTTATTTGTTTGCTGGTGGTAGTGAAGGAATTCTATTAGCAAAAAAATGTGCTGAAATTTTAAGGATCTTTGATGAGCATGCACAAGTTATTGAGGTGGATGGAGGTGAAGAGATAATCTCTGGGGACTCACATCTTAAAATGCTATGTTCTTTAAAATTTTTAGAGTGGCGATTTAATTTGATGATGAGTTCAAATGTAGAGGCTGAAGAGGCAATTGGAAGGCAATACCGAAGCACATTATACAGACTGGCATTTAGAGATGATGCAAAATCATTAAGTTGATTAAATAACCTTTTGAAAGATTAATTTACCATAGGTATGGCCAGGAGACGTCGCATTTTTCAATCCAAATCTCTTTGCGGGCGTCCTCCTCGTCATCTTCTACTGCTGACTTATACCACTCCCTAAGGCCTTTATATCCATCTATCTTCTCACAGAGTTTTTGAATTATATGATCTTCCATGAATTCTGGCCTGTCATGCTTCAAGTAGTAGGTCATAAAGGCAGGAATATAATCCTTGTTATTAGGATACTCAGGTGAAACAAACTCGATAATGCGCGACATAAGTTGATCATCACCTAGCTTTGCCGCTAGGGCATAAATGTTTTCTTGGTCTCCTTTGGAGTCGACAATTTCTTTCAAGTGAAGGTGAGTCTCATCCGTGTCGAAGTAGTCACTAATAAGTGATCTCAAGTGCTCGATTTCTAAGTGATCCAATGGCAAGGCCTTTACAGCGGAATCCAAGTTGTTGGAGTGTTCGGAAATATATCTATCCCATAAAGGGCCTCTTATGTATTGATTGGTTTCATAGTTCAATTCATACGCTCTATGGAGGTCGTCTATCTGGGCCTGCGAAAGCTTGCTCAGCTGAAGGTTTTTAGCAATTATTGAATCTGTGATTTCTTGGTCAAGGTTGCCAAACTTTAAAATCGCTGTTTTAGCTTTTAAAAAGTCAAGTGTTAGATTCTTGAGACTCAGTTTTAATTCATTTAAAGTTTCGACCTTGCCTTTGATGACATAATCAAGGTAGCGATCAAAAGTTTCAAGACTCGAATTACTTAGAATCTCAGGACGAGTTAAAAGAAGCTTATGAAAGTCTGAAAACCTTTCAACGTTGGTTTTAATTAAACCTTCCATTATGCTACTGGCCGTTGCTATGTTGAACTCAATTGAATCATACAGTTGTTTGTAGGTGAAAGGTTCATATTCTCTCTCCAAAGCATCGACAATATAGTGGACCTTGTGTCCATTGTTCAAGACGTCTAGATTTCTTAAAATCCTGTCCGGAGTAGATAGAATAGCTAAGGCCTCAGCTCCTGCATGTTGTTCAAATATGTCGACATTGGCAATCAGCTTTGATTCATATATGTCTATAATTGCCCTAGTCACTTCAGACGCTTTATCATTAGGATTAAAGAAGCTCCATACTGAATCTTCGTTTGGAATGTTAGCAAATCTTTTTGAGGTTGCAGGGTTGTCTTTAAAACGTTCAATGTAAAATAACCTTTGGTCTTCTGAAAGACCTTTCATGGCCATCACAAGATCATACTCTTGTTCCATTAAATCCGCATTCGCTAGGAAGTCAATGTACTGCTGAGAACGAGGACCATGCTTTGATAAAATTGTATGGAATAGCTCTATCTTTTCATTTGAGCTTAGAAGAGGAGCAAGCTTTGGTGTATTTACCAAATTATGAAGGGTATTCTTTGTTAAGTTATAATAATATTCCCAAACTTCATCGTGGCTATCTTTGTTATTTAGCAGAAAAGCCAAAGTTCTTTTTAGTTGATCTGGGAGTAAAGCTTGGATTGGAGAAAAGATTCTTGCATTTTCCATATTTAAAAGTTCAGGTCTGTAAAGAAACATTGAAGTTATAAATTGATTCCAATGCTTGTAGCTTTTGTAGTAATCTGCATTCCTCTTTATATGATTGAAGAAATAAATAAGGTCGTAGTCCTTCTCAATTAAACTGAAATATGCTGGAATCTTTGATGGTTCCACATTTATCATAATATGTTTGATTAACCTGCTTCCTAGTGAAATCAATTTAGCTCTAGAATCTGGTCTTTTAAGACCTTCAAGTATTAAAACAGCACTCAAATCCTTAGGATAATAATCTTGGTCGAACTCTGTGAATGCCTTCGTATAAGAACTGTCAAAATTACTTTTTGCGATGCTAATGAATTCACCTGTATTTATCATTTTCCACCTTAATAACAACCTTAGGTTTTTAAGTAGATGGTCATTGTCCCGAGCTTTCTTTCCTGACAGCAATAGGTCCAAGTAAGTTTGTCTGAACTCTTTGCTTGAATTGTTTAAACTTACATTTAACAAGTGATTATTGAAGTTTGGGTCTAGTGCCTGAAGGGTTGAATGATTTTCATGAAATGTTTGTCCGTCTACTAGTTTTAACATATTGCTAAACTTTGGTTCATTTCCTTTGAAAGGAATAATTTTTAAAGCTTCATCGACAATACTACCTGAGTGCCCCTCCAAGTAAGGGGTTAATTCCGATAGGGAGATAGAATAATCGTTAGCACCAAATTCTAATACGCTATCAAATAGGGGTGCTAACTTTCCTTCTTCGGCCATTTTTTTTGTAATTAAGCTCCTGTACTCTGACCCAATCTTTAATATTGAGCTATCTTCAAATATATCTTCATTGAAAACAGAAAACCACTGGTAGTTCTTATTATAATACCAAAGGTCAACTCCGTTTTTATCCATCAAGAGGGACATTATTAGTTTAGCAGGGCACTCATTAAGACTTGTTACTGTCCACAATCTGCTCATCTCTGAATCGTAGATCTTTCTCTTCGTTTTGTCTGTTGTATCATAGACCTTTGCGGTTTGTTTGACTGTTAATAAAATTTGTTCGTTTCCATAATTTGCAGAACTAAAGGGATTTGCAGAGATATAATAACCAGTACCAGCTGCATTTGAGAGGGCGTCATAGTAAGTCATCTGATGTTTAAGGATATCTTTAAATCCGCTTTCTTGGTTTATGCTTTCATCGTCGATTATAGAAAACGTTTTAAGCTTTTCCTTTGTTTGGTCAGTGGTATAGTGAAAGTAGTAAGGATCAAAGCCAAGCTCTTCGAGGGGTTGAATTTCATCTTGGAAAGCTTTAGAGTGCAATTTTTTTCTATTTTCCTCGTTGTTGAAAAAACTTTTGCAATTTTCATTCAGGGCGTAGCGATGCTTTCCGTCTCTTATGAGATCAAACAAATTAAGGTCAGCTCTTGCTGAAAAAGCAAAGAGAAGAGTTGCCGCAAAGGCAATTGCATTCGTTTTTGAAACAATTCTATTCATATAAGTTTAGTCCTGACCATAACTATATTGGAGCAATTCAGGTGCCAAAGTGAACCTAATTAAAACAGTGGGTTAGGAGACTAGCTTTGTAGTAAAGTGTGATCAGTGTTCAGTCTTTAGGCAGTGACAATAATTGGAGATATGCTTAATATTTTTTTAGTTTTGATAATTAGGTCACCACGTTTTTGAGCACATATGCTTGTACATGTAGATGTGAAAGTTATTCTAATTTAAAATAAAGAACTGCTTCTCTGTGTCCACCCAACGTTTAATTTATGGCCCTGTTCACTATTTTACTCATGAGCTAAAACTGTTGCCTATCAAGGAGACTAGGCAATGAAGACTTCAACAATTCAAGGAAACCCAAGTGCACTTAATATAGAAAGTGATGTCCATGCGAGGTGGATCGATCCAGGTCTTAGGTGGTACTTTGATGATTTTGCAGTGGGAGGCGGGGAGTTTCACTTAATAGACCGGGCCTGTGCTGTTATTCTTCTCGTTCTGTTTTCTCCGTTCATGCTTGCAGTTGCTTTTGCAATTAAAGCATTTATGCCTGGGCCGCTGTTATATAGGCAAACTCGTGTAGGTAAGAATGGGAACTTGTTTGAAGTGCTGAAATTTAGAACCATGGTCGTTAATGCTGAAGAATCCACAGGACACACACTTAGTTGGGAAGGGGATCCTAGAATTACCCCGCTTGGAAAGTTGCTTAGAAAATCTCACCTTGATGAACTGCCTCAACTAATCAACGTTTTAAAAGGCGAGATGGTATTCATCGGGCCTAGACCTGAGCGTCCTGAATTTACTTTTGTGTTTGAAAGAGAGATAGAGAATTATGAAAGAAGGCATGATGTTGAGCCAGGTATCACCGGTCTTGCACAAATTGCTTGTGGCTATGATGCTCCCGCAAAAGAAAAATTGAAATATGATCTAATGTATATCAACCACAGGCACAGCGTGTTTTTAAACCTCTTGATCGCCTATCATACAGCGAAAAAAATGCTGTTGATGCGCTCAACAGCAAATGTGGTTCTGGATAACTAAAGATCTTTTGGAAGCTTCGACTTAAACGCTTCTATTATATGAGGAGGAAGGGTGAGCACCTTGCCAATTTCTCCACCGAAGCGTCCACCGAGACCACCCCACTGGTTTTCTTTCAGAAGCCTTGCATCACTTGAGTCTGCTCGATTTTTAAAGTCAACCAGTCCTTCAAACATAACAATTTCTGTTTCTTTTAGAAGTGAGTTTGCAACTAGTAAAAAATCCGTGCCTCTAACACCCATAACAGCAGATTCTGTGGAAATTGATCTCTTAGCTTTTAAAGCAGGCTTGGTAGAGTTGCTAATCCAGCGGGCCAACCCATCCGTAAGAGTTAATTGATCGTTTTTTTGGTTTAGCTTTAGTTCTAGCTTTGAATTTGGGCCTATAACTATCGTCGAGGACATATGAGGAATACGGATCTTTGCAAAAGAGCCATTTCCTGACTTCAAAACACCCGTTTGTTTGATTCGGGCCTTCTCTTTAAGTTTGGTAGTACCTAAGTAAACTTCACCCCTAAGCTGTTCAATAATAGCTAGGTTGGCCATGGCGTTAGTAACGAGTAATGCAAGAATAATAATTGTTTTCATAAGAAAACTATAAAAAGTTCTATAGATGAAGTCTAATTATTTCGTTAAGATATCTCCATGGACCATATATCAATAAGAGGCGCTAAGGCCCACAATTTGAAAAATGTTGAAGTGGATATACCTAGAAACACTTTAACCGTTATTACCGGACCATCAGGCTCTGGAAAGTCATCTTTGGCCTTTGACACTTTGTATGCAGAGGGTCAGAGAAGGTACATTGAGTCACTAAGCTCTTACGCTAGACAATTTTTGGGGCAAATGGAGCCGCCAGATGTTGAAAGCGTGACAGGGCTTTCTCCAGCTATTGCGATTGATCAGAAATCTACTGGCAACAACCCACGATCCACCGTGGGAACAATTACTGAAGTTTACGATTATTTAAGAGTGCTCTATGCCAGAGCAGGAGACGCTTATTGCCCTGAGTCCGGAGAGCTTCTTCAGGCCCAATCTGCCCAGCAAATTGTAGAGAAACTCTTAGAGAAGAAGGCTAAAACTAAGCTTCAGATTCTTGCTCCGATCGTATCTAATCAAAAAGGCGAGCATAAAGAGCTTTTAGGAAAATTCATGTCCATGGGTTTTTCTAAAATTAGAGCAAATGGAGATATCCTTCCACTTGATGAGTCAGTAAAGCTTCATAAAACAAAAAAGAACAACGCTGAAGTCGTAATTGATAGAATTGTTGTAAAGGACGGAATAAAGGGACGCTTGTCAGATAGCGTCGAGCAGGCATTAAAAATTGGAGAGGGCAATATTTTTGTATTGGCCGATGATGAGGAAGAATTCTATTCAGAGCACTTTTATAGTCACAAAAGCAATAAGAGCTACCCTGAACTCGAACCTCGTCTGTTCTCATTTAACTCCCCATTAGGTGCCTGTTCCAAATGTAATGGACTTGGAGAAACCAAAGTCTTTGATAAAAATAAATACATTGTTGACGAGTCACTTTCATTTAGCCAAGGGGCCATCGCCCCGATGGCCAAGCGAAGCGGGTTCTATTATCAGATGGTGAAATGCATATTAGAAGCCGAAGGAGTCGATGAAGACTTACCTTTAAAAAAGTGGCCTAAGAAATTACGAAAAACAATATTTGAAGGCAGCTCAAAAGAATACACTTACAATTTCGAGTCCGAGAACTCTAAATACACTTTTAAAAAGGCTTTCCCAGGCATTGAGACGTGGCTTGAGAAAAAGTATAATGAAACAGGCTCTGAAAAAATAAGAAACGAACTTCAAGAATACATGAATATTGAAGAGTGCCCTAAGTGTGACGGGCAAAGGCTCAATGAATACGCCAGGGCCGTGAAGGTAAAAGACTATGGAATTATGGATATTTCAAAAATGCCCATTGATGAGTCTTATGAATTCTTTAAAAAACTAAAGTTTAAAGGCACCAAAGCAATAATTGCCAAAAAACTTCTTAAAGAGATTAATAATCGACTGAAGTTTCTTAACGATGTGGGACTGTCGTACTTAACACTGAATAGAGCTGCAAACACTCTTTCTGGTGGCGAAGCGCAAAGAATAAGGCTAGCTACTCAAATAGGTTCCGCCTTAAGTGGGGTTTTATATGTCCTTGATGAGCCTAGTATTGGACTTCACCAAAGAGACAATGACAGGCTTATAGAAACACTTAAAAGCCTTAGGGATATTGGCAACACCGTAATCGTGGTCGAGCATGACGAGGACACAATGTTGGCCTCAGACTATCTTATTGATATCGGTCCTGGAGCTGGTGTCCATGGGGGAGAAATCGTCGCGGAGGGAGACCCTAAAGAGTTTTCTAAAAAGGATTCAATCACAGCACAGTATTTAAGTGGAAAAAAGAAAATTGAAGTTCCTAGAGAAAGAAGAGACCTTGACAAGTTTATTGAACTTAAAGGTGTCTCAATAAACAATCTGGAAGGGCTTAACGCAAGCATTCCCTTGGAAGGACTGGTTATTGTAAGTGGCGTAAGTGGCTCAGGGAAATCTACTCTTGTTCATAAAGCATTGGCACCTGGAGTAAAGAACTTCTTTGGCAAGCATGTTAGATCGAAAGAGTATTTCAAATCCATTTCTGGAGTAGAAAATGTTGACCAAATTCTCGAGATAGATCAATCGCCAATTGGACGTACTCCAAAGTCCAACCCTGCAACGTACACTAAACTTTTTGACAGCATAAGAAACCTTTTTGCAAACACCAATGAAGCAAAGGTTAGGGGCTATAAGAACGGAAGGTTTAGCTTTAATGTGAAAGGCGGCAGGTGTGAGACCTGCGAGGGCAATGGTGTTATTAAAGTAGAAATGAACTTCTTGCCAGATGTTTACGTGACATGTGCGGAATGTTCTGGAAAAAGATACAACCAAGAAACACTTAACATTGAGTATCGTGGTAAAAACATCGCTGATGTTCTCGACATGACCATTGAAGAAGCAAAAGACTTTTTCCACAATCATAAAAAGATTCATAGGGCCTTAAAGGTTCTGGACGAAATAGGACTTGGCTACATAAAGCTTGGTCAGTCATCCACAACACTCTCTGGTGGAGAGGCACAAAGAATGAAGCTTTCCAGGGAGTTAAGCAAGGCCACCCGAGGCAAGTGCCTCTACATACTTGACGAGCCTACCACTGGACTTCACTTCCAAGACATACAGGTTCTTTTAAATGCCATGAATAAGCTTGTTGAGAAAGGCCATAGTGTGGTTGTGATTGAACACAATCTGGATGTCATTAAAAGCGCTGACTATATCTTGGATCTCGGTCCTGAAGGTGGAAAAGGTGGCGGGCAAATAGTCGCTCAAGGCACCCCTGAAGAAGTCGCCAAGAATAAAAAATCACTCACCGGAAAATATTTAAAGAAACTCTTGTAAAGGACGACTTTATGACACTCATTCGAAATGCAAAAACTTTGGGCGCTTTCTTAGGCCTTGATGAAAAAGACAAACTATATCAGGTGGATTGTCTGGTTGAGGGCGGAAGAGTTAAAAAATTGTCACAAAATCCTATTGAGGGTTATGAAGGTGAGGTCATAGAGGCAAGTGGGATGTTTCTCTCACCTGGATTAGTTGATCCTCAAGTTCATTTCAGAGAACCTGGGATGGAGTATAAGGAAGATATTGAGTCTGGAAGCAAGACTGCCGCTCGTGGGGGATTTACCGCAGTTGTTTCGATGCCTAACACCTCGCCAACGGCAGACAGTCCTGAAGTGGTTAAGGCCATGTGGGATAAGCAAAAAGAAGTGGGACTTTGCCGTGTCTATCCAACCGGAGCGTTGTCATATAGTCTTAAAGGCGAAAAATTAACAAACTTTTCTGAGTTGAAAGAATCTGGAGCTGTCGCCATTACCGATGACGGTAAGGGTGTTCAGAAGGATGAAGTATTCATGGAGGCAATGAAGCTTGCTAGGCAAGTTCGTCTTCCTATTCTTGATCATAGTGAAGATGAGTCCCTCTCCCTGGGGGGAGCTATTCACAAAGGAAAAATAAGCGAAAAGTATGGCGTTAAAGGGATCGATTCAAACTCAGAGTCCGAACACGTGAGAAGAGGTTGCGAGTATGCGGAAAAAACTGGCGCACACTACCATGTGCTTCACATCTCAACCAAGCGCTCAATTGAGTTTGTTAGAGAAGCAAAGGAAAAAGGTATAAATGTTACTGCTGAGGTTTCACCTCACCATCTTTTGCTGTGTGACGAGGATATCCCAGAAAAAGAGGACGGCAGCCTTGATGCAAATTGGAAAATGAACCCACCACTTAGATCAAAAGAAGATAGAGATGCATGTGTTGAAGCACTTGTTGATGGCACAATTGACGCTATCGCTACAGATCACGCCCCTCATGCTCCGCATGAAAAAGAACAACACATAGAAAAAGCGCCATTTGGAATTATTGGATTAGAGACAGCTTTTCCATTGATCTATACAGAGTTTGTTAAAACAGGGAAGATCACCTTAAATCGTTGTATTGAACTCATGAGCCTTAAAGCTGCAGAGCTTTTCAACCTGCCTCATGGAAGGCTTGAAGAGGGAGAGGTTGCGGATCTAGCATTGTTTGATCTGGATAGTGAATATACCGTTGATCCTAGCCAATTTGCCTCCAAGTCTAAAAATTTGCCCTTTATTGGCCTAAAACTGTTCGGCCGCGCTAAACTTACTTTATTAGAAGGCAGAGTGGTGCACTCAGACCTGTAGTAATTCCTGGAGATTTAATGAAAGAGCCCGTTAGCGATATTGTACAAAAAGCCTTTAAATTGGCCCAAAAGGCCAGAGAGAACGCATATGCCGACTATTCCAAGGTAAAAGTGGGGGCGGCAATGAAGGCCAAGGGCTCAGACGAGTTGTTCTATGGCGCAAATGTCGAAGTCGTTGTTAATGGAGCAAGTGTGTGTGCTGAAAGAAGCGCTGTTTCCGGGATGGTGACTGGTTTGGGCGGTAAACCTGAACTGGAGTTTGTGGTTGTTTGCTCTAACACAAAACCGGCCCTGTATCCTTGTGGAGTATGTCTTCAGGTGATGTCTGAATTCTGCTCACCAGAGCTTGATATTTATATTGCTAATAAAGACGAAATTTTGGAGAAGGTTAAATTTAAAGACCTCATGCCAAACCAATATAGTGAGTTGCCAAAAGTATTAGATGAGTAGTTACTATCAAGTTGCTGTAAACTTTCCAAAAATAAATAGTGAATTAACTTATAAATCAAGCGAAGAGCTTTTAATTGGCGACTTGGTAAATGTGCCACTAGGGAAACGTAAGAGCCAAGGCGTTGTAATGGGTGTCAGCTCTCCCGAGCAAATAGACGACGTTGATAATTCAAAGGTTAAAGAGCTCGAGGGGAAAATTGAGGGCTCTTTTTCTCTTGATCAAAGTGAGCTTGAAATTTATAAGTGGATGTCCAAGTATTATCACTACTCTTTGGGCAAACTTATTTTTGACAGTCTTCCAAAGATTTTAAAAAGACCAAAGAAACCAAAGTTTGAAGATGGCGATGGAAAGGATCTGCCTTTCGATTTAAGTCCTGATCAAAAAGAGGTCTATGACGCGATTGAAAGCGGTTTGGACTCCGGTTTTTCTCAACATTATATTCACGGGGTTACAGGTTCTGGAAAATCTTTAGTATATCTTTATCTTATAAAAAAAGTATTGGAGAGTGGAAGATCCGCTCAATTTCTTCTTCCTGAGATTAATCTTACCCCACAGTTTGTAAAAATGTTTCAGGCCTATCTAGGTCATAAAGTTTTCTCTTACCATAGTGGAGTCACACCTTCTGAAAAATACAATATTTGGAAAGCTTTAAAAGAGTCCAAAGAACCTGTACTTGTAATGGGTGTTAGAAGCTCAATCTTTCTTCCAATACAAAACCTTGGGTTGGTGGTTGTAGATGAGGAGCATGACAACTCCTTTAAACAAAATGACAGGTGCCCGTACAACGGCCGAGATGTGGCCATAAAAAAGGCGCAGCTATCTAATGCCACAGTTGTACTGGGAAGTGCCACACCTACAATGGAGAACTATCACCTTTTCTCCAAAGGAGCAGGCGGTCGCCACTACTACACATTAAAAAATAGGGTTGGTGAGGGACATTTTCCCAAGCTCCGCCTTCTTGATGCTAAAAACCAGTTTAAAGAAAACGACCCTGCATATCCTCTAATGCCTGAAACCCTAGCGGCCATTCGAAAAAGACTTGAGATGGGGGAGCAGGTTTTGATTTTCATAAACAAGCTTGGTTATTCCCATTACGTGCAATGCCGCTCTTGCGGGCACCAGTTTATGAATGAAAAATGTGGGTGTGAAAACAACCTTAGATATTTTAAACGAAGAAATCTTTTAAGTTGTGCTCACTGCGAATACAAGCAGCCCCTTCCGGAGAAATGTCCAGATTGTGGATCGATATCTTTACTCAATAAAGGCTTTGGTACTGAAAAAGTGGAAAGTGTACTAAAAAAGCAGCTTTCTGAGTACAGGACGGAACGTTTTGATCGAGATGAGATTAGCACTTTAAAGGACCTGAACGATAAACTGGATAGATTTCATAGTAAAGAAATTGATATATTTGTTGGAACCCAAATGCTTGCAAAGGGGCATAATTTTGAAAAGGTTAATCTAGTCGTCATGCTGGGAGTGGACTCCATGCTTAACTTCTCCGACTTTAGATCAACTGAGAGGATGTACCAATTAGCAAAGCAGGTCGCTGGGAGGGCCGGAAGGTATAATCCAGATAGTGAAGTGCTAGTTCAAACCATGACTCCTGAGCACAATGTATTCCATTTTATTCGCGAAAATTCCTTTGATGGATTCTATAAAGACGAATTGATGCTCAGACAAATTTGCTTCTGCCCACCTTATTCGAAGATGACCATTTTGTATTTTAGTTCTAGATTTAGAGATCGTGTCGTTAAAACGATAGGCGAGGTGGCCAATAATCTTCAGAAGGTTATTGCAACTAATTTTCCCGAGGTGCGCCTAATGGGCCCAAGTCCTCTTACAATTGAGAAGAAGGCAAACCAATTCACATGGGCCATCATGCTTAAGACTGAGAATGTAAACCAGCTTCACAATCTACTTAACACCTTTGAACAAAACTATAAGTCCATATCAAATGTGAGCTATAAAATTGATGTCGACCCTGTTCAGATATTTTAACCTACCAAAGATAAGGCCAACTTACGTCACATTTTTCAATCCAAATGTCTTTTCTAGCAGATCTTTCTTCGTCTTCTTGTGCGGCTTTATACCATTGTCTTAAACCTTTGTATCCGTCGATCTTTTCACATAGGATAGTTTTGATATGCGACTCCATAAACTCAGGCCTGTCATTTTCCAGATAGTAGGCCATAAAGGGTTCGATATGGCCGGTGATCTTAGGATAGTCTTCAGCTACATAGGCCATTAATTTTTCGATCAGTTCTTGATCATTTAGTACGAATGGAGCTGAAAGTAAGGAAGCTGCATGACCGTCTTTGTGAAATGATTCATAGAAAAATTTGAAGCTGTTCTCATCCTCATATGAAGGTATCGCTAGTTCGGGACGAAGTTTAATTACCTCTGCCAAAAAAATAGAATCATTGTCTCTCGGATATCTAGCTTTACTTGTATTTGTATACCACTCTTCCAAGTCGACTCCTAGTTCTTGAAGTCTTCCCACAAATTGTGGCATCAATGAAGGGTCACCCTCTATGAGATAATTAAAAATTAAATCGTTTTTCTGTGAAGGTGAATAACTCTCAAAGAACCCCTGATCACTGTTTAAAAACTCTATGATTAACTTGGATTTTAACTTCTTATTGAAGTAAAATAAATGGTACTTCTTGGAAAGTAGATCCATAGCAGAGTTTTCTTGTGCCACTTTAATTAGGTCTTCATTTGTTATGTCGTTACTACTGCTAAGTAAAATTAGATTATCTACTAGGGTCTTCTTATTTGTGGCGATTGTGCCTGATAACAATATTTCTAAGTATTGCTCACGAACCTCAGCATTATCACTATGCTCCAACCTTTCATTTAAAAGGACGGAATCGATGTCTTTATAAACGTATCTGATTTTTTCCACCGCTTCCTTATAACCCGAAGCCTCGAATCTCTCTAACATCGCTAAGTAGAGCTTCTCATTTCCTTTTAAATTTATGGAACCCAGGCTTTGCTCAAGTAATTCATCTAGCTGATAACCATTGTAGCCCAAAAGGTAAATATATCTTCCTTTAGTGCCAAATTCAAAGGAGCTTTCAAATAAGGGAGCAATATTTTGTTTTTCCTTCATCTTGCTAAGAACACTATTACGCCATGATGTACCGATGTAGGTGATCTCAGTATCTTCAATAATATCCTCATTAAATATGACAAACCATTCGTCTTTAGAGGAGTAGTAGACTAGATCAATACCATTTTCATCCCATATTAATGATTGCTGAAGTTGTCTGTCACAACTCTCAAATCCCTTTCTTTGTCTATTCACTTCGTAAATGGCATTGTGGAGGGCTTTTTTACTAGAATAGTTGTAATCATTAAACACTCTTGCCGATTGATCGATTGTGAGCATTATTTGGTTGTTACCGTAGGTTACAGAGCTAAATGGATTCGCAGCAACATATAGACCTACCCCGGATGCGTTATCGAGTGCCCCGAAGTGAGTCATTTGATACTTTAAAATATCCTCAAATCCAGCAACACCTTTTCTTTCGATTAAATTTTTAGGATATGTATTGTTGGTGTAGTGGAAATAGTATTTGTCAAAGCCAAGTTCTTCTAAGGTGCTGGTGGTTTCTTGAAGAGCTTGGTTAACTAAGAGCTTTCTATTGTCTTCGTCTAAAAAGAACTGCCTACACCTGTGGTGAATAAAGTAGCTATGCTCCCCGTCCCGAAGAAGATCAAACAGCTTTAAATCAGCATATGCACCGATTGAACTTACTAATAAAATGAGTGCTAACAGTTTCTTCATGGTAAAATCCCTTATAATCAGTGTTTTGCAAATAGTATTCCAAGTAAATTGGTCTACAGCTCACTCTTAACCTTATTAAAGCGTAAAGACTTTAAACGGGTGTTAAAACTTTAAACAGTTTTAACGAATTCTGTTGTGTGGTAAGAAAGGAAAGATGAACAACCTTTTAAGTGGCCAGGCCCATGCCTTTTACTTTCCAAATTTTATTGAACAGGAAGAATCTAGATCCTTGTTGGATAGACTGGATAAAGAGCTTTTATGGCGTCAGGAAAGTATTAAGATATTTGGAAAGCTTGTACCTCAGCCCAGGCTAATTTCTTGGCAGAGTGATCTGCCCTATAAGTACTCAGGATTAATCTTGGATCCAACTCCTTGGATTAGCACAATATTGGAGCTTAAAAAGAAAGTTGAAGCTGCTTCAGGGGAGCATTTTAACAGTTGCCTGATTAACAAATACAGAGATGGAAGCGACTACATGGGTTGGCATAGGGACAATGAAAAAGAACTTGGACCAAACCCTGTAGTTTCCTCTCTTAGCTTTGGGGCGGAGAGGGTGTTTAAATTTCGTAAAAAAGAGGATAAGTCCTCTAAAGTCAGCATCTCTTTGAAAAATGGCAGTCTTCTTGTGATGGGAGGTACTTGTCAGCATGAGTGGGAGCACGGAATTTCGAAAACTTCAAGGCCTATAGAGCCTAGGATAAATGTTACTTTTAGGCGCATAGTAAGACCTTAAGGTTGTGCTAAAAAATCCGATACGTTTGGTGTGAAAAAACTGATTTTACCTTTTATTTTAGTCTCTTCTGTGTTTGGAAAAACGTTTGAGTTTGATCAAAACAGCGATGGCAAAGCCGATTTTCATATCTCCTATGAAGGTGAGAGAATTAAGTCGAAAAAAATTGATTTCAATCTTGATGGTAAGTTTGATTATATACAAACCTTTCATGTAGAAGATTTTACCTTTATTACAAAAATTGATTCCAACTTTGACGGCGTGTTTGAGCTTGAAAAAAGAGCAAAAATCGTTGGTTCCAAAGTGGTAGTAAAGACTTATGGCCTAAAAGGAAAGACCTTAGAGTTTAAATCTGAAGAGAGTGTTGAGCTTCTTCAAGCACAGGTAAAAGATTGTGTTCAGAGAAGAGATCAAACTATAACCTTTTTTGAAAACTTCACAAATAGCTTTGCTCAGATTCTAAATCACTCTAGAGATGATTTTACCAATATTGATTTTAACCTAAGTATCCATAAGAGTTGTTATAAAAACTTTAGTTCAAAAGACTTTAATGAGCATGCCAAAGAGACTGTAAAACGAGGTATGAGCTGTCTTGCCACGCTAGCAAGCAAACATAAAAACACCCCAAAGAGGATAGAGCTTTTTAATCTTTTAGACATGTTTAAAATCCATTATGAAAGCGGTGCTGCCAATACCGAGATTGCATGCGGTGATGAAAGTTTGAAGTGGGAGGGGGTAGCAGCAGTTGGCTCAACAGTTCCTTATAAGGGTTATGGTGAGCATCAGTTGAATCATCCCTTTGTAATCTTGAATCCAAATTTTAAGTCTGGTTTTTGGGGAGGCGTTAAAAGTGGCAGTTACAGTTTTGAAGATGAGGAATTTCGGGGAAGAATTTTTCATGAAATGATTCATAATATGGGATACACCCACGATGTTGGACTTGATATGGCCTACGCATGTGAGGGGTGTTGTTTTAGTGAGGGAAAGCTTAGGGATCGTAATATCGTGGATGATGGAAATGTTGCTTGTAGACTGTGTGCAGGAGACTATGGGAGCAATACAGATGAGCGATACATGGAGGACCTTGCAAAGTTTGAAGGCGATAATAAGGCGTCCTTCGCTTTTCGTCACCTTGTGTTGAGTAAAAATAAAAAGATTGATTGGAATGACAGACGCTTATCAAGTTTGCTCGAATACTTCTTTGAATACGAAGGCAGGTTTGGAAAGTCACTTGCGGGTGAGTTGTTGCCGCTAATAAAGGACGAGACCTTGAAGAAAAAATGGAAGGCCAAATCAGACGAAACCTGGGAAGGTAAACCTGGCGAAAAGCTTTTTAACGACTCTTTTGCCAAATTCTTTAAGACCTTTGTTGTGGATGGAAATGAGGAAAGGGCCTATAAGGAACTAATAAATCTTAAAGTGGGTGAGTTGTTGAGGTCACGTGTTTCTAGTTCAATGAGCATGTCTGACCAAAGAGTAGACAAGAGTCTTGCTTTCTTAAAAGGCCTATTGAGGCAACTTGGGGAAAATGCTAAACATAAAGAGCTTAAAGATGAAATTAGCGCGTTTATGAAGAGCAAGATTTTTAAATAACAGGATCATCGCCTCCTTTGCTGAAAGGGTGGCATCTTATAATTCTCCATACTATTTTCGGTAAAGCTGTGTATAGAGGCAGCTTCTCAACGGCCTCGATCGCATATGAACTACAACTCGGGTAGAAGCGACAATTGCTCCCCAAAAGGGGCGAAATAGCATATTGGTATAGCCTGATTGGAAATATTATTATCGTAGAGATAAACTTTTTCATTGTCTTACTTATCCCTCAAAAGGCATTTAAAGTAAATGAAACCGTGTAAGTCGGCTATATATATAGGGTTTTGGCGTTTTGGGGTGGTCAATTTGAAATCCTTCATTTAAAATAAGGGGAAATTTGCCCTATTTGTGGCCTAGACTTTGCCTGTATTGTTTAAGTATGCTAAAACAGGCGGCTAAATTGGAGAAAAGCTTATGATGGATCAGACTTATAGTGAATTTGCCTCACTAAAAAATAAAGTAATAGATGATGTAATGCAGTGTGATCTTAAGGATCAGTCGGGACTTAATGACTTTCAAAAACTGCCAAGCAATGACAATATAGCCATACCTAGAGTTGGTATTAACAGGTTTCGCTTGCCAGTTATAATTAATAATAAGTACGGCGAAACTAGATCTCATGATGCTGAAGCTGCAATGTATGTATCTTTGAATGAAAGTAAAAATGGCGTGAGCATGAGCCGTCTTTGCTCTATTCTTCAGGCCGAGTCTCTTGAATCCCCAATAGATGTCGGCACTTTGAAAACAATCATGGCCAGATATAGAGAAGAGCTTAGAGATGAGACCGATAAAGATCTTATTGAGAAAGCATTCCTAAAGCTTAAGTTTAACTATCCTGTAAAGCAGAAATCTCTTAAAAGCGACAACTGGGGGTGGCAGTACTATCCTGTTGAAATGGAGGCAGTTGAGACAGAAGAACGTGGCTTTGAGTATTTTTTGACGATGACTTACGAATACTCCTCAACATGCCCTTGTTCTTTGTCTATGGCAAAGCAATATGAAAAAGAATTTGCGGAAGGCAAAACAACTGAGGGGAGCGGTATTGGTGTTCCTCACTCGCAAAGAAGTAAACTAACTGCCAAGGTTAAGATTAATCCTGAGGAAGAATTCTACGTTGAGGATCTAGTAAGGCTTCTTAAGCTTGCTATCCCAACTGAAACTCAATCCCTTGTTAAAAGATTGGACGAGCAAGCTTTTGCAATTTTAAATGGTGCACACCCAATGTTTGTTGAGCATGCGACTAAGCGTGTTTATAAGTCTTTTAACGCGAATGAGCATGTGATTCTTGATTGGCTAGTTCAACTAGAGCATATTGAATCGCTTCACAGTCACAACGCAGCAGCTGTAATCTATAAAGGTGTACAAGGCGGGCTTAGAGCTGATACAATTTTTTAGAACTTTAAGACAAATTTAATCTTAAATAGACTCCCGCCACGAATTCAATTCGTGAGTTCGGGAGTTTTTTTTATGGTATTTTTTGGAGCAAAATATGATTAAGGGAACCATAAGCAAGCTTGGAACAAAGCATGAAGAAACGGTAAAATACTCTCTAAAATTAGGTGAGGAAGTGGTTGAGTTGAATGAGCTTGTAGGAAAAGAGCTTAAGCTTGAATTCACCCAAAATATCTACTGTATAGACACTGGAAAAAAGATCAAAAAATCTTATGGACAAGGTTACTCGTGGGAGTCGTTTGTAACTTTACCCGAATGCGACACATGCATAGTTAAACCAGAGCTTTGTCATTATTCTAATGGAACATGCAGAGATCCAGAGTGGGGGGAAAAACATTGTCTTCAGCCGCATATTATTTATTTAGCAAACTCTTCCCAGCTAAAAGTGGGTATTACAAGGAAGGTCAATGTTCCTCATAGATGGATGGATCAGGGTGCAGTGTTCGCTCTGCCTATTTTAGAAGTCAAAGATAGAAGAACCTCAGGCCTAATAGAAATAGAGATCGCTAAAAAGTTTGGGGATAAAACCAACTGGCGAAAAATGCTAAAAAACGATAACGAAGATATCGATTTAGTGGCAGCTAGAGAAACCGTATTCACTGAGTTCGATGAGCTCATCACTAAGCATGGTGCTAAGAAAATTAATGAGGATGTTTTATCCTTTGAGTACCCTGCCATAAAATACCCTGAGAAAGTTAGTTCTTTAAACCTTCTTAAAAAACCTGTGATAGAATCTACTTTGTTGGCAGTTAAGGGCCAGTACCTTATTTTTGAGTGCGGAGCGTTGAATATGCGAAAACACCAAGGTTATGAAGTAACACTAGATTTTTAGACGTCGAAAATGGAAAATTTGCTCTTGGTTTTGGTAATATTCTTGTTGTTGACGCTAATTTGCGTCATAGGCGCATTAGTTTGGACTGGGCACAGGTTTTTAAAACTAAAAGAGCAGCAGTCACCCCCCAAGAAGCAGCCTAAAGAACCCATGGTCATGCCGGCCGTCTCAAAGCCGGAAGGGGATGTCTTAAAGGCCATTCGTACCCAGTTAAAAAGCAGTGTTTACTGTGTTGATCATGAAGACATGCTTGCCTATGGACAATGTGCTATTTCTGGAGATTCTTATTGTGAGCATTGTCTAACAAAACAAAAGGACATCAAGGTTGCTAAAAAGTACCTAGACCTATACTTGGATAGTGAGTGGGTGGAGGTGTCTATGATTGCCAACGCTAAAATCTCTCAAGATGCTGTCGATCGCCTAGTTAAGGTAAAGCGCTGCCTCTGGGAAGATGAGTCCCTTCCTATGATTGTTCAAGGGCACTATAAAATTAATGTTCAAAGTGACGAAATAGAAGCATATACGGTTATAATAGCACGCAAGGAAGATTGCGATTACATACAGAGTGAACTCTCGTTCATGGCCTAAGAAGGAGCAGTAAATGGCATTAGCAGTATACAATACGATGAGTGGTAAGAAAGAGAAGTTTGTGCCTCTTGAAGAGGGCAAGGTTAAATTGTATCTTTGCGGTCCAACCGTTTATGACTACTTGCATATTGGAAATTTCAGAGGCCCAATCACATTTAATCTAATGCGTAATTGGATGGAGCATATTGGTTACAAGGTTGAGATGGCATACAATTACACTGACGTTGATGACAAGATCTTAAAGCGTGCAAATGATGAAGGTGTCTCTCCAAGTGAAATTAGCGAAAAATATATTGCAGAGTTTGAAAAAGACTTTAAGGCCTTAGGTCTTAGATCGCACGATCACAATCCAAAGGTTACCGATCATATCCCTCATATTATTGAAAGTGTTCAAAAGCTTATTGAAAATGGCAAGGCCTATGAGGTGGACGGAGAAGTCTTTTTCTCTGTTAAAAGTTTCGAGAATTATGGCCAGCTGTCAAAAAAGAAACTTGATGAGCTTGATGAAGGACACAGAGTTGAGGTTGACCAAAGAAAACGTGATGCTCATGACTTTGTTCTTTGGAAGCCTGCTAAAGAAGGTGAAGGACTTTCTTGGGACTCACCATGGGGCAAAGGGCGTCCAGGTTGGCATATTGAGTGTAGTGCCATGATTCAAGCAATATTTAAGGGAACCATTGATATTCATGGTGGTGGGATTGATCTTATTTTTCCCCACCATGAAAACGAAATTGCTCAAGGTGAAGGTTGCACAGGATGTAAGTACTGCAATTACTGGGTGCATAATAACTTCATCAATATGAATGATGAAAAAATGAGTAAGTCACTTGGAAATATTATGACGGCACGATCGTTTATGGAAACGTATGATGCTGAAATTTTAAAATACATGTTTTTGTCTGCACACTATCGAACTGTTTTCTCTGTAAGCGATGACAGAGTTCTTCAGGTGATTGCCGCCTTAAATAGAATTTATAATGCTCTGGAGCTTGCAAAAGAAACTGTTGCAATGGTTGATGACCAATCGCAGGTGGACAGCGGGTTTAGTAAAAAGCTTGAAGGCCTGGATGCAAAAATTAAAAAAGCTCTAAATGATGACTTTAACACTGCAGAGTTTATATCGCTTGTGTTTGAAGCTGTTAGGACTTTTAACGCTCTTGGCTTTGCAAATAAGAAAAAGAGAAACACTGTTCATAAAGGATGTTCAGAATTGTTTATCTCTTGGATGAAAAAGTATGGCGATATGAGTGCGCTATTTAATGAAGAGCCATCCAAGATGATTAATAAGCTGGATGAAGTTTCAATCAAACTTAAAAACATTGATAAGGAAAAAGTTGAGCATCTTGTGGCCAAAAGAAATGAGGCCCGTGAGAATAAGGACTGGGAAGCAGCTGATAAGATTCGTGATGAACTAGCGGCCCTTGGGGTAGAGTTAAGTGATGGCCAGTCCAGGGGTTGGAGAGTTATTTTAAATGACTAAGGTCCTTTTTGTCTGCCTTGGCAATATCTGTCGCTCACCAGCGGCTGAAGCAGTATTTTTAAAGCTTCTAGAGTCAAGGGGCCTTGAAAAAGATTATGAAGTAGATTCGGCCGGAACCAGCGCTTATCACGCGGGAGAAAAGGCCGACTCCAGAATGATTTCTGAGGCCCAAAAAAGATCTATCTCAGTCCCGTCAATATCCAGGAAATTTATCGAAGAAGACTTTGAGCTTTTTGATCGGATTATCGTTATGGATGACTCAAATCTCAAAAACGTTGCTAAGCTTGATCCTGAAAAGCTATTCATGCATAAGGTTTCAAAACTCACACATTACAGCTCCAATCCTGACTTAGACCTCGTTCCTGACCCATACTTTGGAGGACAGGACGGGTTTGCACTTGTTTTGGATATTTTGGAACACTGCTGCTCAAATCTATTAACTGAGCTCAATAAAAGCAATTAATCAAGTCCAGGAATATTTTTCTAAGACGCCTATGGCCACTCAGGTCTGCTGCCAGAAAGTCGAAATGCTCTCCATAAGGAGAGATTATGAAAATGGTACTTGGTATGGCCTTGGCCTGGTTTTTAACTTCATCAGCACTCGCTACAACCCATGAAGGTGTTCAGGCCTATTTAGACTTTGACACAAGTTATGAAGTTTCTAGAGAGAAGGTAAGTGATAGCTATTTGAGAGTTGTTCCCGAGAAAACCCTTTATTCAATACTCACTTCCGCTCAAGAACAAAAATTTGAACTGGCACTATCTGTTTTAGAAGAGACTCTAAATAGTGAAGAATTTAAATTGAAAGTACTCTCTTATAAAAGAAGCGATGGCAAAAGATTGTTTCAAAAGAATTACCTCTGGAACAACAAGGCACAGGAGCTCTCTAATGAAGATATTTATAATATCCTAATGAATGCAGATGAAGCCGCAATTCCTGGTACGAAAGGGGAGATGAACATTTACAGCTGGATTAAGAAGTGTAAGTGGTATGACTATGCAAACCCAGTAACTAACGTTTGGTGCAGAAAGGTTGTTGGCTCAACAAGTCCTCACTCGAGCGAGTGGATAAAAATAAATTACAATTTTTATGCAGGCTATGAGGCCCCTCAGATGGTGAATAATCTAGTTCACGAGTGGATTCATCTTCTTGGATTTCTTCATGGTGAAGAAAACATGAGGGAGGAAGCTCCTTATGTAATAGGGAGAATCGCACAAGAAGTAAGCGAAAAAGTTCTTAGAAAAAGAGCTTTAGGCCTGTACTAGTTCCTGCTATTTGTACCAGTGAATATGCCAACTTTGGTTGCCATTTTCACTGGTGATCACTAATTAGAAAGTCAATAATATTAGTGCCTTAAAGGCTTTTTCCTTTGAATTGTTAAGAAATGGACATGGCCGCATTAAAGTTAATTCATAAACTGAACCAGGAAGAATAGTGTGAAGTGGACTTTAATATTTTCATTTATTTTATTTTTAACCTCGTGTGAAAATCCGATTGTCTGTCAAGAGGGTTATGAACTAGAGAACAATCTATGTGTTAAGAATGAGTCTGTGGCAATAGAGCACACTCCCTCAGACGGAGTCGTTCACTTTTCAAGTAGCTTTGAAGATGAAGATTTTTTTGGGCCTAGCCCTTCGTTTAAGTTTTTAAAGGCCGAAAGACCTATGGATAATGGGATGATGTATGGACCTAAAGATATTTATTACATATCTCAGGATAGGGCCTTAAGGGGCGATAAATCTCTTCGGCTGAACTTTGGTGGGAGAAATAACTTTTGCAATACCTGTGGAACAAAGACTATAGAAATTAGTCAATCTGAAGTTGATTCTGGCTGTATTGAATTACCTTCCAACTTAACTTATGGCGGTGTTGTCTACAATAAGTCCAAAGGGTTTTCCACATGGCAAGTGAAGTCTTACGTAAGGAAAACAGGTAAAATCTGTATTGATAAATCAAGGCCTATAAAAAAATCAATATCAAGAAGCAGTGATCAAATAAAAGCTGGGGATAAGCTGAGCTTTCCTAAAATGTGTGGAACTGATGGAGCGGGAATTGGAGGCTCCTCTGATCGAAAATCAGACTGTGACAAGGCCGTAAATTACTTCAGGGGCACTGGCGACAGAAATAAGGTCTTCCCCTATGGAGGAAAGCTCTCAAGACGGTTTTATATGTATATTCCCTCACAAACAGTACTGCCGGAAACTACGTTTAAATTAGTGTACTCACATTTTAGAAAGGGTTCAGATAATAAAAGATACTCCAATGTCCTAACTATTTCTGTTCAAAGAAATGAAAGAGTGCATATTAAGGCTCCTGGCGGGAGAGCATTTACAAGTGAGTCAGTTGAGAGAGACAAGTGGTATTATTTTGAGGAAGTGTTTGAGAGGGAATCCTCAAAAGGTGAGACCGATGGATCCTATAGGATGTACTGGGGAAAGGCCGGCAAAAATAATGATATTGCACAGGTCGAACAAGACAATATTGAAATTGGTGAATTTATAGACCTTTCAATAAACGGAAACTGGCAGCACTCCAATGAAGTTTCTGGTTATGTATACTTCGATGACGTTAGTGTTACCAACTTCTATCAAGGCGACAATGTTAGATAAAAAATAAAAAGGCCTCTTATAGAAAGAGGCCAATTATTTTATACTCTTGCTGTTAAGTTTACTTGCTGCCCAAGTGACTTGGATCTTCTGCCGTGAAAGCTTTGTAATTCGTCTCTCTCAGACTCTTCCTTGCACCCTATGCACATTGTGCTTGTAGGTCTTGCCATTAGTCTTTGAAAAGTGATTTCAGCTCCACAGTCTTCACATACTCCATACTCGTCAGTATCGAAAATAGGCAAAGTCTTTTTAAGCTTTTTTAGATAAAGCGTCTCGCGAGTTGTAAATCTCAACTCCGAGTGTTTGATGATGTCATCATTGGCAGAGTCAACTTCGTCGCGTCCCGAGTTCGCCATCTCCATGTGGGTCTTCTCAGTAGCAAGCTTGTTTTCGATTCTTTCGATTTCCGCCATTACTTTGTCTCTCAAGGTTTCCAACTGACCTTCCGTGAGGTGATCATTAAGTCTGTTGCTCATTAAAGCTCTCCTTGTCTAATAAACCTTTACTCTCATGTGTGTGGAAGCATTAAACCAACGGCGGTTTCGTTTGCCAATTACATGTAAGAAATTATTAGACCTTACAGGCCAAAATTAATGCTTTCTTCATAAAAGGTTCACAATTGTTAACGAGAGTGCAAGGTGTCACAATAAAATATGTATGATCTAAGTGCCCACTATTGCTGACTTCTGCGTGTTGCGCAGCGGGAAAATAGTTTCTTGACAAAAAGTAATAAGCATAAAAATTTTAGAATTTCTTACGGCCAAATTTAAATGTTAGAAAAAGTTTTGAAAGGAAAAGTTCCTTTTGCAAAAAGTCCTTTTTTGCAAAAGAAACAGTGTGTGTTTAATCAGAAAAGTGAGTGTCTTAAGTTTATTTCATGTTTTTAAAAATAAAAGAGGATTTTTATACAAAGTTTGAAATAGAAACAATTTCTTGAGCTTACCTGCCTTAAGAGATGAAACCACTCGGATTAAGACTTCTTTTTTGTTTTTGAGAGTTTTTTTATCTTATCTTCGATCAACTCGAGCTCTTCAATTAAAATTAGTGTCTGTTTGATAATTTCTCTATTCATAAAACTAATTATAATAAATTTTGTTTGGTATTGCAAACATGTGTTTGTTGATGCATACTGAATTTGCACATTCCCATATCGATAGCAAACGATAGTGTACGTTTTGAAAGTTAAAGGCCTGCTTAAAGCAGGCCTTTTTCATTTTTATCTATGAATGGAGCTAAGCACTAGGCTGATATAAGAATTTTCAGGCCAAGTCCAAATAATAAAAGTGAAAGTAGGAGTTTCTTGCGAGATTCATCCACGTTGTCATTCAGCTTTACACCAAGTTTTGAACTTAAAAATGCTCCTGCAAATAAGCATAGGATAAATAATAAATTTACATGTCCAATGAAAGCAGCTTGAGCAAGCTCACTTTTAAGTTCGAATTCTCCAGGCCTAAAAAAATGGGGGATTACACCTGTTACTGAAGCCGCCACCATAGCAATATTTGAATAAGGAGAGATCTTCTTCATAGGAAGCTTCACAAAGCTTATGAAGAACGGAACAAAGATTGCTCCACCTCCAAGGCCTGTGACACTAGAAATAAATCCTCCTAAAAAACAAACTACTTTAAGAATTGTTTCCTTTCCGTCACCTTCTTCTGAAGGTGAGCTTGAACCCTTTTTAATAAAAACCTTTATGGCCAGCACTATCAATACGACTGAAAAGAACTTTTTAAGAACCGCCGCGGGTAAGATATAAACAAACTGTGAACCTATCACCGCACCTAAAGCAGTTGCACTGAAAAGGGCAATAATTTTCTTTTTACCAGGAGTAAGTCCAGCTTTGGAAAATCTTAAAGTGTTAAGACTTGCGCTTAGCGCAATTGTGCCAAGAGAAGTGGAGATCACGGCCGCAGGAGGTAAGGAGGGGAATAGGATGTAGAGGACTGGTATTATTATTGATCCTCCACCAATGCCAAAGAAGGAGCTTACTAAACCTACAGAAAGACCTGTAACCAGTAACGCCAATAACTCCATATATGCCCCTTAAATGTTCGAGATTAATATTGTCTATTAAAGCAATAGTGTTATCATATACTTAGAACTAAAAACACGTTTATCAAGGAAGATTTCGTGAAAATATTGCCTATGCGCAGCTGTGCAAATGTTGCTCAAGCTGTACCAGAACACTCATTTTCATTTAAAATCTATACAGGAATTCGTGATGCAAAATAAACAAGGAGTTGTTTAAATGAGACTTAGTAAACTTTTTATTGCTGCAGTTTGTGCTGCTTTCACACTTCAGGCCCACTCTGGATTATTGATTGAACCATATGTTGGTTATGGAAGTATTGCTACCACGACTGATGTTCCTTCGGATGACAATGAAACTGAAACTGGCGCATTTGTTGGCGGAAGACTTGGTTATAGCTTCCTATTAGTGTCTGCTGGAGTTGACTATAATACAGGAAGTGCTGGCGATTATGATAGAACAAGCACCTCTGCTTTTGTGGGTGTAGATCTTCCAATCCTTTTGAGATTTTATGGAAAGTATACAATCTCTTCAGACCTTGAGAATAGCGACAACGATTTCGAGTATGACTTTAAAAGCGGTTACGCAGTTGGTGTTGGATTTACAGGGCTTCCATTTGTTAGCCTTAATCTTGAGGCCGGAGCTGAGAAGTACGAAGTTGAAATCGCTGGGACAGACTATGACGTGGATGCGGCCAATATTTTGGCCTCAATCTCTCTGCCACTAGATTTCTAAGAAAAAGTTAACAAGGATTGTTAATTAAAATTGATAAAAGGATGTATCATGAAAAAGAACTTACTGATCTTGTTGTTTTTTGCTTTGATTGCAAATGCAAGAGCTGGTCTGTTGATTGAACCCTACGCTGGTGCGGCACTTAGCGGCAGTTGGGAGAATGGAGCAGCAGACGGAGATTATAGCGGAAGCACTATTGGAGCGAGACTTGGATTCCAACAACTTGGTCTATTTGGTGGGCTAGATTTTAGAAAGTCCTCAATAACTCTTGAAGAAGATGGGCAGTCTGATGAAGATCTGGATGCAACAACTTACGCTGCAGTAGTAGGATACGACTTCCCGATTTTGTTAAGAGTTTGGGGAGAATATATTTTTGGCGGAGAAGCCGAACTAGATAGTATCGATTACAAGGAGCCTTCTGGGACAATTCTTGGAATTGGATATACCGGGCTTCCATTTTTAAGTGTCAACTTTGAGATGGTAAACTGGAAATACGACGAATACGATGCAGGTGTTATTAGTGGTGATACTGATTTAGAAGGAAGTCACTACTTACTAAGCATATCTCTGCCACTGAACTTATAAGAGAAAACTAATGATTAAACTTCTAACTCTATTCTTTATATCTTTCTCTGCTTGGGGCTCAATTCTTTTTGAGCCCTATTTTGGGCTAAGTATATCGGGAGAGTTAGAAGAATCTTCAACCGATGCACAGTTTTATGGGCCAAGTTATGGCCTAAAGTTTGGTGCCCAGTACATGGGGCTGTTTGGTGGCCTTGATTATAGACTTGGAACTTTTTCAGTGGATGCCAGTGAGGCCGGGACTACTCTTGAGGATGAAACTCTGGATGCGGAAATCTACTATGGATTTATTGGTTATGAATTTCCGGCCTTCTTCAAAGTGTGGGCAGGACTTGGAGTTGGTGGTAAGGCTCAGGCTCCGGGACTTGATTTTAGCGAAGGATCAGGATCTCTTTTAGGTCTAGGCTATAAAGGGTTTCCACTTGTTTCAATAAATATTGAGTACATGACATTTAAATATGATGAAGTTGATCCAGGTGATGAAAGTGATCTTGAAGGACAAAACATCCTGGCATCGATATCTGTTCCTATTAACTTTTAATCCATTTCTTTTCTCTGGGAAAAAATCATGAAGATTTTGTTCGCACTTTTCTGTTTGTCGCTAAATACACAAGCTTCTTTTTTGATTGAACCTTACGCTGGGTTTAATTTTAACGGGGGTTGGAGTGAAGATGACAGCAACTCCACCAACCAGTTTAGCGGAACCATGTATGGCGCAAGGGCCGGAGTACAGAACATGGGTTTTATGTTTGGTGTTGATGGTAGAAAAGGTGAGTGGGAGATAGATAATAATTCAAGTACTGAACTTAGTTACAATCATTTCGCTTTGTTTGCAGGATATGACTTTCCTATTTTTCTTCGAGTGTTTGCAAGCTATATTATCGGTGGAAATGCAACTGATGATGATGACAATGAATACCTTCAACCTTCAGGCTATACGCTTGGAGTGGGTTATAAGTTCTTCCCATATTTAAGTGCAAACGCCGAGTATGGAACAATTAATTTCAAAGAACGAGAGAATGCTTTGGGCACAAATACTTCCACTGACGAGAGGGCAAGCTATCTTTTATTCAGTGTCTCAGTTCCTTTTAATATCGGAATTTAAAATTCTAGGCCTAATGCCGCCATAATTGAGCTTATATCGATCTCTCCTTCATAAGAATTAGCGTCCTCGGTATCTAGAACAACCTCTCTATAGTGAAATTGGCCTTTCCATTTTTTATAAAGTGAAAACTCAAGACCCACTCTGTATCCAAGGCCATTGGCGATTCTGTATTTATCAAAGCGTCCGTGTGAGCGAACATCAGGCATTGTGGCCTGAACCCCTACAAGAAATGTGAACTTTTCATCAATTCTACTATGTGCATTGAAATAGGTATGGATGAAAGATATGTGCTGAAGATCATCTCGAGATGTAAATGCTGATGGATCTTGTCCTTGATCAAGAATTGTAGTATTTTGTTTTACTTTAATGGGTGCCTGATACTCCGCACCCGCACCTAAAAAGAACTTTCCATCATCCATAAAGCGATATTCAAGCCCAACTCCAAAGTCTCTCTCAAAGTCGTGCTCGTACTTAATATCCTGAGCCCCAATTGTCCCAAGTTCTCTATAAGAGTTCTCTTGTTGAAGCAATAGATAAGAGTAGTAAGAGTTGGCACGGGCCGTGAAAGCGAATATGGAAAGAATAATGAAAATTAACAAGTTTCTCATTAAACCAAAATACCATCCTAGGAGGCAGTTTCGCCCTACGAGCTATGATACAAAGGCCGTATGTAGAAATTAATTAACAAAAAAAGCCCCGCTAAAAAGCGAGGCCTTATATCTAAATCCTAGTATAAAACTATGATTATCTAACTTTCCAGTAGTATTCGATCACTAGACGTTTTTCGAATGGGAATGGAATGTCTTCTGGAAGTGGCTCAGAAACCATTTTAGCTTTTTCTTTCTCACCGTCTTTCTCAGAAGATAGGTAAGCAGGAATAGCACTTAGTCTTGGCTTTGCTTTTGCCTGAAGGTAGTTTCCAGATTTAGCACCTTTGTCAGTGATAGAGATTTCGTCGTTTACGCTGATCTTTGCAGAAGCAACGTCAACTTTCTTACCGTTAACTTTGATGTGACCGTGGCTTACCATTTGTCTTGCAGCTGCAATAGATGGTGCCCAGTTTAGTCTAAACACAACGTTATCAAGTCTTTGCTCAAGGTTTACTACTAGAGTGTCAACCCATGCTCTTGAAGTGTCTTTCTTAGCGTTCTTAACCATTTTAACAAGTTGCTTTTCACGTACACCGTAGTGAAATCTAACTTTTTGTTTTTCCATAAGACGGATGGTGTAGTCAGAAAGCTTCTTTCTTTTCATTCCGTGCATACCAGGACCGTATGGTCTTCTTTCTAATGCACCAGCTTTACCAAGACCTGGAAGCTCAGTTCCCAATCTTCTTTGGATTTTAAAGGCAGATTTTTTGCCCATAGTTGTTTTTGACATTGATAGCTCCTTTGCTCTTGTCATTAAGCAAAGAATTCAGGGACATGAATTTTACGATTTAAAATTCGAGTTCCGTTGAATTCTAAGGACAGGAAACGGTTTTTCATAAGAATCTGCTCTTTCTGCCTGTCTCCAAAAAGAACACCCTGTTTTATACAACTTACGAAGATTTTTCAAGTGAAAAAGGAGACATGTGCCTGAAATATGTCCACGCTTAGGTTTTTATGTGTTGTGTTGTGTTGTGTTGTGTTGCGCTGCGTTGTTTTTTCATGGTTTATATTCTACAAGCCCTAGCACAATACAATATAAACAGCACCGATGAAGGAATTATTGCAAATCCAGACGGTTCTTGCACCATCATTGCTCCCCGCATTCTACGTGGACATAAAAACATGTCCATTTACTATGGAAGCCATGATGCGGCCTGTGTACTTTTTGGTTTTGACGAGCACTTAAGCGGTCCTGTTGATTACTCTGATGAAACCTTTGCCAATATTGTTTCTTTGAGTAGTAATGGAAACTACTCCTCAACCACTAGCGGTTATATTCTCAAAGAGATTACCTGTATTAATAAAGAGGAACATGAAAAAGCGGGAAAAGCCGATGAGATTATCGAAAACCCAGATGGTTCCGCTTCATTTATCAATCCAAAAATTTTACACGGCAATGATGTATACGACATTTATTACAGCGCTCCTGGTGCCTGTTCTCTTTTTGGTTATGAAGAATATTTAAAAGACACTGCGGAGTACGAGAGTTCAAGTGACTACGCTATTAGTCTAAAATCAGATGGAACTTTTTCTAGCACAACCTCAGGCGATAAAATGACTGCTATTAGCTGTTACTCAGGTCAGGTGAGAAATGTGGGAGCCGCAGGCAGCAAAATCTACTACCACAAGGCCAATTCCAATCTAAGCAGCTTGCACGACAAAGGGATTAGCAATTATCAACTGGACTAAAGCTTAAGATTTAATTTTATAGTGTGCAATAGAAGGCCTTCTGAGCGGAAGGCCTTTTTTTACTTATAGCTCTTTGATTTTTGAAGCTAAGTTTACCATCTCAATGGTTGCCATTGCTGCTTCCCAGCCTTTGTTGCCAGCTTTGGTGCCCGCTCTTTCAACTGCTTGCTCGATAGTGTCAGTTGTAAGCACGCCAAATGCCACTGGTAGGTCGTACTTCATTGATACTGCAGATACACCTTTTGCGGCCTCCGAGCATACATAGTCAAAGTGTGGAGTAGCTCCGCGGATTACACAACCTAGGGTGATGATTGCGTCAAACTTTTTAGTTTGGGCCAGTTGTTGGGCCGCAAATGGAAGCTCAAATGCTCCAGGGGCCCAAACGATAGTGATATTTTCTTTTTTAAGCCCGTGTCTTTCAAGACAGTCCTTGGCCCCACCAAGAAGCTTTCCTGTGATGAATTCATTGAATCTTGAGACTACGATTGCAATTTTTTGGTCGTTAAGAGTTAGACCTGCTGAGATTGTTTGACTCATTTTAATTTGCCTTTATTTTTATTGTTGTTTCCTATATTCAACTAAGTTCTCGATAGTTATGATTTTGATTCTATGCTTGTGTGCAAGTTTCATTAAATCATCAAGTCTTGAACAGCTCCCATCATCATTTAATATTTCGCAAATGACTCCTGAAGGGTGAAGTCCTGCAAGCTCTGCTAGGTCCACTGCCGCTTCGGTATGACCTTCTCTTTCAAGTACGCCGCCCTCTTTGGCTATCAGAGGGAAGATGTGTCCTGGCCTACAAAGATGATCAGGGGTGGTTTCTTTTTTTGCTAGAAGCTCTATTGTTTTGGAGCGATCACTCGCTGAAATGCCAGTAGTGATGCCGTTTTTTGCATCAATTGAAACGGTGAATGCTGTTCCTAGGGAGTCTCCAGGAGCATCAACCATTAGAGGGAGATCAAGCTCTTTTGCTCTTTCTTTCTTGATGGGAGCACAGATAAGGCCTCTACCATGGACCGCCATAAAGTTTACGGCCTCAGGAGTAATCTTTTCGGCGGCCATAACGAAGTCACCTTCGTTTTCTCGATTCTCATCATCAATAACAATGACCATTTTTCCGTTTTGAATATCTAGTAGGGCCTGTTCAATTGAGCTAAGCATTTTTAATTATCTCTTCAAACTTGGATTTTCTCTTATCAAACTGCAAAAAGTTCTCCAAATACTTTGCCATCATATCTACTTCAATATTAACTGAATCTCCAATCTTTTTTGTATGGAGAATAGTGTTCTCATAAGTATGTGGAATGATGGAGACTGTAAACTCTCGTTCCCTTAACCTTGCAACGGTAAGACTGATTCCGTCAACTGCTATTGAGCCCTCTGAGATGATGTAGCGAAAAAGTTCTTTGGGCGCATCTATAGTGATTTCCCAGTTTTTGCCTCTTTGATTGACGCTTTTAATTGCTCCAACACCATTAACATGGCCTTGGACAAAGTGTCCGCCAAGCCTGTCCATAGGCCTTAGCGCAAGTTCAAGGTTGACTTTGTCACCTTGTTTTAATTTTCCAATGTTCGTTTTTTCCAAAGTTACATGCACTGCCTGAATCTTAAACATTTCGCCTTTGATTTCAGTTGCAGTTAAACAGACTCCGTTTGTTGAAACCGAATCATCAATCTGTATGTCTTTGTGGAGATTTGGAGCTTTTATTACAAACTCTTTTCCCTCGCTGTTGCTTTTCACACTGACAATTGTGCCAATGTCTTTAATTAGTCCGGTGAACACTTTGAACCTCTACTTGTTATATATATATTGTCTCCCAGTAACTCAATCTGGGGGGACTCAAGGCATAAGGCCTCTTTCATAGTTTCTATTCCAATATCGCCAAGAGGAGAGGGTCCTTGCCCAATGATCTTCGGAGCAATAAAAACACTAACTCTATCAAAGAGCTTTTGTTTAAGAAATTGAGTAAGAATGCCTTGGCCACCCTCGACGTATACTGAGAAGATATTTTTTTGATATAGTTTCTTTAAAAGATCCTCTAGGTCCGCTTTGTTATCTTTTGTTCTTTTGCAATACAAGATTTCAATATCTGCACTTGAGCTCTCACCCTCAGGTAAAACAAGAATGCTGTCCTCTTTATACGCGTCACTAAAAAACTTAAGATCGTAATTAAAGTCATCCTTGCTCGCCAAGATAACTCTTTTTAGCCTCTTCACAACTTTGTCACCATCTCTTGCTGTTAAGGAGGGGTTGTCCGCCCGAAGTGTCGAAGCACCCACAAGTATGGCGTCATGAGATACGCGCTCACGATGAACTAGGGCCCTTGATCTGTCAGAGGTTATCCATTTACTTGAGAAGTCTTTAGCGGCGATCTTTCCATCCAATGTTTGAGCCCACTTTAAATGAATAAAGGGAGTTTGTTTTTGAATGTGCTTAAAGAAAACCTCGTTTAAAATGATGCCTTTAGCCTCTAGAATTCCTGTTTCTACCTCTATTCCCGCATCTCTAAGTATTTGCACACCTTTGCCGGCCACGTGGGGGTTTGGGTCAAGATTGCAGATTACTACTCTTTTAAAGCCTTCTTTAACGATTCTCTGAGCACATGGAGGGGTTCTCTTGTTGGTGTGACAACAAGGCTCTAAATTACAATAAAGAGTGGCACCTTTCAGGCTTTCTTTAGAGTTATTGATTGCATCAAGTTCAGCATGAGCAAGTCCTGGACCCTTATGGTAACCTGTAGAGATTATCTCTCCATCTTTAACAATTACCGCACCCACATATGGGTTGGGTGAGACATTGCCCCAGGCCCTTTGAGCAAGGTCTAAGCACATGTTCATGAAGTTTTTATCACTCAATGTCTTTCTCCAATTTCTCCGAACTCTTTGGCGTGGTCTTGATCCTCAAGGTATTGTTTGTAAGCTTTTAAGGAATACACAGGTTGCACACCCATCCACTCTTTAACCTGAGAGTCGGATTCACTTTTGTTCAGCCACTTAAGAATACACGACTGACGCAAACTTTTAGCAGTAAACTGCATGTCTAACTTTTTTGAAAGCTCTTTAAAAATAACCTCTATGCCTCGTGAACTAAGCCCACCTTTTAATATCTTGTATGGGTTGGCGTTAAAAAGAAGATTATTAAAGTTGATCTTATCTTTTGATTTTTGATTCTCAAGGGCCTCTTTGAACTCAATATAAAATTGATTGAATCCCGGAGGCAAAGGAATTGTATAAGGGTCTCTTTTAGGGTGAGCAATCATTACTCTTCCTGGGTTTCCTGGAAATATTGAGGACTCTGAGAGTGATTCAATATCACTAACCTTAAGACCGGAGCCGTATATTAGATAAAAGATTATTTTATTTCTCATGTGTATGAGTCGCTCAAGCTCTTTTGAGTTCTCAATTAACGACTCAAGATGATTAAATAGTTTATAGATGTTTTTGAATTCGACCGGTTTTGGCGGGTCGACAACCTTTGGAGAAACCAAGGCCTTCTTCACTGGGTTTTCTTGATAAAGCCCTCTTTCGATAAGCCAATCAAAAAATATCCTAAGGGCCTGGACTCTTCTTCTTATTGAGTTTGGAGAGTTGTACTTCTTTTCTAGGTGAGAAGAGTATTCTTTCACCTGCTGCAGAGTTAGCTCTGTGAGCATCAAAGATCTGCCATTTGCTTCAAGATATTGATTGAAGATATTTAAGTCGGTTCGATAGTTCTTAACGGTGTTAAAGGTCTTGCCTTTTATTTCAAGGCCACGCAAAAATTCGGTCTGAAGTTTTAATAAATCTAAACTGCTCAATACGCTCTCCTGATGGCCCGAAGATACCACGTATATTCCTAGTCTTCAATATTATTCGATAGCTAGGCTCAGTGGGAGAGCGTACTGTGAAAAATTCGTTAAAGCATTATTCTTTTGCACAGAGTTAAGGTTGTGGATATACCGACATACCAAAGCTAAAGCACAATTTAGGAGTTTTTGTGAAAAAGTTTTTAATGGCCACAATCGCATCAACTTTTCTTTTTTCTAGCACAGCTAAAGCAAGCAATATGGAAGGCGTCCTTTACGCCTATATTAGGGGCTCGGTTAGAATAGCTTCCACAACAGGAGCTGTTGCAGTTGTATACCCAATTCCAGTTACAGTAACAGGACTTGCGATTGCAATTACCAAGGTTTTTGATGGAGATATCTTTTTCTATAGAGGTTCTATAGAGGTTTAAAAGACCAACCTTTGGAAGTGCTAGCATTTGATACACCTATATCTGAACTTCCTGAGCTCAGTGTTTTTAAAGAAGAACTTGTAAACAACTTTGAGGAATTTGAAGCAACTCTTGCAGAGCAAGGTCATGATCTGTCTTTAAATGAGCTTAGCAATAGAAACATTGCTCATTTGGCATATCTCCTACAAGAATAATTCTTATCTAAAACTGATCAAATAAAAAGCGCCTCTTTAGCAAGAGGCACTTTCACTTTTCAAAGCCGCAAAGCTTTCTTCTTACAATCAAATTCAAAAGAAATACCATCTGCAGTCCTGTAGAAGGTCTGCAGTATTCCATAACTCCCCAATGAAGGGGAGCCTTTTCCAAAGGTGTTTGTTATGGAAGACATGACAAGGGTCCTGAGTTTGATCGTGATAGTCTTGCAATTAGCCGTTGCAATTCTTGACTTGATCAAGTGATGGTTTGGGGGAGGTGTTACAAGCACCTTCCCACCTGTCATGCATTTATATTCTAGCAAAATCCAAACTCTGTCACAATAGTGTGCCTAATATTCTAATTAGAAATATGACTACTTATAAGTAGCTAAATTCATTTAGGGGAAGTGTAAAAAATTCATGAGCATAGTTTCGACCTTGTATTAAATGTTGCACTGCAGTAGTGTCCGTTTACTTTTGAGTTTGGGATGAGAGTTCTGTTTTGAGAAAGGGCATGCCTTTTCTAAAAGCAAAATTAAAGCCAAGAATTTCAAACACTGTTTAAACATAAACCATCAAGGTGGAGAAAAAGGGTTTATTATGAAGAAAACACTATTGGGGTTAACTCTTTTAACTACGATGTCGTCTTTTGCTGGAACTAAAGTCGAGTGTTACGAAGAACATTATCACTCTCTTTTAAAAAAGAGTCTTGATGCTTTAAACATCGCAGAAGAGGCCTATACCGTAGAAGCAAATAATGCGAGTGTCTTTTATGATTTTTGGGATAGAGGTCAAAATGGTCGTTATTACCCAAGTGCCCATAAATTTGATGACCATAGAGCACTTACTAATAAATCTCTGGCAAACCTTAGAGCTGAGATAAGCGAAAAGATATCAGTTCTGGATGAGTGCCTAAACCACGTTGAATAAATTGCCAACTATTGAAAAGGTCTCTGTTTAGATAGGCAGAAACTTAGAACATATTTAACTTCGATTAGGAATGATCGTTTAATATCATGGGCTGATGAAAGTTTTTAGAAGAAGGAAAAAAAATGAAGAAAATCATTAGTGCAATTGGTTTTACCTTACTCCTTGCAATGAGTTCACTTGCGTTTGGGAGTGAATGCAAAGATAAAAACTCGGCTGAATACAAGCTTTTAAGAATTGAGATGCTGTCAATTAAAGCAAAACTGTTTTTGAAAAATGGGCAGAATTTCATTGCGGAAGACCTAATTGAAGATATTTTGAATATGGCATCAGACTACAATATCGAGAACGAAGATAAGGTTAACTTTTGCCGTCATCAAAAATAACTCGATAACTGATAAGTCTCACCTTAAACGGTGGAGACTTAAAGCATATTGCTTTAGATCAATGAAGATCGTTATTAGTTCATGGTTTGATAAGTATATAAAGATTTTAATAATACGGTTTGGATTTCCACCATTCCATTAAACAGACGGAGAAAATATGAAAAGACTAATTTTAGGGTTAACACTTGCAGCTTCTATATTAGCTTCAAGTGCGCACGCTGGGATTCTTATAACTGGAGTGTCAGGAGTCTTGAATAGTCAAGGCAGAGGTCAAGGTAATAATTTTGCTTTGAAAGTGTCTGAATATTCTTTTGTGGGAACTGGGGCAGTTCTTTTAACTGGAATGGCTATTTTTGGCACTAGTTGGGCACCACTTCTTCCTATATTGTTACTCGATAAAGAGGCAACTGAAGCTGACATTTTACGAAGCTTAGAACACAACCTTCCTGATTTAAGGGGACATTCTGTAATTGATGAGGTTGTTGATTACATCGTACTTAACAAGAATAATGTAGCTGAAGCTGAGGAAGTATTTATAACATTATCAAGTAAAGATGTTGATAAACTATTCCTAAGACATGGTGTAGATGCTGACAGTGATAATGCTACTAAACTTAGAGAGCTTCTCATTAGTGATAAAATAAGCGAATAAGAGCAATATAGCTTATGTTGAAAAAAACTCTCTTCTTGTTTTTATTGGGTGCTGCTTCAATAGGTAGCACCTACGCTCAAAACTCTATGGTTCATGATGCTAAAACCAATTGCGAAAAAATCATGAAGTATAAAGAGGCGAGTCAAAACTCTGCAGAGCCTTTTTATAAAAAGTTGATGGCTCTATTTGAACAAAGCTCCTCTAAATTAGTGACAAAAAGGCTTGCTTCAGAGTCTGAATACTACATCGATAAGGAGGAGTTAAAGAACTATGTCTTTTTATATAAACCCCTAGAAAAGGAAGAAGTTCTAGATCGGCACAGAGCTGATTACAATAATATCATTGAGAAGGTATCGATTCATGATCATAATCTAAAAATATTAGTAGAAACTGAGACTATTCAACAGTGCGAAGATTTGTATGATCAGTTCCCTGTGGATGAAAATTACTATAATGAACTACATAAATCTATAGAGGAAAATACTATCGCCAGTGACACTATCGGTAGTGAGTCTGTGTTGAATGATATTCTGGAGCTTGAAAAGAAAAAAAAACTTATCAACTCGTGGACAGTTCTTTATCAAACAGAATTAAATTACTTGCAAAGAATTTTGAATAGCCCTGACACTGGAAGTGTTGTCGTGGTTGCTCACGCATCAGATAGGGGGCAATTGTTCGATAGCAAGGGGCACGGAATACCTAAGGAAGTCTTCAAGACACTATCCCCTTCGATTCATGGCCTGAGTATTTTCTCTTGCTTTGGTGAGAAGGTTTTTAACTTCTACGGATTAGGGAATGGGACAAATAAAAGGGTTTCAGCTTATAAACATCTTAACTTGAGCTATGTAGAGACAAATCGGTCAGATGACAAAATCTCGATTGATCAATTTAAGAAGTTCTTTAAGAAGGTCGACTTTAGAGTGGCCAATAAGCTTGGAAAACTTAGATTTAATAGCAATCAAAGAAATATACATATAAAAAAATGTGAACTTAAAATAAATACGAGTAACAAAACAGCGGATTACTTTGTTATTTTAAACAATTACTTTGTAGCGAATCCTAGTTATAAGAATGATGTTTATGAGTTTCCTTGTGACTACCTAAGTAAGAAAGAAGGAGATAATACTATTCGCGTGTACAAGGGGTCCAGGAGTGAATTTAGCCAAGACCGTTTTTTTATAGAAATAGAGAAACCTGTCGAAGAAGAGTATTTTTATAATGCCGAAGGTCGGTTTCAGGGAGCATACATCAAGTTCTAGGAAATATGAAAGTCAGCGACTTAAAGTATGTTTTGATTCGATCACGAAAGATCGGGTTTCAAATCATGGTTTTATGAACATTTTTTGAAGAGTAAAGAAATTATAAAAATTGGTTTGATTTAAACCTCAATACTTTAATAAAAGGAAAAACAAATGAAAAAAATGATTTTATTGTTTAGTGTTTTAATAGCTTCAGTTCCTGTGTTCGCACAAGACGATTTTGAACGTGGCTTCAATACTGGGGTTGAATTTTGTGAAGCAACCAAGGCAAATGTTATAAAGTGTGTCGGGAAGGACCCAGCTTACTCTACAATAAATATAGAGGTTTCTGCTGGAACTGAAGAACTTGCTCGTAACAATTTTGTATTAAAGTGCCGCAGGAATTCATCTGAAGGTGTATGTCAGGATGCCGCGGAATCCGCAACTTGCCTAGAAGTTGAGGCTGAATAAAAGTACCAATTTTTGAATCAGGTACAAATAATAAGGCCCTACTTGAAAGGGAGTAAGAATCTTTAGATTTGAACCGGGAGAAAATGATGAAAAAACTTTTTATACCATTTATCACGCTGTTGTCTATTCAAGTACACGCATTTGGTGATTCTGATATCTTGGATTTTGTTTCTGAGGGTGTACATGTAGGTAGTGATTCTGGGGAAGTTTGTTATGTTGACGTGAGAGTCTATGAAGGAAATAAACTACCTGTCGCTGTAACAATTGGAGAAAATTCTAGAGTGACAGACATAAGTGCTAGATTTAACGAGCTTTCAGATTATAAGCTTGAGTCAGTGGAAAAAGATCCAAATAGGCTGGTTTACAAAATTAATAGAGATGCAAGGGGTCCCTTGGAGGCTCCTCTAAAAGCTAAACTGGAAATTGTGAAAACATCCAATGGAACTAAGGTTTTTATTGAGAAAAAAGTAAAAAGTTTTTTTGGGTGGAAAGTAGAGGAATCTGCAAGCTGCTTGTTGTAAACTATTACCTCCCCGTAGCTTTTCCTATCTTATAAAAACAAGTTCCTAAATTAGTCCCTGCATGCCAGGGACCGTTTAAATTGAATTTTAATTGTTTTTTGTAAACCTTGCTACCATTGCCCATGCAACAGCAGCGCATATGAAATTTGCTATTCCATAGCTATAGGCAACAGGATTCTGTACTTCTATTGAAGATAACAAAAAATACAAGCCTATAAACAGCACCAACGTTCTAAGGGCTATGATAATGAAGCCTTTAAATGGTTTACCAACTGCATTGAACATTGAACTTGCCATGATGACGAATGAGTAACCAAAAAGAGTGAAGGCGTTTACTCTCAAGAATAGAGCGGAGTATTCTAAAGCCTTCTTATTTTCCGAAAAGAGTTGGCTAAAAAACTCAGAGCCAAAGTATAAGACCACTCCCTGTACTGCACCCCAGGCGGCACAAAAGTAAAAAGCAATCTTCATCGCCCCTTCCAAGCGCTTTGAATTGTTTTTGCCATAGTTCTGCCCAACTAGCGGACCCAGTCCAGCTGATAGGGCCATAGCTGGGATCATGCTAAAAATTTGAATTTTAGAACCAATCCCTAGACCTGCCACCGCCTCCGAGTATCGCAGGGATAGGAAGTAGTTACCTATGCTTAATGATAGGGGATTGAGAGCGTTTCCAAGCGCTGAGGGAAGTCCGATTCTGGTCACCTCAGTCAGATGTTCAATTTGTTTCTTTGTAAGCTTAATTGACGGTTTTATAATCCGATATCGAAATATGGCAAAATAAAGTGCAAAACTTAAAGCTATAAAGTTGGCCACAAGTGTAGCGATTCCTGCACCGGCAATGCCCATTTTTGGAAAAGGGCCTATACCAAATATTAAGAGCGGGTCGAGGATGGTATTGGCAAATGCCAAAGTTACAATAGTAGCACTTGGAATCAAAGTTTTCCCATGTGACCTAAAAGAGCCTGATACAGAGATCGAAATCATGCGAAAGGCCATTGCGAAGTAAGTATACTGCATAAATTCTTCAATATAGGGAATGTGCCCGGATTTAGCTCCTAGCAAGGTGAACACAGGTTCAATTGTGAAGAGTCCAATAAGGGCCAAGACAAATGACACTATGACTGTTACCATCACGCATTGAAATCCTAAAACCTTCACAAGATCTTGTTCTCCCTTCCCAATAAGCCTTGAAAGAACGGAAGAAACCCCAATTCCTATGCCAATTGCCAAGTTTAACAGGATTATAACCACTGGAAACGAGAAAGAAATTGCTGTTAGTTGTTCTATGCCAAGTTGCCCTACAAAGTAGGTGTCTATTAAGTTAAAAGACATATTTGCGGCAATTGCAATACCAAGCGGGAACGCTAAGGAGAATAGCTGCCTGCCTGTAGGACCTTTTGTTAAATCAACACCGCTCATTGAGTGAAGTTAGCATAATATTAGAAAAATTCATTTTATTTAAGTTAGATAAATGTTGCGACTAGCTTACTAGGTCTTTGAAAAATCTTTTAAACCCTTTCTTTAAGGAAGTAGAATTTATTCTTAGAATAAATATCATGACCTTTGGTTTTAAGTCTTTTTATAAGTTTTTTGAGCTTATCGATTTCAAGCTCACTGTAGACGGCCCCCTCATATAACTTTTCAAGTAATATGCCTTTAAATACACCATTTGAACCACATGCCCTGTGGATCCTTAAAATAGTTTCATGTTTAGTTTCAATCTTGGGAAGGGTTATAGGAAGAGACGTTATCTTATGCTTGATAAGCCACGAATAAGGTGAGCAAGAGTTTATTAAATTGTATTCGAGTAATGACTTTAGTTGGGGAATCTCTAAAGTATTTAAAATGGCCAATTCGTATAATGGTTTTATAGCACCTCCTTCACCTTGAAGTAAGTTGAAGGCCTTTAATTCTGCAGTGAGGTCCTGCCAGAAAAAGGGCCATCAAGACTGCGGAAAGAAGTATTCGTGTTGGAGCTATACGATTATGGAGGGGGCATATTATGGCTATAAGTGCTCTGCAACGGGTTTTAAATACAAGAATACAACAACTGAGTCTAGATGTGAAAAATATGAATCTTTCTTGTTTGATCTAGTGAACTCAACTGAGACCGTTTCAGATGCAAAGATAGAACTATTAAACAAGATATATGAAAGAAACTGTAACTAATCAAAATAAGGCAATCATAAAGGAGAACTAACAATGAAAACGACAATTGCAACAATTTTTATCCTATTATCATTTGTAACAGCTGCCTCAGAAGTAGATTATTCAGCTTATTCGGATCCTGCGCCACTAGATCGATACAAGTTCCACGATAGAGGAGATATTGAGGAAGTTAGAAAGTATGACCCTTCATCTAAGTGTAGTGATCATAAAAGAGAAGTCGTTGCCCAAGCACTTCAGCTTGAGAGTGTATTATGTACTTTATCTAATAATGTAGATTATAAGATTAAAGTTTTGGAAGAGGTACCAATTATTAAAGTTGTAAAAGTCGTAGGTGATGAAGTCTTTTATTATTACAAAGAATCCACGACTTTTGATTAAAAAAATTAAATACTTAAGTGCCTCAAATGCTATGTTTAGAGGCACAACACCACTCCTTATTTAATGTATAAAATTTACATCGGAATAGAATCCAAAAAATAAGTTGTGATAGGATTCTTAAAACTAACGAATTTAACTCTTTATACAAGGATTTTGACCAATGAATAAGCTAATAATTATGGCAGCAATGTTCCTTTCGGCAATTGGCCACACAAAAGTAGTTCCATTTGTTGAATGTAGCTATCCAGGTCTTAAGATTGACCAAGTCGCCGTTGGAATTGACCATGATTACCAAGGCGATGAATTACCAAGTGATTACTACAAATTGGACATCGAGATTTCTTACCCATCGGGCTTTACTGATGTATTCAAGGCCTACTACCCTAAGTCAGGATTAGAGATGGCCATCTTTAAAAATAAAATTAAATTATCATTGGGAGAGAACACTGCTGAAGAACTCCAGCCTTATTCCTATACAAGGATAGCATTTGATGCTGAAAATGAGGTTGGGTCACTTTTTGGATTGAAACAATCCAATACTAATACTATTGACCTAAGAGATAAGGTTGATAGCTTCGATAATGATCTTAGTTGTAAGTGGGTAAGATAATATTCTTCTGTGAGTAAATATCTTCGGACCATGTAAAAATGATCCCAATTCTAGGGTTATGTTGCAGTGAGTCTGGTTGGGGTGTATAAAATTAATCAATTAAATAAACCTAATCCCCGAGGAAACGATGAAAAAACTAATCGCTGCTACTATGCTACTACTTTCTGTGTCCGCTCTGGCCAACGATCAAACAATTGGTGGGGCGCTATCTAAAATAGAGTTCGAAAACAACGCTGTTTGTGACTATTTGGAATCAAGCTCAAGATTCAACTTCATGTCTTGGTCATGGTACAGTGAAGATTATCTATGTGTTGGAAACTCAAGTGTCTTCAATGTAACTTTGAAAATCAGACAAAGTAGAGAAATTGTAGGTACTGCTGACGGCATGGAGTATAGACTTGAGTCCGGAAGTCAGATTGTAACCAAAATTATCACAGAATAAATTTGGCTATTGCTGTTTTAGAGGCGTAGCGCTATGCTCCGCCTCACTTAACCTATGTTGGCCTTGGGCCATGATCACCTTGGAGATTAAATGAAAAATGATCTTTTATCAGATTATTTTTTGAACGAATTTATGCCTATGCATCCTTCCTGTACAAGGAAAGACCTGATGCAAGAATTTATAAAAAAAGCAGCACAGCTAGGCCTGGACACTTCAGGGCCAGATCTACTATTTGAGGCCTTTACTCATAAGTCTTTTGCTCATGAATCCAAAGAAGAACTAAAAAACAATGAACGATTAGAGTTCCTGGGTGACTCTGTACTTCAGCTCGTGGTGTCTGAAAGACTTATGGCCATCCATCCCAATACTAAGGAAGGCAAACTTAGCAAGCTTAGAAGTAGCATTGTAAATGAAACAACCCTAAGTTCGCTTGCGAGAATGTGTGGCCTTGACAAGCTTATAATGCTTGGTAAGGGAGAATATAGGGAGAAAGGCCATAACAAGGATTCTCTTTTGGCCAATTGCTTTGAGGCATATCTAGGAGCAACTTATTTAAATTTTGGCCTTGAAAGGGCTAGAGAGCGGTGCTTGGAAATATTTAAAATGTACGAGCAGGAACACTCCAATCTTTTTGAACTGAGCTCTATTAATGACTTTGACGCTAAATCTAGGCTTCAGGAAAAGCTCGTAAAGATCTACAAAGAAGTGCCTAAGTACAGCTCATCAGAAGTCGAAGGCACAAAAGAGAAGCTCTTTCAAATTTCAGTTTCGATTAAAGACAAAAAACTAGGTGAGATTACACATAAGTCCAAGAAGAAGGGCATGCAAGAGCTTGCACGCCTAGTTCTAAAACAAATGAATTAATACAGGAGAATATAGAATGTTAATGACCGATCAGCACCCACACAACAAACACCTTATGGTTGCGCTTTTAGGAAAGCCGAATGCAGGAAAATCCACTCTTGCTAACCAACTTTTAGGTTTCGATCTAAGTATCGTTTCCTCTAAGCCTCAAACAACGAGAAATCACTTTCAGGCGGTATTTGTTGTTGATAGAACAGAAATTGTTTTAGTAGACACTCCGGGTGCGCACTCCTCAAACCAAGAAATCAATATTCGTATGACGGGGCAGGCGCAGTTTGGTGCAGAAGGCGTTGATCTAAACCTTTTATTAGTAGATCTAAATAATGATCCACTTCAAGATGTAATCGATTTCAAGAAGGCATTTGATAGAGAGCTTTCAAAGACATGGGTTCTATTCACTAAGCAAGATAGAGCAAATAAGTCTGAGGAAGAGATGGATGAGCTCTTTGCAAAAATCAAAGAGTTAATTCCAAGCGTGGAACGATATATCCCAATCTCTGCAAAGACAGGAGACAATATCCACATCCTTACTGGAGCTCTTGTTGATGAAGCAAAGCCAGGCCCACACTTTTATCCTCAAGGTGATGTATCCAACAAAAACATGCGTTTCTTTGCGAGCGAGTATATCAGAGAGCAGGCCTTTAAAATTCTAAAGGACGAACTTCCATATGAGCTAGCAGTGGTCGTGGATGATTACCAAGACCCAATGACAACAAAAGACGGGAAAGAGTTTGACTGTAAAATTTCAGCAACTATTCTTGTTAACCGTCCATCTCAAAGAGCTATCGTCGTTGGATCAAAGGGAAGTGTGATTAAGCAAATTGGCACAAATGCCAGAAAGAAAATTGAGGCTATGGTTGGAGCTAGAACTCACCTGAACCTGCACGTAAAAGTAAGTCCAAAATGGTTTAAGAACAACTACGTTCTAGACGACCTTGGACTTCCAAGAACAAACAAGTCAAATAGAGTTTGGAGACAAAAATGAGAAACCGCTCAGCAGTCGTATCCTTAATTGGGCGACCGAACGTTGGAAAAAGCACGGTCTTCAACCGCTTGATGAAGAAGTCCTTTAAAGCAATGACTTTTGATCAACCGGGTGTGACAAGAGATCGACACTACGATATCTGCTCTGTTGAATCTCCAACAGGAGAAAACCCAACAGACATTATTGTGGTAGACACGGGTGGATTTTATCCTGAAAAGATTGAAGAAGATAAAAGAAAGCAAAGAGCGCCGGCCGAGCCATTCTTTGATGAAATGGCCGAGCAAGCAAAGCTAGCAATTGAAGAGTCTGATTTAATTCTTTTTGTAGTAGACGTTAGAGAAGGGCTTCTTCCTTTTGACAAAACTATCGCCGACTACATTAGAACAACCAAAAAGAGAATGTGGCTTTTGATCAATAAGTTTGACTCTGACAAGCAGTGGGGCGATGAGGCCGACTTCTACGAGTTAGGTCTTAAAGAAGATGACTTTATGATCATCTCCGCTGAACATAACCGTGGTCTTAAAGACTTAAAGGATAGACTCTACACTTTTGCTCAAGACTTTGAGAAAAAAGAGAGTGACGAAAAAGACATCCAAAAAGGAGTTAAACCAAATCACGACGTTGTTGGAAGTGTCGCAATCATTGGAGCACCCAATGCTGGAAAGTCCACACTTCTTAATCGATTCGTAGGTGCTCAGAGAGCACTGGTATCTGACATTCCTGGAGCTACTGTTGATCCAATTGAGGCATATTTTGATCTATTCTTTGGCGACAAAGCAAAAGAATTGGGTGCTGTGGATGATAAATTTCGAAAAAATAACATGGCCTTATTGGAAGAGTTTCAAGAATACGAAGAACAATTTGGTGAGCAAGAACTCTTTGCCTATGATCAAATGTCTCCCGATCTTCGAAATGGTCATGATGATGAAGACGATAAAGAGATTGAGGTTGAAGAAGACCTTGGAGAGGATGATCTGTTTAAAGTCGAGGATCTGGAAAGATCCCTTGAAGAAGTCGAAGATGATGTAGAAGAAGAATCGGAAGAACTTGAAGAAGAAAATCCATATAGATCAATCAAGATCATTGACACTGCAGGCATTAGAAAACAAAAGCGTGTTAAAGGATTTATTGAAGAGCAATCTGTTTATCGCTCATTAAAAGCAATTACCGAATGTGATGTTGTTATCTTTATGGTGGACGCCACAAAAGGAATCACTCACCAAGACAGAAGACTTTGTGATATTGCCCTGGAGAAAGGAAAGTCGATCATCATTTGTTTGAATAAGGTAGATCTTATGAAAGACATTATGAATGATGGTAAAAAGAAAAGAGAATGGCTTCTTGATTTAAGGGCAACCATTCCTTGGCTTGGATTCTGTGAACTTGTTCCAATTTCCGCTAAAAAAGGAAGCTACTTTTCCCACCTTAAGCGCTCTCTAATGAACACTATGATTATTAGAAGACAAAAGGTCTCGACAGGAAGATTGAATAAAACAATCTCTTATCTCGTGGATAAGCATCCAATTATTCTGAACAAATCTGCTGGAAAACGATTTAGAGTGAAGTATGCATCCATGCTGAAAGCTTCTCCTCCTACATTTTTACTATTTACTAATAAGTCTCAGGGAATTCCTGAAAACTATAAAAGGTATCTACAAAATGGGCTTAGAAGAGAGTTTCAATTTGTTAACACTCCTGTGCATTTAATTTTTAGAACAAGTACAGATATTGAAAAAAGATTACAGAAAAGCGCCGCCAAATCCTAGGTGGCGCTCACCAAGAAAGAACGTAGTTAAAGAAAACACTTAAGGCATTTCCTGTTAGATCCTCATAACCGTACTCACTAGGCCTTGCGTCAAAGTCATGGTCTGGGTCATCTTCAGGAATTTGCCTATAGTCCATCGTATGCTTATCAAAGAAGTTAACTCGGTGATAAAGCACTTCCACGTTAAAGTATCTCTTTTTTAACTCTATTGGAAACTCAAGGCCTGCTCCAAAGGCCACTCCAATTCCTCCATCAGACTCATCGCTGATATTTTTTCGCTCAATAAACTTGTTCGTCTGGTACCAGTATTCCAATCTTCCAGTTAGATAGGGATTGGAATAGGTAATGGCCGTGCCTAAGTCTGAGGTGTCAATATAGTATCTAAAGCCAAAGAATGGCCTAAGCATGCTGGTCTCCACTGCACCTAAAATTTGTGTTCGGTGTCCATTAACAAACGTGTCGATAAACATTGTATGCTCGGAGTATTCAATTCCCATGGTAAAGACATTTTGGAAGTCTAAAAAGTACATTAGGGAAAGACCAAAGGATGGGTGATTGTCTTCGTAAGCTAGCCCTCTGTTTCCAGAGAATGTGGTCATGCCTACACCCAAATTAAAACTTACAAACCTAGAGTAGCGATAGAACCTTTCATCTTCTTCCACTTGGGCTGCTTCAAGATCTTCATTGAAGTCTGAAAATATATCACCCCCAATTTCCAAATCGTCGTCCATGTCAAAGTTCTGGTTGAACTGTGCCAGCGCCGTATTGGAAAGGGCAAAAATAATAAGAAGAAAGTTTAATTTCATTATAAGTAAAAGTGGATCGCAGAAGATAGAACGCTATGTCCAATTGTTCTTACAGCTGTTGATCCTTCATGCTTCACCACTCCAAGACCAAATTCAAAACTAAAGCCTAAGCTTTCTAGGCCTTGAAAACTGAACTCGGTCCCAAATGCCGCCTCGGCCTGATACCCGCTATCGGTATCATCTGTTTCATCTTCGTATGTAAACAAAGCACCGGTGAATGCTGAATAGAAGTTTAACTGAGGCTCATCGTAAATGACCCTATATCCTTTTAGACCAATTGCGTAGTTTGATGCGTCTGAGCTTGAGTTTAGCCCAAGTAGAGCACCAAATGCAGTAGAGCGATTTCTTTGTAGCTTTAAAGATAAGGTATCAATGCCTGTGACAATTTGATTGGATAGTCCAATGCCTAATCGTCCAGCTAGATTCATAGCATAAAGGCTTGATACGTTGCAGAAAAATACAGTAAAAACAATGATTAATAAACGCATATTAAAATCCTAATTGATCCAATCAGCTTTGACAACTTATTGAATTTAACCATATACTTTTTTGGATTTAAATTAAATGGAGATAATTTATGGCCAACGAAACACAAGCTCAGACATTGGATGAAACTCTTAATAAAACAGATTTAGGCCATGTCATTAACGAAAACAAAAAACCTATTATGATTGCAGGTGTCATTGTTGTATTGGCAGTTATTGCGATCAGTATCTATAAGAATCAAAGCAACAAGCAAGAGAGTGCTATGTTGGACCAGGCATATGCTGTTCAATCCAACATCATTGAGCCCTTTACTAAAGGTGATATGAACTCAGATGAAGCGGTTAAAGAGTTACTTAATGTTAAGTCTGAACTTGTTGGGAATCCCAATCTTGTTCCAGCTGTTTTAGGTGTGACGCAAAAGCTTCTTGATGAAAATAAAGGAGCGGAGGCAGCCCAAATTCTTGAGAAGTGGTTGGGTGAGTATACTGCCGGAACTCAAATGTACCTATTTCTAGGAACAAAATTGGCTCCTGTTTACGAAGATCTTGGCCAACAAGACAAGGCCATCGAAATATATGAGTCTTTGGTTGGCGCTAACTACGAAGTTTTGGAAGCGAAGAACTACTTGGAGCTTGGGCGTTTACACCTTGCAAAAGGAAATGCTGAAAAGGCCCAAAGTTTCTTAGATCATGTGGTTAAGAATCATGAGAACACTGAGTATGCCAAGTATGCTCGCCTATATCTTCAACAAATTAAAAAGTAGAATTAATGAATAAGCTTCTGGCCCTATTTCTGATCGTTGGATGTTCATCTTTAAAAAAGAGCGTTGACTCCGTGGAAGCTCCCAAGAAGGAGCAAAAGCACTTCACAGTCGCTTGGGCCAAAAACCTAGATCCAAACTATTCTTCAGGTAATCTGCCAATTGGTGTTGGCTCACCTCTAGTATATGAAGATTTAGTCTTTATGGGATCCCTTGACGGTGTAATGAGAAGCTACAAGCTTGATAGTGGTAGGCTTCTTTGGGAAGCTGATGAAAAACAGGCCATCAACGCTCAGCCTGCTTTGTTTGAAGACCTTGTGATCTATGGCTCAATTGAAGGAAGAGTTTTTGCAAGAAACTACATTACCGGTGAGTTAGAGTACTCAATCGATCTTGGCTCCCCTGTAGAAAGTGCACCTGTTGTTTCAGGTGGTAGAATGTTTTTTCATTTGCGCGATCATAGATTAGTGGCTTTGGATGCGGCCACTGGTAAGGTATTTTGGTCTTATAAGCGCTCAGTCCCTTTTACTACAACACTTCAGAGAGTTTCCAGACCTCTTCCTTATAAAAATCGACTAATTGTGGGCTTTGCTGATGGCTATCTTGTATCTCTATCTATGGAAGAAGGGGTAGTTGTGTGGGAGCAGCGCTTAGGTGGTGGATTGAAGTTTGTTGATGTGGATGTCGACCCTATTTATTTTGATGGTAAGATTGTTGCTGGCTCCGCTTCAGATTTCTTAAAATTCGTAAATCCTGACAATGGAGTAGTTTTAAGAACTGTTGCTCTTAAAGTTGCCCATGCTCCCATTAAAATGAATGGAAACTTGGTCGTCGGCACCGTTTTTGGCAAAGTTGCCATTGTAGACTCCACCGGCAAGGTAATAATGAAGCAGTCTCTTGTAGATGAAGGAATCTCATCAATTGTTAAATGGAAGGATGGGCTCGCTGTGGCCACAATGTCCCAAAAGGTTTTCTTTCTTGAGCCTGTATCATTAAAGGTTAAAGATGAGTTCAACCTGGGGAGTGATCAATCTGCTGTATTCGGTCAGCTTGAGACCTCTAGTGGATTCTTATCCCTGTTTTCGTCCAGAAATCGACTTTATATCTTAAGATAGTCTCTTATTTACAGGCTCTCTTTATATTTTTTATAAACTCATATAGGTTGAAAGGCCTTGGGAGGATGAATGTTTAAACTACTTATAGGTCTAGTACTTTCTTGTATGGCCCATTCCGCTGTCGTACAAGAGCAGCTCTTTGTGCTTGAACCAGATTTCTTAAAGATTGCTTCAAGCAGAGTGGAGTTGACCATTGATCACGTTTCGCCTGAGGGCTTTGAGCTATATGGTCCCAAAGGAACTAAGAAGTGGTTAGAACAATTGGGTGTTAAGCATAGCACGGTTCAAAGTGTTCATAAGCACTCAAAATCCTTTTCTAATTCTGGATATCCCACATTTGAACAAATCACGAGCTCATTGAAGTCACTTGCCAAGAAATACCCTGATATTATGTCACTTGAGTCTATCGGGAAGACAGTTGAAGGTAGAGAACTTTGGATGGTAAAGATCTCTGACAATGTAAGCGTAGACGAGACTGAGCCTGAATTTAAATATATCTCAAGCATGCATGGAAACGAGATTACTGGAAGAGAATTGACTCAATTCTTCATTAAAGACCTTCTTGAGGGTTATGGCAAAGATGCCCGGATAACCTCTTTGATTAATAACACTGAGCTATTTGTCATGCCTAGTATGAACCCTGACGGATCCAAAAGAAAAAGACGTGGAAATGCAAATTGGGTTGATCTAAATAGAAACTTTCCAGACTGGACAAAGGGTGATGCCAATTCATGGACTAAAAGACAGCCTGAGACTGTAGCAGTAATGAAGCTTCATACTAAGCGCAACTTTGCCCTTTCAGCCAACTTTCATGGCGGGGCGGTAGTTGTTAACTATCCATGGGACTCAACTCATGACAGGCATCCATTGGATGCACTGGTTAGGGAGTTGTCTTTAAGATACGCACAAGAGAACTATCCAATGAGAACTTCAAGGGAGTTTAAGGACGGCGTTACCAACGGCGCTGACTGGTATAAATTACACGGAGGCATGCAGGATTGGTCTTATTTTTGGCATAACGATCTGCAGGTTACTGTTGAGCTTTCTGACTCAAAATGGCCAAATTACAGTGATATTAAAGGTCATTATGAAGACAACAAAGAAAGCATGATGGTCTTTGCTGAATCTATCCATCAAGGTGCAGGGTTTAAGTTTAAAAGTTCTAAGACTGAAGGAACTGTTAAGATTACAAAGCTTTCACCAGAAAGAAAGAACTTGGGAAGTTATGGCTTTTCAAGAGGGGAGTTTTACAAGGTTTTAGCTCCTGGAAAATATCGTTTTGAAGTCAATTCCGCAGGCAAAAAAACATCTTTTGAAACAAACGTAGAATTTGGAGTTTCAAAAGCAAATGGCAACTACACTCAAATCTAGAAAACTCAGGTCCTGGACATCTCCAGGACCTCTTTAAACTCATCTTCTTTGACAGGTTGGACCGATAGTCTGGAACCTTTTTGAACTAGATACATATCTTTAAGCTTTTTATTTTCTTTGATTTCTTTAAGAGGAACTACCTTTTTAAATTTTTTTTCAAATTTAACTTCGCAGCAAAACCATCTCGGTTTGTTTTTACTGGATTTTTTGTCAAAATAGGGAGAGTCCTCATTAAATTGGCTACTATCTGGGAACGACTCTTTGGACACCGCTGCCACGCCAGCTACGCCAATCTCTTTACAACTAGAGTGGTAAAAAAGTACGAGGTCGCCCTTTTTACACTCATCTCTCATGAAATTTCTGGCCTGGTAGTTTCTAACACCCTCCCAAGCTGTGGTGCCTGAGGCCTGCAAATCATCAATAGAAAACTCGTCAGGCTCGGACTTAAATAGCCAATATTTCATAGTGTTAGTCCTTTTTTAGTCAACTTTTTACCCATTATATCCGATACGGCAAGAGATGAAAAACCTCATTCTTTTACTTTTGATTTCGTTTAGTACCTTCTCTCAGGAGATCTGTGAGCTGATGTTTAGAGAAAACATCGCTAACATTTATGGTGCCGACCTTCAGAGTGTGGATCGTATCAATAAGCTGGAAAGAATGTCCCAGAAGTTAAGAGCACATACCAATGGAGAAGAACTCTTAGCTCCCACCAAAATTAGGAAGGCCTTAGCAAAGTTTGAACAGGTAGAGGAGAAGTTTCTTTCGGGTAAACTTCACGATACTATTGGTGTTTACAAGTCTTTGTTTGATACTGTTGAAACTTCGGTTCTAGTAATCAATAACTACTCCGTACTTGCTAAAGCTCTGCGTATTGCTCATAAGACTGATATTAAAAACCCTACAAAATTTCTAGAAGACTTTGGTATCTCGCCTTATTTGGTGGCAGAGTCGTCAGGTCGAATTGGAAATTCCGCCAATGTAGAGCGGGAACTTAAAAGAGTCGAAAAAATTCTAAAGCGACACTATCGAAACTTAGGCGCATATTTTGATGAGTACAACCTGGTAAGAAAATCATTAAGTGAGTTGCAAGGCAAAGATCATTGTGATGGCCTATGCAGGGACACTATCAAAAAGTTCCATGAGAGCGTTGGACTATCTTCTGAGTCGCTCTCAAATCACATTGGAAGACTGGCACCTGGAAGACAATCACTTTCTTTAGAGTATGTTAGAGGTGTGTTTAATTCCCACCCTGAAGCGATTCTAGTTGCCAGAAAAAGGGAGTTTATGAACGAAGGCATGGCCCTAGTTTTAATGTACATCAACAAGTTTAGACTCCTAGATAAACTATTGACCGCGACTAGTAAGATGTCGTGGGCACAAAGAAACGTAGTGGTAAAACTTTTTGAATCAGTTTTTAATAAAGAATACAAAGATGTCCATCGTACAATTGTCAATCGGGTGGCCCACAACTCAGATCAAGGTGCTCAGGCGAAGCTTAGAAAAGCTAAAAAAGAGCTTCAAGATATTGACCCTTTAAGATTTTGGATAAATGTAGCAAGGCTTCGCCAAGGTAAGTATCAGGAGATGTTGGCCGTCATTGAGAAGCAAGCACAGCTTAGCGATCCACGTGTCTACGAACAGATCCAACAAGCAAAAGAGATTGCAAAAAAACTTGGGCCAATAGGTGGAGAGGACGCCAGGGGTGCTTATAAGTTCATAGCTCTTATGGCACTTGGAGCAGGTGGTTGGGCGTATTTCAATTATAGCCCGAAAAAGGCAGACCAATTACAAGACCTAGATCTACCCGATCCCACAGAAGCACAAGACGATGAAGACGAAACTGAGGTTCTTGTTGAGTACATGGGAGTTGTCGACAAAGAATCGCAAGAGGTCATAGAGACCTTGTCCGCTGCACACGAAATGTCTTTAACTGAAAGTAATTAACTTTTATCTGATCAGTCCGATAAGTAATATAGGGGAGGTCCTATGAAGTTTGTTCCACTATTTTTCTGTTTATTTCTTGCATCATGCGCAACTAAGTCACCGAATTTATTAAATGTTAAATATAAGCGGGTGAAGCTTGAGCAGGAATCTTATGAAAAACCGCAGTTTTTCTATTCAGAGCTTAGTGAAACAAGACGTTCTAGATCGATTGCCTCAGTTTCAGAAGACTCACTCAATGACAAAGAGGCCTACTTCTTAGGCATGTATAAACAAAAACTTAAAATGGAAAAGATTTTAGGCATTGCCCAATCTAATAAAAACTACTGTCCGGCCTTTCATAATCATTTATTGACCTACGGGAAGCAGTTGCACAAAGATTCACAAAAATTTAGCCTTGTAAAAGACTGGAAGGCCCTGGCGGCCTCTTCACAAGTTCTTTCAAACCCTATGTTGGCATTGCCGGTGGATGGTGAAAAAGATCTATACACATATATTAAAGAAGAGAGTTTTGTAGATACTGAAACAGTTCAAGAGACTTTTAGAAATTATTACAAGATAACCAAAAATGAAATAAGAGACCTATGTGAAACTGGTTCCAGTGAAGGGTATTTTGTTTTTAGAAATTACTCTCAATATTATTCTACTGACAATAGTTTTAATCAAACTGAGAAGGCCTTGGCGGCACTTCTAAAAGTAACGCCTGTGACAAACTACTACTTGTTAGACAGTATTAAAATTGGGGGCACCAAAGGTCCAGACTACTTTGAAACCCAAATGTTCAAAAAGCTAAATGCCCAGTGGTTTAGGGGCTATGTTGACAGACTTAAGCACTCCAGCAAAAATATATCCTATATAAAGGAATAATAATGAAGAATACCGTTTTTGCTCTTATAAGCTTAGTGCTCGCGTCTTGTGGGGCTGGAGTTCCAATTGATGAAGACAAGGATTTGAATGAGAGATTGGACAAAGTACGCTCAATTGAAACTAGCGAAACCTTGAGCTCTACTGAAGCAAATACAATTAGAACGCTTTGTGTTGACCTGAAAGCAAAGAAATCTTTATTTAGAGGTTTTGCCAGCCAAGGTGTTAAAGTCGAATACAATGGATCAAAGAAAACTTGCTCTAGCGATGAAAACTTCTCAATTCCAAATTTTCAGCTTGGAATTGAGGATCGTGGCAATCTTCTAACTTTCAGCTCTAGTGAGCAGTCTCCATTTAAAAATATTATAGTCGATGATAGGGATGAAATGGCCGACATATGCGACCACGTTGAAACAGCACTCTCTAGAAGTGTTAAGCCCTCTAGAGTTGTAAAGACTGGTGCCAACCCGTATTGGATCTATGCCTTCTCTGAAGGTGATAGTAGATGTTTGGACACTGAAGTTAATTGTATTTATATTGAAAGTGGTACTCAAGCGAGTGGCGCCAATTACAAGATAAAAGAAGTTAACTTCTATGCAGTAAATGCCGATCTTCAAGACCGTCTAAGAGGTGTCGTCACCCAAAGAAGTCATGCCTCTGTTTGTTACTCAGATAGTGAAAAAAGCTCTTTTACAAGAATGAATTTCCTAAGAGTTATTGAATAGAAAGTATCAATGACATGCCCACGAGAGTCTAATTGTTTGTGGGCCTTTTATATCCGAATTCCAGATTTTCTTGCAAAATGTTTTTAGATGTAGAGCACCGGGCTTAACCTCCTCGCACTCAGTGTTCTCAATTGTTTGCATCGCCATTCTAATCTCGCTCTTCTGAGGACTGATGACCTTCCACTTTCCCTTCTCATCAATTCCGAGGTGAAAGAACTTGTTCTCATGATCTCTTACCACCACAAGACGCTTATCTTTTACCATGATGGGGATATCTTCAAATGGTAGCTCGTACTTCGTCTCTCCAAGCCACGCGGAGTCAAAGTGAACAAGTTCACTATTGGGGTTGTTCCTAAAGAATTGCATGCCTTTGAATACGGCCTGTTTTGAATCTTTTGGGTTGTGGTGAGCACACCTTGACTTATATAGGATTGGGTCTATTCCAAGTATGCCGCCTTTTTTAATGAGAAATGAAACAGGTATTCCATGCTTGAGTCTGTAGGCCTCCAGACTCTTAACATCTATAGGATCTAGCGACTTCATAAAACGATCCCATTGAATCATTTTATCGCCCATTTCTTTGGAGCATATTGAGTTTTCTGGACAACCGCGATTTTCATGGGCCAAGTCTTGATAAGTTATTTGAGACTTACTTTGCAAAGATTGAATCTGTTTATCAGTGAAGTTTGCCCAGAGAGCTGAACTGATAAGAATGGTAACAAGAAAACTATACATAGACCCCTTTAGAGTTTCTCTCATTCTAAATCATCAAGTAAAAATCCAATACCAGGAAAAATGGACAAAAAACAAAAATAAAATTTATCTAAATGGCCGACAACCGCGCTAGGACGTTCTAAAAAACTTAGATACAGGCCAGATTTTTTTTAGAATGAGATTTCAATGATTTAAAAAATATAATCCTAAACGGAACAGAGTGTTAATACTACATGTAGTGCTTGTCATAAAATTGACGATAAAAAACAACCAGATATTGTGTTGACGAAAGAACTTCGCTCCCTTTTAATTAAGTTATAGCAACACAGTCGAACATACATTTATTCAGATTAAGGAGAACAGAGTGAAGATTAAGCGTCTTTTTACTAGGAAGGGAAAAAGTCCGTACGCGGGCATGAAATTTGAGAAAAGAACAAGTGAAGTCAAGAATATTGACGGATCTAGCAACTCCACCATGGAAGTAACTGTACCAAGCACTTGGTCTCAGGTGGCGACAGATATTATCGCGCAAAAATACTTCAGAAAGACTGGTGTACCTCAACTTGATGAAAAAGGTAAGACAATCCAAGATGAGAACGGAAATCCGATTCTTGGTTCAGAAACCGATTCAAGACAAGTCTTTGACAGACTTTCTTCTTGTTGGAGAACTTGGGGTGAAAAATATAATTATTTCGATTCAAAAGAAGACGCTGACGCATTTCAAGGTGAGCTAGCTTTTATGCTTGCAAACCAAATGGCCGCGCCGAATTCTCCACAGTGGTTTAATACTGGACTTCACACTGCTTATGGAATTAAGGGGAGTCCTCAGGGCCATAAGTATGTTGATCCAAAAACTGGTAAGGTAAAAAGCTCAACTTCTGCTTATGAAAGACCACAACCACACGCTTGTTTCATCCAATCCATTAAAGACGACCTTGTTAATGAAGGCGGCATCATGGATCTTTGGTCTCGTGAGGGAAGATTGTTTAAATATGGTTCCGGTACAGGCACTAACTTCTCAAACATTAGAGGCGAAGGAGAGACTTTGTCTGGTGGAGGCTTTTCATCAGGTCTAATGTCTTTTCTTAAGATTGGTGATAGAGCTGCTGGGGCCATCAAGTCAGGTGGAACAACGAGAAGAGCAGCCAAAATGGTATGTCTTGACCTTGACCACCCAGATATCGTTGACTTTATTCAGTGGAAAGTTAAGGAAGAAAGAAAGGTTGCTTCTCTTGTAACCGGCTCAAAAGTTTGTAAAAAACACCTTACAAACATCTTTAAAGCAATAAATGAAGCAGGCCTTAGCGAGTCTGAAAAAGTATGTGCAAAGAGCAACAAGGAACTAAAAAAGGCAATTCGCGAAGCAAGTGCTGATCAAGTTCCAATGAACTACATCTCTCGTTGTCTTGATCTTGCCAAGCAAGGTTTTACCGATATCGAATTTGAAGTTTATGATACAGACTGGAACTCGGAAGCTTATGCTACTGTTAGTGGTCAGAACTCCAATAACTCGGTAAGAATTCCAAACAAATTCTTCAAGGCTCTTGAGAAAGATGAAGAGTGGGAGCTTATTTCAAGAACAACTGGAAAGACGATTAGAACTGTTAAAGCAAAAGAGTTGTGGGGCATGATTTCTGAATCTGCTTGGCAATCAGCCGACCCTGGTGTTCAGTTCGACGACACAATTAACGAATGGCACACATGTCCAGAGGACGGAAGAATCAACGCTTCCAATCCATGTTCTGAGTATATGTTCTTAGATGATACAGCTTGTAACCTTGCATCTCTAAACCTTGTTAAGTTTATGGATGAAGTTACGGGAATGTTTGAAATCGAAAAGTACATCCATGCTTGTGAAGTTTGGACAGTAGTACTTGAGATTTCAGTTTTAATGGCACAATTTCCTTCAGAGGAAATTGCTAGAAGATCTTACGATTATAGAACTCTTGGTCTTGGTTTTGCCAACATCGGCGCTCTACTTATGAGAATGGGTATTGCATATGACTCTGATGAAGGTAGAAATATTGCAGCAGCACTTACAGCTATTTTAGGTGGAGCAAGTTACAAAACTTCAGCTCTACTTGCAAAAGAGCACGGTCCATTCGCAAGGTACGAGGTCAATAAAGAGCACATGCTTAAGGTTATCAGAAACCATAGAAGAGCTGTTCATAATGCAAAGTCTTCTGAATATGAAGGTTTAACAGTTACTCCTCAGCCACTTAACCCTAAGTTTGTAGAAAGCTACTTAGTGGATAGTGCAAGACAACAGTGGGATCTTGCTTTGGAGTATGGTGAAAAACACGGCTTCAGAAACGCTCAAACAACGGTTCTTGCTCCTACTGGAACAATTGGTCTAGTTATGGACTGTGACACTACTGGTGTTGAGCCAGATTTTGCTCTTACCAAGTTTAAAAAACTTGCTGGTGGTGGTTACTTTAAAATTATCAACCAATCAGTTCCACAAGCACTTAAAACTCTTGGTTATAAGAAAAATGAAATTGAAGAGATCATTAAGTATGCTGTTGGTTATGGAACTCTTTCCCAAGCACCTGGCATAGACCACGAAAGATTAAGAGCCCTTGGTTTTACAGATGAGAAAATTTCAGCTGTAGAAGCTTCTTTGGAGTCGGCATTTGATATTACTTTTGCTTTTAACCGCTACACATTGGGTGACGACTTTTTGGTTAAAACATTAAAGATTGATGAGTCAAAGCTTTCAAATCCAGAACTAAATATTTTGAAAGAGTTGGGAATTGACCAAAAAGACATTCAAAAAGCAAATGATTATGTTTGTGGAACTATGACAGTGGAAGGTGCTCCTCACCTTAAAGAAGAGCATTTGCCAGTATTTGACTGTGCAAATAAGTGTGGAAGATATGGGACAAGACTAATTTCTTGGGCCGGTCACATTAAGATGATGGCAGCTTGTCAGCCATACCTCTCTGGAGCAATCTCTAAGACAATCAATATGCCAAACGAGGCAACTGTTGATGACATCTCTGAAGCGTACATGCTTTCTTGGTCTTTAATGACAAAAGCAAATGCAATCTATAGAGACGGTTCAAAGCTTTCTCAACCGTTAAACGCATCGGCATTTGAAGATCTTGGTCTTCTAGACGATGACATGGATGAGATGCCGCAAACTGAGAAGGTAGAAAGAGTCGCGCAAAAGATTGTAGAAAAGATTATTTACAAAGAAATCTCCAAGAGAAAATCGCTTCCTAACAGAAGAGTTGGTTACACTCAAAAAGCAAGTGTTGGCGGACACAAAGTTTACCTTAGAACTGGGCAATATGATGATGGAACTCTTGGAGAGATCTTCATCGATATGCACAAAGAAGGTGCAGCTTACCGTTCACTGATGAACTGCTTCTCAATTGCGATTTCTCTAGGTCTTCAATATGGAGTGCCTCTAGAAGAGTTTGTTGAAGCTTTCACATTTACTAAGTTTGAACCAAACGGAATGGTAATGGGTCACGACAACCTTAAGATGGCAACCTCTGTGATTGACTATGTCTTTAGAGATCTTGCTTGCAAGTACCTAGGCCGTCACGATCTAGTACATGTTAAGCCAACAGACCTTGAGAGTGATAAAATCACTGGCGAAACTAAAGATGAAGAGCCACTTCTTGAGATGATTGAGAAAAAAGAGGAAGTTCACCACGCCGATGGCACTGTTAGCGTTGAGACAAACAAAGTTTATTCTCGCGAAAGAGACGCTGGTATGGTAACTCAAGCTCGTAAGATGCAAGAAGCTAAGATGAAAGGCTATGAAGGGGAAGCATGTCCAGAATGCCAATCCTTCACTCTGTTGAGAAACGGATCTTGTATGAAATGTGATACTTGTGGTTCAACCACTGGTTGTTCCTAAGAAAATAGGAGGGCGGTAAAACGCTCTCCAATTTCTTTGGCCTGAAGAGATAATAAGTCATTGGTGATTAATTTATCCTTTGCTTTTAATTCCTTGCCTCAACACACACGCGAACGAATTAAAAGTTATCCTGCATAACATATGAGCGCCTCGAACGAGGCGCTTTTTTTTTACAAAGCGTAAGTGAATGCCAAAATCGCTAGACCCCAAGCAGTTAGGATCGCGTAATATTTCTTCCAATTCACCTTGAAAACATCTTTCCCAGACTTTTTGAAGTCTTCGTAAGTATATGGTGTGATTCTTTCTACATCGGTTTCTCTCGCAAAACTAACCATGTAACCAAAACCGAAACAAATTATGAATCCAATCATATTCCACCATGCCCAGCTTACCTGAGGGATGTAAACCCAAAAAATAGTGTTAACAATGAAGCCGGCGATGAGTCCGCTAATTGCACCCAGTCCATTGGCCCTCTTAGTCAGAATTCCAAGTAGGAAAACACCTAAAATAGGCCCGTTTGCCAATGATCCAATCTTATTCATTGAAACTATAATAGAGTCTGAGATATCTCCAACGTTGAATGCGAATACTGTACAAACCGTACCCCAGAAAACTGTGAGGGCCTTTGAGATGTATAGCTCTTGCTTGTCGGTGAACTGCTTATTCAAATAACTTTTGAAAACATCCTGCATCGTAGTCGCACTCAAGGAGTTTATTGTTGAATCAAGGGATGACATTGCCGCAGAAAAAAGACCAACCATCACAAGGCCAACAGCTCCTACTGGGAAGTACTTAATCACAAAGACAGGAACTGACAAATTGTAATTAGGCTCACCATTTTCTAGAGGTAATAAGTTGATGAAGTCTGGGTTTTTAGTAACGTATGCGCCAATACAGACACCAAGAAAACAGTAAGTCAAAACCAGTGGAAAGCGCATCATTCCGTTTATAAAAAGTGCCCAGTTTGTGTCATCCACGCTTTTTGTTGAAAGTTCTCTTTGAACTTGTGACTGGTCGCATCCATAGTAAGCAATATAGAGAAAAAATCCGCCTATTAGGGAGGGAAGGAAAGTGAAGCTGTTTCCGTCAAAACCTGCTGAAGAGAAATCCAATGCCTTCATTCTCTCTGGATCAAACGTGGCCAAAGTTTCACTAAAACCACCTACAAGATCCATGGCCACAAAGACAGTGAAGATAATTGCCCCATATAAGACAATCATCTGGATTACATCAGAGTAAATTACCGCTTTCATACCACCAATGGAGTCGTAAATAATGGTGATAACTCCAAGAAGGACAACTGCCCAAGTAAAATTAATACCAGTACAGTAAGAGATAACAATTGAGATGCCATAAACCGTTACACCGGTACCAAAGGCCCTTATAAATTGAAATAGAAGTGAAAGCACTAGTCTTGTAGTTTTGTTAAAGCGCTTTTCCAAATAGGCATATACAGAAATGATGCCAAGCCTTCTATAGAGAGGTAATAAGAAGATCATTAGGAAGATCATCGCAAATGGAACAGCTATCTCATATTGTAGCCACAATAGTCCGCCGCCGACAGAAAAGGCCACAAACGCCGGTGCCCCCAATATAGAATTTGTCGAGCACTGCGTTGCCATGGTAGAAATAGCTATTGGCCAAGCACCTGTATTATTGCCCCCAAGGTAATAATCCTTTTGGCTTTTCTGCCCTCTGGCCAGAAAAACGCTTAGACCAATCATACCGATGAGGTATAGAATGATAATAACCCAATCTATAGAGTGTAGCTGCATATGAGTCTTCCTTATAAGGCCAAAAAGTTCATTGAGGACATATTAACCCTCTTAGAACCGGCCGATGTTTTTAAAGATATCTTTAAATTTTACCACAACCAGATTTTAATTGAAGGGTGTGCAATTGATGTTCCGCGTAAGATTCACTTGTTTGGTCTTGGAAAAGCGGCAAGCTTTGAGGTTCAGGCACTAAAGTCTTTGATACTAAATTCAGAGCTAAGCGGTAAGCTGGATGTTTGTGTCTCATACACGAAAAGAGATCACACAGTTGATGATAGTTCTATTGTTCAGCTAGAGGGAGATCACCCTGTAATTACCGAAGATAATATTGAACAGACTAATAAATTTATTTCTATGCTTGAAGCTACTCACAAGGACGACGTAATTGTATTCCTGCTATCTGGTGGAGGCTCTGCATTGTTGGAGAGGCCAATTGATGGGATGAGTTTTGCTCAATTGAAGCTAAAGCACAAAGAGCTCTTAAATAGTGGAATGAACATAAACCAGATGAATGCTGCTCGAAAGTCTATATCCAAAGTCAAAAATGGCGGTCTCTTACATTATATTCCTTGCCAAAAAATACTACAGCTTGTTACTTGCGATATTCCTAATGACGACATAGCCGATGTTAGCTCAGGACCCTTGATCAATAAAGCAGCACCAGATTCGAGAGTGCATTCAGTTTTGACTCAGTCTGCGGGAAAAATTCTCGATAGGTTGAGTCATTTGCAAAGTAGTGCAAAGATCGACGCTATATATGATTGTAGTTTAGAGGAAATGTGCGAGGAGATTGTGCTAAAACTCCCAAAAAAAGGAGAGATGATTCTCAGTGGAGGGGAAGGCACATTAAAGGTGCGTGAAGACGCAGGCCTTGGTGGAAGGGCCACGCATTTTGTTCTTCATTTAGCAGATATGATTTATAAGGATAGCGAAAATCGAGATATCAAGATTCTTGCACTGGGTACCGATGGAACTGACGGACCGACAGATGCGGCCGGGGCCTACATTGATTATGAGAGATATCGACTTCAAGAAGCTAAAAGATCTTTGGAAAAGCAAGACTCATATAACTATTTCAAGGACGTGGGAACTCTAATAAAAACAGGCCCAACTATGAATAATTTAATGGATGTAAGGATATTGTGGCGTGAATAGAATTAAAGAACTGTTAAAATCATTAAACCCAAAGTTTGAAGAGCTTCTTCCCTTCATAGAAGAGAATATTTATAAGCTTAAAAATACCGAGATAGATAATCAATTATTTACCAACGACCAAGTTGTTCTTATTACATACCCTGATCAGTTTCAGTCCCAGGCAAAGGCGCCTTTAAAGAACCTCAATGACTTTGTTAGAAAGGAGCTCGAAGGCAGCTTCTCCCATGTTCACATTTTACCATTTTATCCTTGGACTAGTGATGATGGCTTTTCTCCTATTAACTATCATGAAGTCTGCAAGGATTACGGGGAGTGGGGTGATGTAGAGTCATTAGATTCTGGCAAGATGGTCGACTGCGTTTTTAATCATCTATCTTCTAAAAGCCCACTGTTTTTAAAGGCACTAGAAGGAAGTCAGAAACATATTGATATGTTCCACATGTTTGATGAGCAAACTTGTGGCGAAAAGCAATTTCAAGAAAAGCTCTCTAAAGTTGTAAGGCCTAGAACGTCGCCACTTCTGACACCTTTTAAGGTGAAAGACAAAACTATGTATGCGTGGACTACGTTTGGAGATGACCAGATAGACACAAACATCTCAAATGTGGATATGGTGAAATACTTACTAGAGTGCTTTTTCCTGTATATTGAAAAGGGAGCTGAGTTCTTTAGGGTGGACGCTGTGCCATTTATGTGGAAAGAGCTTGGAACCGATTGCTCACACCATGAAAAGACACACAACTTTGTAAAGCTTGTTAGGGCCGTTGCAGAAGAAATAAATCCAAAACTTCTAATAATTACGGAAAGTAATGTTCCACACAAAGAGAATATTACTTACTGGGGAAATGGCAAAGATGAGGCACATGTGGTTTACAACTTTTCTTTTGCTCCATTACTACTGCATGGCATGACTTTTGGAGACAGTAAACTTCTTAATCAGTGGTCTAATGATGTGTTTAATGTGCCTGAGGAATGCACATACTTAAACTTCACCTCAACCCATGATGGCATTGGGCTTCGAGGTTTGGAGGGAATTGCAAGTGAAGAGGACGTGAGTGCTATGTGCGAGCATGCCCGTCAAAGGGGCGGCATGATTGGGATGAAGACTGGGGCCGATGGTGAAAAAAGGCCATACGAGTTAAATATCACGTGGGCCAGCTATTTAGAGGACGAGGATATCGATGAGAAAAAACTCGTGGATAAGGTTGCAAACTCACACGCATTGGCAATGTTCATTCCAGGAATTGGCGCCCATTATGTTCACAACTTTTTTGGAAGTAAAAACTGGCAAGAAGGCTACGCTGAATCAGGTATACCTAGAAGACTAAACCGCAGGAAATTTTCTTATCCGTTGAATTTGAATAACTTTGAAAAATCTGTGAAAAATAAACTGCTTGAACTAGTGCAAAAGAAAAAGTCCCTTAAGCAATTCCACCCTAAGGCAAGTTTTAAGGTTGTTGAGCTTAGTACTGGTGTTTACTCATTTGTAAGAGGTGAGGAGAGTGAAAGTGTATTAGTTGCATTTAATCTTCAAGACTCGGAAAACATGATTGAATACAGGGGAGAAAGGATCGAGCTTGCTCCTTACGAGCTAATTATAAAAGAATAAATAAGAAAACGCCTCTTTTAGAGGCGTTTTTTTTAGGCTGCATTCAAAAGCTTATTTTCTTCTTCTGGCCTTTTCCCTTCAAGCAATAGAGAGTAAACCTGTAAAAAACCTTCGTAATTAATTTTGTGATAGAAGTGGTCTTCATCAATCTCACGCATGATGTCGGTGTGAAGCTTGTGAAGTACAAGTCCCGGTACAAAGGGCACAATATGGTGAAGTCCATGATAGGTTTGACCTACAGGTGCTATAAGTTTTGAAAAGACACCTTTATTTTTAATGTTAACAGAATCCATGATGTGTTGCTCAAAACTCATTTTCTCGCCTTGTCCCCAGTAAAGGTGGGTTGCACTTAGGAATCTAAATGTATTAAGGGTCAATATTGAGATCATAGTTATTGCCCATTGATATACAAGCTCTATATCTAGTGAACCTGTTGCGATGAGCCCTATGATTGACCACACATATACAAAGCTTGCGATCTCTTCAATAACCCAAAATTTCTTTTCCGTCTTATTCTTCAAGAGCTCCCTGGTGAATATAAAGCGAATTCCCATCGATGATGCCTTCTGCTCAATAATGGATCGAACTTTGCTCCCTGCCAAGAAAGTTAAAGGTAAAACCGCAAATCTGTACACACTAAGAAATGGCAATGCCAGGTTCTTAAAGTAGTAAATGTGCATGGCAAAAGCCTTACCGAAAAAGGGAAAGTACTCAATATCTTTATCTGTGTTGTATTTATTTTTTGAATGATGAGCAAGGTGAAGCTCTCTATACATAAAGTGTGGGGCCAGAAGAGGGATGCCACATAAAACACTCCAAGCAAATCTAAAGCCTGGAACTTGTCCCTTCTTTATATGTACCACCTCATGGGTAAATGTAACGAGTCTATAAAGAGCGAAGATTGCAGGCACCAAGAAAAGGGATTTCAAGGCCCATCCATTGGAGAGGTAAGCACCTATAAAAAGTCCCCAGCCAATAAGTGCAGTTGCAATTAAATTAATCCAGTATGTTTTCTTTGGATACTTTGAATACCTCTGTGCAAGCTTGAAGATATGTTGTACCTGCACGTCAAAATTTTTCATTGGCTCTCCTTTTGAAAACTATTCGGAAAAATTAATGAAAAAATGAATAAACCAGATCAGCTTTTTAGCTTTTCACTTAAATTCTTTTTCGAGAGGGCACGCTCTTTGGCATTCTCATACCTTCTCTTTTCATCATCTGTAATTGGAGTTAGACGTGGAACCTCTTTGGCCTTTCCACTTTCGTCAATTGCAACAAATGTGACATAGGCCTTGGTTGTTTTCTTTTTTTCACCAGTATAGGGGTTTTCACTATCGACACGCACACCAACGATCATGGAGCTCCTGCCAACATAGTTAATACTGGCCTTTATACTTACGTGAAATCCGACATTGATGGGGGATATAAAGTCAATATCCGAGATGTGAGCAGTAACAACGGGGTTATTACAATGTCTTTCGGCCGCCATTGCCGCGGCAATATCAATCCAAGACATGATTTTCCCACCAAAGATTGTTCCATGTTTATTAGTGTCTGTAGGCATTACCATTTCCCGCATTTCTACTGCACTCTCATCAGGGCTTTTCGCTTTCATCTATACTTATTCTCCGTCACAATAAACGTGGTGGTTCCATCTAAAGCCTTCGCTGAATACGCTAAATCCAACTGTGGCATTATTGCTTGTTCCGCTGTCATAGATGGAGTCTACAAGACTGTTAATCTTTTCTGGTTGAGAGTCCTCTGGGGCAAGGTTACCGTATGGCTCTCCATCAAACGGTCCAAAGGCTCCGCCTCGTCTTACTCTGCCACTAGCACAAAGCTCTTCTCCAATGGCCCTAAGCTTTGAAATAACAGTAGAGTTGGTCTTAGGCTCGCCTGTCGCAGGGTCGAAGTCGCCAACCTCAAGAGGTTGAGCGTTGGTTAGATACTGGTCATCTAGGCCTTCACCACTTACAAATTTATTAAAGTAGACATTAAGATCGGTTCCTGCCGGCAATGCACACTTTCTGCTGTTGTTGCTTCCATCAACTGCAGCGCCACTACAACAAATTGATGGGCTTTCACTCTGACCAATTGGAGATCCTAGAGGAAGACAACACTTAAATTCATTGTCAGAAAAAATTGGCTCGTGCGCCAGTAGTTTTTGGTCAGCAACCTTCTTGAGATCTGTCGAAGGATCCCAGTGCGCATAAGGGTCATGTGCCGCTGCTGGAGAGCCTTGCACGCTCCAATAAGTGTCTGCATCAGGGTTGACAAAGGTCTCTGGGTTGTTGATAAAGTCTGAAACAGTCTCAATTGCATCATCAAATATACCCGGCACTACCTTTTGATAAATATCATTGCAGAAGACAGGCTCATAAGTCATCTGAGGAATTCCTATGTACTCAAGTCTTGCTAGCTTTTCTAAATAGTACAAAGCATCTCCTGGCTTTGAGCTTCTTCTGTGCGGTAGAAGTGCAGGGTCATCAATTGCACTTCCTCCTGGAACCTTTGTCTGTTCCCAAAGAAGTGTTCCCGGCGCAATAAAATCTAGGTATAAAGAATGTGATTTGTGTCCATAGAACTCATATTCTGTTGCCGGACCACCATCAACAGTGTCGTCTATGATTCCCTGTTCGTAAGCTACTTTCAAAATTCTTGTACTAGGGTCATACATAAAACAACACTCATCTGCTGGACTACACGCTCCAGCAGGATTCCACTGTACATTGTCCACAGAGTCGCCACAAAGCCCATTCCAGCCTTGAGGATCGTTGCAATCATAGCTTGGAGGGATCAGCCTTCTACAAGACCCACCAGGGTGTAGAGTTTCTCCACCTTTGTCACTGTAGGGGTTTTCAAGGTCGATTCGAACTTCACTTATATTACTGAAAGAAATAAAGGAAGGTATTCTTGTGTGGATGTATCGTTTAGCATCCCTGTTTTCAATTAATGCTGGAAGATCTGTGTTCCACTCAAAGAAAGGTGCATCTTCCTGCGAGTCATATGGAAGAAGTTGCATGAATGCCCAAGGGTTGCTATTCCACAGGTCCCTGTCATTCATTTGTTCAGGGTCTGTATCAATCTGCATTCTAAATGTTGTGTTATCAAGGCTTGGTCCTGCGGCCGTAGTTAATGAATCAATAGAGCCTAGAGGGGACTGGGCACAGCCAGCGGCACTCTTTCCTGAATCCACACAAAAGTTTTCACGATCTTTACTTAAATCACTTTGAGAAAGATTGTAAGCTGAAGGATTATCTGTCAGCATCAACGGAGTTTGGTAGTTTATACATTTAAAGTTTGAAACATCCAAGTTGAGTCTTTTCTTACTCCAGTCGTTTGTGCCATCTGAGAATTTTCGAACCCAGTTTCCGCCACAACAAGTTCTTGCTCCGGCATCGTGGATGTTTTTCCATTGATTCTTATTTAGTATTGTTGGATCACCAGGATTTAAGGTTGGGTCATTTGGTCTCTTAGCACTCACTCTTGAGTTGGAGACAGAGGCCTCTAAAGTTGTGTCATCAACCATAGGTATAGAAGCGGCATATCTAGAGTAGCGATTAGGATTATTAGGCTGAAGGCCACCATAAATATCACTTCTTAGATCCTGGGACTCCGGAGAAAGAGGCGAGTCCTCTGTGTACATTGTAATGTCTTTTCCAATTTCTCTACAACATCTATTGTTTGCCATTGTGTAAGAATTAAATGCTTCTAGCTCGTCTGGAGTTGGAGTTGTCGATAGAGTCGGCTCTCTACTTTCCTGAGAACAAACTAGGTATTCTTCCCAGTACTTTCTTTCTGCAACGTTACCAAAAACGTCACCACCAAGTATATCTATTAACTCATAGTGTTTATAGTTTGGAGAGCAGTCATAATTTGTGTGGCACACTGATCCCGCTCTTCTGAAGCATGCATTTTGAGCAAATGTGGGTTGGGTTTGCACATCGCTAGAAGCGAGTGTTCTGGCCTCAATCTGCTTAAAGGCCGAGTAGTCTCGAATTTGTTCCTCAGTTAGAAAATCTAGCACTCCGGCTGCAGAGTCCACAGCTTCCATGCCGCACATATTTTGCTGAATAGAGTAGTACTCAATGGCATCCTTTTTATCAAATGTTCCACTAATGAATGTGTCCTCAATCTGGACTAGGTCATTGATAAATGAATCCTTTAAATGAAGGTAGTTGCCATCACTGTCAAGAACCGGGCATGAGCTGTATTTTAGACTTGTATATAGTGTGGCGTTGCATCCGCCAATTTGGGAAATAAAGTCCGTTCTACTATTGGTGTCTTTTGACTCGTGTTGCTCCAATGGGTTGAAGTTGTTGGTATTTGCTCCGGAAAGCGTTGGCAATGACTTGGCAGGCCTGCAAAGGCCGTGTGTGTTTGCACCTAGATTCGAAACTAGGGAGAGGTTTTCGTGAATTGCGCTTCTCACCTCATTAGGAAGAGCACTTCCACCGCTTGTTACAATGTAATCTTTAGGTCGTCCAAGAATGTTTGCATCCTTTCCAAAAAGATGATTCTTAAAATCTTGTTGATTTTCAAGAGGTGCGGCATAACGGGCAACTTCTTTATTGAAGTCTGCAGAAGTTAAACCGGCACAGTAGAAGTTTGGAGCGCATGCAAGGGCCTTTCTCTTTTTCTCGTTAACTGAAGTTAAATCAACGGCACAAGGTGCGCCGGCACCACGATAAACACATCGTTTTGAACTTTCACCTGGAGGTAATTCCCCTTGTTGCAGAAACTGGGCAATAGATCCTATTCTTTCTTCGGCGGCAAGCTCGCTTGCTCCCTCTGGATTAAAGGCAGGCCATTTTGTCTTATATTGATACACATCTACACAAGAGTATTCCCAACCAAGGGTACTTATACAATGTGCGTCTGTTTCACACTCATGATGTTTTTGACAAAGGCCGCCATCATTCTGGAAAGGGCTATTTATCTCAACTGATGGGTTGTAATCATACTCTGAGGCCGTTGTCATAAAGTCGTACTCTTGTACGCTTACGATGTGATCTGTTGGCGAGGCAAGATCTGCAAAAGGAGCGTTGATGGCCAGGTAAAGCTTGTCGCTTGTGGATCTAACTTTCCTGCCTTTTCCGATAGCAAACCAAGTGACACCGTCAAAAGAGCCAATAAGTGCTCCCTTATTAAAGCCAAACCAATCCCTTTGGTAGCCATTAACATACATTGCCGCTTGAGCGCTAAGGCGGCCTAGTCTTTGCTGCTGTTGTCCACTTTCAGATTTATGTCCAAAAGGAAGCATCGTTGGCGGTACCCAGCAGGCCCTTCCAAAAATACTGTCTTCGTAGTTCCCACCTGTAGAGTTTGTTCCCCAGGAATCCCTTGAAGTGGTAAAACCTCTTGCTCTTAACCCCAGACCATCTTGAGTGCTAGGAAAAGGGGAGAAGTTTGTAAACCAGCTATCGTTACCACATTGAGGACATGGAGTGTAATAGCCATCAAGGGCCGCAATGTAATAGGTTTTGTCAAATTCCAAGTCAACAACCTTGGCAGGTCTTGCTTGGTCGAGGCCCACTGTCATCTGTCCAAGGATGGAGTTCATGTTGAAACTTCCATTAAGTGGAAATAGCTTTGAATCATCAAGGTATTGGAATGGCTCACCTTCTTGAGTTACTGAGCTTTGGTTTTCACTGTAAGGGTCTATCTCTTGATTGGCTGAGCTAAAAAATCTGTGAGGGGCACTTCTTGAGCTCACCATTACCTCAAGGTCTTGGAAAGGCAAATCATTGTCATGGTTGGCCGGTGTCACACATGCAACACTTGAGATTTCGGTTTGGGAATCATCAGTATACACTAGCTTGTAAGTGTAGGCCGGACAGTTTTTTACCATTAGTGAAAGATCATCTTTTTCAGCACATCCACAATGCCCATATAGTCTCTTTAGGACACTCTCATAATACATCTGATCTGTAGTTGTGCTTGTTTCACATTTTGAATATGTTTGAGAAGAGTTGTAAGGTGCGCTGTGGAATGGGCTCTCTTCAGACTTCTCCTTCATCTCTTCAACACACTCGTAGTCTGCAATCATGGCCAGTCTTCTTGCCTCTTCTTCAGCAACTGGGTCTGTTGGTTCTTCACCATCGCCGCCGCCATTTTGAGGATCCTCTAGGCAGCTAAAATAATACTGAGGATACTTTAGATACCAATTTGGGTTTGTGGACTTCTCGCTTTCTGCAACACTAAATCCTTGTGGATCAGCACTTGCCCCGGCCTGCTTTACTGTTGCCTCGTTTACACATTGTCCTTGGATACAACAGTCAAAACCTTCTTCTTTACATCCTGCATCTGAACAAGTTCCGATAGAACCTGGAGTGTTACCATTCATATCTATGCTAATGTTTAAGTCTTGGTAGCTGACTTCGTCAGTCTCAACGAGCTCCAAGTAAGAGTTTGAGTTTATTTTATAAATTTTAATACTATTGGTGTTTATAGTTCCTAGACAATTTGCACACACATCCTCAGTGTTAAATGCTACCGAACTGTTTGCCGGGGCATTTGAAATTGTAAGAGGGGATTCGTCCACCAAGATATCTTTGTTACAAACTTCGTTTCCAGATGTCGCCGAGAGCTGAATTCTAAAGTATCTGGTTCTTTTGCCGGTGCTGTAATCAGTAGTCACTGCTGGTGTGGCCTTGGCAATCAATGGTTTTGAAGCATTTGTGCCAGTTAAAAATGTTGCGTGCATACAAAACTGTGAAGTGAAGTTTTCTTGAACTTGCAAAAATGAATGTACTGATGAACCAAATATATAATGGTTCTTCAGATTGTTGTAATTAATTTGTAAGGTCGTTACTTGATTTCCGGAATCTAGCCAGTAGGGTGCTTGTTCTGTTGTGGTGTCATCCACAAAGTTTGAGTCATCTGAACTTGTTGCATCCACACTGTCTTCAAGCACGCGAGGTGCCTGTTCAGGAAGACAGGAAGTAAGCAAACTCAAAAATGTCATTAAAATTAAAAACTTCATACAAGCTACTTATCGGTCTAAATGACCGTATTTAAATGACTTGGTTATATTTTAAGGGGGCGTGGGGATGATCCTGATAGAAAAGGTCGAAAACTTGCTTTGATTTGCCTTAACTATCTAAAATCATTGAATCGATTTGGGGTGAACTAAACAGGTTGAACAAGGCCAAATTTGCCTAGTGCCAATATCTTTGGTCAGTTTCAGAACGTAAACCCAGTTGAAGTTGAACCGGTTGTAGTACTGGTGCCGGTGAATGAGCTGTCTCCAAATTGGTCCATTGGAGTAAAGCTAAAGTTGAACTGGCCAAAGTTTGTAGGATCATTAAATGTGGAGTCGGTTGAAAAACCACCAAAGGATGCGGCCTGGTCGTAGTCATAAAGTGAGTACCCATAGTTTGTTTGAGGGTATGAGCTATAGTAATAGATTTCAGGATTTGCTTCGAAGTATTCTCTCTGACTTTTGAGATAGCTTAGCCTGTTGTTATAATAGCTCATCTGCATTTCATGGCTAGCTTTGTTGTTTTCCATCTGGAAGAAAAAAGGAATACCTGAGTTAAGTAGGGTACTTGCCATTCCAGAGATGAATTGACCGGAAAGCTTCTCTTCTTCTTTTTGTTTAAATTTTACTCTTGGAGCGATTTTTCTACTTTTAGTTTTTGTGGCCGTAATTGTTCGACCTACACGTTTTAACTTTTGATCAAGCTTTCCATTTAGAACTTCATCTCTTTGATACATTTCACATAATGGATCGCTAGGAGTATTTTTACAGTTGCTTAAAAATTCGGCGACTCTTATGCCGTGTTCGCCCCCAGGCATTTTTAAATCTTTGTTTAAAAAAGGATTCTGGGAGTAGTCTATAATATCTTGAGCATCCTTTGATAATGAAATTGCCGACTGTGCAAACTTGTTAATATCCTCTATATCGCACAGAGACTTAAAGCCCTCTACGCTTAAGTCTTCTTTGTTACATTTATTTTTGTAGGCCATAAGACCCATTGCCTTTGAAAGTTTTAGAGACTTAAAGGGTTCAACTCTATTCAAGTTTTCAAGTTTTTTTTCGGTTAAGTGAAGATCTCTTTTTAATTGTTCGACCTCGTCCTTTGCCACTAAGGACAAGTCTCTCTTTAATGAGTTTAGGCAATCGTTGGCCTTTATTTCTCTGTTGGTCGACTCCAAGCATTGCTTTGCTTTGGCAATTCTCTTATCCAGTGCCTCGAACTCTTTCATTGCCAAGAGTTGGTCGGATACTGTGTGTAGCTTGGATACAAATGCTTTGTTCTCTTCAGTTTGACGACATTTTCCGGAGTGTCCTGGTGAACACTTGCTTTTAAAACACGCCTTTAATGCATCAAAGTCAGGGCCTTTACAGGAAGCTTGCTCTCTAATTTGTCCTGAGATCGCCAACTCGGAGGCCTTTAGCCTATTTCCCATAAGCTCTTTGAGCTTATCGAGATTTTCAATCGCAGTGTCCTTCTCATAGATTGCCCTAGTCGCTTGATTGTAACCTGCAATTCCCTTTTTAAAGTTTTCGTCGAAGTAGTCCTGAAACTTTGGATTTGTTTGTTCAATTCTATCGCCGTAATTTACCTCAATAGGCTCTAGATCTTTAGCGATGGCCAATATTTTTTTTGAGCTTTTATCTGTGGGATCTTTTCTATGGTCTTTTAGAAGTTCTCTTAAATCATTTACCTTTGAAACTAATTGAGCTCCCTCAGGAGAGTCGTAATTTACTTTTTTTCCTCCAATCTTTAGCTCTAAAGACTTTCGGTATTTTTCGAAATTATACTCTTTGTCCCTGTCGCTTAGAGAGTGACCATGGGCGATGGAGAAGTTTGCCATTGTTTTAAAAATATCCAAAAAGTCCACGGCCTCATCTTTTTTTACTCGCTCAACGGATGCACAATATTTTTTTATTGCCGGTTCACTTCTTTTACATTGAGACTGGTAAAATAGCTGGTATTGCAGCTCGCTCTTTCCATCAAAAATTCTGCCATCAGGCCTTTTCCAAAAGCCGGAGGAGATACTTTCATCGAGTAAAGCAGCTTTAGTGTAGTTTGTTATGAAGCTTTTTGCGTGTTTTGTGGCCTTGACGACTTGAGGTCTTTCTAGTTTTGTTAGTGCTCTGTGATCGTCTTCCACTGCCTTGCCAATGGCAATGATTCCTTCGTAGATCATCAACTTGCCCATCAGGGTGTTATATTCATTTTGAAGTTCAAGGTGACTTTTACAATCTGTACAGTCGACTTCCTTATTCGATTGGATTTTTGCCTCAATCGCAAGTAGTTGATTGCGAATCTCTCTGCACTGTTCGCTACTGGCAATTGAAATCGGTGAATAGAGGGCGAAGATCGCCAAAAGTAGAAGCTTCATGCTTCACGTATCGTATGGAATGAATTTAAACTTGAGTTTTCCGCTATCTAATACTAAATAACAATGACTTAGCCATGGCCGCCGTTCATGAATGCCTCGTCATAATTGATGCGTTTTCCTTGTTCGCCAAGACTCTTAAAATAATCTTCAGCTATTTTCATTGTTTCATCAAGCGTCTTTGCCTGAAACATTAAGCTTCTAAACTTTGCAGCACTAGGGAAGCCGGCCGCAAACCATACTATTATTTTTCTTGCCTGAATAAGTATTGTTCTTTCTCTGTCGTATGCCTCTAGGCAATACTGATAGTATCTCTCAATCGCCTCGAAGTAATCTTTTCCTTTGAAAGGAGACTCTGACTCAGAAGGGTCAAAGCAAAGAGATTCCAAGAAAATAAAAGGATTTCTAAGACAGCCTCTGGCAATCATAAGTGCTTTGCAGTTTGTATTTTCCATTCTAGCTGCAACTTGGTGTGCTTGGTGAAGATCGCCGTTGCCGACAATTGGAAGTTTTGCTCCTTTGGCAAAATCTTCAATATAATCCCAGTTTGCACTGCCTGTGTATTGTTGGGCTCTAGTTCTACCGTGAATGGCAACCCACTCAATACCTTCATTGCGGGCAACTTCTTCGATTTTATCTGCATTTATGCCCTCAGCATCCCAGCCCATTCGAATCTTTATTGAGAGGGGGACATCCAAGGCCTTCTTCATTTGGGCAAATAGCGGTGCTAGTGCCTCTATTTCTTTCATCAAAGCACTGCCACCACCCTTAGAAACAACCTTTCTAACTGGACAGCCCATGTTGATGTCTACAAATTTCGGATTTTCTTTTTGAACCACTTCACAGGCCTGTGCCATTGATGCAGGATCTTCTCCAAATAATTGGATACCAATATTCTCTTCTCGCTCATCTATTTTGAGCATGTCTCTAGTTCTTTGGTTGCCGTGATTGATACCGTGAGCACTGATAAGCTCACTCACTGTTCCGCCCGCACCGAGATCCTCCATTAATAAACGGAAAGGTGGCGTGCAAATACCGGCCATCGGTGCCAAAATTAAAGGTGACTCAAAATGCACATTGCCCAGTTTTATGGGGTTGCGCAAGGCCTTGTACTTGTCTATTTTGGCTTGTAACTCTTCTGAAAAAGCTCTACTATGCATGGAGTTAATCTCTACACCCAAATCAGTTTTGTGTAAATAGACGAAGGGACAAATGCTTAAAATTGACCCAAAAAAAATTAACCATATAGTCTTTGACCATGATGGAACGCTAGTTGATACCAATGGGAATGGACAACTTTATCCAGGCATCTTGGATTTGCTTGATAAATTGGGCCTAGAGGGACTTAAGCTGTATGTTTGGACGGCCAGAACACGACACTCGACAGTTGAATTTTTAAGATCGCTTGATATCATTACCCGGTTTGAAGATCTCTACTGTTCAACAGATAGTTACCCTAAGCCTGATGCTGAAGGTTTAAAGGAGATGCTTGGAAATGTAGACCCCTCCACTGTGGTTATTATTGGCGATAGCATGTCCGATATTTACGGTGCCTCAAACTATGGAGCACACTCAATAGGGGTATGTTGGGCAAGTGAAGGAGATTCATACCACAAGCAGGTTCTGCTTGATGCTGGAGCTGAAGAAGTGGCCAGCACTGTTGTAGAGTGTGAAACGAAAATTTTTAAATTAATAAGATAAGGATACGGCAATGTTCGACAATTTAAGTGAGAAGTTTCAAGATGCTTTTAAAAACCTTTCAGGTAAAGGAAGTATAAGCGAATCAAACATTGAGGATGCTCTAAAGGAGATTAGAACAGCTCTCTTAGAGGCCGATGTAAATTTTAAAGTCGTTAAAGAATTCATCGCTATGGTGAAAGAAGAGGCGATTGGTGAAAAAGTTTTAAGAGGTGTAAACCCAGGTGAGCAGTTTACTAAAATCGTCCATGACAAACTTGCTGAAGTTATGGGGGAGGAGCATAAGGACCTTAATCTTGATCGTCCACTTAACCCAATCTTGATTGTTGGACTTAACGGTGCAGGTAAAACGACATTTACTGGCAAGTTAGGTCATGTGCTTAAAAATAAGAAGAAAAAACAAGTATACTTCATACCTGCCGATAATTTTCGCCCAGCGGCAAAAGACCAGTTAATTAAACATGCTAAAGGTCTACAAATCGACTACTTTGATTCAGATCTTTCAATGCTTCCAAAAGACATTGTTAAGGCCGGTATGGATGAGGCCAAAAAGCTTGGAAAAGAAGTTGTAATCGTCGATACCGCCGGTAGGCTTCAGGTTGATGATGAGTTAATGGGTCAACTTGTAGATGTTAAGAATGAACTATCTAATCCTGAAGTTCTTCTTGTTGCTGATGCAATGACAGGTCAGGAAGCTGTAAATGTCGCTAAAGTATTCCATGAGAAGATTGGACTTACTGGTGTGGCACTTTCCAAGATGGACTCTGACGCTAGAGGTGGTGCGGCCCTGTCTATCAGGCATGTAACTCATGTTCCAATTAAGTATATTTCAACTGGCGAGAAGATGAAGGACCTGGAGCCATTTCATCCTGACCGATTGGCCGGAAGAATTTTGGATATGGGGGATGTTGTTACCCTTGTTGAGAAAGCACAAGAGACAATAGACGAAAAAGAAGCTGAAAACATGATGAAGCGTTTGGAGAATCAGCAATTCTCTATTAACGACTTCATGAAGCAGATGGAGCAGATCAACAAGCTAGGCTCTATGACTAGTATCCTTAAGATGCTTCCTGGCATGGGTGGCATGTTGAGAAACATAGGCGATTTAAGCCCTGCTGAAGATGAAATGAAGAAGATGAAGGTTATTATCAGCTCAATGACCAAGAAAGAGAGAGATGATCATAAACTACTAAAAGTTGACTCAAGAATTAAGAGAGTGGCAAAAGGTTCTGGCACCACAGAATCTGCTGTGAAGGACTTCATTAAGAAATTTGAGCAAATGCAAGGCATGATGATTAACATGGCCGGAATGATGAAAGGTGGCGGATTGCCAAATATTCCTGGCATGGGCCCTATGCCTGGTTTCAGGCAAGCACCCAATCAAAATAAGAAAAAGAAGAAGGGAAAGAAGAAAAATCCATTTGGAAGTCGCTTTTTCTAAGATTTGTTTGACTTTAAGCATCGATTGAAATAAAAAGATTCCCTAAAAAACTAAATAAGGTAGGAGACATAAATGGTTAAAATTAGATTAGCAAGAGGCGGAAGAACTCACAGGCCAGTTTACACTATCGTAGCAGCTAACTCTAGAGAAGCTAGAGACGGTAAGTTCTTGGAAAAACTAGGACAATACGATCCAAATGCTGAAGAAGTTCTTAAGGATGTAAACGTTGAATCAATCAAGAATTGGGTAACTAAAGGTGCTCAAATCTCTGATACTGTTTCTTCTTTGTTCAAAAAGAACGGCGTTAAGCTTTAATTTTAGTAAAAAGTTTTTGAAATAACTCTTTTAAGGTGTAAAATATTCCTAAGATGTTAATTCTAACCAAGTAGGTGTTATGAGCGAACTTAGGGACTTAATTGAATACGTAGGGAAATCCTTGGTAGACATGCCCGATCAAGTTGAAGTTAACGAGATTGAAGGCGAGCAAACTACGGTAGTTGAGTTAAAAGTAGACAAGTCAGATCTTGGAAAAGTTATTGGAAAGCAAGGTCGAACTGCTAGAGCATTAAGAACCATTCTAAATGCTGCTTCAACTAAGCTTAAGAAAAGATCTGTTTTAGAAATTATTGAATAAAGCTTTTTTTAAATTTAATTAATTAATACAAAACCTCGGTATTGCTATCGAGGTTTTTTTTTATGAGGTCTATGAAAGATAAATTAATTCTATTAGGTTCCTGCTCAAAGGCACATGGTATAAAGGGTGGGTTCAGTGCTCACCTTATTAATCAACATGATAGTAGCCTGGAGAGGGGAACATCAGTTATTTTAAAGCCAAAGACTAAATCGAGCAGTATCCCTGTTGAAGGTGATGAGTTTAAAATTAGCTCGATAAGTTTTGGCAATAAATGCATCATTTATTTTGAAGGTATAGACGATAGAAACTCAGTAGAGGCCATGATTCCTTTTGAGATACACATAAATAGATCCGAGCTTCCAGAGCTGGAGGATGGCAATTACTATATTGAGGACCTTGTTGGCCTAAAAGTTCTTAATGGCAAAGGTGAACAGGTAGGCAAGGTGAAGACCTATTTTGATAATGGGGCACAGACTGTCTTAGTAGTTAAAAAAGACAAGGGAGTAGTTGAACTTCCATTTATCGAACAGTTTTTTCCTGAACTGAATATTGAAGAAGGCCATATCACAATGAATGAGCCTGAGGTCATATGAGAACTAAGAGAATTTGGATACTAACTCTTTTCCCCGAGTACTTTGCACCTTTGAAAGAGCATGGTGTGCTTGGAAGTGCTCTGCGAAATGAGCGTGGTGCTGACGATAGTGTTTTTGAACTAAACACTGTCCAAATCGCGGAATTTTCGCATAAAGGTTATAAGGGTGTAGATGATTCTCCTTTTGGGGGAGGACAGGGAATGATAATGAGGGCCGATGTACTTCAGAGGGCCTTAATTGAAGGAGTTGTAGAAAGAGGTGGATACAGCGATGCTTCAGAACTTCATGTTGTGTGCCCTGCACCTCGTGGTAAAACCCTAAATAACGCATTGGCGATTGATTTTGCTTCAAGGGTGCTTGATTTTGAAGCACCTAAAGATGTGGTCTTCATATGTGGGCGATATGAGGGGATTGATGAGCGCTTTCTTGAAAAATATGTTGATGAGTTCATTTCTTTAGGAGACTTCATTTTAACTGGTGGTGAAATCGCAGTAATGTGTGTTCTTGATGCCAGTATGAGGTTTGTTCCCGGAGTTGTCGGGAATAAACTATCGGTTGAAGATGAATCATTTGCTCAAGGCATGCTCGAGCATGCTCTCTACACAAGGCCAAGAGAATTTGAAGGCCAGTCTATACCGGAGGAATATATCTCTGGGGACCATAAGAGAATTGAAGCAAAAAAGAAGCAATCCAGTTTGGAAATAACCAAAAAGTACAGGCCGGATCTTTTGGATGGTTAATGAGCGAAGAACTTATTCACTACAAACTTAATGCCATTTTTACGAACAAGTGGACAGTAGTGGTGCCCTCTCTGATTAGCTCCATTCTACTTGTTTTAATTCTTAAACAGTACATACCTCTAAACTATCTTATTATTTGGGCCTTATTTGTAACCGGGTTTTATCTTTTAAGACTAGGTCTTGGAGTGGTCTATAGATCAGAAGTATCTGATCCCTACAAGTTTTTAAAGCTTCATAGGTGGTTCACCGTTCTTAGCGCTTTTGCTTATGGCTGTGTATCTTTCCTAGGTATTGGAAGCACTCCCTATCAGGTGGATGGTGTAATGATTGCCTTCATCGTAGGGATGGCCTGTGGCGGAGGAATGTCAAACATAGCAGACAGGTTTGTGGGGATGTCCTTTGTTTTATGTTTAATTGTTCCCTTTATGATTAGAATCTATATACAACAAGGGCCGTATTATCAGTTGTATTTGGTAACACTTGGTCTGATTTTATTTGCTCTTACAGGTGTGATTAAAAGAGTAGGTGTGGAAGTTTTAAAGAGTGCCCAGCTGTCGTTTGAGAAAAATAAATTTCTCGCAGAGGAGCAAAAAAGATTTGCTCTTCAACAAGAGCTTGAGGAGGAAAAGTTAAAAAGTCTAAATGCTTCCAAGTTCGCTTCAATTGGAGAGATGGCAGCAGGTATTGGGCATGAGATCAATAACCCACTAACTATTGTTATGGGCCATCATTGGAAGCTTGAAAAGGCCCTTGAGAGTGCGGCCAATCAAGAAGCAAGTGTTGAACTTAAAAAGGCACAAGAGGCCACATTGAGAATTGGAGAGATTGTAAAGAGTATGAGGCATCTCTCAAGAGTCAATGTTCAACAAAGGCAACAGACCTTTGAAACTGGCAAGATCGTTGAGGCGGTTATGCCATTGCTATATAAAAATCTTCAAGAGACGGGTGTGGAAGTTGTTCTTCCAACTAGATCCTGTGAAGCCAAAGGCCATATTAGCGAGTACGTTCAAACTCTACTTGGGCTTCTACACAATGCCATCCAAGCATTGGAAGCTTCCACTGAAAACATTGTGATGGTGGAGTGTATCTGTAATAATGACGTTGTCGAGCTAAGTGTATCTAACCCAGGTGATGAGATCTCCCACGAAATACAAGAAAGAATGTTTCAACCATTTTTTACAACTAGAGAAATTGGAAAAGGCACAGGTCTTGGGCTAAGTCTCGCCAAAAGAAATATGGATAACAATGGGGGAGATTTAACCTACACTCATATATCCGGAAATAATATCTTCACGATGAAAATGCCCGGCGCTTAGATAAGTGTGACTAGTTAATTTTTTAAAAGGCCTCGAAAAGTTCGAGGCCAGCTTCCTTTAGGAACCGTTTCTAACTTTAGACAAAGTTCCTTTCATATTCGTAGTCTAGAATCCTCATTCAGACTTTGTTTCCATCTCAGGGCCGGTACTATCTTGATTCAAAGTTTTGGCCTCTTCATTATCTGATTCTTCAACCTTTTGCGGTGGAACAACTGTTGCCACTGTTAGTTCAGCTTCGGCTTCCATTGTTAATTCCGAAGCAATCTTCAGATCTGAAACGTGAATACTATCCCCAATGCCAAGTTTGCTAACATCAACTACAATCTCCTCCGGAATATTCATTGGAGTTCCGCTTACCTCTAGTGCTTCTTGTCTTTGTTGAACGCTGCCACCTTCTTTTTGGCCGGCAGCTTCACCTACAAGGCTAACTGGAACTTTTACTGTTGTTTCCACTCCTTTTTTGAGTGCGTGGAAGTCAATATGCCAAATGTGCTTTCTCTGAGGGTCCCATTGAATCGTTTTGGTATTTACAAGCTTCTTTTGATTACCGATTTTTATCTCAAAAATCTTACCGTTGGCATCAAATGTCCTATTAAAGTCAGTGAGGTCCACAAAAAGTGGGACGGAGTCTATTCCTTGGCCGAAGAAGACTGCAGGGATTTTTCCATTTTTACGCTCCTTCATAAGCTCACCTCTTGAGAGGTTTGGAATTCTTTTTTTTGCTTCTAAAACAGTAGTTGCCATTAATAACTCCTTATAGTTTCTGTGTTTTGACCAAGTTCGATTGATGAATTCTATGAATTAACAATGACTTAAGGTCTTTCTGTCAGGTTAACATAGGGTGGGAGGTTATTTCTTTAGTAGCACACGATGATTAGGTTTTTCCTTACTTTGAATCTGTGTTGACTTTGATTAGCTAACCCATATTCAACTCTTTCTGGGGGGTTAAGATTGGGTATGACACCTAGAATACTTTGAAGGAAATGGTGGGCGGATACCTAACTCTATATTTGGCACCACTTCCCAAAAAATCGTATTATTTTTCGACACTCTAAAAAAGTATGTGGAAAGGTTTCAATAGAGCTACTACATGATTAGGCCTTGCCATATGATTTATGTAATTAAACATCAACTAAGTTCCAAACCCTGGTGATGAATGACATCAAACTTTTGGGACAATACGAACTTTTGAGACGAGGTATACGATGAGATCAATTATGAATAATCAACAAGGTGCAGCCTTTATACTTTTTACTGTTTTGCTTTATATCGTTACAGCAGTAGGGATTACCGGCTATCATTGGTCCGAAGACTTGGATGCAAAAGAAAGACTGATAGAGCACGTAACCTTCTCTTTTGGTGATGAAAATGTTGTTGAAACCGATGACAGGATATTTATCGACACCTCTGATTTAGAATTGGACTATGATTCATGTAAATCAGAGCTAAGGGCCGCAAAAATGAGAATTGATGAATCTGATTTCTCAACGGATACTCTTCGTGGTGAAAGTGTAGGCTCAATATTAGATTCGATAAGATGTGACTATGATGGAAATATAGTTGTATTTAAGTGATATAAACAAAAAGAGGGCTATTCTCGTCGGAGTATATCGCAAGGCGAGAAAAAAGAGGACCGTCTTCACCGATTAGCTCGATTTCGCTCAGCTACCGCTGTCCAAATGGTAGTGAGAATCTAGATTTTCATTTACGAAAAACTTCATCCCACTCGTTTGAATATACTACTGAACATTGAACTGCACTGCTGTAGAAAGCGTGCAGCTTCCGTGACTCCCCAAATGTTGGGGAGCCTTTTTCAAAAGGCATTTGTTATGGAAGACATAATCAGGGTTTTGACTTTGATTAAGCTAGGTTTGGATATCATTAGTTCAATTCTGGACTTAATCAAACGATGATTTAGGTGGGGTTTATCGAGCACTCCACCACCTGATCATGTTTAAATATAATAGCAAATCTAAAATAGCATCACAACTAAGTTTGTGCTCCTCTGGGTTATTGCAACTACCTTAAATCTCTATGATTAGTCATTAATATTTTATCGGGAATATTCTTGTATTTGCTTAACTCATGTATTTAGCGTATACGGTTCTAAAACTAATCAGTTAGGGGGTTCTAGTGAGGTTTACAGCTTTTCTATTTGTGTTTATTACCTTTAATAGTTTTGCAAGTGACGTTTATAGTGGGTTTTATCACCGATCTAGTGATAAGGATGCTTTATCTATAGAATGTAGCTTAGAAGTTAATTTTTTTTCAAACAAAAAACTACTTGTTATAGAAGAAACAGACAATCAAAATAATAGAATGCACTGCCAGAAGTCAAAAGCATCCCTTTATAAATGTAAATTGAATAATGAAACTGCGGAAGTGAAGTGTTCATTAGCTGACGATTTGAATAATGAAGTTGTACTTCGTTTTTTAGATGAAAACAGTTTTTACCTTGAAGATAAAAAATATGATTTGGTCTCAAAAGAGAAAAAGTCTCCCTCAACTTTCCACTCTAGTTATGTACAAAAGCCAAAAGCTGGGAAGTACCCAGAGGATAGGTCGTACCTTAGTGGACTAACAGACCCTAGTAAATGTGTATTGGGAAATAGTGCATCAGGAGGATCTATTGTAAAGAGCTGTAAAGATGTGAAGAGAGAGGATTTAATTAGGTATGTTTGTCCATCCGAAACAGCTATCGAAGAAGCATTCAACAGCTGTGTAAAATACTATGGTGACAGTGCTCTTTGTGAACAAACTGAAGTAATTAACTACACTAGAACTGGAGGAAATAAGTATTACGAAGTAAAATGTTTTAGCACTGCTTATGTTAAAGCGGTATTATAGTTTTTACTCTTCGACTTAGTGCCAGTAACAAAGACAAAGAATTTTTAGAAATATCGAGTGGGCCAATTTATGGCCCATTTTTGTTTCAACCCCCCGCATAGGGATTGGAGCATGCTCATCATTTTTAATTTTAATTTTAATTTAAGAATTTTTCAAAGTAGGTCGAAACTGATGGATTCTTATCCAATTCTCTGTTAAAAACAACTCTATGAAAAATTGCTATTTGGCCTTGGTCCATCATCCTATTGTTAATAAAAGAGGGGATATTGTAACTACAAGTGTTACAAATCTTGATATTCACGACATTGCTAGAAGTGCGAGAACATTTGGTTTTGACGGGTACTTTATTGTCACCCCTGTTGAAAAACAACATGCTCTTGTTCAGAATATTTTGGATCATTGGAACACTGACTACGGAAATGAGTACAACCCAGATAGAAAAGATGCTCTTTCATTCATTAACATGGCGAATTCATTAGAAGATGCCTACAAAGAAATAGAAAAGAAACACGGGCAGGAGCCGATAAAGGTCGCAACTGCCGCAGGGTTTAAAGATTATGATGGAACATGTGCTGATTTACGCAACAAGTTAGAAGTTGACAATAGGCCTATGATTCTGATATTTGGTACAGGTTGGGGATTACATGCCTCTGTCACGGAAAATGTGGATTATCGCTTGGAGCCCATTTTCGGTGCGGCCAAAGATGGTTATAACCATCTTTCGGTTAGGTCTGCCGTTGCAATTTATTGTGACAGGCTACGCGGAAGCCTCTGAGTCCAGATAATTATATTACCCTTCCCTCTGGCCTATTACTGTTGAAGACAAGCGCAGGGTGAAAGGAAGGCATTAAGTGGAGTTTTTATGAACTTGGTAGACTTAGTAAACAAAAATCACATGTCAAAATTTGCGGAATCTTTCCCAGAATTTAGAGCAGGTGACACTGTTTCAGTTTCAGTTAGAATTTCTGAGGGCGGGAAATCTCGTATTCAGCTTTTCGAAGGCGTTGTAATTGCTATTAAAGGCAATCAGAGAAACATCGATGGACACTTCAGAGTAAGAAAAATGTCTAGCGGTATTGGTGTGGAGAGAGTTTTCCCTTACCATTCACCAAATGTTGAATCTGTTAAGGTTCTTAAGCGTGGTAAAGTAAGAAGAGCTAAGCACTTCTACTTGAGAGAAAGAACTGGTAAAGCAGCGAGAATCGAGACTGATTACTCTCAAAAGGCTCAGGCCAAGAAGAACTCTTAATTTAAGAAACTCTCTTAGATTAGATTCTTCACTCAATGAAGAAAAAGACAAAGCGATATGCGATGCTCCACTGGGGTGTCGCAGATCGCTTTTTTTATTTCCCACTTTATAAATGTACTAAATATGTCTGAAACCCTGGATTTAGAATATCTTAAAAATTTTAAAACAATAATTGGTTGCGACGAAGTTGGAAGAGGTCCAATTGCAGGTCCTGTAGTTGGTTGTGCTCTCAGGATAGAATCTTGTCAGGTAGAGCTTCTTAATAGATTCCAAAGTTTGGGTGTGTTGGATTCTAAAAAACTCACTACAAAAAAGCGCCTAAAGATACTTGATGACTTGGACATACAAGTCTCACGACTAGTTGTTAATAGGCCTTATGAAGTTGAGTGTTTGGGTTATCGTTTTTCGTTTATCTTATGTGAACATTCTCCAAGCGAAATTGATGAAATAAACATATTGCAGGCCTCACTGAGTTGTATGAAAAGGGCCGCTGAGGTGTTGTCCACAAACGGAAATACTGCAGTTTTGGTTGATGGAAACAAGACTTTTGAAGTAGCTGGCACCCATGTCGAGTCCGTTGTTAAAGGGGACTCTAAGCTTTTGAGCATAGCGATGGCCTCAATTATTGCCAAGGAATTTAGGGACTATAAAATGGCCTTGTATGATATTGAGTTTCCTGGTTATGGACTTAGTCAGCATGCTGGATATCCTACAAAATTCCATAAAGAAGCTTTAAAACAACTTGGTGTCACTCCAATCCATAGAAAATCATTCAAAGGTGTAAAAGAGCTATTGTAGTCTTGCTTCAATAAAAAATTGCCAAAACGCCAGGGGTTTTCTAACCTTATAAGTGATGAAAAAACTAATCCTCTCTTTTATTCTGTGCTTTACTTTAATTTTCCCGCTAAACAGCGCTGAAGCGGCCATGGATCCAAAGGTTAAGGCCTTTGCTGTGGTTTGTACTTATGGAACTGTTGGTGGTGCGTTACTGGGTTTTGCCTCCATGGCATTTGGAACCAATAGTAGAGCAATTGCTCAGGGTGCTTCACTAGGTCTTTACGCAGGAATCATTTTTGGAGCCTATGTTCTGACTTCTTACAAGGGGGCCGGGGGAGAGGAATATAATACTTATCCTGAAGCTGATCCATATGCTCCTCCTGGTTATCCGCCAGCAGGAGGTTATCCTCCTCCGTCTGGAGGCTTTGGTGCGCCTGTGCCACAAGATGATGGTAGTTTTTTTGGAAGTCCTAGACGCGTTATGGAGATTCAGCAGGACTACCAAAGTTTTCAAAATAAAAAGGGAAGCAATATGCCTCCCATTTATATGAATCTCTTAAATTTAAATTTCTAAAAGAGCTACATTTCAAAAGTTCTTTTTCTGTTTCCAAAGGTCGTGTTCATGTCCCTTGTGTCGTCATTGTCCATGCCGAACTCGTCCCAGATTACTTCTGCTTCGTCCATTGTGAATAGTCTGAAGACCTTTTTAAATTCTTGGCCAACATTAGATAGTCCAATTCTTTTATTAACAGTTTCTTCTTTGTTCAGAAGTTGAACAGTCTCAACAAAATGACAAATCCCCGAGGAACCAACGAAATCAAGTCCGCCCAAGTCAATTGTGATTTTTGCATGTGGATTTTCTTCTGCAAGTTCTTTTAGCTCAGATCTAAGCGGCATGCTGTGCTCGTAACCCAAGTCTCCCTGCATTTGAACGATGATGTTACCCATGGCGTCTCTTAAAATATTGGCCTTCATTGACATAAAACTACTCCCTTTCTCTTAAAGTGACTTAACAGCTAATTTATTCTAACATGTGGATCTGACGTTTTTTACGGGGAAAAATTAGGCGGTGAGCACGTGGCGGGATTAACATTAATAACTGTACCTATTGGAAATTTGGAAGATATTACTTTTAGGGCAAAACAAAAATTAGTTGAATGCACCACTATTGTTGCCGAAGACACTCGGGTATTGAAAGAGCTTTTATCAAGGCTTGAAGTGGATTATTCCGAAAAAAGAATATGGGCCTTTCATGACCACTCCGAGGACACATCTCTTCAGGGAATGCTTAAGGCGATGCAAGAAGGGGAGCTGGCGTATGTAAGTGATGCTGGATCTCCAGTCATAAGTGATCCTGCGTTGCCACTTGTAAAAATTGCTTTGGAGAATGATCTTGCTGTGGATGCACTTCCTGGAGTTAACGCTCCCATTGCAGCTTTAGAGCTGTCTGGGCTTCCTGCAACACCTTTTCACTTTCATGGCTTTTTAGGACGTGACAAAGGAAAGCTCGACCAATTCATAGGGCTTATGAAGTCTCAGTATGGAACCCATATATTTTTTGAAGGTGTTTCTAGAGTTGTGAAAACTATGGATCATCTTTCATCCGAGCTTCCGGAGTGGAGCTTTGCAATATGCAGAGAGCTTACTAAAACCTTCCAGAGTGTTTATCGATTTAGAGGATCAGAGTGGCCTGATATTAAGAGTGAAGTTGTCGAAAAGGGTGAGTTCGTAATTCTTGCCCATAACTCTCAGAAGAAAATGGCCGCTTCCAGCGAGGTCACAAGTTTGGCCGAAGAAATCTTAAGAAAAGGTGCTAAACCCAAGCTTTTATCGAAGCTCTTAGCCGAAATCACTGGGGAAAATTCCAAAGAAATATACTCAAAACTAGATCGCAGATAGGAAAAAATGGTTTCTTCAATAAATTCACTTTAAAAAATTCTTTTATTAAGTGACAATATTGTTAAACCAAGGAGAGTTGTGCAGGTTAAGATTATTGGAGGCCATGGAGGCGTCACCAAAAATTATAGTGCTACAAGTTATTTGATCGATGATTCTTTGTTGATTGATGCAGGCAGTGTGGCCTCAGGACTGGATATTGAAGATCAACTTAAAATCGATCATATCCTCATTTCACATAGTCACTTGGACCATACAAAAGATCTTGCTTTCATTTGCGATAATTGCTTTGGCCTTAAAGACAGGCCATTTGAAGTTTATACTCATGCCACAGTAAAGAAGGCCATAAAAGACCACTTATTTAATGAGACTATTTGGCCAGATTTTTCTCTTCTTCCTACAAAAGATAGGCCGACAATGCGTTTTAATTCAATTAGCGCTGAGAAAGAAATAAAGCTTGGCGATTACAAAATCATGCCAGTTCATGTAGAGCACCCTGGCGATGCCATGGGCTTTATCGTTGAAAAAGGTGATGTGGCCGTATTGTTCACTCAAGACACAAAGGCGACTGAAAGAATTTGGGAAGTGGGGAAGAAATACAAAAACCTTAAGGCCATCTTTACTGAAGTGAGTTTTCCAAATAAACTTCAGAATGTTGCTGACCTTTCAGATCACCATACTCCAGCGACGATGAAAGAAGAGCTTAAAAAGATGCCTAAAGAAGTTCCTGTATATTTAGGACACCTTAAGCCAAATTATCAAGAAGAACTAATTCAGGAAATTACCGCTTTAAAGGAAGATCGGCTGCATATAATGTATGCAGATGATGTTCGCTTTCACTTTGATTAACTACTTATTTCCTCTCATTAAAAATCCACCCCTTCTTCTTTGAATGGGGTTCATTTGAGGGTTTTGCAGTTTAGGCTGTTGGTATTTCGGATCAAGCTTAAAAGCTTTGTTTGATGGAACTGTCTTTTTGGCCTCTGCCTTACAACCATTTGGAGTTGTCATTAAAACCACAATCTCTTGGTCTTCCTTACTAGGCTCTAAGAAAACGCTATTGTCATCTTCAAGACCAAGTTCAAGTCCAATAGGGTCTTTGGTGTCTTCTTCTGCTGCAACCGGCTCAGCATCAACCATTTCTAAATCACCTAGGATATCTTCACTTTCCTCAGTTGTAGTATCTTCTGGATTTTTAGAAGTGTTAAAGAACTGAAGTCCATATGTTGTGTCATTTAAATCAACTTCTTTTCCAGCATCTAGGGCATTTATTGGTTTAACATAACTTCCTTCTGAGGTCTGCTCTAGGGCGAGCTCAATTGAACATTTATCATTTTTCTTTGTCTCTTGGTTTTGCTCTTTTTCGTAAACGCCCGAGCAGGTAATTGGAGTTTCAAACATCTCAACTACAAATGTTGGCTGGTCAGAGGCGTCCTTTTTGAGTTTGAAAGTTTTCTTTTCAGGGTCAACACCTTCTACTGAAGAGCTAATCTGTGCTGCTGTGTTTGAAATCTCAAACTTACCACTCCAGAATTCAACGTCCTCTTCTTTTACTAGTGCTAGCTCCTTGACTTCACAGCTTGGTAACTGAAGCTCAACGCTGCAGGCCAGTTGCTTTTCAGACTTTGTATTTGCCTTAAACTCAAGAGGTGAGTCGTTAAGTTCTTTAATAGATAAGAAATTCTTTTCCTCTTTATTTATTACATTCAAGTTCCAACTTTGGTTTTGGAGATCACCTAAGATGAGTCCATCTGTGAGAGCTATTTCTATAGGGAAATGTCCCTCTTCATTTAATTCTCCCGCAGAAAGTTCGCAAGCGTACTCTACATCTTCCACTTCTCTTTTAAGTGTGTTGGACTGACATACAACACCTTGATAACTAGCATTCACGCTAAACTCAAATACCTCATCAGCAACTTCAAAGCTGTGACTTCCCTGAACACCTGTAAGGGGGCTGGAGAATTCGAAGTTTAAAATCGTTGAACCTTCAAGGTTGGGTTGAAAGTCTAGAACAATGGCCTTGTCCTTTGTTTTATTCCAACCAATGGTTAAGTTACAAACTGGAGTCTGCTCAGGTTCAGGCTCTTCAAGATCAACATGGCAATAAGACTGAGGACGCCTTTTTGCCACGGCCTTAGTTCGTATTTCATTTATTTTTAAAGTTTCAGAGGAGTTAAATGGGTCGGCCACTCTTAGATTTCGGTTGAGTGTCGTCACGCTGCTTGCTATTTCATCAAGAACATCGAGCTCTTTATTTAGATTAACCAATGCTTTTTCCAAGAAATTATCCCAGTTAAAGTCGTCTTTGTCAGACAAGACTGAGCAACTTGACGCGTTTACTTTTTTCAAGACTTCGCGGCTTTGGTTTAGGACTCCCACGCATGTTCTAGTATTGAACATCTTTTGCGCAAACTCTTGATTGATTACATTTCTATTGGAATTGTAGTCACCGTCATGGGCACACATACACATGTTATACATGCGCTGAAGGTTATTTAAGAAGTGCTTTCTGTGGGCATCATCTGATATTGACTTCGATATTAGGGCGCTCATCATATCATTATAAACTTTTGATGTGCCGTTCTCCATTTCAGTCTTGTCGCCAAGACCTTTCTCTTTAATTAACTTAACCGCTTGTTGGCAAAGGTAGCTTGAATTAAAACCTTGTTTGTCCTGGTCTCCAGGGACACAAAGGGGCTTTCCTTCAGGAGCTCCAAAAACAGCAGGGTTGCAAATGATGTCGCCTCTTTTTTCAACTTCACATGGCCGTTTGCTATGGGGAGATGGGTGCAGTTCAACTGAAAGGCCACCTTTTGTTTTGAAATCAATCATGACATATTCGCCATCATTAATATCTTCGTAAGCACTTTGATATAATTTACTGGATAGCTCCATCTCCTTTAGAAGCTCTTTATCTTTAACCATTCCTAGTCTGGCCTTTCTCTCATAATCTGTGCGGCCAGATCTAATTTTATTTGGATTTGAGCAAAGAAGTCTCTGGCCAGGTGTTCTGTAAGCAACAACTAACCATCCACCGTACATACATGCAGGGTTTTCCACAGCATTCGCACCGGCCGCGTAGGCGTTAAAGCTTTGCAATGCTTTATCAAGCCAAGTGTATCTACGGGAGTGTTTCTTTAAAAGTGATCTAGATTGAAATTCCGATTCAACAACAAAGCCTTGAACCATTTCGATAACTTCAATCTTTTTATTTCGCGGCATTTGAACATAGTCTGGATAGCTTACGTACTCGGCCCTTGCTGCAGATGCGGCAATAAAGCTAAGAGCTAAAAGTGTAAGCAGGTTTTTAATGTTCATCGTTTTACATTTCGGTAAGTTCACAACAATAGTTTAGCTTGTGGGACGGTCTTAATTTTCTTTAAACGAATTTTCAGCAACTTATGTGTTAAGTGAGATGTAAGTATGCCAATTTTAAAAGGCTACAATTCACATAGGTTAATTTACTTAGGGGACAATATTGATTACTATGTGCTTGATATATAGTCGAAAAGGATTGTTATGGGTTGGTTTAATAGTGTTAAAAATCCCAAGCTTAAAAATGTAAAAAGGCAGGGATCGAGCACTCCGGCAGGCATTTGGAAAAAGTGCAATGGATGCTCAGAAATATTGCAGACGGATAAACTTGAACAAAATATGAATGTTTGTCCATTTTGCGGCCATCATTACAGGATGGAAGCCGAAAAAAGAATTGCACTTTTAATGGACGAGGGAAGCTTCCAGGAGTTTGGCACAGAGCTTGAGACTCAGAACCCTCTTAAGTTTAAAGATAAAGTTAGCTACGAAGACCGCTTAACTAAGGCATATAAAAACACTGCTAAGAAAGACGGAACAGTCTGTGGTGTGGGAAAGGTTAATGGTAAAGAGGCCGTAATTGCGTGCATGGACTTTCGGTTTATGGGGGGTTCCATGGGAGTTGTTACGGGGGAAAAAATTGCTCTGGCAATGGATGAAGGTCTAAAAAGAAAAGCTCCAGTGATTGTTGTTAGCTGCTCAGGTGGAGCGAGAATGCAAGAGGGGATCTTGTCATTAATGCAGATGGCCAAAACGTCTGCTTCTCGAAAAAGACTAAAAGACAATGGCATTCCATATATTTCAATACTAACTGATCCAACTACTGGTGGATGTGCTGCAAGTTTCTCAATGCTTGGAGACATTAATATGGCAGAACCTAAGGCCTTAATTGGTTTCGCTGGGCCAAGGGTTATTGAGCAATCAATTCGCCAGACGCTTCCAGAAGGATTTCAAAGATCTGAGTTTTTACTGGAACATGGATTTATAGATCGCATCGTTGAGAGAAAGGAAATGAAGAAGGAGCTTTCTTTCTTTATTGATATGTTCTCAAAATGAATCTAGAAAAATGGCTTGAAACCAATATCGGTTATGAAGCTTTCAACCCCGGCCTTGAGAGAATTATCAAGGCCATGGCACTTTTTAATCTAAATCTTAAAAATAAAAAAATTATCTCCATTGCTGGAACAAATGGTAAAGGTCAGACTAGTCGAGAGATATATAGACTCTTAAGTAAAAGAGGAAGTTGCGCTCTCTGGACATCTCCGCATTTAATTTCTTTAACTGAAAGATATTCAAAAAACGGCAAGTCTATTGAAGACAGCGCTTTAGAGCAAGTTTGTATCGATACCCACCAAGTGTTAAAAGCAAGTGCGATTTCAGTAAGCTACTTTGAATTTTTGTTCTTAGTCTTTTTAATTTGGTCAAAAGATTGTGACACTCTTGTGCTTGAGGTGGGCCTTGGAGGTCGTCTGGACGCTGTCAACGCAGTTGATGCCGACATTGCCGTGATTACATCGATATCAAGGGATCATCAGGATTTTCTTGGAAACCGATACGATCTAATTTTTAATGAAAAGTTTGGAATCGCAAGAAAAGATAAAATCTTAATCACAAACTTTGAGCTTTCTTACTTGAGGGAGTTGTCCAAAAAACATTCGCAAAAGTTAGGTTGTAGGTGGAGTGATCTTTTTGATTTAGGTGTATGCAGTGACTCAATGAATTTTTCCAATAGAAATATAGCACTTGCAAAACATTGCGTTGAGGCACTCTTAGGGGAAAAGGTGGACGATAATTTAAATGCTTCACCATTAATCAAATTCGATCTTTATGGAACTGCGTGTCACGCATTAACGTCACATAACCCAGATGGAGTGAGAAAAGGTGTTCAATTCTTAAAGCATGACAAGTATACTTCTAATTACGAACTAGTTCTTATGTCCTTTTCTGACCGTCGGCCTGAAGATGCCAAGTCTATGCTTGATTCAATAATTGCATGGAGGGGTGGAAGAGAAAATATTGTGTTATGCGCCTTTAAACATCCAAAGGCGATGCGCCAAGACTTGGTTGAGTCTCTGGCGAAAAAAGCTCGAGTTAAATTTGTTAATGACGCTACTGAATTTTTTAAAGAATATCCTAAGGGCCAAACCCTTGTGCTTGGCTCTAATTATTTTATTGGCCAACTTCTCCAAAGCTCAGGCGCAAGAAGATAAAAATCTCCAATTAAAACTTGGAGACGCAGTCTCCGTTTACTCTGAAAAGGCCTATAGGAAAGATGGTGGAGTTTTTGAAGCTGTCGGCAATGTTGTTATCCTCTCTGGAAAAGAAACCCTATACGGCGAGAAGGCCTCTTTAAACATGGGGACTGGGCATGTCTTAATGGAGGGCAATGTCCGCTTTATTAGCCGGAATATCACAATTTATGGATCCAAAATAGAGTTCAATTCGTCCACTGGCGAATTATCAATGAGTAATGCCAGAATTATTACTGGAGAGTTTAATGTCGTTGCTGAGCACTTGGTAAAAAAGGGTGAGAATCTCTATGTTGCCAAAAAGGCTGAGTTTACCACGTGTAAGGACTGTACCGAATCCTGGTCTATATACGGTGAAGAAATAGAAATAGAGCTTAATCAATATGTAAAAATTAGTCACGCTCTCACAAAGATTAAAGGTATTCATATTTTGTACCTGCCTTTTATAGCCTTGCCTATAAAAACTCAAAGGGAGTCTGGACTTCTATTTCCAACAATCTCCACCAGACCTCAAGAAGGGGTAGCACTTCAACAACCTCTTTATTGGGCAATTGATGAAAGTAAAGATATGACGTTTACGCCTTCATTTTGGGGTGTGAGGGGTATCGGTGCCGATCTTCAATATAGACAAGTGTTCGCTCAAGAAAACTGGCTTGAATATAATCACCGCCTTTTAGAAGACAAGATCTATTTACCGGGGAAAACGGATCGCGAACCAAGTGAGAGGTCGTACTTTAGACACTTCTATGAGTTTGAGGCCCACCAACAGTGGAGCAACAGCCTTACATCTCACATTGTTGCAACAGGAACAAAGGATTTGGATTTCTTTAGAGACTTTGCAGACTATACAGATGATTACCTCTTAGAAAGCTCTACTGGCGCGAGTGGGTTTGTTGAGAAAAGATTCATGGATGCAAACATTGGGATGGAAGCACAGTATAGGCGAAACTTATTCGTTTCGGATCCTACAAGCTTTGACAAATCCTATGTGCAGACCCTGCCTTCGGTCTATTTTAATATCATGCCTCAAAACCTTTATCACAGTGATAAGCTTTTATTACAAAATGTATCATTTGGTCTTGAGTCAGATTATACCGTTTTTAGACAGAGAGACGAGCAGGAGAGTACTTACTTGCGAAATGCTGGACGCTTCAGCACCACACCTTATCTTCACTGGCATTTCTTTAATTATGGGCCAGTGAGTATGAGTTCAAAGTACTCTCAGAACTTTCAAGAGTATGACTTTCGAGATGATGATGAGAAGTATTTTCAAAAAACTGCTGGCTTTTTAAAGACTGAGCTAAGTTTTACGATGGATAAAATCTTTGGCCTGGCCTATGAGGAAAAACTGTCAGTCAAAGAGCTTGAGAAAGAAGAATTAAAGAAAGTATTTCCTGAGAAAAAAGAAAAGGTTAGCCCTGATTTAGTGGGTGCTATCCCAGACTTTGAGGAATCGCTTACTGAAGACAGTGTTTTAGTTGTAAAAAATAGCTTTAGACACTCCCAGGAGTTTAAATTTATTCACCACCTTATTACTAACTCCAAAGAACAAGGTAATGAGAGGTTTTTAAGTCAAATTCAAGCTCCAGAAGGCTGGTTTGATTACGAAGACGCTATTCTTGAGGATCAAGCAGAACTTGGCTCCAACCTAACAAGAACCATAATTCCTAGAAAGAATACGATTGAGTTTCAATGGAATAACCTTCTTATCAGGAAATCTCCAAAGAGTGCAAACTACTTCAAGGACCAAAGGTATTTAAGAGATAATTTTAATTACTCCAAAGTAGGATTCTTTAATTTATCTCAAGGTTTTTTAATCGATGATGAAGATGAAAACACAACTTTTAACGACAGGTTAACTAGGCTTTTTGTTCATACAGGTTACACCGCTGCTGCATGGAGATTGGATTTTAAGGAGTATTACTTTCACCAATCAAGTGATCAGATAACGGACCTAAGTTTCCAAAGGCGCTTTGGAATGTTTAATTTTCTTGGAGCATATTCTGCAAATACACTCCCTGGCTCAGATCTAAGAACCTTAAAGCTTGGTGGGCAAGTTAGGCCAATGGATACCTTGGGTTTTTCGGCCCTAAGGGAGACTGATCTTGATGCCAGTGAGAACATCCGAACGATTTATCAGGCCGATATTATGCCAAATAACAACTGCTGGATATTTAATGTGAATTATAGAAAGAGTGTTGTGGATGAAAGGTATTCTGTAAACTTTGTCTTCAATTTAGGAAACAAGGAATTTGAAACTTTCCGTTCAAACTTTTTCAGCTTTGACAGGCTTCAGTAATGGTTCATATTTGCGACTTTGACGACAGCTTCACTTATAATATTTACAGTGAAGTTTCTCAATTGGGTTTAAAAGCAAGGGTTGTTCCAAAACACGGAGTTAAAGAATTTCTGGAAACTAATATCAATACAAATGGAAAGCTTGCAATTGTTTTAGGTCCAGGCCCCTTTCACCCAAATGATTATCCAGAGATCTTAAATGCTGTGAAGAAAATTATGCATAGAAGGGACTTGATGCTTATGGGTATTTGCCTAGGGCATCAGTTGATTGCGAGAGCACTGGGTCTTGAGGTTAAGAGATCATCTAACCCAAAGCATGGCGAAGTTGAGGTGCTAAAGCTTTCTCCCAGGGCGCAGGAAATTCTTGGAACTAATCAAAATACAATCTCCGTTCAAAGGTATAACTCTCTTGGTGTAGAGTGCTCTGATAATAAACTTCCTGAGTGGGGTGGTGTGGAATGCTTTGAAAGTAATAAAGAAATCTTTATGATTTCTAGTAAAGGGCTTATATCTTACCAATTTCATCCCGAATCTGTGGGAACATCTTTCCGATCACTCTTTTTCAGGCCGCTTAAATCATTCTTGTTATAATATTAAGCCATGAGATTCAAAGTTCGCGGCATATATGATCTTGAGTTTTTCCTCTACCTTAAAAGAATAGGGGTAAAGAACTTCGCGTTTGATCTAAGGCCTACAAGTTTTAACTTCACTCCAATGTATAAAATCATCGAGATGCTAAAAGCTGGTGGAGATGATAGCGACACGTATTCGTTTATTTTTGATGGTGAAAAAGATTTCGTTATTGAACAACTTATAAGTTCCGCTCAAAAAGAGGGATTGTTGAGCAGTAAAAACTGCTTTTTAGAGCTTGGAGATCTCAAAGAACTGAATGCTTGTTCTCGATTTGGACTGCCAATTATATGGCGCTTTAATGAATCAATGGACTATAGGAAAATCCCCAATGAGACTCTTCTTCATGGTGTTTCCTTCACCTATAAATATTTTGAGCAACTTCAAGAGTCCAACCAGCTCTATATATTTTTAAAAGAGATCCTTGATTTAAAAAGGGATGATCAGTTTATTGATCTTCGTTTGGATTGGAGCGATCACCTAAGCGAGAGTGTTCTAGATTTTTTACCCGCCAACACCTACGGGTTTGAAATAAACCAACAAGTGGAAAAGTCTTATAGGCACATAGATATGAATCTTGTTAGCTCACATCTCGAGCATGCTAAAAGAATTTTAAATTTGGAAAGCTGATGAAAATTTTAACATCCAATGACGATGGTGTTCGCGCCAAAGGCAATATTATCTTGAGGGAAACACTGGCCAAAGAAAATGAAGTGGTCACAATTGCACCCAATCGGGAGCGAAGCAGCTGTGGACATGGGATTACTCTTGGTGAGCCAATTAGGTTGAATCAACTTGAGGAGAATATATATTCTTGTTCAGGATTTCCCGCTGATTGTGTTCTAGTGGGTCTTGGACACTTGCTTAAGGATTCTAGGCCTGAGCTAGTTGTCTCTGGAATTAATATGGGAGCAAACCTTGGGCAGGATAGATTTTATTCAGGAACTGTTGCAGCAGCAAGAGAGGCTGCATTTAGAGGTGTTCCTGCGATTGCTGCAAGTCTTGTGATTAAAAACTTTAAAGATGAACAGCACTTTGATGTTGCTGCCAATTATATCAACAAGTTAGTTTCCAATGGGATTCATAAACATATTCCAGAGATGTCTGTTCTTAATATAAATGTTCCAAACCTTCCCCAAAATCTTATAAAGGGTGTCAGGATTTCAACTTCAGGTTATCAAATATATTCCGAAGAGGTAGTTGAAAGGCAAGACATCAGGGGCAAGGCCTATTACTGGGTTGGCGGAATTTACAAAGGCCACCAGGATATTCCAGGCTCTGATTGTAATAATGTGGCCGACGGGTATATATCGGTTCAGCTTCAGAATCTTTGGGGAAGAGATATTGAAGTGTCTGATATAATAGACGGCCTAAAGTCTTGCGTAGAATAAATGACACGCTGCATTGCAGTCGTGTAACAAAGCAGCGAGAAAGACTTGAAACTTACTATTATTATTTTAAGCATTCTTTTTATCACTTCTTGTGCCATGAAAAGTGGCAGATACGTCAATAAGAACGGAAAATGGGTTTTTCAGGCCTCTAATACAGGATTCATGCAATTCTTGGATAATCCTGAGCGTGATACAGGTTATGACTATAGAGATACTGGAAGGTTTATTTGGCCGGTTCCGGCCGCCAAGAGAATATCGTCTTATTATGGAATGAGAAGAGGACGCCACCACGACGGAATAGATATTCCCGCAAGAAGTGGCTCTCACATTCTTGCAGCAGACCGCGGAAAAGTTATATTCTCAGGCAGAATGAGAGGTTATGGTAGAGTCGTCGTAATTAAACATGATGGTGGCTATCACACCGTATATGCCCATAATAAGCAGAATTATGTGAATAAGGGACAGAAGGTTGGCCAGGGAGAGGTTATCGCTCAGGTTGGATCAAGCGGGCGATCAAGCGGCCCCCACCTTCATTTTGAAATTCGAAAAAATAATAGGGTCAGAGACCCCGCCAATTATCTTCACAGGGTCCAGAAGATGCGTCTAGCGCACAAGCATTAAGACTCTTTATTACCAAACATTCTTAGAAGCTTGAGGTACATAATTGCTGTATTTTCAGCATCCTCAAGCGCTGTATGATGAACTTCACCCATTCCAAGAAAGTTCATCAGTTTTGAACCTGAATCCATACCTTCATCAAGAAGCCCCATATCGACAAGGCCCATAGCATAGCAAGAAAGGTCTAAGTTTCTATGATGAAAATGGTTGTTCATCCACTCCCAACCTAAATCTCTATTCATAAACGGAAGATCTATTGCTGAGATCGACTTTCCAAAGAGGACAATCTTCTCATTTCCAAAGTAGTCTTTAACCTCTTTAGAATTGAGGTATTCCTCCATTATCTTTTTGAATTCAGATGGCTCGACGCCCTCTTTGTGAGCTTTCTCAATAAGCTCTTTATTATGCTCTTTAACCCAGGAGTTTAAGTTTGGCTCAAGCTCCTCAAAACTTGGGCATTTCACGTAAAACTGTTTAGATAGCTCGTGGTTAAGAGAGAAGTCCTCTGTATCAAATGGGATCATCGCAAATTCGATGATCCTTGCGTCTTCCTCAAGTCCTGTGGCCTCAAGGTCAAAACTTAAATACTTCATCTAAGCTCGCTTGCTATTGGGCAGTGGTCACTTACTTCGTCGTAGCTAATTCCCATGTCATGTGCTGAAGTAATAGCGCATTTTAGTTTTGCACAGTGCCCATGAACTTTGGTTGTGATCTTTGCTGGGGCATTTGATCCCTTAACGTTTGAGTAAAATCCACCCGAGACCAATATGTGGTCTAGTTGAGAAGGATATTCCTTTCCATCAGATCTTCCACCCCACCAGTAAGATGTGCATGAAATTGATTCAGTAATATCCACTAGTCCCATCTGCTTCACAACTTTTTTGAATCTCTTTTGAATATCTCCTTGGAAAATATATTCAGTGCTGTTGAAGTCTCCCATTACAATGAAGTTTTGAATGCCCTTTCTTCTCTGCTCTTCCAATACCTCTGAGATGATCTGAAGCTGCTTGAATCTCTTCTTAATAGATTTGTCTCTGCCCCCTGACTTTAAATGAACACTGATTGCGACAAAGGTTTTACCTGTATCAATCATCTTGAAAGTACCAATCGCCAATGGCCTTGAACCATCATGGCAGTAGCCCTGTTGCGGTGAGTGGGGATTTGAAACCCTAAGGTCTTCTTCAAACTTAATTAGATTGAATTTTGTTGAGTCGTAAACAAATCCAAGCCTTTGATCGTGTGCACCACCACAGTTGGAAAGAACTGTCTCGTATTTACCTGAAAACTTCTCTTTAATGTAGTCCGCAAATACTTTTGTTTTATTTATCTCTTGAACACCAATGAAATCAGCGTTTAAGTCCTTTATAGTCTTATAGAGGTGATTCTTATTTGTTCTTACCCTGCTTCTTTCGTCATAGTCGAAGTTTCTTATGTTGTAGGTTGAAATAACCAGTTTTGCATAAGCTTCTAAGGAAAAAATTGTAATCATTAAGGCTAAAAAATTCTTCATACACTCTCTCTATTAGTGGGGTTAATAGTTCCTATTAGTTAATCTAATGCTAGAAACGGACAAAACTTATCAAATAAATACGACATTGCAACCCAAAATTGGCATAATTTTAAGAACTTGCTGGTTTTTTTTATGTGTAAGATTTATTAAGTAATAATTTCAAACTATTTCGTTGACGATATCTGTCGGACTTATGTAAATACACCTCAATTAAATCCTGTATTTCTTTCAAGGGGTAGAAGTGGGAAAAACTAAAATATGCTTAATTGCAATGGCCATTGGATTAAACTCTTTCGCAAGTGCTGAATATTACGAAGATCAGTACCAGACCATTCAAAAAGTTGAAATGTATGAAGTTGTAGAAAAGGAAGATGGCACTCAAAACGAGACTTTAGTTCAAAGCCAAAAGCTACCCAGTGAAATTGAAATGGCATTCGGCCAAGTAAATAGGTCACATGACAAAAGCAGAGTCGGTGATGTGATAATGACCACTCGAAACCTAATCGCAATAGGCAAAGAGATATATAAGATCATTGAGGCCGGAAAGCCTGTTATTAATGTAGGGGAGTCTAAATCACTTAGCGTCCTACCTAAAGATGAAAAAGGAATCCCTGTGGATTCTTTCAGGCTTTCAAACTGGTCTATGCCCAAGGCCAAGAAGTACAAAGTATTGGCTAAAAACTACCTAGGAATGAGTCCAGTAAGCTTTGAGTTTATGCTTATTTATACATACGGTGGCAGCTTGGATGGAAAAGGTAAATACCTAACAGGAACTCAGATTAAAACAACTTCAGTTGAGGTTAGTTGGGGTTATGAGTTGGATGCTAGCTTTAGTGTGCAAACGATCGTAAACCAAGGCACAGAAGAAGATCCTATCGCAGGAGCCGTTCTTTCAATTAACTACAATATTAAAACTGTGATGAAGGAAAGTAGAAACTCTAAAACTTTCTTTGTAAACGGAGTGGGACAAACAAAGGCCTTTTAGTTTAATCCTATAGGTAGGCGAAGACTATTTCTTTGCCTACCCAATCGCCAACCAATTCCTTACAGCTCAAAAAAGACTCATTAAATACACACTTCTTACAAACACCTTCTCCGCTACATGAAGAGGCTACAGGTATTGTTTTTTCTCTTAAAAATGTGAGTAAGTCTACATCGACTTGATCATCATCCACATTGAAGCGCCAAACCTTGCCGCTAGCAAGACCTTTAAGCATTATTTGGTGCATGTGATTTGACCGTCAGTTCTGTCATCAATAATGATGTTGTGGTCGTTCTTGTCTTTGTACATTGCCCAAACATTTCCAAGCTTTCTAGCATTATAAATGGGTAGATTTAACTTTAAAAGCCCATCAAGTTGTTGCTTTGAGCTTCTATTGGACTCAAAAATTAGCCTGGTGGGGTCTTCTAAAAAGAGGTGTCTGGAGAAGGCAATCAGCTCTGAAATCTCTTTAGGTGACGTTTTAGACTTTATTCCATATTCCAATATATGATAAATGTGCTGACCAGGGTCTCTGGACTCACTGGAGACTAGCCAAAGTTTTTTATCTTTATCCTTGGGAGACTTAAAAGAACAAAAGGCCGCAGATCGAGTTTGGGATTCACCCTTAAAAAAGATACTACTTCCTACTGGAGCAAACTTAACTTTTCTTTGGGTAGAAGATGCTAGAAAGGAGCCCTGATTAGTTTTTATTCCAAACAAGTGACTTCTTATGAAATCCTCGTGAATCAAATAGATAGAGCTATTGTAAAGCTTCATGTCATAGTTACAGCTAGCAATCATATTTGAGTCTGTCTTATGCTCGAACAAAGACTCATTAATTTTTATCTTGGCCCTACTTTTTGGAAGCTCTCGAATTAGCTTTGAAAGTTTTATTCTTGGAATCTTTTCGTTTTCTTTTAGAGTTTCATCTGCTCGCATATACTCTTTCTTAAAAAGAGGGTGGGAGGCTATCCTTTGTTCATTTTTTGATAAAAAATCTTCAAAGTCTTTATTCACCGTAAAGACATTGGGAAAGTTTTGATCTAATAAGGCGGCAAGTTTTATAAGTGAGTAGCGACTTTTATATTTTTTCAAAATATGTTGAAGCCCGTATATATAAGGGTGTGCACTTTGTTCTTTACTATAGAAGTGAAAATAGTCAAATCCATCTTTTGTTTGGATAAATATTTGAAGCTTCGACGTTGGAGATGCAAGGTCAGGTCTTAAGTTCATTTGGATTAAAGACCACAAGACTGCCTTGTCTGCAAAGGTGAACTTGAGCTTAGTTTTTTCCAAAAAATTACTAAAGGCTTTTTGGGATTCAATATTGCTGTTTACTAATTGAAGCTCTGATTTTTGTTCGCAATAAAGTTTTTTATTGCTTGGTTTATATGTGGAAATATCTTGGCTCAATCTGTTTTGATCGAAATTATTGATAAAGTAAGCACAGCTTGAAGCGAAGAATAATAGAAGTATAAAACTAACTCTCATGAATAATGTCCGGATCCATTTCAATATTGTCTGGTGTTAATCCAGCGATTTCTTGATAGTCTATATTGATTTCCATGCTAGAGGCACTTTCGCTTAAAGGCCTTAATGTGCAAAAGATCCATACTCCACCGTGTTGTTCTATAGTGTGTGCTTGAACCTTTATGTCTATTAGTTCAAATTCTTTCTCCCTAAGGTGTTCAATAATTCGATCGAACTCCTTTTCTTGATATCCATTTTTTCTTTTGGGAGGGGCCGGTAAATAATATGAAAATGTTTTTGCGGGATACTTCTTTCCAACGCCGAAAAAATGTAAAACAGACTGAATCACTTTGTTTATCTCCAAAAAATCAATATTTAGCTACATTAATTATGTGGCAAATCGGCCAAAAAGACTAGAAGTCAAAAGAAATTTAAATAACAGATTCTTACATCAAACAAATCTTGTATGTATGTCGGATAACCTTTGTCCGGCATTAAAAGGAAATCTTTGCCTTACTAAAAAATTACTTTTTTTAACTAGGTCTTATGGTTATACTTATAAGTGTAGGCGACAGGATGTTGCTGAAAGAGGCAAGGATGCCGAAGTAAAGAGGGGGGCCAAGCAGGAGGCCCCCTTTTTTTATTCCCTCGTTTCAAGACTCTTCAAAAAATCAATTGATCCAGGTCATTTACAAGAAAATAAAATCTTTGAGACCCCGTACAGGATTTGGTTTGGAAGTTTTTTTATCCTTTAATAAAAGAAGGCTGGTCGTTATGCCAGCCTTCTGTGTACCAAATTAGTGACTTAGTAGCGTTGATACTTCATTTGTAGCTAGAATCTTTCTCGCTATTTCAGAAATTTGATTTAATGACACTATGACTTCATCAACTCTAGGGACTTTAACATCATATTCTTCGGTATCACCACAATAAGCAAATATTGGAATTAAAAGACGTACCATTCTATCGCTATCGGTAGATACGGACTTGGTGGAAAAGGAGTCTGACCTCACTGATGCAACAAGCTCATACAAACCACCAAGATGCATACAGTAACTTTTCACCGCATTCTCGTTTCCAGCAACTAGCTCTTCATATGATTTAACAATATGATAATTTTTATTTTCAGGATTGGACCAGCCTGCAAGGTGTTTGGCCTTAGAGTAAATGTCAGCATATTTATAAGCATTTGTGTATTTCACTATTTCGCCAAGCTTTAAGCTCTCTTGTGCGAACAAGAAAGGGCTCATAAGTAATAATAGTCCCCCTAATAGTTTATTCATAATAATTGCTCCTTTAATTCAGTGTTTAAAAAATGCCTGTTAAATAATAAAAATTTTTTTATATTTTCCCAGGTCTCCTGAGCTGAGGATATACCTTTTGAAATGGTTACATAGAGGGTGTTAGAAAACTAACAGCTAAATGTGATTTTAGTGACTTGCTCTCATTTTTGACCTGTGTATCGATATGTGATATATTGGCTTTGTGATAGGTTCATTCGGCGATAAAGCCACCGAAGACATATTTAATGGAGTGAACTCTAAGGAAGCGAGGTCCATCCCACGCTCCATTTGGAATACCGCCTCTAGAAAGCTTGATCTGGTGAATGCAGCCATTTCAGTTGAGGACTTGCGGGTTCCTCCAGGAAACAGGCTAGAGGCCTTAAAAGGTGACTTGAAAGGATCGTCCAGTATACGCGTGAATGATCAGTATCGAATTGTATTCACTTGGCCGGAAAGCAGACCTGAGCAAGTTCGAATTATGGATTATCACTAAAGGAGAAAGCATGTTGCCAAAAGATAGAAAACCAACACACCCCGGACAAATTCTTCTTTTAGAGTTTTTGGAGCCGATGGGGAAAACCCAAAAGGACCTTGCAACTCACCTAGGATGGACCTATGCCAAGGTAAATGAAATTGTGAATGGAAGAAGGGGAGTGACTGAAGAGTCTGCCTTATGCTTCTCTGATGTCTTTGGAACGTCTGCTGAGTTTTGGCTAAATCTTCAAATGAATCATGATCTCTGGATTGCCATGAAAGAGCATAAAAAGGCAAAGCCGATTTCTGCATCGGCCTAAAAAGTTACATTTAGTTACGTCCATGTGAACAAAAATGAACATCAGTGACCGGAAATGACCATTTAGGGAAAACCTCACAGAGAGCTTATATTGCTCCAGAAGGGACTTTGGGGTAAGTCTTAAGCGGTTTTAGGTTTAAGCCTCGGCGTAACAAGCAGGAGGCCCCCTTTTTTTATTATCTTTTTCCAACTAGAGCTTGTTTAGAGCATTTCAAAAGTACCCAAGTTACATTTAAGCTGAATTCAATACGATCTAGATGGATGCACTGATGAGTTCAATGAGCTTTTGTGCTTCCATCGTTAATGGATAGCTCCCGTGTTGTACCAGATATATGGGGAAGGAGAGTTTTAGTTCAGGATATATCTTCTTAAGGCGTTTATCTTTAATTTCCTCTTTCACGAATTCTTTTGGCAATAAGCCTATACCCAAACCTTTAAGAATAAGTTCTTTGTATGCCATGATGTCGTTAGCGCTATATTTGATAAATAAATTCTTATTTTTCCTGCGTAATTTTTCAAACGTTGGAAGATGTGCACTCTGATGGTTAATTTCTCTTGAACCAATAAATGAATCCTTGGCATGCTTAGATGTTTTGGGGGAAATTACTAATTGGAATTCAACTTTTTTAATCTCCCTGTACTCCAGCTCTTTTAACCTTTCAGCTTCATAAAACATGAAAGCAAACTCAATCTCTCTGTTCTTAATTTTATTGGCTAAATTAGAGGTTGTTTCTGTAAACATCATTGGCCATAGCTTTGGATATTCTTTCGCTAGTTTCTCTAAAACATTTGGGATGTAAAGAAACGAAATTGGGCTCTCTGCACCAAACTTTAATGTTCCAGAAAGTTCTTGTTCTGTATCATGGGCATAACTTACAAAGTCTGAGGTAAGCTGAATAATCTCTTTCGCCCTTAAATAAAGATTTTCACCTTTGGTAGTTAGTTCCACCTTTCGATTTGTCCTCAAAAATAGCTGGGTGCCTAACTCCAGCTCCAATCTTTTGATGGATTTACTTATTGCAGATTGTTCCACAAATAGGCTTTTCGCCGCCTTCGTGAAGTGCTTTTCCTCTGCAACAGCGATAAAAGCCTTTAAAAGATTAAGGTCTAAATCATTGATTCCCATAAAGACTCAATATCATGAAAATAATGAATTTTACACATAATTATGTTGTCGTGTAAATCTCTCCGAAAAGGAGTGCTTATGAAAACAATTTTTGTACTTATAACGACTATCAGGGTAGCAGTGGCCCAAACGGGAGGTGAGATCTATCTCACGGCAAAAGATGTGAAGCATTGCGACCTACCACAGGTTACCAGGGGAGAAATAACCTTTGAAGATCATACAATTTTAATTAGGGACTTTAAAATTGGCACAGATGAGAGGGAAGTCAATTTGATATTGAAAACAAAAGATGAATTTTACAGAATCTGTGAAAAACATCGGGATAGGCTATTCTTGGAGATATTAGATCATGGTGGGCGCTTTCCGATTTACTTGGACACATACAAATTCAGTGAGAACGGATGTACCTTGATTGAGCTTGAGACTGAAGTCTTGGGAATAAAATACTTCGGGCATTTTAAAGAATGCCAGTGAAAAAAGGGGCGGGCGGCTAAGTTAGTTACATTTAGTTACGTCTGTTTGGCTAAAATTGAACATTAGTGAACGGAAATGACCAATAGGGAGAAACGTCACAGGAAGCCTATATTGCAGCAAAGGGGACTTTAAAGCGGGTTTTAAGTAGTTTTAGGTTTCAGCCTCGGCGTAGCAAGCAGGAGGCCCCCTTTTTTTATTCCCTTTCCCTGCTAGAGCTTGTTTCGAGCGTTTCAAAAATACCCAAGTTACATTTAGGATAATAGCTGCGTTTGCGAAAGGCTCTCTATAGTACCACAATTAAAAAGGGCTGGTCGTTATGCCAGCCTTTGGGATTAATGGGTGTATTTGTTCGTTTTAGATTGAATAACTTTTTAACATTTTGGCGCAGTCGCTTTGATAAAGGTTTCTTTTTATCAAGCCCTGTCTGATATGATAAACATCACCGTTTTTACAGTAATAGTCGCCGCTGGTTACTTCTCCAATATCTTCGTCGCACATATAGATTTCACCTAGTATCACCAGACTGGCATTTATATGATATTTATATCCAGCGTTACAGTAGTAATCGCCCTTGAAGATGGTGTTAGTTTCATCGCAATCTTTTGGATTATAGCTGTCTCCTGTTGAAATAAAACCTTTTCATGAATGCAACACTTCTCCATCTTCACAATAAAATCCTGAACTTCTTATGCTGTAACTGCTCTCATAGCCTTCATAACCACTCAAATAGTTGTCCTGGGAGGAAGCGGTCAGCGAGCTAAAACTAAGAAATATTATAAAAAATCTTCTCTTTTATAACCTCCTGTTTATGCATTAACTAAAGACTTTTTTATTTTTCACTTCCCACCTATCATAACCAGAGTGTAGAGCCTTTGAATGGATTACATGGTGGGGAGAAAGCTACCAGTACACTTTAATTAAAGTTGGTTATATGCATTTGAGCACCTCTGTTTGACCAGAACAGAGTTTGATTGGGCTGATGAAGCTAGTGCAACATTCAATTATGTCTATTTGATCAAGGTTGAACATTAGCTAACAGAGGCTACCATTTAATAAGAATTGGCCGGACTTATTGCCGGCCGATGTGAAAACTGTCTTTGGTTTTGATTACTTACTTTGATTTAATTAATCAATGCAGTAATTAATAAACCAGGTGGTTGTTATATCTGAGTCAGAACTTATTTCCCATCCTTTTAGCGTTTCACTTCTATAATCACAAATAAAGCTGTCATAAAATCTTGAACACTGCTGGTTTATAAGTTGATGTGTCAATTTGCCGTTAATTTCCTCATCAAATTGGACATATATGACAGATTGGTCATCTTCATATCGTTCAATGACATTTTTAATAGCAACGTCATAACAACTAGATTGAGAAAAAGATACTTGGGAAAAAACTAGAAAAATAGAAAGAATGGCTAACTTAAAAAACATGATGACTCCTGGTTTTACTAAAATTAAGAGTCGCGCGACAAATCTGTTTAAACTTTTATGTTGTATCTGAATTAGTTTGCTATGTCAATAGCTCTCCGACTTAAATATGAGTCCTTTTGGATTCATGCCTTAAAAAGTTTTACTTTTTAACTGAGAAAATTTTAGTGTCATGTGAACCCATTGCCTTAATTGGTTCTTGGTTGGTCAAGCTAATGCCAACCTTTAGATTTGCAGCTAAATAACCCTGGAGGGGATTTGAATAATGTTTTCTGTAACTAACTCAATGTTTTCAGAATTGTTTACAACCAAGCCAAGGGGCAATCCATGATCTTTAATAAACTTACTAATCCAATTAATTGTTTGGCTCTTGTTGATGAACTGTATTTTATTTTTATTGGAGGAACTCCAAAATCCCCTTCTAAGATAAGGTCAACTTCACTCCCACATTTTGTTCGGTAATAATACCTTAAGGAGACATTGCTTGAAGCTTGAAAACCTCTAATAAGCTCCTCTGTCACAAATGCTTCATAGTTTTGACCTACAAGGGATGAGTTATGAATTCCTTCGAAGTCATGAATTCTTTGAAGGTGGTTGCAAAGGCCAGAGTCTCGAAAAATGCCTTTGGGCATTTTTATTAAAGACTTTATTTTTGACTTCTCGTAACTTGGGATATTTCTCCAAATCATGGTGCCGTCAGCAATCTCAAGGTCGTTCCTAACAGTCGTTTCATTAACATCTAGTGACCGGTCAAATTGCGATCTATTTACAATCGTGCCAGAGTGAGATGTCAGCATGTTTACAAATTGTCTATATTTAATGTTATCCAACTTTGGAAACAAGGCTCTAATATCCCTTTCCACGTAAGTTCTAAAGTAGTTCTCCATCCATGTTTTGTAATCGGTTAGGTCTTGGAATTTAAGAGCCGGTTGAGGGTAGCCACCATATACCAACTGATCGAACACATTCTTAGTCGTAAGCTCACTGTTGATATCATTCAGGGAGTCCAAGGTTTTTGAATCAAGGTTTTCATTGATGCACTCGTAAAAGCTAAACAAGGCAACTTCATTTAGCTCATTAACTTTCAATGGAGACAGCTCGTAAATTGCAACCCTGCCAGCAAGGCTTTCAGACACATTTTTCAAGAGCTCTGGTGAACTGGAGCCTGTTAAAATAAACCTGTCATTTGTTTCCCTGTCGGAATCAATGACTCCTCTTAATGGTTTAAATAGGTCACCAGAAAGCTGTGCCTCATCTATAATCACATGGTCGCTATTTTGCTTGAAGAAGAAGTTTAGGTCATCACGGATCTTGTCGAAGCTTTGTGGGTTTTCAAGGTCAAAGTATTTCCAATCTGGACGAATCCCTAGGGCCAGGGAGGTTTTCCCGCACTGTCTCGGTCCAATAATTCCCACAGGTGGGAAGCTTTCTAGTAACCTGTTGATTTTATGTTCACAATTTGTTTTTTAAGTATTCCAAATTCTGACTGCACTTCTGAATTGGTTTGATGTGAAGGTGTTTCGTCAATCTAATTAAGAGTAGACTGTTTTGAGCATTTCAAAGATATCCACGTTAGATTTAAGACCTAGACACTACTGCACTTAAATTCATTTTTAGATTAAGGCTGTTCATGATGCCAGCCTCTCCTGTTCATCACCGTAAAAAGGTTGACCTGCTTTCCATACTTAATCCAGTCCGTGAACAGGTTGACCAGTTTCAAAGTCTTTAAACCGTGTTTGTGCAGAGTGATTTGGTGTGATGGCAAAAAGATTGAGTATTAGTGACCTTAAATGATTCCTTGAACTAAATACCCGTATTTATGTGGGTCTGTAGTGGTTGTTGTACCAGTTATAACATGTTATACTTTATGTGTAAGGAGTATTTATGGGTGCAATAAAGCTCACAAAAATTGGAAATTCGCAGGGTCTTACCATACCTAAGGATATCCTTGAAAAGGGAAATTTCTCTATTGGTGATAGTCTCGAGGTACACCTCTACAATGGGCGCCTTATTCTTTTTAAAAAACCGCCACATCATTCAGAGATGAAGTTTGAAGGCAAACAGGAAGCTGAAGATCTCGAATGGGCAGACGCTGATTTGGGGGAGTGGGACTCCTAATGCTAAGAGGTGAGGTTTGGTCAGTCGCACTTAATCCTACCAAGGGTAGTGAGCAAGAAGGATTGAGACCGGCAGTTATTGTTTCTCCAGATTCTATGAATAAGGCACTGGACACTAAAGTGGTGGTTCCTCTAACCAGTAAAATTAAAAAATGGCCTTCCCGAGTGAACACTGATTTTAAAAACAGCAAGGGGCAGGCTATGTGCGAACAAATTCGAACTGTCTCTTCAAAGCGGCTTGTTAAAAATCTCGGAATTCTTTCTGATGGTGAAGTCGTTGAAGTGCTAAGCGTGCTTCATGCTCTGTATGGTCAGCCCTGATCAAAGATGAGTTGCATTCAGTTACGTCCATGTGGACAAAATTGAACATTAGTGAGCAGAAATGACCATTTGAAGAAAACTTCATCGCAAGCCTAGTTTGCAGCAGAAGAGCATTTGGAACGGGTTTTAAGTTTTTGCCTCGGCGTAACAAGCAGGAGGCCCCCTTTTTTTATTCCTTTCCCTGCTAGAGCTTGTTTCGAGCGTTTCAAAAATACCCAAGTTACATTTAAATATTTTAATATGCTTTTTAGAGCTATTCTTGAGAGCTTTAATTAAAATAAACAAGGCTGGTCTGAAGCACCAGCCTTATTGGGAAGTTTAAATTCTTAAGGTAGATGTTATAGAGCCTCGATAGTCTCTTGCTTACACACCCCTAGGGTCTGAAGCTTTTTAAGGTTTTCTACTTGCTCCTTTTTAGCTTGCTTGAGAAGTTTCAAAGGCACATCACTTTGTTCTGACATTCTTCTCTTAGCCTCTTCTAAACTTCTGTACCCCAGATCAGAAGATCGCAAAATTGATCTTTGTACGAAGCTTATATCAACAAGCTTTTCTTGGAGTTCTCCAGATGGTTCATCAAGACTTAGATAAAAAACACCTACAATCTCTTCGGCGTCTGGCCAGGTAACGTTTGGTGTAAGGACGAACTTTTGTGAAACATAGCAAGGGAGCGGTAAATCTTGTTTTTTATTCCCGTCTGCTTCAAATCCGCTCTCATAACCATCTTGGGAAAAAACGCTCATAGACATAAAACTAAGAAGTGCCAATAGTAAAAAATGTTTCATTTATATTCTCCTGTTTATGTTTTAGCTGATTATTAATCATTTTTTTTTTTTTTTTTTTTCGCAGCTATCATGACCTGAGTATAGAGCCTTTAAACGGATTACAAGGGGGTGTTAGAAATCTAACAGGTAGCTGTTTTTCCGGGTGGTTAGTTACATTTAGTTACGTCTGTTTTACGAATATTGGACATTGGTGACCGGAAATGACCATTTAAGGAAAACGTCAATAAAAGGCTATCTTGCAACAAAGGGGACTTTAGAGCGCGTTCTAAGTAGTTTTAGGTTTCAGCCTCGGCGTAACAAGCAGGAGGCTCCCTTTTTTTATTCTCGTTTTTCAAACTAGAGCTTGTTTCGAGTATTTCACAACACTTCCTACATTTATTAAGTTAATATTCGCTAAGTATAGCTATTGAATAACTTGGTTTCTACCTGTTCTTTATGCCTAAATAAGTTAAGAAAGAGCTGAGGCTGTCGATAGAGAATGTATGAGAGATGTAAACAATAACCAGCCCGAAAAGTTATTTCGAAAATCTTTTAGAAAGGTTTCTAAAATTGTCGTAGGTCTAACCCTTATATTGTATTTTGGAATTCTAGTTGATCAACCACATGAAAGAATGGGAAATATCTGTAATAAGGGGATTAAGGGCGAAGGATACGATTTAAACTCTAATGTCGCTCAAGCTGTTTATTACCCTAGTGAAGCTAAGTATCGAGAGTACTTTCTTCCTGAATATATGTTGGGTTGCATTGGAGAACATGGTTGCAAAAGAACCTCAATGGAGGGAGAAGCAATTAGTATGAAGGGTCAATGGAAACTAGAGAATTGGATGTATTGGCTTGGAGGCCGGGACCTACTTCTTCGTAGAACTGATTTCGATCCACTCATAGTATTAAGCCAAGGAAATAAAAAAGTTATCATTCCCGCCGACCAATTTCTTAAAACATTTCACGGAGTTTCTAAACATGAAACTGATGTTAGAGGTATTTTTCTTTTTCTAGAGAAAAATCTTTGTATTAAATAAATATCTCGTCATTTCAGTATTAAGGAACCAGTCAGAATAATCTCCAGTAAAGAATACTCATTCTTTTAAGACGAATCGTTTTCCGACCTCATTAGTTTTAAGAAGAAAAAATCTGTAAACTACATTAAGCTAATACCCACTGATATTACATATTTTCGAGCTTTGCACGTTATAATCAATACAAAACCATTACAGATATTTATCAAATGAAATGTGAACATGTAGGCTTTAAGTTGAATATTAAAAAGCCCTAGCGAGAGCCTTTGTGCTAAAGTTTCCTCGGTAATTTTTTAGTTCTTACTTAAAGCTGCCAGAAATTTACATTTAGTCACGTCTAATTGACCATAGATGAACACTAGTGCTCACAAATGACCATTGGAGGAAAACGTTGCTAAAAGCCTATGTTGCAGCAGAAAGTGCTTTGGAGTAGGTTTAAAGCTGTTCTAGGTTTTCTCCTCGGCGTAACAAGCACGAGGCCCCCTTTTTTTATTCCCTCGTATTAAAGTTCCCTAGAAATCAATTTCTCCAAGTCATTTACAAAGAAACATTTTGAGATTTGCTTTAGGTTGTTGTCCTTTAGTACCGTTTCTTATTGGGGTCAGGACTTTATTTTTGAAAACTCGAGGTTAAATGCTCTTTAAAAGCCTGAACCTTCTTTGGGAGTATTCTGTACTTTTTTTGGACAAAAGAAAAAGTTATCGGGAGAGTAAGATTTGAAACTTCCAATTCCTTTAGCAGGCCCTGCTCTAGCTCTTTGTGAACTAAATATCTTGGCATAAAGGTTATTCCCAGCTCGGCAAGGAGGGACTGTTTGAGGGTGTCGAAGCTTTCTGACTCTATCCTTGCAGGCGCCCGCTTCAAATATTTTCCAAGCTTTCTTTCAACTTCTTGGTAACAGTAATCAAGCCGAAGTGGATAGGAAAGAAAAGGGTGTTTTGATAACTCGCTTGGTTTTAGCTTTTTCGGCATTTTTATTCTCGCACTCGCCACTAGAATAAGTTCGCAATGATAAAAGGGGACAGACTCAATTCCTTTGTCATCAGGAACCTCTGAGACTACAGCACAATCCAGCTCTAGCGTCTTTATTTTTTCAAGAATTTGGTCAGTGGGTGAGTAGTCGTAGGAAATGTTTATATGTTTATAGCGTTGAAGAAACTCGTTTAGAATTGGCGATAGCAAGTAAGAAGAAGCTGTGGTGTAAGTGCCAATTCTTAGTTGCCCTGACGGAACATTCAAATCATTTATAATATCCAAAGTCTCGCGCTCCCAGTCCAGTAGGATACTTGCTCTTTCGTGGAGCTTTACTCCTTCCTCTGTGAGAATCAGTCCTCTGTTGTTTCGTTCAAACAGCTTTATACCGAGATCGCTCTCTAAAGCCTGAATCTGCAAACTTAGCGCTGGTTGGGATAAATGTACCAAAGAGCAAGCTTTTGAAATATTCTTGGTTAACGCAACTGCTTGAAAGTACTTAATTCTATTAAGGTCCATGGTATTGCCTTTTCTTATACCAGGTATTTTAACTTTAAATTTTTCAAATATCTAATGAGCAAGTAAATATGACACATTCTTAATCGAAACTAGGAGGATATATGAAATTTACAGCTCTATTTTTAACTTTAATGACTTCCATGGCTTGCTTAGCAAAAACTGACAGCAAAAAAATACTCATGATGGTTTCTGAGGGCTTTTATGCCCCTGAATACTATGTACCTCTAGAGGCATTTAAAGAGGCCGGGCATACAGTCACAACGGCAACTAAGTATCCCAGACCAACAAAGCCTGATGAGAGGCAAGTGTCATCTTATCCTGCTGTTATGGGAGATATCACTTTCAAAGGAATTAATGTTGATGACTATGATGCCATCGTTTTTGCGGGAGGCAATGGTGCCTGGGAGGACTTCTTCCCAAATGAAGATGTTCATAAGGCCCTAGCTAATTTCATGCATGAAGGAAAAGTTGTAGCACTTTTGTGCTCTTCCACTGGACTTTTAGGTGTTGCAAACAACTTAAGTGGAACTGGGCATCCTGTAGCAAAAGGTAGGAGAGTTACTGGATATAAAAGAGTTAAGGGACTATTAGTCCAGATGGGTAAAGTGGATTATTCAGCTGGGGAGGAAGATAAACCTTACGTTGTCGTAGATGGAAACCTTGTGACTGGCAGGGACCCATTTTCATCTGAATTGTTTGCCCAGAAGGTCCTATACGTTTTGAGTGGCAAATAAATGCTAATTCGCTTTCATTAGGTCCTGTGTTCTTCTCGCAGGGCCTGTGCTTGAGAGTTACATTTAGTTAGGCCTGTTTGACCAAAAAAGAACATTAGTGAACGGAAAATGACTATTTGAGGATGCAGGTATAGGAGTAGGTTTTAAGTGGTTTTAGGTTTTCGCCCCGGCGTAGCAGGAGGCCACCTTCTTTACTTAAAGAATTTCTAGAATTCGATTGCTCCCTTGTCATAAAATAGCAAAACAATCAAGGTCGTTTAAGCTCTAGATTCTAAGTCCCTTTTTACTTTGTCAAAAACTGTCTTCGCAACCTCTTCTCCTATGATTGAACCGTGCATAGGCGCAATTGCTTTAAAGGGAATCTGCTCTAATTTTTTCAAATTGGAATTAGTTGTGCTTCCGTATGGAATGAAGTTCCCTTTTTCATAAAAAGAAATAATAGATCCTGAAATGTCTTTGTTGGAAACAGGTTGGGAGATACCTCCTTGGCAGCAGAAATCGGAGCTAAAAAGAACCTGCTCCTTTTCTTCGTACCACATATGGGCATCCCAGTTGTGGGGGAAGTGAGGTGTCTCCACCATTCTTAAGGTCATTGAACCTAGATTAATAAACTCTTTGTCTTTTAATACCTTTGCTGGACGAATTAGAAAGTTGTCCAAGCTAATGTTTGCTATTTTATTGCATACAACTTGGGCATTTGGGTACTTTTTTAGCCATTTATTTGTAGCACCGCTTTCATCTGCTTCAACATGAGAGAATACGATATAATCCAAGTTACGCTTTCCAAGAACTTCATGAATCAAAGACTCAAGTTCGTTAAAAAGACTAGATTTCCCCGCATGAACTAGGCAGGTGGACTCATCAACTAGAAGGAATTGTGAAAACTCGAAAAAATCATTTGGAGCGATTGTAAGTCTAAAAATATTTGGAGCAATTTCAGTCACTGAAGTGTGCATGGCATCATCCTCTTGAAGGCCTGTTTGTGAGTTCAGAATTATACTTAGAACCAAGAATTGTAAAGTGGGTCGGTCCATTGTTTGATTGGAGCCCGCCTGAGTACATATGAAAAAAGGCTGGTCGATTCCAGCCTTTCAAAGTTACTTAGCAACACCTCGATGAACAGCAACGCCTAGGACATCAAGAGTTCGGATCATTTCCGTTGGAAAGAATGGGTAAATCTGAAGTTGAATCGGAACCTGAATGGTATATATTAATTTCTTTTTCAAGGACCATCTTTCCTAGCAGAAAGACATTTATGGTATAATCGATATTTTGGAAAACTCTACCCGTTTCATAGCAAGTTCCCCATCTTCCGCCAACACATCGAACTTCTTTGTTAAATCTTTTTTTTGTTGTCAATATGCCTTGTAGTTTCCCTTGTTGAGAATAATTCCTTGCGGTCTCCAAGGCATTAGAACAACTTGAGTAGGGCGATTTGTAAAAGGAGTAAAAGTTTGCCGAACTTGGGTGCTCAATAATTATTTCGGGTATTGATACAAGAATTTTGAAGTCGTTAAAGTCACAGTGAAATCTTGATACATCAATCTCGATGTAAGATGTTTCTTCGCTCATTGATTGAAAGCTTTTGTTGTCCAAGTCCGTAATCCCTTGAGGAGTGTACTGAGCTAGGGTAGGGAGTGCGACAAACGCAAATAAGATTAGAGTGTAATTTTTCATTTTTTCTCCTAAAAGTTAAAATTAATGAATAGAAAGAATATTGCAAAAGTAACAAATGAGGCGATCCCGGACCTGCTCCACCAAAGGAGATAGGGCGAAATCTTTTTTTTTTGTATAAAATTGTCTAAAAACATAAGCTTGTGATTTAAAAATGCAAATAGTGCGGCAACAATAAATGAAGTGACAGTCGCAAAGTCAACTAAGGCCGTGAGTGAAGAGGCGAAGTAATTTAAAAGCATTATTGCGCCACAAGCTTGAATCCATGCTAGGATTTTTCTAACTTCAGTCTTTAAGATCGGGGAACCTCCCCGCTGGTACCATTTTAAATAAACCTCGGAGAGGACCCTGGGGAATCCATCTAAGACAATGATCAATGATGAATAGATCGCCAAGAATAACATAACACCTGCGGGAACCACGGCCCAATCCCCAAGAGTAAGTTTATAGGTACCTAATAGGTGTGCTGCAAAGCCTCCAGCCGAAGTTGGAAAAGAAATTTTCGTACCAAAGAAAAAAATAGTTCCGATTAAAATAAATACCAACGCCAGAAATGCGGTGGAGAGGTATCCAAAGTTAAAGTCCTCAATTGGCGAACTAGATTTATTGTTAGCTTTTGCTGCTATTAACCATTGGGAATGCATCATAGGAAGATCTAGTCCTGCAGGCATCCAGCCGGTTAATGCGAAGATGAAAATGTAATCCTGCTTGGTCCAGCTTCCAACACCTAGATCCCATAAGAATGTCTGGCTCGTTATGCTTGGAAAAGCGAGGACAAGAGATATTATTGTTAAGACCATTAGCGCAAAAAATACGTATTTCATTTGCCTTTGGAAAGATTCAAACGAGGCGTAATTGACAATAAGAGTCGAAGAAAAAACCAAAATTATGGAAACCCATAAGGCACTTAGAGGTATTTGAAATGTTTCTATTAAGATTCCTGCTGAGAGCATAGATACCGCGGACACAACGGTAAACATTATGCTTAAAAATACCAATCCAATAATGAAAAGAAATGACTTATTTATTCGAAGATAGCCACTTATTACGCTTTCTCCCGTTACACTGGTATATAGCGGGCCAAAGAGAAAAGCGGGATATTTTAATATTAGACAAATACAAACTACAGGGATTATTGCAAGGCCATAACTACCGCCGGCCCTAGTGGCCTGTACAACATGGGAGACGCCTATTGCAGCTCCAGAAAATAGTACGCTTACACCAATCCGGTTAAAGTAATAAAGAAGGTCTTTGTTTTTCGACGAACTTCCCTTTTCTACCGTAAATACACCCATTTTTTCCTCCTCATTTGACTTTATTTATCGTGCTGGAGGGTATAAGTATAGGTTGTTTTTCTTATAAGTGTTATCGGATTTGCTTATGTTTAACGAACCACTCTGTCTCCATTTTGAAAAAGTACCCGCATTTCTTGCGGTTGCCGAAATTGGCTCCCTTTCCCAGGCGGCTAAAGTTATGGCCATTAGCCAAGCTGCGCTTTCCCAATCTATGAAAAAGCTTGAAGACTCGCTTGGGGTAACCCTGTTCATTCGATCGAGAAGCGGCATAAAACTTACCGCCGAAGGAGAGACTTTATTCCAAGAAGGAAAGAAAATAATAGAGCAGGTGGAGCTTGTGGGCAGTCAAATTAGAAAAGGAGAAAGCGAGGTTTTAAAAAGAATTCAAATTGGCACCCATGAGGCCTTGGCCATCCACTTTTGGCCGGAAGTTATCGAATCCTTTAAGGCTAAAAATCCAAATTACTTAATATCTATTATGTCAGGAAGGATCGATCAGGTCATAAAGCAATTATTAAATGGCGATTTGGACATGGCGGTAACGGTGCGTCCTGAGCCCGCCAGAGGCATTCAAACCAGAACGCTTTACGAAGAAAATCTTTGTTTTTTTGAGTCAGATAATAGGAAACATAGATGGAAGAAGGAAGACTTGGCTAAAACACCCATTCTAACTGACAATCAGGCGCATCTAACTCAAGAGAAGTCGGTGATCAAGACACTAGGAGAAGTTGGCCTATTCAGTTCTAGTTACTTTGGGCTTAATAGTTTTGAGGCGGCTGCAAGACTTGCGGAAAAAGGAGTGGGAATTGCCTTATTACCTGAAAGAATTGTAAAAGGCCCTCAGTCCCGTTTGAAGTTAAGGCCTGTTCAGATACCAGGGATTCCAAAAAATGTTTTTAAACATGAAGTCTGTTATAGTGTTCGAGAAGGCGGCCAAGGCCAGAGTAAAATAAAGCCGATATTAGAGTTTTTAAAAGGATTGAACTAAGTTCTACAGGGTGAGTTTTCAGTTACATTTAAAGCTTTAGATCGGTTTGTGATTCTAAGCACTATGTGGCTTTAGCGTGAGCCTATTATTTTCATTAGGCTGGGGATCAACTCTTGGGATTGTTCAGAGGAGTGGTTGCTTAAGTATGTGACTGACACTTTCTCTTTAGGGAAACTTGCTAGAGAAGATTCTGAGCCAGGTGTTGACCCTGAATTAAAAACATAATCTAAGCTCTTGCTTAATATGTCTTTTCTAAAAGCAGTAATGGCTGTGAGATGTTTTGTAAGAGATGCTATTGGAAGAATTGAAAACCTGTTAACTGGACCACAAGAATGTTTGTAGAGATCTTCATCACCCCGTGATACGCTCAGACAGAAGCCGAGTTGGGGGTTGGAACTTAGCCCAAGATCATAATTTTCAATGAGTTCTGTTAATTTGCCTAGATCAAAGCACTCCATCAGGTTTAGCCTTTATGTACCAATTCACTTAATATCCCCTCCGTTTTCAGTTAATGGATTACAAATTCAACCGGAGACATTCCAAGGCTAGAAGACGCTATTCAATAAGCCATTTATTGCTAGCTAAATCAAAATGCCAGTTTGCTTTTGTTATAATGTTGTAACCAATGATTACTGAAATACCTGGGTCAATATGTTGATGTACGGTTTTAAAATTAATTCCAAGGACGTTTATATCCCTGAAAAGCATTGGGCCAATCTTGATACTCTTTGCTTTGAATAATCTCATCTTAACAGGATAGCCGGTTGCATCCATGCCATTGTTTATGTCCATTACAAAAGAATAATTATCTGGGTTCGATTCAATTTCATTTATATCTATCGAGGTGAGTCCTGCTCCAGTGTCCCACAATCCCTGAGTATTTCTACCTTTCAGCTGTACAGAACCTTTACACCTAGGTTCAAAAAGGGAATAGGGAATAGAAAGTTAAAAGGAAGGGCTCCGATGGCGTCTATTCCTAGTACACTTTCAAAACCGTCAAGATGGTTGAGCCGGGCTTTTCTTACCCCTGATAATTTCTTAGAATCAACTGTAAGGGATTCTAGTTCTATTTCATCAATCTCAGTTGGTACTCCCGCAGCACTCTGGAATTGAATTTTACCAGTAGAAGGGTGGCCCTTGAATTGTTCATAATCTGCGGTTGCTGAAAATGTAGACCCAGTGTCAATGAAGCAATTTGATTTAACTTCTTCAAATAGGCAAGTGGTATAAAGCCTCCCAGAATTTAGCTCGCCAGGCCGAATCTTAATCATTTCCGGGTACCCAGATGTAGATAACAGTGTTGTTAAGATGTATAGCTGTAATGGTAAGGCTCCTCTCATTATTAGGCATTATCAATATCCCAGTTCAAAATCAATAACGTGTGGAATATCTACAGATACAAATTGAAGTGCTTTTTGCTTTCAGACAGAGGGGCCATGTAAGTATCTCCAAAGGTTGAGCTTTTATTTTGAACAGTTTTTAAGCGGTTTTAGGTCCTGGCTTCGGCTTAACATGCAGGAAGCCCTTTCTTTATTCTTTCTCTGCACAATCCATAAAGTGTTTTTGATCTTGAACGGAAAGCTCACCATCATTGTGAATGTCCCAAAGGAAGGCGGCCGTGTTGCTTACATACTTGGATGAAAAGCTTTGTTGCCAAAAGTCTTGAGTTAAATGCATAACCTCAATATTGGCGCCTGTGGGCCTTGTTTCGCTTGTAAGGTAGAAAACGTTTTCGTTTTTTATTAAATCATCCCTTTTTAAAATTACCGCGCGTTTAGATAAAAAAGTATTGCTGTGGGCGTCGCATGAAGAAACGTGCACGTCCCACCAATTATAAACCACACCTTCGGCATTAAGATTGCTTAGGTAAGAGATGAGCGCTCTTGCACAGCTCGAGGAGCCTCCTACCAATCGGTTGTCCAGGTCTTCGGCCTTTTTGAACTGACGGCAGTCCTCGTCCAGGAACCATTTTAATTCTTGTTCGCTTAGGAGGGTGTCGGTGGAGGTGTTTAAAAACCTTGTTGCTCTGGGTACCCTCAAAACAACTAAGACCCACTCACTGGAATGTGGATTAATATTTCTAGCATTAGGGGTTCCATATCTCTGAGAAACTATTGGATTTGACGCAAAATACAGACCGTGCCATGGAGATTCTTTTACTTTATATGTCGTCGTCTTTTTTAGGTATTCCATTACCTTGTCTTTGCTAAGGTTTGCGCTTTTATCTTTTTCTAAAAAGTCAAAGAAGGATTTTGTCCTTTCTTGGATTTCGGTCTTTGTAGTCCAGTGGAAAAGGAATTTAGTCTGCTGGGTTTCTATGTACTCTTCTTTTAAGGGGCCATCTGGAAGTTCATTTAGTGCTCCAAAAGCAAGTGAAATATCTAAAAATGTGAGTAACCAAAGTATGTGGCTCAAAAAGTTCGCTTGCATGAATTTTCCAATTCTATTAGTTGCTGTAAGGATCTTCCTTTTCCTAAATTTTACAAGCATATAGCCTTGTAAAGGGGTTTTTGCTTTAAATTACATACCCTGTTTAAAAACTAAACACTTTTGAATCAATACGCAATACTCAATACGGTGGGGGAAGTTTTAGATACCTTTATGAACGTGATTAGAGAAGGCCGAACGTTTACCAGTCTTTCCTCATGGTAGGTGTAAGGTTGTCTATTGTTTTAGTATATAGTTAAGCCAGCTCTTTTCGGCCATCTCTTTTGAAATTCCATAAGTTCTAATTAGTGATAATTCCAGGTCTTTGGTATCGCCAATCGCAACTAGAAAATTACGGAAATTTTCTTTGCCGTAGTTGTTTATTAAAAAGAAAACAAATGTGGCTCCGATATTGTAAGCATTTTTATCTAGTTCATTTCTTGAACCGCCCAGTGGGTCACCGAAGTAGGATTTCCAATCTTGGACTTGAGCGAATGAGACTTTCCCCCTCGCGAGATATTTCCTCGCTATCTTAAAAGATTTTTGAAAGAGCCATTCTTGCTTTTGGGGAAACTCAAAGAACATGGCAAATCCTTCATCAAAAAAACGAAAACGATTCTCCATACTCATACTGTTAGTTAAATGCATGTTTCCGAGGTGGGAGAGCTCATGTCTAACCACCTCGTAGAACCTCTTTGTACGATCATTTGGATTACGGCTAAAATTACCCAACCACATGATGTCCGGAAATTCAAAGCCAGAGAATGTGTCGTTGTGGAATTTAATTCGAATCACTTTAGGGAAAATCTCACCGTAAAAAGGTTGAACGGCCTCCCATACGTGATTCAGTCCTTGAACAGGCTGACCAGTTTCAAAGTCTGTAAAACGTGTCTGTGCGGAGATGTTTGTTGTGCTTGCAAAAAGATTGAGAGTTGAAAAAAGAATTGCAAATAAGAGTCTAGTTCTCATATGTTACCTGTCGAATTTTTACTTTAGTACAAACAATATGACGTATTTTTTTAAAAGACATTTTGCTATGCACAGAAATTCAGGGAATAATTAGCTGGTATTGATGTTTTATGATCAAATTTGATCTAAGTGAGGAATATTGTTTAGCTTTTGATTCTTGTTTAGAGAGAGGGATTTTTATGCGATGGTCATATCAAATGGTTAGGGGGTTTTAGGTGCCCAATTTAAATTCCTTGGACACCGAATGATTAAGTTAATGTTTTAATCTGTAAAATTATTGTCCTTTAAATAGTCATTAAAGCTCTCTTTTCTTTTTTCAATTCCTTCGGCTAGGTCCCGAAGTAGTCTTTCCAAATGATTTGTATAATAGAGCCGGTGGGTTTTTTTCAAAAAATTATGACAAATATGTTGAGAGCTTAGTGCATGTTCTAGGCTTTCGTTGAAAGATTTCTCTTCCTCTAGATCCATGCTTAACCGGTGCTCTTTCTGAGCAAAGTCAAGAGTAGCAGCTTCTAGCTCACCCCTGCTTCTAGAAATATTTCTTACAAGTTCCTCTTGAATGTTTTTTGGGTAACTATAAATTGCAGTTATACTTACATCGCATCCTTGAGTCATTCGCTCCCAGGGATCTGTTCTGTACTCCCAGCCATGTTTAAACTCATTAGTCATTGATGCATAAAAATCAATGTAGATAGTTGATACACCCTGCTCTTTTAGTTCCTGAAGTTCATTTTCCAAAAAGTCTGGGAGCTGAACAGGAAGATTTTCCACCCTTCTTTTCAGGTCGTTCATTTCTAGGAAGTATTTGCTTTGACTTTTATTTTTTAAGAAGTATTCATCTGGGTTGTCGTGGTTATAACCCTTAAGCCGGGCTCCTGTAATCACTTCTCCTAATATTTGTGTTTCTCCAAAACTAATACTTGTCTTAATCTCGGGAATGCTCTTTCCAAAAGCACTAAGGCAAGTGAAAGACAAAAGTGTCGTTATGATTCTTTTAATATACACAAGTACTCCTATGAAAAATGTAAACTTAAAGCTAGCACTATTGGCGTTTACTAATGTTTTATTCTTCTAAGTATCTTCTCACGTTTAAGAGGATTGGAAGTAGGGGGATTGAAACGTTTATATAGGGTGTTTAAATACTAACAGTTGAAGTGTAAGCGCCCCAAATGTTGTGCAGATTTTTTTATTTAAGATTGAGCTATCAATTGACCGAGATATGGCAAATTTTCATGTCGATTATGGCGATCTAGAAGGTATTTAAAAAAACTTACACCGTTTTTCTTGCAAGTTCCGGCCAGTGAAAGCATCAGGTCCCAGGCCCTCACACCTTCCCAACTTTGGTTGAAAAGAGAGATCTTCTGCTTAATTACCTTCTCTCGAATATCTCTCTCCACAAGGTTGTTGTGAATTTCTACCTCTGGGTGCTCAAGCACATACAAAAGCTTTTTTTTGTTTTTCATAGTTAAAGCTAATTGCTCGTTCACTGATATTAGAAGCGTTTTCTGAGCGAAAATGTCGTCAAAAAGCTTACTAAGGATCTTTTTCTGATTCTCACATGGACTTTTTCTATAGGCACGAAGCTTTCCATAGAAAATTCTCATTTCATCAATTAATTCATCAATAATAGTTGAGTGCCCATAAACATCTAAAAGCTTATATTTCCGAATTTCGTGGACCCAACAGAGTTGATGTCGCTTCCAAAAGGTTAAATTCTTGGCATCGTCAGTAACCAGATATTTTAGTGGAGGCCCTTGAGCTTTCTGTATGTAAGCTCCATACATTGCAGCCTCTTTAACCTTGGTTTTCTGAGGCTTTGAAAGCTCAAGGCCTTCTAAAAGCTTGAAAAAGCTCGTCCTTGTAAACACTGTATTGCTAAAAAGCTTTCTAGACTCTTTTAAAAACTTTTCACCAATACCCTCTGAAACTAGGTAACTTATCGCTGTGTGATCAAAGCAATAACTTTCATTCATCCCAAAGACTGTCGACATAGCGTCTGCTTTAGTTTTACGTCCAAATGTTTTTAGAAAGGTCATGTAAATATTTGAGAAACAAAACGTGTACAAAGGAAGATTACTTAACTTGTGCCCAGTCTCGTCCAGGTGATTGGTTTTACTTTTTATAAGTGATGCTTGTCTGGCACCTTCAAGCTCATCTTCAAGTTCAGGCCTTGATTCATTTAACATTCTACAAATTTGTCCCTTGGAGATCTCAATTTCAAACTCCATTAAAAACTCACGAATCTTTTCATGAGGCACACGGAGTTTGAAATACAAGTAATCAATTAACGCCCTAAGGTCGCCACCAAACTTAGAACCATCAAGGCCTTCAACTTCGCCAATAAAGGTTTTCTTCAAGGATGGTGAGTAGTATCTTTTAAAGACAAATTTTATATTTTTCCGTTCAATTAACAGATTTTGAATAACACGCTCGAAGGTTCCTATAAAACGAGCATCTTTAGGAAGATCTTTTTGATCAACCTCTACTTCAACTTCTTTATCAACTGGAATCGACTTCTTTTTGGGAGCGGGAGGGTCTTCATCATCATCGTCGTGATCAAGCTCTGAAGTGTCTCGTTTTTTAATCTTTTTCTTACCTTTAAATTTAGGTCTAGCCTGCTCACCTTTGAGGCGTCGAACTTCGTCTTCAAGCTCAGCAATCTTTTTTTGATCTTGAATATTTTTCTCTTTGCTAATGATCAATTCGTGGACAACTTCAATAAACTTTTGATTTAAATCCTTGCGAATCCAATGCTTTACTTTTTTTATAGAAATATTTTTTAGAACATCAAAACCCATGAACTAAATTTAGAACAAAAAAGATGGATGGCCAAATAATTTAAATGACATGGGGCCGTAGAGAAGATCTCAAAATCATCAATGAACAGGATTTGGAGCAATTACCCCCCGGACTTAAGGTTTAACTGACTAATTCCGAGAAGAATTTATGAGAAAAATATATTATTTAGTCTTATTTATCGCAATCCTCTTCACAAATGCTTCAGCACAGTCCTCACTAAAAGACAGACTGGAGGCTTTGAACCAACAACGACTGCCGACTCTATCAATTGAAAATGAGTTGCCTGAAGACACATTAGATCTCAAATCATTCTTTGATAGATATAAGATGATCCAAGAGAAGGTTGCGAAGCATGAAAAGCAATACAAAGAGCATGAAAAAGAGTTGTTATTCATTCAAAAAACCGTCATTGCAAAACTATCCGATCCTAAGCTTTCACAGGAAGAAAAACAGGAACTCCTCAAATTAAAAGATGAAATAGATCTGTATGTGAGGGTGTTTTATGGGCCAGTGAAAAATTTTAACGCATCCGTAAACAAAATAATTCGGAGAAAAGGCCAAGACACTTCCGTATTTTCAAAAATCTCCAATGAAAACTTTGCAAAGATTATCCAAAGATTATCTCGCTCACTGGAGAACTGTTCCTTGACTAAAATAGATTTTGACAGGGACAGCCAACAGATTCATATAAACCTGGCAAAAGATAATGCCAATGGAGCTCGTGAATACACAGTTAGCACAAGGCTTAAACCAGTTCTTCAACTTGATAAGACTGGATTTAATATAGTTTTTGAAAGGGATGCATCGCCTAGAAGAGGAAATGTTGGTATTGCGGATGCTAAGTTCAAGGGTGAGGTCACTCAAATTAAACTGCATATGGATCATGATGGACGAGCAAAAGATCTGTTTCTTCATTCAAACTCGTATGAGTCACCCGATAAAGTAAATACGATGGATTTTTTATTAAATATTATATCAAAGGCCTTCGAGGATAAGCCCGATACAGAAGCGATGTGGAGTTCATGCAAAGTTAGCGATAAAAGTGATCTTTTATTTGATTCTCTGCCCGAAGTAAGCTCCACACAGCGAACAGTCCCAAAATCATCCAATACCTCAAAAGAGACGCATAAAGGTGTTCAAACATCGAGAAATTAGTAATTAAAACAAATTTCTCGAATTACTTATAGAGGTCACTAAACCAATACATATTCCAAAGGTCAGAATACTGGAACCCCCATATGACATTAGTGGCAGCGGAAGCCCAACAATTGGCATTAGTCCCATAACCATCGACATGTTTATAAAGGTGTGCCAAAAGAAAATAGCCATGAGCCCTATGGCCAATATGGAGTCAAAAAATCGAAGAGAGGAGCCTGCCAGCCAGATAAAGCGCATCAATAAAATAATATACAAGCTTATCAGAACCACAGATCCAAAGAAGCCGTGCTCTTCATTATAAATAGAGAAAACAAAGTCGGTGTGATTCTCTGGCAGATAATTTAAGGATGCCTGGGATGACTTTTTAAAGCCTTTTCCAAACCACCTTCCGGATCCAATCGCAATTTCCGATTGGATCGCATTGTATCCGGAGCCTTTTGCATCGGCATAGGGATCAATAAAGGTCAGAATTCTTTTCTTCTGATATTCTTTTAGTCCAAACTTATACATGACTGAGCCACTGATCAGCCCAAGAAGAACAATCACACCAATTGATTTCCAACGAAGTCTTTTATAAAAGCTCACCACTAAAAAAATCAGAAGCAGTAAAAGCCCAGTTCCCAAGTCAGGTTGAACCACAATTAAAACAGTTGGAATGATGGTTATTATAAAGGGAACAATTAAGTCTTTTAAATACAACTCCTTTTCAGGGTTGTTTTTGGTGTAATACCTTGCAAGTGCCAACGCCAAAGAAATTTTCATTAACTCAGAAGGCTGAAGTCTAAATCCACCAAAGACTAGCCATCTCTGGGCCCCCATCCCTTCTTTCCCCATAATAAGTACAAGGATGAGCAAGAGAACGTTAAATGCATATGCCCAATAGGCAAGTCTAAACATTGATTTTGGAGGAAACATGCTAATTGCAAAAGCAATTACATTGGCCAAGGAAAACCACAAAATTTGAGATTTAAACAAGTTCTGCATGTGGGCCGAAGAGTGAGAGTGAGTAGCCGAATATAGATTTAGAACGCCAACAATAAAAATCGCAAGCATCGTGACCATGAATGTATAGTCGTATTTTTTAAAAAACTCTAATATAGCTCTATTCACTAGTTTCCTCTAATCATTTTCTTCACCAGAGTCTTCTTCTGATGAGTTTTCTTCGGATTCAAGCTTTGCTTTTTCACGGGCAGCATTTCTCTTTCTTAAAAAGCTCAGATATTGTGCCTTCTCTTTCTTAGCAAACTCTTTATGTTTTTCAGGCAAGTACTTTTGCATGTATTGACTTACAACTTTCTCGACAACAGGTGCTGCGGCTGTTGATCCCCCACATCCATGCTCAACCAATGCGGCCACAGCAATTTTAGGATCATCATATGGAGCAAAGGCAACAAATACCCCGTGGTGTCTGAATTCATAAGGCATCTCAGAACACTTTGAATATAGGTTTTCGGCACTCTGAGCTCGAATAACCTGGCTGGTTCCAGTCTTGCCGGCCATATTGTTGCCAAAGCCTCTTCTCCACCAAGCAGTTCCCTTAGGCTGGTTCACAACTCGATGCAGGCCTTCTCTTACAGCGTTCCATGTTGAATCTTTAAGCTCTATTTCTCTTATCAACTCTGGCTCATACTTTTTAATTAACTTGCCGTTATAATCAAAAACTTCGTCTACGACATAAGGTTTGAACAACTTTCCTTTTGTGGCCAAAGCGGCGTAAGCGTTGGCAAGTTGTAAAGTTGAAGTCAAGACATAAGACTGTCCAATCGAGCAAGACAGTGTCTCCCCTTGCTGCCAAGGGATTCCATTTCTTTTTAGTTTCCACTCTTTTGTAGGTATAAGTCCCGAAACTTCTCTAGGTAGAGAAATTCCAGATCTTTGACCAAAACCAAACATCTTTGCATATTTTGCAAGGGAATCAATATCCATGTCAGTTGCGGCCTTGTAAAAGAAGATATTACAAGACTGCATTAGAGCATCTCTAATATTCACCTTCTCTGTGCCCCAGCGCTTCCAACTGTGATAAACACGTCTTCCTAGCCTGTAGGTTCCATGACATCTGATTTTAGTATTAGGGTTAATAATTCCTTCCTCCAAAGCGGCTATCGCCGTGAAGGGCTTAAAGGTAGAGCCTGGGGAAAAGTGTTCCTGAATACTTCTGTCCCTCAGTGGATTTTCCTCGTTTGTGATTAGGGAATTCCAGTACTCAGTTGTCAGCCCTCGACTAAACTGTGAGGGGTCAAATGCAGGTGTGGACACCATAGACAAGATCTTTCCAGTGTCCACATCTATTGCCACCAAACTACCTGACTTTCCTTTTAAGGCCTCATAGGCCGCAATTTGCATATCCCTATCAATTGTAAGTTTTAAATTCTGACCAGGCCTAGGCATTCGATCTTGGATGCCTTGAAATAAATTATCGGTGTTGATGTATTTCTTCTTTCTCCCCAAGGCATCAACTTCAACATATTCAAAGCCATTATCTCCTCGAAGAGTTTTATCCATTTCTTCTTCAATACCAAATTGGCCAATAAAGTCTCCCAAATGATAATCAAGCTTGTCTCGACTTCTATACTTTGGAAGCTGTTGCTGAGAAATTTCTGAAATATACCCAAGAAGGTGTGCCCCAACTTCTCCATCGACGTATTCACGACTGATAAAGGTATCAACACTCACACCTGGCAAGAATGCGTTTTCTGTTTCAATTTGTGCAACTTCATCCAAAGAAATATTCTTTTTAATAATAATTGGACGATATCTTGCCTGAGATGAGTGCTTTTTTATTATCGACTTAATATCTTTAACATCCATATTTAAAATGGCGGCAAGTCTATTAAATGTCTCATCTTTGTTTTTCAAATACTGTCTAGTCAACACAGCGTCAAATCGTGGAATATTGTCGACAAGAAGTTGCTTATTCGCTGAGTAGATCATCCCTCTTGGAGCTCTTACGATCTCTTTTCTCAACCTGTTTTGAATTGAAAATTTATGGTACTGATCGCCTTTATAGACCTGCAGGTACCAAAGTCTTAAGAGAATAATCCCAAAACAGACAAGGATAATATTGGCCACTTGAGTGGCCCTTTTTCTATGGAGTTTAATCAGTTCTTCATCACCAAACATTAAATAGCAACTCCAACCGCCTTAGACTTCACTCTCCACACCCTGTCTAAAACAAAGAAGAAAAACGGAGAAAGAATTGATAGCGCCAAACTCTCGGGAATATCCTGCCAGAATAAGTGAAAGAAGTTTCCAAAATCGCCAAGTTTTAGAGACAATAAAAAGCTTGTCGCAAAGAACCATGCAACTTGAAAAATCTGAACAACAATGATCGTTGAAATAGCGGTGCTAAAATCTAGCATATCTTTTAGGTATCTAACCGACATGGAGACCAAAACACCAGTAAATGCGCCAATCGCCCAGCCCTCGATTGAAAAAAGAGAATGAACATACTGAACAATCATTATAAGCCAAGCAAGCACAGGCGTTTCCAATTTAAAGGCCAAAAATAGAACAATTAGTACATTAAACTCTGGCCTAAAATTAATAATCCCCATGGCAGGTAGAAATGCAGTGGTGAATATCTCTAAAACAACCAACAACAAACAAGTTTTAATTGTTCCTAATAATAGGTCTTTAGGTCCATACTTATTCATTGGTCTCTTCCTTGGCAAGGTCTCTATTGTCTGTTTCGGTCTTCTCAATCAATACAACAACCTCTTCAAGTTTGTGAAAGTTAACTGAAGGGGTCACAACTATAGATTGTGTAATTCCATAATTTTCTTTATCGATTTTTGTTATTTTTCCAACTTTAATTCCCTTGGGATAAATGTTTCCAAGGCCTGCAGTAATGATCTCGTCACCCACTTCAACTCTCTCGGTTCTGTTAACGTACTTTAATCGGCACTTAAACTCGGAGATCCCTTCAACAATTCCGTGAGTTCTTGTTCTTGCAACAATAGAATCAACTCTATTATTTTGATCCAAAATGGTAAGAATGTCGGCATAGTTTGGCGTCAGTCTATATACATAGCCAACAAGCCCATTCATAGTTATTACCGGCGACATTTTCTTTAGCCCATCCGATGAGCCTTTATTGATTCTTAGAACCTTAAACTCATTTGAAGCATCCCAAGATACAATTTGTGCCAAGACCTTCTCTCTAGGTATTTCTTTTCCAAACTGTAAAAGCTGCTTGAGTCTTTCGTTTTCTTTTTTAACTTCTTGGAATTCAAAAATTTGATTATTTAAAGCTGCTACCTTCTTTCTAAGCTCTGCATTATCTTTGGATGTGTTTACGATCATCACGTAATGATCAAGCATATTTGCAAGCTTTTCCTGAGTTGAAAGAGCTCCCCTCTGAATTGGTGCGAAGGCCTCAATGAGAAATGCCTCAAAAGTGGAAACATCTTTTAGTGAGTAATTCTGAACGGCAATACCCCAAAGCGCCAAAACTACAACTATTATATTATTGGCCAGTTTCCACCTGGAAGAGTCCACAGTAAAATTCTTCAAAACCTAACATCCTGCGCAATTTGTTTATAATTTGTACAACTTAAGTTATCTAAACGAGAACACCATGCCAAGAGTTTAACAACGGATGACACTTGGCGCAAATTGACTTTAACAAAAAAAATTATAGAATTTTACTTTTGTAATGTCACAACAAACTGCCACACCAAAAAGGGAAGCAAAATGATCAATAAATTCACTGGCAAAATCTCTTACATTATTCTGACTTTTTTCATCGCGGCGATTATCGTTAGTTTCGCACTAACAGGTTTTCAAGGCTTTGGATCAAGTGCGGGATCAGTTGCCAAGGTTGATGGGGAGCCAATCACCATTAGAGAGTACAACAACATTGTTAACCAAGAGCTTCAAAGATATGCACAAATCTTTGGGAAAGACCTTACCAGTCAACAAATTAAACAATTTAGACTCAAGGAAAATGCTTTAAGAAACTTGGTTCAGCAACAGTTGCTTGCAAACTTTGCCGCCGAGTTAGGCTTTGCTTCAGGCAAAGAAGAAATTAAAGAGAGAATTAAGGGTCTTGATTACTTTCAAACCAATGGAAAGTTTGATGTAAACAAATATAAAGGTCTTCTTGCTGCAAACCAACTTACACCGGCGAGCTTTGAAGAAATGATCACTGAAGAGGTGGCACTTGAGAAGCTTCAAACAACTTTGACTGCTCCAGGTGTTTCCAATGCTTTGGCAAAAGACATAGCTAAGTTCAAAAAAGCTGGCGCAAAAGTTCATGCTGTTCGATTTGATAAAGAAGAGATGACTAAGTACTTGGATGTATCCAAAAAGGAAATTAACGAATTTCTTGCTGATGAGAAAAATGTAAAACTTGCTAATTCTTTATATGAAAGCATGTCTTCAGAGTTTAATAAGCCTGCTCAAGTTAAGGCACGCCACATCCTACTTCCAGTTAAAGAGGGAGAAGGTGATAAGGAGCAAAAAGCAAAAATTGAAAGTTTAAGAAAGAAAGTAAATGCTAAAAACTTTGAATCAATTGCAAAAAAAGAAAGCAAGGGACCATCAGCCTCAAAAGGCGGAGATCTAGGATGGTTCTCAAAAGGCTCAATGGTTCCAGAGTTTGAAGAAGTTGCATTTAAGCTTAACCCTGGCCAAATCTCACAGCCGGTTAAAACAAACTTTGGATGGCACCTAATCTATGTTGAAGACAAGAAGAAGGCCGTAAATAAACCTTTTGAGACAGTGAAAGATGTTGTTGCTAAGAGACATCTTCAAAAATCAAAAAGAAAAGAGCTTCAGGAATTCAACGATAAGCTCGTTTCTGATATTGAAAATGCATTTGCAACTGGCAATCTTTCAAAGGTTAAATCACTATCAAAGAAGTATGATCTCTCCCTTGTTACGGATGCTGATCTTAGTTTTTATGACCAAAGTGCTGAAACAATTACTTTTAAAGACGAGACTTTGGCCCCAATCCTAACTGATGATATGGAAAAGGATGTACTTGTAGAGAACAACCCTATTGACGTAAAAATCCTTAAAGTGCTTTCCAAGAAGACTGAGGCTGAACTCGACAAGCAAGCTCAGAAGGAAGTTGAGCAGCAAAAGACGGCCTTGGAGAACCAAATAGCTCAAGAGACACGTTTTCAACTACTTAAAAAACTTGAGGAAGAGGCCAGTATTGTCACTTATCCGAATTTGTTATAAGAGATAACTAACAAATAGCTAAATAGAACTGGGGCCGCTAAGCGGTCCCTTTTTTTTAATAGGATATATAACAATGGCAGACAAAGAGGCCAAATGGAGCCAGAACCAATCTGGTAAATATTACGTTGATGACCAATGCATTGCATGTGATGCATGTTGTGTGGAAGCTCCAGGCTTTTTCGAAATGAACGATGATGACGGGCATGCTTATGTTGCCAAGCAACCTACCAATGAATCAGAAACCGAAGACTGCGAAAATGCCTTGGCATGTTGCCCAGTAGGCGCGATTGGGGATGACGGGGAATAGTCAGTTGATTTGATCTTGTCTTATTAACAAGGCCATTCCGTGAAAGTTAAGTTTTCTCCCCTCTTCTAAAACAGTAAGAGTGTAATTATCTTTTGAGCAGTTTAACACTTCCACAATATCAGGACGATCTAGTCTTAGAAAATCAAGGTAAATGCCCTCAACTTGCTTTGAACATTCAAGCTCCATGCCCTTTATAACGACATAAGAGTAATCATTGGCAAGTTCAAACTCTTCACCAACTTCAATCACATCTGAGATTCTTGAAAGGGCGACTTTATAAACTGTGGCACCTCTCTCTGAAGCACCTGCAGCAAAAGAATACACTGTAATTAACAGAAAAATGGTTCTAATAAGGTTTCTTTTTAAGCACGTCATTTAAACCACTCCCTATTTACTAAATTATTTATTTTCGACTCTCTCCAGTGTGGCAGCACCATGAAAATCGGCCTTTCGCCCCTCATCTATGAATGAAATAGCGAATTCATCTGAATAATCCTCAACATCAATGGTGCAGCTTAATAATTCGAAAAGCTCTGGGCTTTCCTTTTTTAACTCTTCAAATACTTCATCGCTGACTGCTCGTTGACATTTAGTCTCAACCCCTTGAAAGATAACCTTTGTAAAATCCTTCGAAACCTTAATCGCTTCATTAACTTCAAACATGTCGTACTTGTCCTCTACAACCTTATAAGTGAAGTATTCAGAGGCAAAAATAGTTGGTGCTACAGTCATTAAGATCACAAACAATTTCATAGTTTTTCTCCTTAGTTTAAGCACATATAGCACAGGGAGCTCCCAAAAACCTTAAAAGCTGTAATTCTTTCAGAATAGTCCCAAAATATTGAATGTTTTGGTAAAAGCTCTCTAGAATCAAATAAGGACTTGGCAATGACTAAAATCATCATTTCTCTCTTGGCACTTGGCCTACTTCTTTCAAATGCTCAGGCAACAAACTACTGTATGGCAATTCGTGGAAATGGCGAACTTATGCCAGCTCATTGGGGAGCAATTTCTCAAGTCGTTCAACAAAAAGGCATTCCAAGTAAACTTTCAGGTGGAAGCTCCGCAAGCATCACTATTTTTCTACTTGAAAGTCTTGCTATGAATCCGAGAGAGTTAAACAACACCCAGAAAGCACTACTGGTAAAATCTTTTCAAGGCTACTTTGAGGCACTCACCCAAACAGAGGAAGGAAAAGCGCTAAAAACAATAATTGGAGATGAGAGATTAATCCGAAAGCTTAAAGAAATTGCGTCCAATATTGAAAAGATCGATCTTGGCCCTGAGACAATCGCTGTTTTTAAAAGACAGCTCGCTCCTCTTCAAGTTCTTCTAAATTCCAAAGATCTGAAGGACTTTATCAATCCTGAATTTGTTAAATATGTAAAAGAAACTGCGGCAATGTCCAGTGAGAATAGACCTGAGCTTCAAGCTGCAATCTTGTTCAGAAAAAATGAAATAACCAAAGCGATTCAGCAGTTTGGAAAATTCAACGCTGTGACGGACAACACTCTATTCTTCCGCCCAGGCCTTGTGAACTTTAAGAGTATTTCAAGGATCATTGGACAGATGGGAGACTTCTACGCAGGTGTAAAGCTTCCAAATAAAAAGATCCAAAGAAGCATCGACCAAGATATGAGTGCATTTTTAGCGAAATGTGCCCCTGGAAGTGAGAAACTCACTTGGCAACAAATAAACAAGCAAACACCACTTTGTCGTCAATTGCTAGGCCGTGCGGTTCTTACAAGAAGATCCGCAGCACATAAAATGGATGTTAAAAGCAAAAGGATATCTCAGAGGGTAAGTCAAAACCTTAAGACTTATCCCACGACCGCCATTCTTTCTGGAAATGCAGCTCGAAGTTTTAGGGCCAAACAAAAGTCCTACAGATTCAGTGCCAATCCAAATTTTGGAAGTGATTTTAAGATAGCCCAAAGTAACCTAAAGTTTGGATATTGGGGCAACGGCGGAGAACTTAACCGAATTAGCAGCAACCTTAAAAATGGCCTTCTGACGAAAAACGATGAGAAGTCCAAAAAGTTCCTATCCCTTGGGGATGCGACTTGGGCGGATGTGATCTCTATTTCGCCTGCGGAGCCAGGTCTCTCAAACTTTATTGATGTAAGTGAACAGTATGTATCTGCAGGTGGCTGGAGTGATCTGCACCCTACCCTAGTGCTTAAAGCTAGTGGCTGTGAAGATATCGTTTACATTACTCGAAAAGGTGGTGAATCAAAGTTCGCTCAAGACGTGATGGAGAGACTCACAGATATTGATGGATATGATTGGAGTGATTGGGCAGGTCTAAGTGCTAGACAGATTGTTATGAAGCGCTCAAGGGGTAATGCTCGCGATGTAGGGCCTTACGCCTCTTTATGGAGCAAGCTTTACAATATGGCCAACCCAGAAAGCTCTATCCAAACTTCAATGAAGACTGCAACTAGCACGGTATGCACAAACTGGGACAGCTTTAACGCCAAAAAAGAAATTAATGAGCTAGTGGAAGAGGCTTTTAGAGCACCCTGGTTGGAGCAAACAGATCAAGCCTGCAACCTCTAAATGCTATATGTTTACTTAAAACAATTTTATAAAATTAAAAAATCCTAACGTGTCGGAGCCAGAATAATATTTCCAAATAAGAACCCTCTTGCACTACAGTCCTTGAATGCGTTAAGAGGCTACTAAAGTTTAATAGTTTAATTCCGAGAAGTATTTCAGGAGGGCTCTGCCATGAAGCCGCTTTTCTTTATACTATTATTCAGTTTGAACGCCTTTTCACAAGAAAGCGTGGAGTATCTAAGAGAACAAATTTCCATGAATCCAGACTATTCTTTTTTTAACCAAGTAGACCATGCAGAATTGAAACGCGATATAAACGGTCAACCTGTATTTAGTGTAAAGAAGGAAGGATATAATTTTAGTGCAGCTTCATTTTTAATAAATGCGACCTTACCGTTCCTTAAAACGTTGCAATTTGTTGACGATAAGCTGGCCTTCAATAAATTTGTGCTCACCTTCAACTTCAGAAGTCCCAATGGAGCTGACCATTCTTTTACTTGCGTTGCTCTTGATAATTATAACTGTGGCATCTTAGAGCTACCTAAATGCAGTAAATCAAAATTCGGTTATACATTTATCAGCAGTGGCCAGGATGTAATATATGACAGTGCTAAAAAAGAAAAATGTGATCGTGTGGACTCTAAAATCAATCAAGATGAGGGAATAAAAGATCATCACTTACCAAAACGTCCTAAAAACAAGAAATCTTCCACCACAATACCTCAATAACCATGCCTTAAACATGGAGTTAAGTGGCTACTTTAAAAAGCATTAAGAGATTTTTTAAATTGGTAATACCTTTTTTTTAAAAGCCATAGTTTCTGAAGTCAAAACATTTGCCAGAGTCTTAATTCGGAAAAGAATGCATGCAGAAATTAAAGCAACCTCAGAGCTTTCGCTAATAATATTGCAGCTGAACTTTAGGATGGACAGAAAAGTCCTTAACATTATTTCGGTCCATGAATTGCTATATTTAAGACAAACTCTAAAGTGCAAAAAGTTCATGGAAGTCCTTATACTTTAAAAAGTTATGAGTTGTTTTTAGTCGGAGTCGTTTCAGCTATCACTCTGCATGGAGTCATAGCACCAAATAACCAGCATGAGTTGGAGACCAAGCTTAATACCAGTTGTTTAGCTATACACAATTTATTTGCGCACACAGCGCTATCAAGCACTTAAGGCCTTTCGCGTTAAAAGTGCATGACAAAGCTTAGACACTATTCTAGTGTGTGGCACGCACAGAGAGAAGGAGACTTAATGGAAACGATGAAGCTCGATCAGATCAAGGTTAAAAGTTCTTACCTACGTACAAATACAGACATTGAGAAACTTAAAAAAAGTATTGAGACTGTTGGTGTAATTCAACCACTTGTAATCAATGGAAACAACGAACTCATCGCAGGCGGGAGACGCTACTCCGCTCTTAAAGAGCTTGGAATTGAGGAGGCTCCTGTTCATAAAATACATAAATCAAACAGTGAACAAGAGTTAATGTCTATTGATGAAAACCTTGTTCGTATGGATCTTAATAAAGTCGAATTTGAAAAGTGCCTTGCTCGTGGAAGAGAGATCTACGAAGAGCTAAATCCAATGGCCACAAAATTTGAAGAAGAAGATCTTGAAAACAATAAAGAAGACAATGAGATCAAGTTTGATCAGCCAAATGACAAAAGAAGCTTCATTGACCTTACCGCTGAAAAAACAGGTCTAAGCAAGAAAGTAATTAAGAGTGCGATTGATAGAGATATGAAGTCCTCTCCAAAGGTTAAAGAACTTAGAGCACACGGAGAACTTAACGCTAGTCAAACAAATGAGCTAATAAAGCTTGACGCTGAAGAGCAAGAGCAAATTATTGATGTTGTAAAAAACAAGTCCGCAAAAGAAATTAAGGACATGGTTAAATACATCAAGACAAACGGTGTTGAAAAAGCAGTTGAGAAAACTCTAAGTGAGCCTCAGCTTCCAACGGAGTACAAAAGTCTAAGAACTTTGACCAAGAGAATGAATAAAGTTGCAGCAAAAGTTCTACTAGAAGAGTTTGTATACACAGATGAAGACAAAGATAAGTTCCTAAAAGAACTTGCAACTCTTCAAAACAATCTAAACCAAATTTTAACTATCAATAATGAGAGAAGCTCAAATTACACTGAAGAACTTGAAGAAGATTCAGAAGAAAGCTTCAGCAATGAAGTGACAAGCAATGAGGAGAGCGTGGAAGAGGCCACGTTTTAATTAGATATGATTGAGAACAACCCCAATTACTTTGAAGTAAAGTCCCAGCTTTCTTGGGATGAGTACTTCATGCTGCAAGCAATGATGGCATCATTTAAGTCCAAAGACCCTGCAACAAAAGTTGGATGTGTTTTTGTCGATCAGAATAATCACCAAATAACTATGGGATACAATGGTTTTGTGGCAGGCATTGATGAGTCACAACTTCCTTGGGGAAAAGACAAGAGCCAGCCTCTAGAGCATCAAAAATACGGATATGTTGTCCATTCAGAGGCAAACGCTATATTGCACGCTCCTAGAAGTCTTAAAGACTCTAAGTGCTATGTGACGCTATTTCCTTGCAATGAATGTGCAAAACTTCTTGCAAGTGTTGGTGTAAAAAAGGTTGTCTATCTAAGTGACAAACACCAAGGGCTTGAAAGTAATAGAATGGCAAAAAAGCTATTTGAGCTTGCAAACATTGAGCACCAAAGGCTTATTCCAGGAGCCAAGCTTTTAGACTCCCTGAATCAACACTTTTTAAATCTCACAGAAGCACTTTAACATTCTTTAATACATTTTCCCTGCGCAGCATTTCCATTTGGCAACTTGCTAAAGAAAAAGGCCTGCGCCTATAATTTAGAAAATTTAAACTATAAGGATTATAGAATGAAGAAGTTATTAGTCACTTTTATTGTATTTACATCTATGGCATACGGCCTTGTAGACATGGACGAGCTTAATGCCAATCACTGTGCACATACGATTAATCAAGCTCACACAATTGTAACCCCTCCCCTATTCTTCGAAGATAGTGCTCTACAGTTGAAGACAACGAATTCAAAGACACATTACGAATTCAGACATAATTCTCAGTCCCATGAACTTAGAGGTAATACAGGTAAAATAAGAGACTTCGTTGTAACTCAAAACTATATATGGACAGTGGGCACAGCAGGATTAATTAAGCATGATCTAAATGGAGACTTTTTAAGCTTCTACGGCCACAAGTCATGGCAAGGAAGTCGCCACAACCTTCCAAGAGGTGTTTATTATCACAAAAGCAACAATCACCTATATATAGCTAGTGGCGGTGCGGGACTTTTGACTTTTGATTTAAATACCCAGCAATTTACATCCAAGGACATGTTGAATGTTCAAAATGACAATGGTCATCTTTCAGCAGCAGTAGCTGTTGTTGGAGACGCCTCTGATAGACTATACATTGCAATGACCGGCAACTCAGAGAGGGGCTTCAATGGTGTGTTGTCCTATTCCCTTAACCAAAAGAAAATCTTAAACAAGGCCGAGTATAACAAAAGAAGGGCCGGAGTTGTTTTTCCTTATGCAAGTATCTACCTGGAGAATAATAAAGTCATTTTAAATAATGGGGGCTGGATTCACTCTCTAAAGCTAGATCAAGTTGAAAGCAAGTCAACAGTAAAGCCTAGGTGGCATGCAATTGCTTACTATTTGAATGACGTTAGAAAATTTGTAATGATGGCGGGTGATTTATTATTTGAAGAAGCAGAAGTTATCGGCTGTGGTCGCTACTTCCAAAATAATGGTCAAGTTGATTATAAAGCTTTCAAAGCAAGAATTTAACAGTATACCCAACGATCCGATGGTCATAAGGCCCTTCATATGAAGGGCCTATTAATTAACAAGGCGGATCCATCACTTTCATTAAATCAAACCGATAGTATTTACTGCTCTGACCTAATTGCTGGATGGGAACGACATAAGCACGTCTACCGCAAGAAAAATGGCCCAATTCAGGACCAGAACCTTTTGAATTCACTAGGCCTTCTGGACTTAACTTGCCCGTATTAGTATTGGTCTCACCATCTGATACCCACACTTCAGAGTAGAACTTGCCATATCGACTAAAAACATCTTCCCCAGTGAAAGTCGCCTCTACTTCGTAGAGTCCTCTCTCCACTTGAACGCCCTTAACTTCAAGCTTGATATCAAAATCAATTGGCGGCAACTCCAATCCTACAGAAATTTCACTTCCATTAATCAGAGTCACTTGAAAACTTCCAGGAAGGGTTATGGAGTCCTTAATGCCCCAATCACAATCTTTATTATAACTAAGATCAGTACAAAAACTTGCATCATCTTCCTCTTTACCCATCTGCTTACCATTATAGGTGACATTTACTACCTCATCTGCAGTCTTAACATCTAAAACACCTCTAAATGGGCCTTGAGGTAAATATGCATAGTTTGGGTCGTACTCATTATCCACGCGGTGACTAATGAGTGACCTTACAGAGGTATAATGTTTAATTCCGCATTCCATTGGCTTATTATTCTGAAGTTTTTCATAATCGGAGTGGTGAATCAAGGCAAAGGCTCTGCCTTTGAGATTCTCGGCATGTTCTTGGCCAGACACATATACTACTTGGTTAAAAGCCAAATAATCACCATTTAGATCGAGGACTGGCTTTACTTCATCCGGTTCGTAGTTTGTGCTATAAGTTGGTGGAACAGAATAAAGTCCATAAAGAGAAGTGTCCCCAGTAAGTGCCTTGCCGTCACTATCATATAAACCTAAGTACATATATTTTGGGTCAGATCCAGTTACTTGGTGGAACATATAAGTTCCCAAAACTTTCAATTCAAAGTCATCAATAGGTTCACAATGCCTACCTGTTATTTTCTCAGCTAACACACTTAGTTTATCCATAAATATAGAGCTCATGGAGCGGTAGTTTTCTTCTCCACTTGGCTTTCCCCTCAGTAAAGGGTTTGAGTAAACATCATCCACATCATTACCTAAGTAGTCATACTTCTCATAACGATATACAGGGTAACTAGTGTTTCCTAAATAAACGTATTTCTCGACTTCAAATTCCACATTCGCAGGCAAGATAGACCTAAAGACATCTGATCTATAATGATCTAAAGACTTATCCTCGTCAGACAGAAGGTAATCGCCATATGATTGACTCGTGGATGATATTTCAGCAGTAGGAGAAGATATTTGAAAATTAGCATATTTTTTCAAGTTAGATTCACTAACTCTTGAATCACTGAGCATTCGTTTGTAAATTATGTTCGCGAACTGGTTACCCTGACCTGACCCAATTAAAAGAAGAGGCTGAGTATTTAGACCCTCTACTATTTGATTATAGATCCCGGTGAAGTCATTATCTAGTGTGTGTTCAATATCTGCTAGAGTTGTGTTTTTTAGAATGCCTTGCACTATTTCATGCCAAGTACCTAAAGCAGCTTTATACCTTTTCCCATTCTTAAAATCATTCTCAAGGTTTTTACCAAAGTGTAGCCAACTTAAGGCTTCTGTCGCCTCTTTTTCCGTCGGGAAAGCTTTTACCTCAGTTCCATCCTCTTGAGTTATCATGATCTCATCAGTCTTTAGATAGAATTGCTCTAATGCATTAAAGATTAAACCATTAGAGTGATTAAAGTATAATTTTGAACAAACATTCTCATTTCCACCAGGGTTCAAAGTTATATTGTTAGAATTTACAATATTGATAACATGCTTAAGTACATCATCGCTTGAGCTGGTGCTTTCTCCATTATCATTTAGATAGCCTAACCTCAAATTCGAGGAATCTGCACAGTGGGTTGTTTCCTCAGCACTACAAAAGTGCAACGGAGAAAGGCAAAGATAAATAAGTAACAATTTTTCTTTAAAACACATTCTTCACCTCGAAGTCGCAAGTCGAATATTTATTATATATTTTATCCATACCTAAAACCTTCCCGCTTAACTTTGATTCATTCTTTTTCCTTCTAAAGATTCTCCATGGCATATTGAAAATTTTGGTTTGAACCTCACTGGAAACTTCACCAAAGTAAATCATTGCAGCGCTAGAGTTATATATGTCAACTGCACACTGGCTTGCATTCACATTACTCTTCCAATAGTGCTCAATCAATTCAGAGCTATTCGCTTCATCCAGCATAAAACCAAAAGATCTAGCTTCCTGCTTGTAAAGGTTTCGTAAATTATATTTCTCATCGCCAGGAAACTTTCTATTGATCCATCTTTCAACATCATCCCTAACTCCGTCTTTATTGCTATCAACTCCTTTCATCGAGAAAGTATTTTTCCAAAAATTTGGATGAGGTGGCTCTAAAGAACCATCGACCATCACTCTTTTTTCATCATCAGAGCATGCACAAAATAATGCTGCTAGACTTAAGAGAAACAATATTTTTAATTTATTCGCAATAGCTCTCATAACCACCTTTATTTAAGTCTAAAGTCACAATTTGGCCGCCAAAGTTGTTTTCACTTTCTGCCCAGGCCATCAGTCTCTCCTTAGTGTTGTAGAATCGCATGCGAAGTTCACTAAACAGTTTTTCAGAAAACTCGCTGCCAAACCTGAACTCCATACAGTATGTATATTCAATCGTTCTAAACTTAGATTGAATAGAAGCTGACCTATCGTTTTGGTGTCGAATATTTTCGAGCAGTTTTTTTGACATCTGCTTTAAAGTCTTTTGTTGTAAGCTGGAAAGCTCTTCTTTTGAGTTTACCCATAATTCGATATCATCGCGAACCCCATCATTGTCTGAGTCAATCCCGAGTAAAGTGTCGTCCGCTGCTTCGCCTGGATCTTCAGGAATAACATCTCCGCCAATATTTGGATGGGTTATGTTTAAGTTTTTGATTTGAACAGGGGTTGTGAAGGTATCGTTTGATGCACTAACTGATATTTCATAGCTTCCATTTTGATAAAAAATTTCTAATGGAAAAAGTGTTTCATTAGTTATTTGATTAAAAATGCTTATTCCATCTCTGACAACTTCAATTAGAAATTGTGGACCTTCCTCTGCAACAGTTTCTGACATATCAAGCATATACTTGTATGGCGAAGCGGTGGATTCGAGTTTGTAACTCAATATGATTTCTGGAACGATGACTTCTATACTGAAAGCATATGGATCTGAATCCGCTCCGACATTATCAACTGCGATTAGTTCAAACTCCCACATACCTTCCAGTAAATTAAGACTAAATTGTTCAGTTTGGAATTCCTCTTCCACAGAAATCCCTGTTTCGTGCACACCTTTAAGTTTCAAAGCGACTACATCTCCATCTGGATCATAGGAATTTGACCTAAAATTAACTAGTCCAGATAAAGCATCATGCTCATATTCAACATTCGCAACTGGTTTGATATTCGGATCATAGATATAAATATGTTTAATGATCGGTTCAGACTCTTTTCCAAAGTTGTCTGTCACAACTAAGGAGATACTCCACTCTCCCTCTTCAGGAAAGTTTATCTCAGAAGTCTGCGTTGAGCTGGATAGCTCTAATTTTGTTCCGGAGATGTGATTAAATGTATAAAAATAGTGAGCTATATGCCCGTCGAGGTCATAAGAGTTCATAGCGTTTAAGTAGTAATGATTCCAAGAGTTCCCTTCTATGGCGATAAAATTAGCAATAGGCCTTGGGTTGTTTAAAGTTATACTTCCCTGGATTTCGCTTGTGCCATTATCATTATCATAAACTTTAAGCGTATATGACCAAACTCCCTCATTCATAGGTAGCTCAAGTGTACTGTTAGGAACGTCCACTATATGACTAATGCTATGCCCTTCATCGTGATAAAAAGTATACTCATATTTTACGATGCTTCCATCAGTATCCGAGGAGCTGCTTGCATCCAAAGACAGCTTATTCCATGTCTCGGCAACAGAGATATTGACGGCGGCCAAAGGTAGTTCATTTACAATTGTGACAGTTTCAACTTTAGAGCCAGAGGTCAATCCCCACTGGTCAATTCCACTTATTTTTAAAGTCCAATTTCCTAGTAAAGTTAACTCTTGGGCAAAATTTTGCGAATAATGATTGTTAATTAGTTTAAATCCAGACTCATGCTCAGCTTCCACATAAAAGGAATTTATGGTTTCATTCACTAACGGAT
>CATMLK010000001.1:0-150159 GCA_950070535.1 uncultured Bacteriovoracaceae bacterium | reverse complement strand
ATCCATACAATAATATTTAAAAGGTTATATGTTGTTTATAAAATAATGAACTAAATTATTGAAAGAATTGTTTTTATGAAACACAAATTAAATATAAATGAAGTTATTTCATGTAAATGATAAAAAAACTGAAAAAAAATTTATAAATGTCGCATTAAATATATATTCTAATGAAAAATATTGGATACAACCATTAGATAAAGACATAAATTCAGTATTTAATAATAAAGAAAACAAAACATTCAAACACGGTAAAATTTCAAGATGGATACTAGTATCAGAAAATAAATTGATAGGTAGAATTGCAGTATTTTATAACAAGAAAAATTCAAAAATTAACAAATTATTAACAGGAGGATGTGGCTTTTTTGAATGCATAAACGATCAAAATGCTGCAAATTTGCTTTTTGATAAAGCTAAAGAATATGGAATTGGCATCAAGGTCCACGCAGATGAATTTAACGACAATGGTGGAGCTTCACTTGCATGCCAATACAATGCTCTAAGTTGTGACCACTTGCTTCAAACCTCAAAGGATGGGATTGATGAACTGGCCAACTCCAGTACTGTTGCTACCATATTGCCAGGCACTGCTTTTTTTCTTGGAAAAAATCTCGCAAACGCCAGGGCCTTCCTAGATTCAGGATGCAAGGTGGCACTAGCAAGTGATTTTAATCCAGGTTCCTGTCACTGTGACAACCTGCTTCTAATTGCGTCCTTGGCTGGAAAAAACCTCAATATGAATATTGCAGAAATTTGGGCCGCAATCACTTTAAATGCAGCTGGTGCTCTCGGTAAATTCGATCAAGGCGTTATAGACAAAGATATGAAGGCCAAGCTTAGCGTATTCAAAACCAATAGTTTAGATGAGATTATTTACAGTTGGGGGAGAAATTTTGCTATTTCACCTCAGAAAGCTTTGAGTCTAGAAGCTCAATAAAGCTTTTACTCATGAAATCGAACTCACTATTTTTGAAGTGAATCACACGACCTTTGTAATAAACTATAGAGGCCGGAATTTCATTAATAAAAAACTTTGAAGTTATTTTACCTTCAATATCTGCAACGGATTCAAAATTTAATTTTAGCTTATCCTCTGTTGACTGGATAAGTTTAAGCTGGTCGTCAGTATCATTATTAACACCCAAAACTAATAGTTTTTCCCCCCCATACTTTGAAACCAACTGCTTTAAGGTTTTAAATTCTGAGATACATGGACGACACCAGCTTGCCCAAAAATTAAGAATAACTATTGGCTGTTTGACTTTTGACAGGTTGAGTACAGAAGATTTTGTCGTTGTAAGCGTAATCTCGGAAAAATTTGCCTCATAGGCCTGAACCATCTCAGCGGATATATTTAGCTTACTTGCTGAGGAAGAACTACCATGAATAGACATCTGCGCAACCAACATCACGATAAAGATGCTCGCTGCTATTAATATCGGAAAAAATTTCTTCAAGTTCCACACTTTAGACCTCATCAAGTTTTATAATATAATTTAACCATATTTTAAACAATAAGGGTAAATTCTCCCATGACTAAAGCTTCTCTTCAAAAACAGAAAAATATTGCCAACAACGAACAAGGTCAAAGTTTGGTTGAGTTCGTACTTTTATTGTCATTAATTATGGTTCTTTCATTAGGTTTTCTAAAGACAGTTAACACTGGAATCGCAAACTACTGGCTCAGCATGGGTCAAATGCTAGTTGAAGATCCTTCCCAAAATCTTACACTGAGGTAACATGAAGCGCTTTATTCTTTCAATAGATCAAGGTACCACCGGATCAACCGCTCTCTTAATTGATTCAAAAACATTGGAGCTTGTTGAAAAAGTAAATCATGAATTTAGACAAATTCTTCCAAGACCTGGAGAGGTTGAACACAATCTCAATGACATTTTCAACTCAGTTAAGAGAGCTGTAGTAGATGTTCTTGAAAAGGCCAATGCCACAGTTGATGATATCGAGTGTATAGGTATTACAAACCAAAGGGAAACTGTTTGTGCGTATGACAAGTTAGGTAATCCACTCTGTAATGCAATCGTTTGGCAAGACAGAAGAACATCCAAATTTTGTGCAGATAATGCCAAAGCATACTCCCCTCTTCAAGATAAGACTGGACTGCCACTGGATCCTTACTTTTCAGCCACAAAAATGAGATGGATGATTGAAAATAATAACATTGTAAAAGAGGCCTTGGAGAACAAAAACCTTTGTCTTTCCAATATCGATGGTTTTTTACTTTACAAGCTTTCAGGAAATCAAAGTTTTAAAACTGAACCATCAAATGCTTCTAGAACTCTGTTAATGGACCTTGATACATGCCAATGGGATAAAGACCTTTGCAAGTTTTTCAATATCCCCCAATTTGTTCTTCCAGAAATCCAAGAGTCATTCGGTGAGTTTGGAGTTACTAAGGGCCTGGATTTTTTACCCGACGGTATTAGAATCACTTGCATGCTCGGGGATCAACAAGCAGCACTTTTTGGACAGGCCGGTCATACAGAGGGTGAACTAAAGTGCACTTATGGGACTGGTGCCTTTATCGTTTTAAATACCGGAACAAAAAAAATAAAAAGTACAAATGGGCTTCTCACCACAGTTGCATATAAATTTAATTCAAAACCAGTTTATGCACTAGAGGGATCTAGCTATATAGCTGGTGCGGCAGTTCAATGGCTAAGAGACAATTTAGGCATTATTAAATCAGCTTCCGAAGTTGAAAGACTCGCATCGAAAGCTTCCAATGAATCCATGGAGAGCGTTATGTTCCTACCTTTCTTTACAGGAATAGGCTCTCCATTTTGGAAAGCTGATGCAAAGGCAGCAATTGTTGGCCTGAGTAGAGATACATCAAAAGAACACATCGCAAGAGCATGCCTGGAAGGTATGGCATTATCAATTAATGACTCTATTAAGGCCCTTGTTGAAGATTCACCCACCATAGTAAATGCAATAAAAGTAGATGGTGGAGCATGCCAAAACAATCTGCTTATGCAGTATCAAGCAAACTTTTCTGGCAACTCCATCGTAAGGCCTGCAGTTATTGAAACTACAGGTTATGGCGTTGCCCTTGGCTCACTTGTCGGTATTGGAGAGCTTAAGATGGAAGAAATTAGCAAGCTATGGAAAGAAGATAGGATCTTTGATCCCCAGAATGATCAATATTTCAGTTCAAAGCTAAGGGACTGGAAAACTTATATTAAAAAAGTTTTTCTTTAGTTAAGCATCGATACAAACTCAGCTTCTGAGAGGATTGGGATATTCAGCTCATTTGCTTTTTTAAACTTTGAAGAGCTACTTTCCTTGTCATTTGTGATTAAGAAGTCAGTGGCACTACTAACGCTACTCACAGCGATACCACCATTTTCTTTAATCATTTTTTGAAGGTCAGATCGCTTCATGCTGAGGCTACCAGTAATACAGAATTTTTTTCCAGATATTTGTGTATCTGATTTAAATGTCGATTTTTTGAGTTTAACTCCCTTCTTTAGAAGCATTTCTGCTAACGGAAGTTTTTCTTGAAGAGAGTTAAAAAAATCTTGAGAGGATTTTTCAGCAAATGATTCAATTTCAACCAGTTTCTCTGGTGTTATCGATTTTATTTTCTCCCAAGAATCGTACCCATTATGCACTATCTTTTCACACTTATTATAAGCACCTCCACTTATACCAAGAGAAGACAAAAATGTTACTAGCTCCATATTTTTGGCATCCGAAATGCTTTGTACAATCTTAGTGGCCAATTTATCTTTTACTTTATCTAGTTCCATTAGTTTTTCACTCGTTAGATCAAAGAGTGATGGAATATCTCTAACCAGTCCGCTCTCAATTAATTCTACCAAGCGCTTATCGCTTAAGTTTTCAATTCCAACTTTTCGGATAAAGTTTAGAATCTCGTCTTTAACCTTTTCAGGGCAAGAAGGGTTTTTGCATAATAATCTTATATCATCTACAACAGTTTCTTGGTCACAGCTTGGGCACTCAACAGGATATTTAAAGCTCTCATCAGATGATTTAACTACATCTATAAATTTTGGAATCACTTCCCCACTTCTAATAATATTTATTTTGTCACCCGTTTTTAAATTGAATTGTTTTACTAGACCAAAGTTATGCAACGTGACTCTTGAAACATTTGCCCCACTTAATTCGACACTTTCCACATTTGCGACCGGGGTGAGAATACCGTTACGAGATACTTGCCAAGAGATACTCTTAATAATTGTAGGCTTCATCTCCCCTTCAAATTTGAAGGCAATCTTATAACGTGGGTGGTGAGCCGTTTCTCCCAATCGATCATGAAGATCCAAGTTGTTAAAACTCACAACTAGTCCATCAATAAGATAGTCTCCCTGGGACATAAATTCTCTTGCTTCTTCAACTTGAGCTTCTATTTCTTTTCTGGATTTACTTTTATTATATTCAGGGGTTTCAAACCCAAGCTTTCTTAAATGTCTAAATTTGTCTTCTTCAGTATGAAGACTCTCTTCATTTGAAATAAATTCAAAGGCCTGAAAAGATAGGAACCTCGCTAATTCTATGTTCTCTTTTCTTCCCAAAAGTCCAGCGACTATATTTCTTTGGGAGGTAGGCTTTTCAAGGTTTAGCTTCTCCATCTCCTGAGAAAGGTGGATAAAATCCTTTTCTCTACAAAAGATTTCTCCCCTAATCTCAAAATTTTTATTGTAACCTTCTATGCTCTTAGGGACATGGTCTATATATAGAACCTTATTTGTGATCTTCTCTCCAAAACGACCGTCTCCTCTGGTTTTAGCTAAAGTAAGCTTTCCAGAGTTGTAAATTAAAGAGCAGCTGGAACCATCAATCTTAAAGGTTGAAACAACTTCTTTTGTATCCATCCATCGCTCGAGTTCTTCCAACTTATAAGTTTTGTTGAGAGATAGCATTTTTGATGCATGCTCAACTTTCTCTCCAATAAAAAAGGAAGAACCGATAAAAGAAAGAACTGGATTCTTTGGATCTAAATTCTTTAGCTCTTCTTCAAGCTTATCAAATTCATAATCCGAAATTTCTGGTTTACCTTGGTAGTAAAGATTCTTATGTTTTAAAATCTCTACTTCAAGGTTTTTTATTTTTTCAGTCTTGTCCATTTTTACCTAAATTTTAAACTTAGTATTGTATTTCGCTAATGCAGTTTTAACTTTACCTGCAAGAAATACTGTTGCGACTATATTTGGAATTGCCATCAATGCATAACAAATATCGATGATGTTAACCACAGCACTCATTTTAATTACGGCACCAATTCCAATGCTTAGACCGTAGAATAGAATAAATGTCTTATCTCCTAGGTTCCAGCGCCCTTTAAATAAGTAATCCCAGCATTTCTTATTATAGTTGGCCATTCCAATCATGGTTGAAAAAGAAAAAAGAAAGATTACTATACCTAAAGAGTGTTTCCCAAATTCACCTAGCGATTTTGTGAATGCAAACGCAGTAAGATTGATTCCATTTAACTCAATTGTATTCATATTGACAGATTCTATGCCCACCAAAATTGCAAGGGCTGTCAGAGTGCAGACTATTATTGTATCTATTAAAGGACCTAGCATTGCCACGTAACCTTCACTTATAGGTTCATTTGTTTTTGCATTTCCATGTGCCATGGGAGCTGTACCAATGCCGGCCTCATTTGAAAATGCAGCTCTTTTGACTCCTGTTTGGATAACATGCATTAAAGCATAACCACTTATACCACCGGCTACTTGTCCAAATCCAAATGCACTCTCGAAAATACTTATAAACATAGGGAATACTTTTTCAGAATTTACGGCCAAGATCACTAAACACAGGATCACATATAGTACACTCATTAACGGCACAACTTTTGATGTTACCGATGAAATTCTTTTAAGCCCGCCTAATAAAATATAGACTGTAAGTACCGCAAAAAGCATCCCTGTAATAGTAGTGTCTACTGAATAGGACGTTTCAAGAAAACTTGCTAATTGATTAATTTGAAACAGGGCCAGGGTTCCGATCAATCCAAATAATGCAAATAGAAAAGCAAAGAACTTATATGACTTTCCCATCCCATTTTCAATATAGTACATTGGACCACCTTGAACTTCTCCTTGATAATCTTTTCCTCTAAACATCACTGATAATGTGCACTCAAAGAATTTGGTGTTCATCCCCAAAAGAGCTGAGATCCACATCCAAAAGACTGCGCCAGGACCACCTTGATAAATTGCGACAGCAACACCAGCGATATTTCCTAAACCAATCGTTGCTGCTAAAGCATTACTCAATGCTTGAAAATGAGTGATTTGACCTTCAGCTTCACCCGTTGAATGCTTGCCTGAGACTAGAGATATTGCATGACCAAGCCCTCTGATTGGAATCAGTTTTGAAAAAAATAATAATATGAGATTTGCAACCAGCAGAAATATTAATAATGGAGTTCCCCATACTAAGGAAACGATTTCTGATAGGAGTTCATTTATATTCATAATTAAAAAATAAAAGATCCACCAAACTTAAGGATGGTATCTTTATAGCTAAGTTGAGTTGTTGTACCGCTGTCAAATTTTACAGAGTTATTTTGAGTCTCAAATGCGGCATCCAAAGATATTAAAGGACTATACTGATACTTTAAACCGCCTCGAAAAACCATAGAGCTTGAAGATTTTTCAGAACCAAAAATATCATCTTCATCTTCAAAGTCTGAAAATGGTATAATTTGGGCACCACCAAAAATTCTAATACCTTTTTTTAAAGGCATATTTCCATTTACACCCAAATATATACCAGAAAAGCTATTTTTTCCGAAACCATCACCTTCGGACTCCTCTACATCATAGGAGTAGTGTGCATATCCTGCAGTCAAATTTACTTGTGGACCGTAAAAAAAGCCAAGAGGAAGATATTTATATCCACCACCAATTTTAAATACACCATTTGTTACACTTACAGAATCTAAGCTCAAAGAACCAGATTTCTCCTCCAAAGTGCCAAGTCGCCTTCCAAATTCACCAGTAGCAAAATAATTTCTAGTTATCCAGGCCTCTACTTCTGCACTCACTCCATAAGTAAATCCTGTCGCCTTGTTGTTATCTGACGTATTAGTCCCAACCGAGCTTGAAGACACATCAAAAAATAAAGTAAAAAAGCCAAGCTTCCCAAATTGATTAGCTTTAACTTCAGGGTATGGGGTTTTATCAAATACTTGTGATAAGGAATCTTTTTCAAAAACAATCCAATCACCTGGCGATAATTTGAGATTCTTCTCATAGACCTTTATCAGCCCAAGGCCCTGTTTTTCATTAATGTTAAAAACCTTTCCACGGGCCAATAGATCCACCTCCCACTCTACAACTTTTTTGAGAAGTGGGTGCTTGCTTTTTTTAAGTAGACGGCGAACTCTAAAACTTTGTCCAACTTTCAATTTCTTTCTATCTGGATAGGTAAAAGTTATTTGATCGCCTAGAACACCTAAAATCTTTCCATCATATGGAATAGTTGCTTCATATAACTCCAACCAGTTTCCTAGAAGTTGAACAATGTCTTCAACAGTAGGGTCTTGCAAAGTGTCTTTCTCGCTGAAATAGATGTCTGTTCCATTTTCACCAATAACATCCATTTGAACCTTTACTTGGTTAACATCATAAGTTAGATCTACTCTAACCATTGTGCCGGCAGAAGTTCTTGTCGACACAGTTTGTAAAACTTTTGGGTCTTTTAAATACTCTTTTAGCCTATCCCTGTACCTTGCAAATACCTCTATCAGCTCTGCACTAGATTTATAGTCACACCATTCAGCGTTTTTAAGAAAGCGCTCAAGACCTTCATAAACCTTATATCCCAGTGCATTTCCAGCAGTGTCGGTGACAGGTAGTACCAAACAATTTCGCATATTTTGATTGTCTGCCATGGCCTGGTTGGTAAATAAAATGAAGAATGAAATATAAACTAAAAATCTCATAGATCTACAGGTAAATCCGGAAGGTTTTTAGCATTTAGAGAATTTTTCTCTTCCTCGTAAATTCTCACAAGCATTTGAAGCTCGGATATTTGCTCACCCAAGGTTCTATTTTCTTTTTTAAGGCGTTCATTCTCAAGTCTTAATTCCAAGAATTCTTTTTCATTTTGCAGACTTGGATCCTTATAATCCCTTGCCCAAATGAAATACTTTCCATTCTCTTCTTTAAACTTTACTCGCTCAGCCTTAATGTATCTACGTATCGTAGAGACGGACTTGCCCTTATAGTTTGCAAACTCCAAGATACTTAGCCATCTTCCATCCATAGATAAAACCTTCCTTGTTTCGTCGGATTAAGTGAATCTATACTTATGATAGTTAATTCTGTTTAAATGCGCAAAATTTAATGACACTATGCTATGTTTTTTATGTTCACTTGATTATAATCTAATTCACATGAAAAATCTGAATCTTAACGAATTTAAAAATAAAAAGACTGCACTAGTTCTCTCAGGTGGCGTTGTTAAAGCCGCTGCATGGCACTTAGGTGTTACCCTTGCTCTTGAAGAGCTTGGCTTTACCCTTAAAAGCAATAAAAACTCCGCAAAAGGAGAGCTAAATGTACCACGGTCGCTTGAGGTCAGCTCTTACGTTGGCTCCAGTGCAGGTGCGATGATCAGCGTTTTTCTTGCTAGTGGACTTACTCCTCAAGAAATTATTAATGGGGTTTTAGGGCTTAAAAAAGGGGAAATGAAAAAGTTATCGTATAGAGATATGTTTCATTTGCATCGTCGTAGGTCCAAACCACTCTATCATCATGGCCATGGTTTATTCGAAAGCTTTCCAAGGCCTATACGCAACTTACTCCAACCTTTCTTAAGCTTCCCAGGTCTCTTTAGCACAGAGGGAGCAAGAAATTACTTACTGGAGAATGTACTGTCAGTAGATAGTTTTGAAGACTTTATTCCTGATCTTTTTATAGTTGCAACTCAACTTGACCACTCGCGAAAAGTTATTTTTAGCAAATACAATTATCCAAATCCCACACACGATAGCACAGCTGTATACTACACAGGTACGAAGGTCTCAGACGCAGCCGCGGCCAGCATGTCAGTTCCACCATTTTATGCACCTTATCCTGTGCAAAACCAGGTAACAGGAGAAACTGATTATTACATCGATGGCGAAATAAGAGAGACGCTTTCTACTCATGTCGCAGAAGATAATAACTGTGATATTATTATAAGCTCTTGGACACACACACCATATCACTACCATGATGAGGTCGGTTCACTTATTAACTATGGACTGCCATCAATTGCAATTCAGTCAATTTATCTTCTCATTCAAAAAAAGATCGTTGCATCTAGGGCCAAACGAGCTACCGCCATAGATATTTTAAATACCGTTTCCGAATACATGAAAAATGAAAAGTTTAGCCAAACTTATAGAAGAGACATACTTTCTATCTTAGAAAGAAAACTCAATGTTAATCCCAATGTTAAACTAATCGACATATATCCAGATCATCATGATTATAAGCTATTTTTTGCCAATTCCTTTTCTTTAAACCCTGACTCAGCAGCTCATGCAGTTAAAGCGGGTTATAAGAAAGCAATGCAAATCTTAAGTGAACCTGAGTTTCTATGAAGTTTTTTATTTTTTTGTTCGGGTTAAGTTTCTACGCTTTTCCTTTTGCCCCACCTGAAACCTTCAAAAGTGAAGTTATCGAAATAGAAGAGGCTATCTTAAATAATGCTATAATCTCTCCGGTCAACGGTGCAGCATCTGCAATCAAGAAAGATCTCTTAAAAGTGATACTTAATGATGAAAAAAATCTCATTCATAAAGACTTTAATATCCCAAAGTACTTTAAAGATTCGACCCATTTTTGGTTTTCCGTCTATACCCAATACACAAGTCAACAAGTTATAATTCACGATAAAAATGAATTATCTCTTGTTTACAACATTATGGATTTTGGCCCGCTTCATTCTTCAAAAATTAATAAATTTGCAAAGTCTAAGCTTCAAGCAGACCTGTCTCTTGAAAGAGCAAAAGACATAAAAACCATACTTAAAAGATTACACCTGCCAAAATCAAAATTAAGAGCCGATGAAAAGTCCGTTTTGAAATCTATTGAGAATTCAAATTTGAAAATACCTAAGTCATCTAGTGAAAAAAAAGTCTTTTTTAAATCTCTGTCGACCACAATCAGAACACAAACAGGACAAAGAGATATGGTATTTTATGGTGTGCTGCGCTCATTGCCTTATCTTCCTTTTCTCGAAAAACAGTTTAAAAATTTTAAGATGCCTAAAGAACTACTGGGTATTGCATTTGTCGAATCTAGTTTTAACCTAAAGGCTAAGTCATATGCCGGTGCTGCAGGGATTTGGCAGTTTATGCCAAGAACATCAGCAGCATTTATGCCTAGGAGGACCAAGTATATCGATTACCGAAACAATCCAATAATAAGTACACTCGCAGCACTTCATCTTCTAAAACAGAACAAACAGATTCTTAAACGTTGGGATCTTGCTGTACCCGCCTACAATTTTGGAACTTCTCATTTAGTTAAGGCAAGACGTAAATTTAAAGAAAAAGCGACATTGTCTTACATAATGGAGAATTATAAACACGCAAATGTTGGCTTTGCATCTAAAAATTATTATTCCGAATTTTTGGCGATGGTTTATACTCTTGCTTATAAAGATCTTATTTTTCCATTGAAAGGCTACTCAAAAGAGACAAACTCTTTCAAAAACGATATTGGAGTCTACCTAACCAAATGCAAGGTTAGGCCTAAAACTTTTTTTAATCTACAAAGGAAAAGTAGTCCTAAGATTGATCGACTTAACGCCCACTTCATATATAAAAACCCTACATATAAACGCAATAAGATAGTAGTCAGCGACTTGCAATTAACAGATCGTAAATACAGGAAACTATCAGACAAAGAACTCAGAAGCTATTATCCTAAAAACTTCTATAAGCTAAACCGTAGACAAAAATGTAAGAATTAAAGTTGTTCTACCAAGTAGTTAGACTGAGAACAAAAGGATTGTAAGTAATCTACAGTATTATCAACATAGGTGATTTCAACATTTATAACACCTTGTTCTTCACCCATCAGAAATATCTTCTTAGATTGATTACTCAAGTCTCTATAAAATATCCCATCAGTATCTAAAACTCTTTGTTCAACACTCATACTGCCACGGAAACTTGAACCATTAAAAGACATAGCTTTAGCTTGTTTAGAAAGATTTATCTGGACCATACAGTGTCCATTTAGAGAGTCAAAATCAAAGCTTCCAAGAGCAAATCTCTTGTAACTTTCACTAGGAACATTAATTTTGTAATTGTTCCACCTACCAATAAAAATACTTTCACCTTGGTGTTTTAGCTCAAAGTATTTTCTAGTACCTATGGAGTAAAGTGCCTTATCGATGGAGAATTCATTTACTGTCTTTTTAGTGATTTTTGACTCATATCCCAAGTCGGTAATCTGATTTTCATCAAGGCTCAATACACCACTTTCTTGTGACAAAAGGTTGTCTTCAAAGAGTGCAAATTTATCATTTTTTATTCTGTGGTAAAAATTGAAATCAAAGTAAAGCTCATCTTCAACAAGATGAACAATCTTACTCGTTATTTCATTTTTGTAAGTCTTAAAACTTAAAATGCGATTTCCTGGCTCAACACCTATAAAAAGAATAAATGCGTATTCCGAGTCTCCTCTGTTTACAATATTCAAATTTCTATCCAAAAATAACTTTAACTCATAACCAGTAGAAACATCAAAGTCCGCATCTTCAGTTAGCTCATCCAATTCAATTAAAGCGTGTGAGCCCAATCCTCTGAGACCTTTTTCCTCCAATACCTTGTTAAATGAAGTTTTAGATATCGTGGGAATTCCTAAGTTTACATTTCCTTGCTCGAGCACAAGGTCTACACTTACTGGTAAATAGCCATGACTAAATAAGACAGCTCTTCTAACTGAGTACTCACTATTTAAATTAGACTCTATCAGCACGCTTCCATCGGACCCTGAATGTGCAATTGCGTCAGCATTATCTGCAAATCGAATATCAAAGTCACTAATATCTTGGCTCTTACGACTTGTTAACGAGTACCCATGGGTAGTCACTCTTAAACTTGATCTCGCACCATTTAGTCCATAACTTTCTTGTGCAGGTGCTTTTACTTTTATTTTAGAAGGGTCATTCATAGAGACATTAGTGTCTGCATCTTTTTTGAACTTTTCACCCATATCTTTTAGAATCTTTCCTAAAACCTCGTCCCTTGCTCCGCCTTTATTTGGTATCGGAATTGATTGTCCGACCAGCGAATTTGAAACTTTCGTTTTTGATTTTTCATCTGGTGAATTTGAGTAGTCAAAAAACACTAACTCGTCTTTGGAAGAATTTCCTTTGTCGATATTCACGTTAAGCTTTTCTTTTTGGTTAGACTTTTCAGTGGCAGATAGTGCCGTAGAAATTCTGTCCAAATTTACATTAATAGACTTATCAACATTTTTGGTTGTTATTGAATCTTTTTTCTTTTTTGCTTCAGCTACCACAGAACCACTTCTTATAAGATCAACTTTAAGAGGTTTGAAGTTCGCCACAAGGTTGTTGAATTTGATTTTTCTGAGAGTGTTATAACCACTCAACACAATTGGTTCAGCCCCATTTATTTGTGTAGGCATTTTTTTGATGATCAATCTATTGTCTACATCTGCACGCTCAGTTTGGATATTATCCATTTTAATAGACTTGCTTAAACTTAGGAACTCTACAGGTTGCTCATTTTCTAATGCATCATTTGCAAAAGTGGGTATGAAGTCTTTCTCTGATAGCTCAACAACTTCAAACTCTGGAATGCTAGACTTAGTAATCACTAAATTTCTTAAAACAACCTTTGGATAAAACCCAGAATTAACAGGTGTAAAAGCATTATCCAACAACCTTTGAGTTGCAGTCACTGTAAGCACGGTGAATGTGAGAAATGAAATTAATACTTTTACCATTAATATCAGTTTAAAAGATTTCTAGAATTTTTAAACCCAGGCAAAGGAGTTTAGGGCAGTTTGTGATTAGCCAAGCTCATTTTGTGAATATTCAGTAGGGTTTTTAATGGCCAGTCAAAGTTTTTGGTCCTATAGGACCAAAAAAAACGGCTCCTTTCGGAGCCGTTTTCGTATTACTTATTAAGTTCTGCTAATTTTAGTCTTACATTAGCTCTTTCCAGCTTTCGCTTAAACTTAATGTAATCTACATCGGTTAAGGAATCAAAATCATTTAACCTCGATTCGGCCTTAGCCTTTGCAGCTTTTGCCCTCTCAACATCTATTTCTTCTGCTTTTTCAGAAGTTGAAGATAGGATAGTAACTTTATTTCCCAAAATCTTGCATAATCCAGAATGGACAGCAAAGTGTCTGTCTCCAGAGGAGGATTTTGCTGTGAGCATTCCTGAACTTAGTTCTGTTATCAAATGGGTATGGTCCTTCAGAACATTAATCTCGCCTGCTTTCGTAGGTACGTAAAGTTCATCTGCTGAAAGGTTGTGAACAACAACCCCATTTGGTGTAAAAATGTCTACATTATAGTTACTCATGTAGTTTCCTTAAAGCTTTTTAGCCTTCTCGTGTACCATATTTAAATCGCCAACAAGGTAAAATGCTTGCTCTGGTAAGTCATCGCATTTACCGTCAAGAATTGCCTTAAAGCCTTCAATAGTATCTTCAATCTTAACAAACTGACCTTTCAAACCAGTAAATTGCTCTGCAACAAAGAATGGCTGAGACAAGAACTTTTGGATTTTTCTTGCTCTAGCAACGATAAGCTTATCTTCCTCAGAAAGCTCGTCCATCCCAAGAATTGCAATAATATCTTGAAGTTCATTATATTTTTGAAGAACCTCTTGCACCCTTCTTGCTGTTTTGTAGTGATCTTCACCAACAATATCAGGAGATAAAATTGTAGAAGAAGAAGTTAGTGGGTCAACTGCTGGGTAAATACCCAAAGAAGCGATAGTTCTTGAAAGTTCTGTTGTTGCATCCAAGTGAGCAAAAGTCGTAGCTGGAGCTGGATCAGTATAATCATCTGCAGGAACGTAAACGGCCTGAATAGATGTAATTGAACCATCTTTTGTTGAAGTAATTCTCTCCTGAAGAGCACCCATTTCAGTACCAAGTGTTGGTTGGTATCCAACCGCCGAAGGAATACGACCAAGTAGTGCCGAAACTTCAGAACCAGCTTGGGTAAATCTAAAGATATTATCCACAAAGAAAAGTACGTCTTGTTTCTCTTCGTCTCTGAAGTATTCAGCAACAGAAAGGCCAGTTAGTGCAACTCTTGCTCTTGCTCCTGGTGGCTCATTCATCTGACCATATACTAGAGCTGTTTTATCAATTACTCCAGACTCTGTCATTTCATCAAAAAGGTCTCTTCCTTCTCTAGTTCTCTCTCCAACACCCGCAAATACAGATAGACCACCATGTTGGGTAGCAATGTTGTTAATCAATTCCATAATAAGAACCGTCTTACCAACACCTGCACCACCAAATAAACCAATCTTTCCACCTTTAAGATAAGGAGCAAGAAGGTCAATAACTTTAATCCCAGTGTAGAATGGCTCTAATTTTGTAGATTGATCAGCAAAAGTTGGAGCTGGTTTGTGAATGTCATAAAATTTCTTAGCATTTACTGGACCGGCTTCATCAACTGGCTCACCAGTTACGTTAATAATTCTGCCCAAAACTTCTCTACCAACTGGTGCTTGAATCGGCTTACCAGTATCTTGAACTTCTTGACCACGTGCTAAACCTTCAGTGGAATCCATTGCAATTGTTCTAACCATGTTATTTCCAAGGTGAGCTGCAACTTCAACTACAAGGTTCCAATCGCTATCAGAGATTGCCTTATTTGTGATTTTTAAAGCGTTATTAAGTTCCGGCAATTTGCCATTGGCAAATTCAACGTCGATTACCGGCCCCATAACTTGCCTAATTGTACCTACATTTACTCCAGACATTGTGTATGCTCCTTAAGAGTTTAGAGATTCAGCGCCAGAAACGATTTCTGTTAATTCCGTTGTAATGGCCGCTTGTCTCAATTTATTAGCTGTTAATGTTAAATTTCTAATCATATCTTTACTGTTTGTTGTCGCATTATCCATTGCTGTCATTCTTGAGCCATGCTCAGCTGCAACCGCATCCAAAATGCTTGTGAAAACAGTAGTGTTAAAAACCTCTGGCACTAAGTTATCCAGGATAACTTCTGCACTCGGCTCGTATTTAAAGTCTACTGGAAACTCTTCAGCCAACTTTTCCTTCTCTTCATCTGATACGGTCATAGGAAGTACCTGTGATACTCGAGACTCAAATTCAATCGCAGAGAGGAAAGAGTTATAAGCAATGAATAGGTTACCAACTTGTCCACTTACAAAAAGGTTTGCAAGTTCTTTAGAGACTTTTTTAACTTCTTCAAATTCCGGTTCAGCTTTTGCAAAGGAGAAAGACTTCTCCTCACTAACGCCTTCTCTTGAAAGCAGCTCCTTAACTTTTCTTCCAATAAAATAAAACTTAAAGTTCATATCTTTATTTTCTGAAATGAAGTTTTTAACCTGCTTAAAGAGTTGAGAGTTGTAGCCGCCACACAGACCTTTCTCTGAAGATACTATAAGTATAGCAGCATTCTTAGAGTCAGATTCCTTTAAAAACTCATGGCTATAATCTTTCGCCAATGCTGACGCAGTTCTAACAGTTTTATCCAATTCGTTTGAATATGGTTTAAAACCTTGGATCCTGGCCTGAGCTTTTGCAAGTTTTGCGGCGGACACAAGTTTCATGGCGCTTGTGATCTTAAGAGTACTTTTAGTACTCTTAATTCGCTTCTTTAATTCTTTTATATTCGCCATTTAAGCCTCTACTTATTAATAATTTGTCGAGATAAAGCTTTGAATCGCTTCGTTTAGTTTCGCTTCGTTTTCAGCAGTTATTTGCTTTGCTTCTCTAATTGAATCTCTAACTGCAGAGTGCTTGGTTGCTATAAATTCTAGTAAACCTTTTTCAGCTTCTTGAACTTTTGCTTTTTCAACACTATCAAAGTAGCCTTTTGTAGCTGCATAGATAGAAATAACCTGATCTTCTACACCCATAGGACTATATTGTTGTTGCTTTAAAAGCTCTACGAGTCTCTCACCTCTTTCCAATTGTCTTCTTGTAGCTTCATCCAAGTCTGATGCAAACTGAGAAAAAGCTGCGAGTTCTCTATACTGTGCAAGGTCAAGTCTTAAAGTACCTGAAACTTTTTTCATAGCTTTAATTTGAGCAGACCCACCAACCCTCGATACTGAGATACCTACGTTTACAGCTGGTCTTACACCAGCATTAAACAAATCAGACTCTAGATAGATTTGACCATCAGTGATTGAAATAACGTTGGTTGGAATATATGCCGAAACATCGCCTTCCTGAGTTTCAATTACAGGTAGTGCTGTTAGGGATCCTGCACCTTGCTCGTCACTCATTTTTGCAGCTCTCTCAAGTAGTCTTGAGTGCACATAGAATACATCTCCTGGGAATGCTTCACGTCCAGGAGGTCTTCTAAGCAATAAAGACAATTGTCTATATGCTTGCGATTGCTTTGTAAGATCATCATAAACGATCAAAGCGTGTTTACCACTATCTCTATAGAACTCACCCATAGTACAACCAGAGTATGGCGCAATATATTGAAGAGGTGCTGATTGAGACGCAGTAGCTGAAACGATGATTGTATAATCAAGTGCACCAGCTTCTTTAAGCTTTTGGTATACTTGCCTAACAGTTGATTGTTTTTGACCAATTGCTACGTAAATACAAACAACATCTTTTCCTTTCTGGTTGATGATTGTATCAATTGCAACGGCTGTTTTACCAGTTTTTCTATCACCAATGATAAGCTCTCTTTGTCCTCTACCAATTGGAATCATAGAGTCGATTGCTTTAATACCTGTTTGCATTGGTTCATGTACCGGTTTTCTTTGAATGATACCAGGAGCTTTAATTTCAATATTTCTAAATTCATTTGTTTTAAGCTCGCCCTGACCATCAATTGGCTCACCGATTGAATTTACTACTCTACCAAGTAAAGCGTCTCCAACTGGAACCTGAACGATTTTTTCAGTTCTTTTAACAGTTGAACCCTCTTTAATCTCAGAGAAATCACCAAGAACTGCGATACCAACGTTGTTGGTCTCTAGGTTCAAAACCATTCCTTTAACACCGTTTTCAAACTCTACAAGTTCGCCGGCCAAAACATTTTTAAGCCCAAAAACTCTGGCAACACCGTCACCAATGGTAAGGACTGTACCAACTTCGCTTACATCAAGTCTTGATTCGAAATTCGCGATTCTGTCCTTAATTATTCCCGTAATTTCTTCAGGTCTCATTGTCGTGCTCATTCATTTTTCCTTTATTAGTTATTCACCTATAATTGATTCTTTGAAATGCTTTAATTGATTGTCTAGAGAAGCATCTAATTGGAGATCCTCGATTTTCACCTTATATCCTGCAGTTACTTCATCTGATTGCTTATATGTTAAAATTGGTTTTTTATCACCAATGTATTTTTTAATTGAAGCTAACAATTTTTCTTTATGGTCTTCGGAAAGATCACTCTCAGAGCCTAAAATTTCCCCTCTTAAAAAGCCTTTTTCCATATCGTCCCTGACAATGACCTCTTTAAAGATCAGCGGGAAAAGACCAATTCTTTTTTGATCTATTAGATACTTCACAGCTGAAACTAATAAGTTAGACAGGCCGATTTTTTTAGAAATATCTTCAAATACCAATGTTTTCTCTTCGATGGTGAAAACATCCAAGAATAAGAGGTTTTCAAGCTCATTAGAGGTATTGATGACTTCAGTTAACTTAGTCATTTCTTCAGCGATATCAATATTGTTTTCTTTGCCTAGCTCTAAAAATGAGTCAGCATATACCTTTGAGATATTTTGTTCTTTCATTACTTAAGCCCCTCTAAAGCGCTATCAGTTGCTTTTGAAGCAAGTTCAGGATTACCTTTAATATAAGTTTTCGCTTTACCAATCACTTCATCTAAAAAGTTATTATTCAATTTATTAAATGCTTGTTTTTTCTCTGCTTCGATCTTTGCAGCTGCATCTTGCTTCATTTTTTCTATTCTTTCAGAAACTTCATTTTTATAGTCAGTTTCAAACTTAGTGATAGACTTGTCAGCGTCCAAAAAGATCGTATCTATTTCCTCAGCAACATTATCAATTTTCTTCTTTTGTGCATCCATCATCATTTGAGATTCTTTAGCTTTTACACTTGCCCTCTCCAGTAAGTTTTTAACCCCATCAGATTTTTCTCTGTAGTAATTCTGTGCGGGCTTTTTTAGGATCCAAATTAAAAAGCTCAACAAAATAAAAAGATTAATAAATGCTGGTATTAAATCCGCTGGGGATCCAGTGCCCTTGCCAGCAGCAAAAACCATATTGTTTGCCATCAATAAGCCTGTAAGTAAGAACAACTTCATTTTTATCCTTTAGTTATTTTTTGAACAAGTGTATTTGCCAATTGCTCAGCTTCGCTCATAACCTCTTCTCTTTTTGCCTGAACTTCTTTTTGAACTTCAGAGCGAGAGGATTCAACGTATTCGTTCACTTCATTTTCATGTTGACGGTAACGAGCCTCTTCCGTTTTAACGATATCCATTTTTCCAGCATCCACTTTTGCTTTCGCCTCTTTGTTGGCCGTTTGGATTTTGTCCTTGTACTCAGCAGATAGCTTATTAATTTCTTCAAATTTAGCTTCAGCATTACTTTCGAGTTTTACAGTTTTTTCTTCTCTCGTATCTAGCATCTTTTGTAGGTGGTTAAAAAAACCAAACTTTGCAATCAGAAAAACGATGACAAAAATTACAAATTGATAAACGAGTGATTCATTTGCTCCAAGTTGTTGGAAAATAGCGACAAACGCGTCCATAAAAGTACCTTAATGAAATTTAGTTTTTGACAGTGTTATTGAATATTCTGAACCAGAAAATTAGTCAAGAAGTTCTTATTTTTTATCCTTCATTTTAGTAATTCCATGAAAGATAACTCCCTCTTCAACTATAAGACTTGGTGAAGTTACAGTTCCCTCGAATCTGGCAGGTTTTCTTATTTCTACCCTAGAAGTAGCCTTAATGTTACCTTTAACAGTGCCAGAGATAAGTATTACGCTTGCATTGATGTCTGCATTGATAACAGCACCTTCGGAAACAACAAGAGTATCGTTTGAAAATATACTTCCCGTTACTACCCCGGAGATCCTAACTATTCCATTAAATGAAAGGTTGCCTTCAAAGCGGCAACCTTCCTCAATTATTGCGCAGATTTCATTTTTTGAACTCATTAAGATCTCTCCCTGACCTTAAATAAATATTATTTTGAAACTAGATATTCGAAAATATCATTAAACTCAGCTTCATTGCTATATTTAATCGTTATTGTACCAGCACCACTTGACTTTGTCTTTAAATCGAAGTGATAGCCAGTTTTTTCCTCTAGTTTCCTCTTGATTGAGTCTAGTTTTTCATCAAAATACGGATTTGATACTTCTCTTGAAGAAGGCTTTTTAGATGCCTTAATATTCTTTTCAAGCTCTCTTACAGACCAATTGTTGTCGATTGCTTCACGAGACAATCTCTTGGCCTTCTCATCATCTTTTACAGCAGCCAATACCTTGGCATGACCAAAAGTTAAACTTTCCTTCTGAAGATGTTGAATAACCTCTCTTGGTAGCTTTAAAATTCTTAAAAAGTTTGCAATTGTTGATCTTTCTTTTCCAATTTTTTTAGCAACTTCTTCCTGAGTCAAATCAAACTCATTCATCAACTGATAATAAGCTAAAGCCTCTTCGACACAGTTCAAATCGGAACGTTGAACGTTCTCAATTATGGCCATGACAAGTACTTCTTTCTTTGTAGTTTTCTTAACTGTTACAGGTACTTGTTCTAAACCGGCCAGCTTTGCTGCTCTAAGGCGTCGTTCACCTGCAATTAACAAAAAAGTTCCGTCGTCACTAGCCTGAACAGTTAATGGCTGAATAATACCATTTTCTTTGATAGATGCAGACAATTCAGCAAGTTCCTTGTCCTTAAAAATTTTTCTTGGCTGCTCTTTGTTTGGCTTGATCTTAGATATAGGTAAAAGGGTTGGACTATGCAACGATGCCTTAGTTAAAGTGCTATCAGTTGGCTGGTTTTTGATTGGTGAAGCTCCACTCCCTAATAGAGCTCCCATTCCTTTACCTAGTGCAGTTTTTGATTTTGTCGTCTCTTTCATATTTCCCTCTCTTAAATTTTAAACCTGGTAATCATCAAAACTTGGGATTTCAAAGTTATCCCTCGGCTTTTTATCGATGACCTGATCCATTAGAGAAAGATTTTCTTGAGAACTAATTTCTCGTTCTTTTTCTTTAAGAATTATTTCCTTGGCCATATTCAAATAGGCTTCACTGCCTTTAGATGTGATGTCGTAAATAATAATTGGCTTTCCATGACTTGGGCATTCAGAAAGCTTAACGTTTCTAGGAATTATGGTTCTAAATGTATCTTCTGGAAAATGTTCCTTTATTTCCTGTGCTACAAGTTTCGCAAGATTATTTCTTCCATCATACATAGTTAAAAGAATCCCTTCTCTTTCAAGCTTAGGATTCAAATTTTGCTGTATAAGCTTTACTGTATTAAGTAATTGGGCCAAACCTTCCATTGCATAGTATTCAGTTTGCATTGGAACTATATATGAGTCCGCTGAATTAAGGCCATTTACAGTCAAAAGACTTAACGAGGGTGGGCAGTCAATCAAGATGTAATCATACTTAGACTCTACAGCCTCCAAGGAACTTTTTAACTTTGATTCCCTCGCAAACGCCTGCATTAATTCAACCTCAGCACCAATTAGGTTGTTGTCAGATGGACAAATATCAAGATGGTCCAATTCTGTTTTGTAAATGCAACTCTCAATATTTTCTTCGCCAATCATGGCGTGATAAACATTAGCTTTAGTAAATGATTCTTTATCTACTCCTAAACCGACACTAGCATTACCCTGAGGATCTAAGTCAACTATTAGTGTTCTTCTTTCTGCGGCAGCTAAACAAGCAGCGAGATTAACTGTAGTTGTAGTCTTACCAACGCCGCCTTTTTGGTTTGCAATTGCAATTATTCTAGCCATTTATACCTCTCTCCATATATTTTCCAATATTTTTAAGTAATATCAGAAACTTTGACAAGTTGTTTGATTCTTTTTGTTCCACATGGAACTTTTTTAGGCTCAAAGCCTATTAGATACCTTTTCTCTGTACTAGGAATCTTTACTTCGACTTCTTCTATAATGTTCCAATCTTTTTTTGCTTCATAAATTTGGGATTTTTCTATTTCATAAAAATTTGGACCTTTATAGAAATACACAGATATCTTCTTCGCACTATTAAATTTGATTAAAAAATCATGAACCTTTCCTACTGCTTTCAGACTACATACCGCACTTGTGTCAATTAAAACATTCTCTATTCTAGAGTGTAAAAACTTTATATTGTTGAGGCCTAACTTAGCAGCAATCTCTGATACAACACGAACCTTCTTGTTTCTTGTTTCGACACCGTAAAACTGTATATGTGGAAGATATTTAGCTAGTGGAAGTAAAGGAAACCCGCCACCAAAACCCACGTCTATAAAAACACCCTTAGATTCTATATCATTCAAAAACTTACTACTCTGCTTCAAAGGTTCAATTGAATCGAGAATTTGTTTATTGTAAAACTCATCAAACTCTTTAATTCTTGTAAGATTAATGCCACCATACTCACCAACAAGTAAGTCGAAGTACTCTTTTGCAAACCTTTCCATTGATTTCATTATATAGATTTTCCTGCGACTGCAGCTAGGGTTGCTGGTCGAATACCTTCAATAAGTTTAAGTTGTCCAAAAGAAACTGGTCTAATGCGCTCAATTCGCCTTTTACATTCGAAGGAAATATTGTCGGACTCAATTAACTCAAGCCAATTAATCTTCATATTATCCAACCTCTTAAGTTTTTCATTGTGCTCATTTGACTTAGAAATATACCCTTCATATTTGTTACTTACTGATATACACCAAATTAGTGCTTCTGATGCTTCCAAATCTAAGAATTCTAAGAATCTTTTGAAAATTTCAACTGGGTTGAGTTTGGACTGCTTTAAAACTTCGGATAAGGACATTCTACGCGGTAAATTCAAACCAAGGCCCTTTATAAAATCATGATTATTATCAATAAAGTAATCCTTTAGTAGTGGGAATACTGTCTCAAAAGCAAAAACAAAACTTTCATTATATTTGTCCACATTCTCACTGAGCCCTAAAGAAGCTCTTTTAGCATGCAATCTTAGCACTGAATTATCTTCTCTTATGTATAATCGATTTTCAGAACGTGCGGTAAAAAGTCTATATGGCTCATCTCTAAGATTTGAAATAAGGTCTTCAACCATAACACCTATATAGGATTCATTTCTAGAAAGGATAAATATGTCTCTACCCTGAATCGCTAAAGCAGCATTGACACCAGCAATAAAGCCCTGACCGGCTGCCTCTTCATAACCGGAGGTGCCATTCACTTGCCCAGCAAAATATAGACCAGGGATCGTCTCATACTCTAGTCCATACGTTAATTCGGTTGTATCTACTACATCATACTCTACTGCATATCCATAGAGTTCAATTTGGGCATTCTCCAGACCTTCAATTGATTTAATCATTCGATCCTGAGCTGGTTTTGGCAAGGATGAACTAATACCACTAGGGTACATTGTGATCTCATTGAGCCCTTCAGGTTCCACAAAAACGTGATGATTACTCTTGTCAGGATATCTGTTTACTTTATCCTCAATACTTGGGCAATAACGAGCACCTACTGCATTGATTTGGCCGTTATACATTGGACTATCATGCATATTCTCTTTAATTGCGTTAATTGTATCTTTATTTGTCCGTGCAAGAAAACAAGAAACCTGCTGAAGGTTCCTATCGTATGGAGTATTTGAAAAGTGAAAGTTTCTGACGAAATCGTCACTTGGTTGTTCATCTAACTTAGAAAAATCTATAGTATTCTTATTAAGTCTCGGTGGAGTGCCAGTTTTAAAACGCTTAGGTGCTGTTTTAACCTTTTCAAATATACTGGTTAACTCACCAGATACATCACTACCGTATCGTCCTCCTGCAGATTGCTCGCGACCAACATGGAGTTTTCCATTGAGAAATGTACCTACTGTGACAATCAGTTTCTTACAGTTCCACGTGGAACAATTCGTTTTTACCGTAAAGCCACCAATTGTTTCTAAAACAGAGACCACCTTCTCCCTAATTACAGAAATATTGTTGATTTCTGCAATCAGTGCCTCTGCTGAATCGGAATAATAAGTTTTATCTATTTGAACTCTTGTAGATTGAACAGCATAACCTTTACTTTCATTCAATGTCCGGTATTGAATTCCAGCCATATCTGCAAGTTTAGGCATAAGTCCACCTAAAGCATCCAGCTCCCTTACAACTTGTCCTTTACCAACACCACCAACACTTGGATTACATGGTGCTGAGGCTAAACCTAGCCCGGGCAAAGTTATAATACCAATACGCAAATTATTAAATTGACTAGCGATATGTGCAGCTTCTACACCTGCGTGCCCACCACCAATAACGATAATATCAAAGAATTTTTCCATAAAAATGTTCCACGTAGAACAAGTAGTTACTTTCCGATACAAAAATTATCAAAAATATTGTGCAAAACGTCGTCGGGTGACACTATACCAATCAATTCTGAAATACAATGGCCAATGTTATTAAGTTCAGACGAAATTATGGAAATATCAGATTCTTCTTCAAGAAGTTGACCATACTGATCAACCTCCTTAGCAATTTCAAATATCTTTTGTTTATGCCTTTTTAGTAATATCGGCTCTTCAGAAACAGCATTCGAATATTTCCTGCTAGCTTGCTGAGAAAGTATAGAAACAACGTTATCGAGACCTATCTTTAAGGAGCAAAACTGAACATCCCCTATGAGATTATAACTACTTATATCAAATTCTTTAGAGATATCCAGCCCATTAAAATTCGAGTTCTTTCCCTCCATAGGACTAGTTTTTTTTGCCCCCATAGGACCAGTTTTTTCTGCCCCCATAGGACCAGTTTTTTCTGCCCCCATAGGACCAGTTTTTTCTGCCCCCATAGGACCAGTAACTTTTTGTCCGTGTCCAAAACCTTTGTCATAAGGGCTATTGGCTGACTCGACAAGGTTAGAATTACTCAAAAGTACAAGAAATGATTCAGTTTCTAATAAATTTTTGATTGCAAGCTCATACCCAGTTAGATCGGAATGGGTGATAAATATATGATCAAATTGGATTCCATTCAAAATCTCAAAGTACTTAGCATTAAACTCAAATGGATTGACTAACAATACCTTAAGAAAACTATTCGCTACGAGATCTAAAGCCCTTTTAACTCCTTCCATTTCGATAGCATCCTCTGAGTTACGAATGCCTGCAGTATCTATTAAGCGAAAATTTACGCCTTCAAGATGGACTGTCTCAGAAATAAAATCACGAGTAGTACCAGCAATATTGGTAACAATGGATCTTTCCTCCCCTAATAAAGCGTTGAAAAAAGTGCTTTTTCCAGAGTTTGGCTGGCCAACAAGGACAATCTCTGGATTTAAAAGTTTAGCAGAATCACCTTTTATCCTGTCACAAAGCTTATTTATACTTTTCATTAAATTAGAAAAACTTTCAAATAATTGTCTATTCCCCTCTTGTTCACCGATGTCCTCAAGGAAATCAATGCTAAGCTCCACACTTGAGCGATGATTAAGATACTTTTCATGCAGATCTAAATAACTCTTCTGAAGACTCCCACTCATTAAGGAAAAACCCTGCTGCAAAGAAAAGTTGGAGTTGGCATTTAGTAAAAGATCAAGGCCTTCTACTTGGGATAAATTCAATTTTTTATTTTTAAGAGCCCTGTAGGAAAACTCACCTGGATAAGCAAGACGAAACCCAGCATTATTAATAAATAAATCTAAAATCCTATCAACATTTAAGACATTTCCATGAACTGAAAGTTCAAGTACATTCTCACCATTATAACTATTGGGTCCTTTAAAGAATACTGCAACAACTTGGTCGATCAATTGTTCTTCATAAATAAGATCACAGAAATGAGCTTTTCTTGGTTTAATCTTAGCAACTGGTATTGATAAAAATTTAGAGAATATATTTAGATTATTAAAGCCAGAAAAGCGGATAACCGCTATTGCGCAGTTGGAAGTGTTACCACTACTACAAGCTACAATAGGGTTATCGTCATAAAGAAATTCCATCACTAAGCACGTTTATAAACATATAGCTGTTGAGCCATACCCATTATCGTTGAAACTACGATGTATAGCGTAAGACCAGCTGGAAAATCTTTCATGAAAATAGCAAAAATTAATGGCATAAAAAGCATGACTTTCTTTTGCATTGGATCGCTGACGGTGGATGGCATTAACTTCTGGTTAAGAACCATTGCAAGACCCATTAAAATAGGAAGAACGTAATACGGGTCTTTCTCGGAAAGATCATAAATCCAAAAATAAAAAGGTGCATCTACCAACTCTACAGAGCTATACAAAACTCTATAGAATGCGAAAAATACAGGCATCTGTAGCAGCATTGGAAGGCAGCCCCCCAATGGGTTAGCTCCAGCTCTTTTAAACAAGGCCATTGTCTCTTGCTGCATTTTTTGCGGATTGTCCTTATACTTTTCCCTTAACTTTGTAAGATCAGGTTGTATCTCCTGCATTTTCTTCATAGATTTAAAAGACTTGTATTGGAGTGGAAAAGTAAGCATCCTAATTATGATTGTAAGAAGAATGATGGAAATTCCATAATTTGGGAATATTGAGTAGAAAAATTGTAGACCACGAAGTATTGGTACTGCAATCACAGCCCAAATTCCGAAATCAATTGATTGCTGCAAATTATGGCCAAGAGCACCTAGGTGATCATACTCTTTTCTTACAAAAATTTGTTTATAATCAAGGCTTAAAGTTTTCTCTGGGCCTCTTAAAACAAAGGATCCAGCTTCATTGGTTTTATAAACTAAAAGCTTTTTGTCTTTAAAAACATTAGCAAATAAGTGGTAATCGTTTTCTACATTTGCATATTTAAGAGTGGCCTCACCTTTCTCGTCACTTTCAAGGCCAAGTGTATTAAATTCGTCAGAGTAATAACCGAACTGTTTGGTTACAGCGCCACCCATAGCCATTAAGCTGCCGGTACTGTCATCATCTATGCTCTCTTTAAATATAAATTTATAACCAAAAGGCTTAGAGGAGCTTATTGAATATTCAACAAAACCTTTATCATTTACAAAAACAATTCCTGATAGACCGACACCACTTGTAAACTCCGCCCTATCCTTAGCAACATTGGTAAATCGGAAATCCACACTTTTATATTCGCTGTCTAAAAGAAATAAGACACTGTTATTTTTGGCAGTAAAGATCTCATCAAACTTAGAGCCTGTTTCTTTATAAACTCCGCTTACCACTGTTAACTGACTGTTAATTACATAGCTATTAAGCTCATTTTCAAGAATGATTTCTTCTACTGCTACGGCCTTTACTACTTTCTCTTCAGAACCATTGCGAACATTAGAACTTATATTTTTCGAATCCTTGTTTTCATTGATTGTGCTATCAGTCTGCTTTACATCATAGGTTTGAGGTGGAGCAAAAAAATATTGCCATCCAAAAAGAATTAACCCTGATAATACGACCGCCAACAAAGCCCGCTTCTGATCTTGTGCCATTTATGATTTTCCTTGATTAAGATTTTGCATTTTCTATCAAAGAATTTGGAAGATGTCATGATTTCGAGATATTTTTAAACCCAGCATTTAAATCAGCCTCAATCTTTAAGAGAGAGTCTTCAACTGATTTGAAACGTCTCTTATTGAGAACAATTACAATATCTCTATTGAGATCTCTAAACTCGCTATGTCGAAAGAACTCTCTAATCTTTCTCTTTAAAAGGTTCCGTTTAACAGCGTTACAATTCTTTGAAGAGATAGATATACCAATTCTAGTTTTACCGTCGGATTTTTGAGATGTTTTATGAAAAAACAAGAAAAGACCGCTTCGTACAAATAACGCTTCTTCTTTTAGATAAGAAAAATCTTTTGCACTAAGCAGTCTATTATTTTTTGGAAAATTAAATTTCAATGAATTATTTAGTTCCAGTCGTTACACTTAAACGCTTTCTACCTTTCTTTCTTCTGGCTTTGATTACGTTTTTTCCACCTGGAGAGCTCATTCTTTTAAGAAATCCATGCTTTTTAAGTCTTTTTAGTTTCTTTGGTTGCCAAGTTCTTTTACTCATATGCAATTCCTATTTTTAAGTTCTAAAGGTTGTTATATTTATAGGATAAAGCGCTATGGGTCAATATAAATGATTGAAATACTCATAAAAATTTTAAGTATATTGAAAATAACTTTTCCACATGCTAGTTTTCTTTTCCACACACACGAGAGCCAGAGGGAAGACCAGTTATGTCAGAGAATTTTCCAATAAATCACTTTTTCACTCAGAAAAACAATAACAATTTCAAAAACTTAGAGAAAAGTAATAACGTTTTTGATCACGAAACTGAGAGCAATGACTTCCTAGAAAGATCATTCAGCACCTCAGTTCAGACCGACAAAAAAATGACTAAGAGTCAATTTAATGACACCTCTAATGAAGCCGAGATGGAATTAGAGGAGTTAAAAAGTATAACGGATGAAATACTGTCCATCCTAAAACAAAATATACAACCACATAAATTTAAAACATATTTTGAAAACACTTTTACTGTATCATCCCTAGATGGGGACCACGTTGGATTTTCAGTTACCACCCCATTCATTAAGAAGATGATTGAAAACTTCTATTATTTGGCCCTGAAACAAGCAGTTCAAGAATTACTGGGCTCAGAATATGAGATTTCAATCAATGTAATGAATAGTAAAAGGAGCCTCTCCTCAAACAATGCAAATATTTTAAATACTGTGAACGAATCAAAAAAAATAAGCTTCACAGATGAAGTTTTTGGCAGCTCAAAGCCTGACACAAAACCAACAAATTCTGTGCGAGCAACATCCTTTAAGATAGGAAGTATGCCTCAAACAAAGAATGAAATCTTAGATGAAGTTAATAGTGAGGTTCGTAAGACTCTTAACAATAGTTTTGGTCACAAGATAGACGGCAAAAAAACATTTAGTAACTTCATAGTCGGTCCATCCAATAATATGGCACACGCATTCTCAGTAGCAGTAGCAAAGGAACCTGGCCGAGTTTATCCACAACTTTACATCTACGGTAATTCTGGACTGGGCAAGACTCACCTCTTACACGCTATTTGTAATCATATTAAAGATAGCAATCCCAGATATCGAATTTGCTTAACCACTGCCACAGACTTTATGTCAGAGATGATTATGGCCATACAAAATAATAAATCTGGCCAAGATAGATTTGCAGAATTTAGAAGAAAATACACCGACCTGGTTGATGTCCTCATTATCGACGATATTCATGAGCTCCAAGGTAAAGCTAGAACGCAAGCTGAGTTTTTTCATGTCTTCAATGAATTACAAGCAAAGAAAAAACAACTTATTTTTACATCTGATAAACCACCAAAAGAAATAGACAAGCTTGAGGATAGAATTCGAACGAGGCTTAACTCAGCACTCTTAGTCGATATCCAGCAACCTGATCTTGAAACACGAATTGCTATTTTAAAAAAGAAAGCTTTTGAAAAAGATATATTCTTAGATGATGAAGTAATTAATCTCATTGCAAGTTCTGTAAAAAGCAATGTTAGAGAACTTGAAGGAAAGCTAGTTAAACTTGGAGCATACTCTGACCTCATGAACGTGGATATCGACCTAGAAATAGCCAAGCAACAGCTAAACCTTCACAACTTTAATGAAGAGAAGGTTTTAGACATAGTAGGCATAACCGAAGCTGTAGCAGCCTATTTCTCGCTTCCTTTAGGCGATATAAGAGGAAAAACCCGTAAGAAAGAAGTTGCCCTTGCGAGACACATAGCAATGCATATGAGCCATAAAATATTAAAACTGACTCTTGAAGAAATTGGAGATTATTTCGATAACAGAGACCATTCGACAGTTATCCATGGAGTGAAAAAAATAGAGGATCTCTCTAAAAGAGACTCTAAAATAACTCAGCAAATTTATGAGATTGAATCAAACTTGTAAAAATTCTTTTACAATTTTTAAACATAAAGCGGCTTACAACAAGCCGCTTTTTTTTTATCATGGCTAGGCAAAATGGATACTCACACCGTGTTTTCAACAAATCCACACGATGTGGAAAAGTATTTGTGTAAAAAAAAGTTTTGCTTTTCCACAATCTTGAAAACTTGTGGAAAAAGTACCTCAAAATGTCCAAACGACTTGGCGCTATTAAACTCATTTTAATTATATGTTGATAACTATGTGGAAAGGCCGTTAATAACCATTTATAAAAAAGAAAACTGTAAGAATATACGCGCTAAATACATCCTAGTTACGATCTTTTCAAGATAGGGCTGGAAAACCTAACGTTCTAAATAATTAAAATTATTGGACTTTATAAACTTATTAACAATCCACATCTCTTATAATAATCAATTATATATATATATAAAGATATATAAGAAAAGCTTCGCTAATCCTGCCTTGCAAATCTATTGTCTTTCGGCTTATAACCTGTATTGAAAAGGTAGAGTGAGTTTATGAAAATAAATATTAATTCAAGTGTTTTGAGAGATGGTTTAAATAAAGTTTTAACCGTAATTGATAAAAAAAATGCAAGACCAATTCTAACTAATTGTTTGATTAATGCTGAAAATGGCAGGCTAGAACTGGTAGCTACAGATCTAGAGGTAACAGCAAAAGTAATTTTGGACTCAAAGATTTCAGAGGATGGTAGCTTTTGCATCAACACTAAGAACTTTTACGAAATTCTAAAAGAATTACCTAATGCTGATGTAGAAATGGACATTAATCAGGAAAATAATATTTTAGAATTAAATTGTGAGAAAATTAATTATTCACTTTTAATAACTAATTCTGATGAATATCCACAAGTCAACTTTGAAAATAGTGGAAAACCCTTTCAATTAAAATCGAGAGATTTTTCAAATATTATTAGCAAGACATCTCATGCAATTTCTAATGATGAAACTCGTATAAACTTAAACGGAATTTATGCACAACAAATCGATGGAAAATTAAGAACTGTTGCTATTGATGGACATAGGCTCGCGTTGTTAGACGTGCATGATTTTCACTCTGAAAATCAAAGCTTGCTTGATGGTGTGATTATCCCTAGAAAGGGAATTTCTGAAATTAAAAAAATAGCTGATGCATTTGCTGAAAGTACGCTTACAGTATCTTTAGATGAATCTTTTCTATACTTGTCAGCTAACGATGAATACTTTTTATCTGTACGATTAATTGCTAGGGAATATCCTAAGTACCAAACAGTTATTCCATCAAAGACTTCTTATTCTATGATTGTGGATAAAAATGCCCTTTTGAACGCAGTTAAAAGAATTAAGATCCTCTCAAATGAAAAAACTAATGGAATTAAAGTAGGTGTCTCCAACGGACTCCTAACAGTTTCAGCTAACCACCCTTCTCTTGGACATGCAAAGGAAACTGTCCCTGTTGAATACGAGGGTGAAGAAATGGAAATAGGGTTCAATGCAAAGTATATGATTGAATCTTTAATGGTTTTGGATGTTGATGAAGTTATATATGAATTTAACAATGAACTAAGTCCGGTGGTTGTTAGATCTGACGCTGAACCAGACTTTCTTGGAATTATAATGCCTCTAAAGCTCTAGATGGAGTTTTATAAATTAGAGAAGTTACAAGTTGATAATTTTCGAAACTTGAACTCAAACGTAATTGATTTTTCGCCGACTATAAATTGTATATTTGGCGAGAATGGAAATGGTAAAACTAATATTTTAGAGGCTATATTTTTTCTTTGTAATAAGAAATCTTTTCGTAAAAACACTAGTTTTCCACAAATATTAAGCGTCGAATGTGAAAAATCCGAAATATTATTTAATTCAGTTTGGTTAACAGATAATGAGCAAAAGTTTTCACTATCTGGCAAAGTTTCTTCAGAAAGCTCTGTTTGGAATCTAAACTCACGTCCGATAAAATCAAAGCCAAAGATAGCTTCTGTTTTTATTAACCCGTTTGACTCGTACGGTTTTCATACTACAGCTTCTTTTCGTAGGAATTGGGTGGATCAACACCTTTCTTTGATTTCCAAAGAGTATAAAGACGTACTATCTCGTTACAACCAATCTTTAAAATTTAGAAATCAACTGTTATCTAAAAAGCCCTCTAGTTACCTTCAACAAGTGGAGGCCATTGATGATCAATTGGCCTATTACTCAAAGATTGTAACTGATTTAAGGATGGAATTTGTGGATCAGCTGCGTCCATATTGTAAGATGACTTTTAAAATTATTTTTGAACAAGTGCATGATCTGCAACTGCAGCTACAATCGGAATTTATTGGAGCAACGCAAGAAGAAATTAGGGACTACTATAGAAGAAACCTACAAAAGGATGACATTAATGGGCGTACAACCTATGGAATTCACTTAGATGATTATATGTTTCTTTTTGATGGTTTCAATTCATTTGAATTCTGCTCTTTGGGCCAACAAAAAATGAGCTATTTGAGCCTCATATTTGCCTATATAGAGCTTTTTAGATATAAATTTAGCTCCTACCCTATTGTATTAATTGACGATGTTTCTGGGGAGTTGGATAGCCGTCGGTGGAAGAACTTAATTGAGTACTTGGAAGCAAAAAACTTTCAAGTAATAATCACGACAGCTAATGAAAATTTTAAACAAGAATTGGAAAAAATTAAAAATTCCAACAAAATTTATGTTGATAGTGGATCAATAGGAAATCTTTAATCCACGCGAAGAGAGGGAGTTCAACACATGGATCAGACGCCTGAATCAATTTCAAAGGTAAATTCAGAGTATGGTGCTGACAAGATTAAAGTCTTGGAAGGCCTAGAGGCAGTAAGAAAAAGACCTGGTATGTATATCGGTGACACAGGAGTAAGGGGTTTCCACCACTGTGTCTATGAGATTGTCGATAACGCTGTCGATGAGGCTCTTGCAGGGTTTTGTAACGAGATTAAGATAATAATCCACGTAGATAACTCAGTTACAGTTGTTGATGATGGTAGAGGAATACCTGTTGATATTCATTCTGGTGAAGGCGTTTCTGCTGCTGAGATTGTTTATACGAAGCTGCATGCTGGTGGAAAATTTAATGAAGAAGGTGGAGCGTATAAGGTCTCAGGCGGTCTTCATGGTGTAGGTGCAGCCGTAGTTAATGCAATGTCTTCATGGCTTAAACTAGAAATAAAAAAGCATGGAAAAGTACATGCTGTGGAATTTAATGCAGGCGTTGTTAAAGCTCCTTTAAAAGTAATTGGTGAGTGCGACGAAGGGGATACAGGAACAGCTGTAACTTTTAAGCTAGATCCATCTCTTTTTGAGATTCAGGAATTTGATTACGACAGATTGGCTAACCGATTTAGAGAAATGGCATTTTTGAATAGAGGCCTAAAAATCGCCATAAAAGATGAACGAAATGACAAAAAAGAAACATTTCACTTTGAAGGTGGTTTAGCCGAATTTGTCACTTATCTAAATAGAGCTAAAACAGCTGTTCATAAAAAACCAATTTATTTTTTCCACTCAAAAGATGACTACGAAGTAGAAATTGCTATGCAGTGGACTGATAGCTATTCTGAAACACTTACTGGATACGCCAACAATATTAACACCCCAGGGGGTGGTACTCACATTTCCGGTTTTAAAACGGCTTTAACAAGAGTTATGAATGCCTACGCCAAAGAGAATAATGTTTTTAAGGGAAAAACAACTCTAACCGGCGATGATATGAGAGAAGGTCTTACTGCAATTGTTTCAGCAAAGTTGGCCAATCCACAATTTGAGGGCCAAACAAAGGACAAATTAGGTTCTTCTGAAGTCGAGGGAATTGTAAATTCACTAGTTGGTGAAAAATTAAAAATATATCTTGAAGAAAATCCTGGCGTAGCAAAAACTATCTTAAAAAAATCAGCAGACGCTGCTGCTGCTAGAGAAGCTGCAAGAAAGGCACGTGAACTTACTAGAAGAAAATCCGCTTTGGATTTTGCAGGTCTTCCAGGCAAAATGGCTGATTGCCAGTCAAAAAAACCTGAACTTTCTGAAATCTACATAGTCGAGGGTGATTCAGCAGGTGGTTCGGCTAAGCAAGGTAGAGATAGAAAGCATCAAGCGGTTTTACCTTTGAAAGGAAAGATCTTGAACGTTGAAAAAGCACGATATGACAAAATGCTTGGAAACGATGAAATAAAAATGCTGGTTCAGGCCTTGGGGACGGGAATTGGAAAAGACAATTTCGATGTTTCAAAACTTCGCTATCACAAGATAGTAATTATGACTGATGCAGACGTCGATGGAAGCCATATCCGTACCCTACTTCTAACTCTACTTTATAGACAATTTCCAGAATTAATAGAAAGAGGCTACATCTACATTGCCCAACCACCATTGTTTAAATATAAGAAGGGCAAAACAGAAAGATATTTAAAAGATGAAAAAGCCCTTGAGAAGTATTTAATCGCTGTTGCTTTAGATGATGCAACTGTAAAAATCGATGGTAAAGACGAGCCAGTAGATGAAGTGAAAAAGCTTCTTAATAAGTACAAATCTTACTATTCGCATATTAATTCTTACGATAGACATTTCGATAAAGATTTTTTGAGCAAGATCATTGAACAAAAAACTTTAGATGTGCAATCTATGAAGTCAAAAGAAATGCTTCAAAAAATAGTGGCAGAACTAAGTGAGCACTTCTCAAAGACTGAAAAAACATCTTTAAAGAAATACAAATTTGAAATTCAAGAAGATCCTAAACATGACTCACACTTTTTGATTGTGTCAGTATCTAACTCATTGAGAACTAAAAAGTTTAAAATAACTTCCAATTTTGTTGATTCGGCCGAGTATCAAGATTTAATCAATCACTTTGAGGGCATTAAGAAACATTTAACCTCAAAATTTGAAATTAAAACTGAAAAAAGCGAAGACACATTTGAAAATTTAAATGAATTCTCTGAATTCGTTGTGGCCCTTGCCAAGCAGGGTGCATACATTCAGCGTTATAAGGGTCTTGGAGAAATGAATCCTGATCAATTGTGGGAAACCACTATGAATCCAGAAAATAGAACATTAATGCAAGTAACTATTGAGGACACCATTGATGCAGACCAAGTCTTTTCAGTCTTGATGGGCGACAATGTTGAGCCACGTAGGGAATTTGTTGAAAACAATGCATTAAATGTTAGAAACTTGGATATTTAAGAGGATAGTTAAAAATGAGCGACGAAAATAACAACACACCAAACCACAATCACGGAAATATTGCTCCTCTTCTAATACAAGATGAAATGAGAGAGTGTTTCTTAGACTATGCGATGTCAGTAATCGTGAGTCGTGCGCTTCCGGACGTAAAGGATGGACTAAAGCCTGTACATAGAAGAGTTCTCTATGCCATGCATATGTTGAACAATTATCACAACAAGCCTTTTTTAAAGTCAGCAAGGGTTGTAGGCGACGTAATTGGTAAATATCACCCACATGGTGACTCAGCTGTATATGGAGCAATTGTTCGTTTGGCACAGGATTTTTCTATGCGATATCCAGTCGTAGATGGCCAGGGTAACTTTGGATCTATTGATGGAGATAATGCTGCAGCAATGAGGTACACCGAAGTAAGAATGAAAAAACTTGCTGAGGAAATGTTAAAAGACATCGATAAAGAGACTGTTGATTGGCAACCCAACTATGATGAAAAGTTTCTAGAACCAAGAGTCTTACCAACAAAAGTTCCAAATCTTCTTATAAATGGATCGGCAGGGATTGCAGTTGGTATGGCAACCAACATCCCGCCACATAACCTAACAGAGATCGTAAATGGATTAAAAATTCTTTTGGATGAGCCCGATACTTCTATTGATAGTTTGATGGAAATTATTCCGGGTCCAGACTTCCCTACTGGAGCGGCTATTCATGGAACTGCTGGAATTAAATCGGCCTACCATACGGGTAAAGGCGTTATTCAAATAAGAGCGAAAGCGGATATCGAAGTTCATGGAAAGCAAGAAAGAGAACGTATTGTTATCAATGAAATTCCTTATCAAGTTAACAAGGCAAAACTAATCGAAAAAATTGCTAAGCTAGTGAATGATAAAGACATTACTGGTATCAGCGACATCAGAGATGAATCAAGTAAGCTTGGAATAAGAATTGTTATTGATATTAAGCGCGGCGAGCCTGCAAATATCATCTTGAACAAGCTCTATAAAATGACCCAACTTCAAGTATCGTTTGGTATCATTTTCCTTTCTATTCATAATGGCCAACCAAAAGTTATGAATTTGAAAGAACAGCTTCAATGCTTTATTGATCACAGACGTGAAGTTGTAATTAGACGTACGATGTACGAGCTTAAAAAGGCTAAAGCAAGAGCTCACATTTTAGAAGGTCTAAAAGTTGCTGTAGAAAATATTGATGAAATTGTTGAATTAATCAAGAAGTCTGAAGGGCCGTCACAAGCAAAATCAAAACTAATAGATAAGTACACGCTTTCTGAAATTCAAGCCCAAGCAATCCTTGACATGAGGCTTCAGAGATTGACTGGTCTTGAGCGTGATAAAATCATTGCTGATTACGAAGCGATTATGAAGGAAATTGCAAGACTTGAGGAAATTTTAGACTCAGAAGATCTAATTAGAGGAATTATTAGGGATGAATTTGAAGAGATTTTAGAGTCCTATGGAGATGAGAGAAGAACTGAAATAATTGCCAAAGCTGATGAAATTCAAATTGAAGACTTGATTGCAAATGAAGAAGTGATTGTAACCATTACTCATAAAGGTTATTTAAAAAGAATGCCTCTAGATACATACAAGGCCCAAAAACGTGGTGGAAAAGGTGTAAAAGGCAGTGCTACTGAGGATGACTTCTTCACTAGTATCTTCACTGCTGAAACTCATGATCAATTGATGTTCTTTACTGATAAAGGAACCGTTTACACTCTTAAAGTTTATCAAATTCCTGAGGGCAGTCGAACTAGCAAAGGTAGAAACATTGTTAACCTCATTCCACTAAAGTCGGATGAAAAAGTACGCGAGATAGCAACAGTACCAAAGGACTTTGACAAACATTACCTCGTTATTGCTACTGAAAAAGGAATAATTAAAAAGTCCAAACTTTCAGAATATGCAAATGTTAAGCAGTCGGGAATTAGAGCTATTAAAGTTCAAGACGATGACTCGGTATTAAGTGTAAGAGTTACAGATGGTAAGAAAGATGTATTGATCTGCTCTTCTTCTGGAAAAATAATAAGATTTGCTGAGTCTGACTGCAGGCCTATGGGAAGAGTGGCACAAGGTGTTAAAGGTATTACCCTAAATGACGATGAAAGAGTTATTGGGATGGAAATAATTGAGGACGGCGTAGAGATTCTTAGCGTAACTGAAAAAGGTTACGGAAAGCGTTCTTCAACCTCCGAATACCGAAAACAATCACGAGGTGGAAAAGGCATTATTGCTATGAAGCTTAATGATAAAACTGGAGAAATTGTTCAAATAAAGCCGGTAAGTGAAAGTGATGATTTAATGATTATTACTAACAGTGGGCAGGTTATTAGAACAAAAATATCTGGAATTTCATTGTTAGGAAGAAACACTCAAGGTGTTCGCTTGATTAATCTTAAAGATGGCGAAGCTGTTGTAGCAGTGGAAAATATTTTAGATTCTGATGAAGAAACAGATAGCTAAATTTATCTTTTTAATATTTATGTTGTCCGGATGTGATTTCACTTCCGGGCTCCATAAAGACATTTTAAAGGCTCAGGATTTAATTACAAAACAGGAATTTTCAAAGGCCGTTAAGGTCTATGAGGATATACTTAAAACAAAACCTTCAAAAACAATCCAAATAAAAATTAACTATCAGCTTGGTGAGATTTACTCTCTTTATCTAAACGACTCTAAAAAGGCATTAAGCCATCTTCAGACCATAATAGACGCCTCAAATGAGCCTCTATGGCAAAAAAACGCAATGGAAAAAATGGGGGCGATATACTTTGAGAAGTATAAGGACTATAAGAGGGCAAAAAAGGCATACAAAAGCTTAATGGATTTCTTACCAAAACTTGAAAGGCAAGAATTTTATACTTTTAGATATGCACTTTGTGAGTTTCACTTAAAAAATTACTCTCTCAGCGACAAAATATTTAAAGAATTAACCAGAACATCAGTTAACCACGTAGGAGTTGAAAGTTTCTACTATTTGGGTCTTACAAAATTTTATTTAAGAGATTGGGATTCTGCAGTAAATTTCTGGTTTGAATTTCTTAAAAGGGAAAAAAGAAAGGATAAAATCGTTCAGGCTAAATTCCTAATAGCAAATGCATATGAAAGTGCAGAAAAATTGAAAGAGGCGTACAATATTTATTACTCAATTATTGGTGAGTATCCCAATCCTGAAGTTATAGAAAACAGATTAAATTCACTTTATGAACGAAGAGTTGCTAGGAAAAGATAATGGATAAAAATCTACTGGCCGTTATGGCTCTAGCACTAGCCTTGCCAAGCTCAATCCTTGCAGTTGCCGCAGTAGTTTACAAATTGATTGAACAAAATTTAGTTAGCAATATGACAGGTTTAATTATTATTCTTGCTGTCATTTTTAATATTTTCTTTCTAATGTTTAAGCATTTGAGAAAAAACAAAGATGTATCAGATGAATAAAAGTATTTATACCGTACTATCTTTGCTTAATTTTGGTGCACTTGCGTATTTAACGAACATGAACCCTACCATGGCAATTGTGATTTTTTATTTTGGAGTGCTGGTAAACCAAATTTTTCTTGTTCTAGGTGTGAAGGCATTGATAAATGCACAGAAAAAATCTTTCCTCCTGGTGATAAAGTTTTTTGTTTTAGCAGCCGTATTTGTTTACGCAATGCAAACAATGCCCAATCACCTAATAATATGTCTTGCAACCTACATATTTCAATTGATTATTCTTGCTATTAGTATTAAAAGTGATAGTAAAAAAAATTAAGGAAATATACCGATGAAGATGTTTATAGCTTTGATTTCAGGCTTAGTTTCAACCTCTGCACTAGCTGCGGGTGGTTTCACTTGGTTGGGTGGAATTGCACATAGCCTACACATTCCCTCACATACTGTGACATACGCATTTGTATGCATGTTATTTTTAGTTGCTGGTTTTGTATACCGCGCAAAGGCTTCTTCAATAGAGGCTGGTATTGTTCCTGACAGAGGCTTTAGTTTTAGAAACGTTTTTGAGTCTTTTGGCGATTTTATGTATGACCTAGCAAAGAATATCATGGGAGAAAAAGACGCGAAAAAATATTTCACTCTTTTGATCACAATCTTCATGGTAATCTTTTTTAATAACCTAATTGGTATTATTCCAGGATTTCTTCCACCAACTGATAATTTAAACACTACCCTAGCGATGGGTATTTTTGTATTTTTGTTCTATAACTATCAAGGTATTAAGGTGCAAGGTGTTGTAGGACACATTAAGCACTTTCTAGGTCCAGTAATTGGCCTAGCACCATTAATGTTGATTATTGAATTAATCTCCCACGCCGTTAGACCTATTTCACTTGGTTTGAGGCTTAAAGGAAACATGGAAGGTGACCACTTGGTTCTTTCTATTTTTTCTGAGTTGGTTCCTTACCTTGTTCCAGTGCCATTCTATGCACTAGGGATATTCGTAAGCTTCATCCAAGCATTTGTATTTACACTATTAACAATGATTTATATCGGAACCGCTGTTGAACATCACGATCATGGTGATCATTAATTCGGTTCATTAATTTTTAAAGGAGAATAAAATGGAAGCTAACGCAATGTACGCACTATCTGCTGCTTTGGTACTAGGAATTGTTGGATTTGGTGGAGCTCTTGCTCAAGGTAAGACTGCTGCTGCTGCTCTTGAAGGAATCGCAAGAAACCCAGGTGCTCAATCAAAGATTCAAACACCAATGATTATTGGTCTTGCACTAATCGAATCACTTGTTATCTACGCTCTAGTTATCGCATTTACTTTGGCTGGAAAGATAGCTTAATAATTTTTTAAAATTTAAAAAACAAACAACCCCGTGAATGCGGGGTTTTTTTATGCCCAAGAAATAATTTCTTCCAACAAATAGCTCATTCCTTGATAGCTTGCCTTATTTTTTCCATAAAGATCGAATGCAGTGCCATGGTCAACACTAACTCTTTTGAATGGTAGACCAAGAGTTAAATTAATTCCGGTTAGCCCATTAAGACGTTTAAACGGACCAAGTGCCTGGTCATGGGAAGTAAAGATAAAAAGCGATGAATCACTCTGAGCATTAAAAAGAATGGTGTCACCAGGAATTAATCCTTTAATTTTGAGCTTTGGGAATTGTTCTTCTATACGAAGAACTTCATCCTGCAACAAGGAATCATATCCACTGATAATTCCATCCTCACCGCAGTGGGGGTTAATGCCTGCAATATAAACGTCCTTTATAGGTTTAATTGAAAGGAAATTCTTTATTGAGGCCAGCGTTCTATTTAGAAAGATATTTGGTGTTAAATGTTTTTCTATGTCTTTTAGAGCTATATGATCTGTAAGCAGTGCTACATTAAACTGTGGTGCGACAAAACTCATAACAATGTGATTGGATGGATATAATGCTCTTAGATAGTCAGTGTATCCTTTGTAGACTCGGTTTTTACAAACGATTTGATCCTTGGAGCTTGGCAGAGTAAGAAGTACATCTTCATTTTTCATGTTTTTTAAAGCTTCATTTAGCGAATCAGTTGTCTGAGATAACTTATGATCGACGAATTTAACTTTAAGGGTGTTGGATAAAATCTTCACCTGATCATCGATTAGATTAAAAGGTAGGTTGGTTAACGTTAAACACTCGACTAGAGTTTTGCGATGACAGTATAAGATGAAGAGGGCTTGATGAGTTTTTTTAAGACAGATAAATGATTTTAAGAAAATCTCAAGGCCAACACCCCTCTCATGTCCTTGAGTTACTCGTATCATAACTAGATGTTTTCTAAGATATAGTAATTAGACTCTTCTCGCTCGAACCAGTTATCTATAATAGACTTAGAGCGGCTCATAAATAATTGGTTGTAGATTTGCTCTTTCATGTTGAGAAAATCTTTGGACTCTGTGAGATCTTTAGTTTTTACATAGAAGACATGGATAATACCGCCAATATTATATGGTCTTGTAAATGATCCTTCATTTGTATTTTTCAAGATTTTATTTAACTCTGATGGAAGGTCTTCACCGTTCAGCTTTCCACGGTCACTAGTTTCGATACTGCTTAACTCTTTAGGCAGCATTCCAGTTTTTTGGTATTCTTCCAGTATTGTCGGTAATCTCTTCGCCAATTCCGGGCTAAGTTTATTACTTTCAATAGAGAAATCAAGCAAGTGGTACTTAAATGATAAAGCAGTATTGTTGGACTTTAAATTGTAATAGTAGTTCTTAATCTCTTGATCAGTGATGTTAACTAAAGGTACGATAATGCGCGTGTTGAAGAGGTTGTACTCCATGGCATCTCTGATAAGCTCAAAATACTCATTAAAGGTTAAGCCCTTTGACTCCAGAAAGTTTAAAAGATCAGAGCGCTTAAGCCCTAAACGTCTTTCAGTTTCATTGATTCTAGACTCGACGGCATCATCGCTTATGACAAGTCCCATTTCGGAAAGCTTGTCTTTTATGATGAATTGTCTTTGAAGGAGATCTAAAACTTCTTGCTCTGAGTATTTGGACTTATTATATATGAGTGGGGAAATTTCTCTTCTGGCCTCGACTGTGCTTTTTACTCTCTGCAGCTCTGAGAGTGAGTAAACTTTCTCATTGATGACGCCGGCAATTTTGTCAATAAGTTTGGCATTGACAGCGTTGTGTGTCAAAAAAAGTATAAGAGCGCAGGAAAGAATTTTTTTCATATTTATTTCAATTTATTTTTATAGACCTTTATTTTGGCCTTCTTTCTCAAATTGTCGAAATAATTTTCAACAATCTTGTCTCTTTTAATATCATATATAATCTTCTTGTACATGTCGGTATTGATCTGTTCAGCTGTTTTCTCACCTAAGATTTTAACAATGTGGAAACCGTATTGAGTTCTAAAAGGAGCGATAATTGTATCTTTCTTTTTACCCTTAATACTTTCATAAAATTCTGGTGATAATCTTGTGTGAGGTAGATAGCCCAGATCTCCCCCATCAATGCCCGTAGACGATTGGGAGAATCTTACAGCGTAGTCAACGAAAGTATCTGGCTTTTTAACAACTTCTGAGTGAACCTTGACGGCCTTTTCAAATGCATTCTTTACATCCTCTTCTGTAGGATTTGCGGGAAGCCTAAAAAGAATATGGGCAGTACGATATTCCGGGTGATTTTTATAGTGTTGCTTTACTTCTTTATCGCTAACTTTGATTTTCTGGAGTTCTCCCTCTAGATCTTTGGAAATCTGAGCATGATACAAAATATCATTCATCTTGTTTACTACGATAGGATCTTTATGCAAATTATTTGATCTTGCTTTATCGATTCCGATGATTCTGTTAATAAGATCGTTTAGTGAAGACTCAAGTGTTACTTTCTTTTGTGCCCTTACGAACTTTAAATTGTCTTGGTGATATTTATAGAGGGTAGATTTTTTAATTTTCTTGCCATTAACAACAGCGACTACAGAGTCATCTTTCTCGTTTGCTAGAGAAAGGTTTGCAAAGATCAAACAAGCAGTAATTAGAATTCTCATTTTAATGTTCCTATGGGTGAGGTTGAACTATACCTTAGTAATAAAAACGCTAACATGGATCCATTTGCTGTGCAATATGTTTCGAAAAGTCCAGCAGAGTAGAAGGCTCAACTATTTCGGCAAATTTGCACTGAACACTAAAGTCAGGATTCATTTTATAAACTTTAGGCCGTTGCATACAGAATCCTATAACCTTATCTCTTAATGAAGTGTTTTGCTCAAGTTCATCCCTGTTAAATGACAAAGTAATGAGTTTCTTCCCCACTTTAACCTGATTGAGACTTATTTTGGATAAAGTAATACGACTCTCGAGAATAGTTATCAGATTAGTTAAACTTTCAGGATGAAGGCCATAAAGATCTTGAAGTTCTTCTGCAATCGTATCTAGAACCTCTGTCTTTGAAGCGTTAGATAATCTTTTATAATACTTTAGTCTAGTACCCGTATCAGGGATATAAGACTCTGGAATATTTGTGTGAAATGGAGTTTGCATTTCAATTAGCTGCTTATGAGAAACAGTTTCGTGTTTTAACTCAGCAATGGCCTCTTGCAATAGCTCCATATAAAGTTCAAGACCAATATTACCTATATGCCCGGACTGCTCAGCACCCAAAATATCACCTGAGCCTCTAATCTCGAGATCTGAGGTTGCCAGTGAAAAACCGGCTCCAATATCTGCATAAGTTTGTAGGGCCCTTAATCTTTTGGTGGCTATGCTTGATAAAAGTCTGTCATGTGGAACCATAAAATAAGCGTAAGCTTTTTTATCTGATCGACCAATTCTACCCCTAAGTTGATGCAATTGAGATAAACCATATGTATCAGCTCTATCTACAATCATGGTATTTGCAGAGGGTATATCAATACCGGATTCGATGATGGTAGTTGAGACTAAAACATCAAACTTACGCTCATAAAAATGTGTGATCCTTTTCTCAAGTTCTTTTTCGGCCATTTGACCGTGTGCGAACATGACTTTAGCAGTGGGAGAAAGTTTTTGAATCTTGGCAGTAAACTCTTCCATGTCATGAACTTTATTATGGACTACAAATACTTGCCCACCCCTAGTTAGCTCTTTGTCTATGGCCCTTTTTAAGGTGGCAGGATCTTCTTTTATTAAATAAGTTTTAATTGATTGCCTTTTTGGCGGGGGTGTCTGAATTAATGAAAAATCTTTAATTCCTAAAAAAGACATTTGGAGCGTTCTAGGAATAGGCGTCGCAGTCATGGTTAGACAATCAATATTCTGCTTTAGAGTTTTAAGCTTTTCTTTATGTGTTACACCAAATCTCTGCTCTTCATCAATAATTAACAGACCCAAGTCTTGAAACTTAACTTTATCGGACAACAGTTTATGGGTACCCACAATAATATCAATCTTGCCAGCTTCTAGATCTTCTAGGATTTGGTTTGTTTCCTTAGGTGACTTAAACCTTGATACATAAGCAATATTAACCGGAAAGTCTTTGAATCTTTCGATCATAGTATTGTAATGCTGAAATGCGAGAACGGTTGTTGGAACGAGTACTGCAGTTTGCTTGTGATCAAGAACTGCTTTAAATGATGCACGCATGGCAATTTCAGTTTTTCCAAAGCCAACATCACCGCATATGAGCCTATCCATAGGCTTTTCACTTGTCATGTCATCTAATACATCTTGAATAGCTTTTAGTTGGTCTTCTGTTTCTTCAAAGGGAAACTTTCTTTCAAAGTCTTCATAAAGTTCATCGGGCTCTGAAAACTTAAAACCTTTCTTAAGTTCTCTTTGTGCCTGGAGCTCAATTAAATCAAAAGCAAGCTTTTTGACAGATTTGGATGCCCTTTGCTTTTCAAGATCAAATTTCTTGGACTTTAGATTTGCCACTTTTATTGTGGCCGTTGAATTAGAGTGCTTTTGAATAAGATCAAGCTTGTATACTGGTACATAAACCTTGTCTTGATCGTGATATTCTAAAACAATAAACTCGCCAACCTGTGATCCAAGCTCTACCGTCTCCATCCCTAAATACTTTCCAATCCCATGTGCTTTATGAACTACATAGTCTCCTGGACTAAGAGAAGATAATTGATCTGCAAACACATCTTGGGTGGTTTTACTTTTCTTCTTTGCTTTTGAAACCTTGTGAATAAAGAAGTCTGACTCAGAAAGAAAATAAAGTTGTTCATTTGAGTAGACGAAACCCTCTGATAAATCAAAGTTTAAAAATTTAATATGGTTAGTGTTTACTGTTTGAAAGGCCTTTAAAACATTTTGAATCTTTTCCAAGGTTGCTTCATTTTTATATACAATCCACACTTCCTTGGCATGTGCCTTTTCCAAGATTGTTTTAAATAATGTCTGAATAAATTCAGTTTTATTGGTTTTGGAGCTAACAATATTAGAATGACTTAGAAAGGTTTGAAGTTGCTCAATTCCTAAGGATATACTAGCTTGCTTCCCATCATTTAAATCACTACTAAAGGAAATGTCATTAATAATGAATGCACCGTGATCTTGTGGAGTATATGAGAAATAGAGATCTTTTGGATTTGGAAACAATTCTTGGGAATTTTCCTCAGCTGCAGATAAATCAAATAACTCATTGTATTCTTCCATTGCCAATGTGAATGATTTAAGAGCCTCATCAAGGTTAAAAAAGTGAAAGGTGGCATTCTCTATTAATAGCCTGTAGAGACATGTAAGTTCTTCAAAAAAAAGTGAAAAAAACATAGGGAAATTTGGCGGAAAGGTATTCTCGTCAAGCTTATTAAAGTAGTTTTCTCTAATTTCACGCTTAAATTTATGATTCAAGGGAGGCCTTGGAATCTTAGATTTAAAATTGGTTATGTTGTCGGAAGAAAGGGCGAAACCTGCCATTGGATAGATAGAGACTTGCTCCAATGGTCTATTTTTATTCGTTCTCATTGTGGAAGGATCTATCTCGAAAATTTCCTCAACCATATCGTCAAAGTAATGAAGGCGAACAGGATTGCCGGACAAAGGATAAATATCAAAGATTTCACCTTTCTTCGAAAAGGTTCCAGGTTCTTCCGTTGAAGGCATTGACTGATATCCGAGTGAAGACAGTTTTGAGGATAAATCAAATGGACTGATAATGTCGCTTATTTCAATTTTGAAGTTTCCAATTTTAAAAAATGAATTGGATGGAACTTTAGTCATTAAAGCGTTAAAAGTAGTGACTACCAAGTATGATTCATCTGTATTATGTAATTTATTTAAACACAATAGTCTGTCGTTGAGTGCTCTTTCTGAACTAAAAGCACCACTATATATATTTTGTCCTATATCAGGATAGTATAGAGTGGGATTATTAAACTTTACCGAAGCATAAAATCTTTCAGCTTGCTCTTCGGTCTCGAAGACATATACCTGATGTTTTTTATCACTTTTCAAAGAGCTCTTTAAGAAGTTGTCGTATATTAAATACCACTGTTCATGATTCAGTCCGTTAAGAGTGAAGTTCGAATTTGGGTTATTTCTACGATGCTCTAAAATTTTGGCTTCAATATTTAGTTTCATTAATAAGACTTTTTTAATTCAATTTTCCATTATACACTATGGTTTGTCTCACTATAGCGGTTTAATTAAAAAGTGATAACATGGATGTTAAAAAAATTTCATTGTTCATGGGAATGATAGGCTTCTTTTCCATCTTTTTCACCTTCATATTTGTTAGGCCAGAGTTCCGCTTAAAGAAGAAAATATTTTCTGAAAGCAAAAATAAATATAGAACCTATTTAATTAGTCTAACAAATGTGTTTTTAGCTGCAATCCTATTTTCCCACATCAAAGCCTACGGGCCTAAGTATGACCCATTGATTCTAATATTTATTGTAGTTTTTTTGATCTATTCAAATGCTCCAACTTTTAGGAGGAACAATGATAGAGCCATATGAGTTATTAGGTGGTGTTGTTTTAATGCTGTTTCTCCCATTTGTGGCAGCATTCTTTACATACTTGCCAAAGTTTTCTCAAGTCAAAAAAGGATTAGAGGTCATTTCAAGTGCGAACATAGCTACAAGTCGTGGATTGAATGAAAGCTTTAAGTCTAAAGACTTCGTTCCTTTTGAAGTCTTTTTAACTTATTCAACTTTAACCGCACTTTCGATTCTTTCATTCTCATTCTTATTTAGAATATATACTAACCAATTGGCCAATGCAGACTTGGAATACTTTTATACTTTTACAATGATATACGGGTTTGTGGGTATAATGCTATTGAAAATAACTAAATGCTTTAATGAGCAAAGAGTTAATCTTGCTGCAGAATTGCATAATTTGTCCCTTGGCTACACTTCGCTTTTATTAATATTCACAGGCGTAAGCTTAACTAGCCCTGAAGGTAAAACAGTGCTTTCAGAATTCTTTTTATTTATTCTGTTTCAGGTAACTCTCTATTTTTTCTTTTTTCGAAACGTTCAAAATAAGAACCACTCTAATCAGTTTTACTTTAAAGTGTTCTCCTGCACTAGAATGTCACTAAACGCAAGCTTCATGACAATGCACTTACTAAAATTAAACGCTTTGTTGAAAAGTGAACTTTTTATTTTAGTGCTCTTGTTAAGTCTAATAATAGAGATCTTTTTGAATATCATAAACTTCGAAACCATTTTGATTAAGTCCCGTTTAATAAATGAAAAACTTGATAAACTTATAGTGTGTGTCTTGGCGGTCACTATTAGTTTAAAGGCGTTAAATGTTTGAACAGGTAATCGGTGCTTTTATTCTCATTTTCGGCCTTATTTCTTATTTAGTTAGAACTCATCGTGTTGTGTTGTTTTCAGATATGATTTTGAGCCTTTGCGTTCTTGCTTTACTGGTGCGAAAATTGGAACTGGGTACTGCTTTGGCGATTTTCATAATTATAACAACTTTTCACATGACTTACTTCGTTGCCCGTAAAAAAGAAATAAAACTTTCGAGGGTAGCTGCAAAAAACAAATATATTAAGCTAGGTGTAAGTATTTTTTCTGGTTTACTATTTATTATTATGGTCTACCTAGTCTATACAGTCCCCAGCTTGCCTGTGTGGTGGGAACTAGCTCAAAAAGATAAGTATAATATCTTAATGTCGATCTTTCTTTTGATGGTTTTTCTAAAAAGGGGGAAAGAATGGACTTAGTTCTCTACTCGTTTCTCTTTTTATCGTTTCTAAATTTTTTTGGAACTAGACTTGTATTGAATAGGTATAAAGCAATTATTTATTTTAGTCTTTCTATAGTTACACTTACATTGAGGAAGGAAGGATCGGACTTTGGGTCAAATGAAGCATTGTTGTACTTTTTCACCGCAACTGCATTATCTGCTATTGGCGGTTTGTATATATATCTTTTTAAATACCAAAATGAAAACCCAGAAGACTTAAATGATTTTGACGATTAGTTTACTTGTATCCCTTCTCTTAACCAGGTTAAAAAAACATGAATTCATCATATCCGGATTCTATTTTTTGGGATTCCCACTAGGTCTTTATTTAGAGCAATCCTATCTTTATAAAAAGGAAATAGACTTTGAGTTCTATTTTCTCAGCTCAACAGCTTTAGTCATGTCATCTGTAGCATTTTACAAGCATTATAAATCTAAAATTTTCAATGTTGCCTATACTGCACCTGTGATTCTATTCTTGGGATTTTGTTCAATGCAAACAATTACCTTTTATTTGATTAGTGTAATATCTCTTTATCTTTTCTTCATCCAAAAGCAAAATATGGTTAAAAAACAAGATCTCAATAACCATTGGGCACTTTACTTTGTACTCCTAACGATTGTTAAGCTTGTAAGTGATGGCTCTCTAGGGTCTTTTGAATATTCTAAAATTCTCTTGTTGGGGATTCTGACTTTGGGATTTCTTCATAATGCTTTCCTTAACAGGTTAGAGAATCTACTCATTAATCTCTCATTTATTCTTTTGGCATTGACCGTTGAAATCAGCCTATTAAGTTTCATGATTTTCGTCTGGATCATAATTAATATGTTTCTCGTAATTAAAATGACCCCAGCTTTAAAGGAGAATATACTTCAAAGGCATCATGCTTTTAAGCTTCTTGATAATTTAGGTTCATACCTAGAGCTGAAATCGAGCTTTAAACCCTATCCTCTTAAACAGGAAATCAAACATAATAGAATCTCTGCTCCAGTGAGATTCACAGAGTCTGAGAATGGAGAAAATATTCACTTAATCACCCTGAGGTTTGTAAGTTATGTTTCAATAACCCTACTTGTTATTATGTGGTGGGGTCATTAATGTTAAATTTGATTTTTATCATTGGCAGCGTAGTTCTGTATGTACAGCCTTTTAAAAAGCCTAACCTAATTTTCACTCTAGGCATAGCTGTCACTTCACTGATAATGTTCTTTGTACTTGGAAATCCCACTTGTATTACATTGAATTTTGACGGGCTCCTTCATGATGCAGTTATCAATAAGAGCCACTATGCTTTATATTTCACTTTAGTGATAATGTTAACCTTTGCATTTTCGCCGAAGAACAAATCTTATATCGGAGTATCATTTTTAGCTCCATTAGCACTATTGAATCCAACAACTTTAAGCTTGAGTTTTATTCTATTTTTGGGTGATGCTTTAAACGTCGCAACTTCATCACGTGTATCTAAATTTCTATATTCCTCAGTTTTTGGTTTAATATTGGCCAACAAAGTTTACGACTTTGACCATAGTGCTTCGGCCTTGGTATATTTTTTAGCCTTTATATTAAGCCTGTTTGCTCTTTTTAATAATTCAAGGTTCTTACGTGATGGAGGAGAAGTCAAAGCTCTATTTAGCGCGCTTGTAATTCCTATTTTGATTCTAGATTTGGCGAATAAACTAAGCTTTTCCCTTACCCCAATTGTTATTTTGGTGAGTGGCCTAATTTTGAACATGGCCTGGTTACTAGGTAGAAAAAGTATTTGTTTTTATACTGCTTTAGCGTCACTGGGAAGTTTTTTATTTTTGACACATGAATTTAATTCATTTGCAGCAATAACCTTACCATTCCTGGTAACATTCCATTGGATGAATCTTAGGATGGAGCCACCTAGGATAGTTAAAAACTATAGTTTCTTCCTAGTAAGATTAATTCTTTGTAGTTTTGGCTTTTTAGTATTTTCATTAGTGGCTCAATGGAGCTTAGCTGTATTTCTTTTGCTTTTATTACTTTTTATGGGTGCCAGTACTTTTATCACAAAGAATACAGCTATTTATTCTCAGTATTTTTACAAGAGATCTTTGGTCGTTATTTTGGGGGCTAGTATTTCAGTCTCCATATTCTTTGTAAGGAGTTTGGTATAATGGAATTGTCTATAATTAATATACTCCTAGCATTTAATTGTGGTATGGCAGCACTCCTTAGAGGGTTCAAGGGGTTATACACGAACGCAATTGGTCTAGCGACTATTCTAATTTTTATGGTTTATATCGCTTTGAACCAATGGCAAGAAAATATCATTATGATTGTGGCATGTGGCGTGGGAATTTCTTGTTTTCTACATGAATTATTGAAAAAAGAAAATTCAACAAATCCAGAGCTTAATATTTTCATGGGCTTTATTCCATTGCTCCTAGCCTCTTCCACAAATATCCTCTCATTCTTTATTTATTTATTTATTTTTGAAGTCTTTAAAGACCTATTATTTTGGAGAGGAAGCGAAATAGAACTGAAGTGGCTTAAAAGGCGGCAGTATTTAAATAGCTTGAAGTATTTACTTATTTGTCTTTCTCTATTTGCGGGAATATTAGTATTTGGGCAAATAGATTTTCCCTCAAAAGTAGTACCCTCAAAACACGCTTTAGTCGTTTTAGCCCTTTGGAGTTTTCTAAGTTTTTCATATGCTGGTATTTTTGAAGGAGCTAAAGACACCGTAAGAAACATTAATACAGCCTATAAATTTAACCCGTGCATATTTATTGCAATTACGCAGTATTTTATTCCCTTGAGTATTATAGTTAAAATTAAAGAGTTCATGATGAATATGGATTTTGACCTATACCAGACCGGAATCCAATTAACTTCCACATTGGCCTTGCTCACTATTTTGTTTAGTATATTCAAGTCAGGAAGAAAAGAAAGTAGGACTAATGTCTATAGTCATTTTATATTTTTGATTTCTAGTCCTCTATTTCTTTTTGTAGACAGTTTCACAGTAACAGACTACTTATGTATAAATCTATTTTCTGGAATGTTGAGCTACGGTCTTGTTATCTTTAGCTTTGCGCCTTTTCAAAGGACAGGGAGACTTCTTATTACCCCAGGTCCGTTTTCGCCAATATATATCTACATTCTAATCGAAACTATTAATTATTCAGGTCCTCAAAATGCCTGGATTAAGTCTCTATCGTTTTTAGGCTTTATATTGATTTATAACCTAATACTTGAACAATCATCTCCACTATTGTCTTGTAATAAATTAAAGGACTTGGCTCCTGTGGCAGGGCTAGCCCTGTTTGTATCTATTCTGTTTGTTGTTAGAATAGCATTATGAAAAAGTACCGAATCCGCCTCCTTGATAAAAGGGTAATAGGTCCATTTACAGCAAAGGAAATTGAGACCTTGTTAAATAAGAGAAGGATCACTGGCGATGAAGATTTTCAGGAATTTCCTACAGGAGATTGGGCCTCTCTGAGTATGCTTCCAAATTTGGAACAACAACTATCAGGCAATATGGAAGATGACCCAACATTTGTTAGGAAGTTGAGTGATATTGGCTTTAACTCAAACGGTGTAGATTTAAAATTCCCTAAGGAGTTTGAGTTTGAAAGTGATTTAACATCTATGACACCGATTAGTGCATCTGATGAGCCAAAGCCCTCTGATAGTAAAAGTAATAATGATGAGCCGGAAGCTGAAAGAACTGAGCTTGCACGATTAACTCCTGCTACAGAAATGTCGGATTCGGATAAAACAATTATAAATCCGGCCACAATTGACTTTTTAAAAAAGGAAAAAGAGAAAGAAGCTGAGAGAAAGAAGCTTGAAGAGCAACTTAAGGAAAGAGAAACAGAAAACGAAGAAAAGAAGATTAATTATGAGCAAGACGCCACAGAGATATTTTCTCTAAAAGAATTTAAAGACAATATTTCAAAAGAGGTTTTAAATAGTGAGCAAGAACTAGAAGAAGAAGTTTTTAACCGAATTGACAAAGAGGAAAAAAAGCAACAAAAGTCATTAAAACAGCCCGAGAATGTTCTGGTAGAAAAAAGTTCAAATAAAAAAAAACCAATATTCATAATTGTTGCGGCCCTGTTATTAGTTGTAATTTTGTTACCTGAGCAAAAAGAGACAAAATCAAACAAGGAATTGGTTTTATCTTACCCAGATATAGAATTTCCCCAACAGTATGAGACACCTGACAAAATAAAGGCACAAACATTATTTAAAAAAGGAATGGTGGAATATCAAAATGGTGATTATAAGTCTAAATTAAAGGCATCAAAATTATTTAAAGCTTCTGTTGAAAATAGCTTTAAAAACAATCCTGCGTCATCATGGCTTATTTTAGTATATTCAGAACTTCTACCCCACTCTAAAAATAAAAGTTACGATGCAAATAGAATTTTTAAGTTAATTCAAATTTTCAATTCTAAATCATCAAAAGACCCAACGCTTGTTGCAGGCATGGCCTTGTTTTATCTGAATATTGGAAAGTCCGAAGCTGCTGTTAAGGTTGTTGAGAAGTTCAATGCTATCGAATCAAATAAACCAACAATAGAATTATTTTCTGTTTATTTAAAGTCTCTACTGCAAAGTGGAGATGCTTTAAAGGCAAAGTCAGTAGAGAAAAGACTTAAGGCCGTACAAAAGAAAAGTCTTTTAGTTTATCAGAACTTATTTGATTATTATAAATTCAAAAATGAACTGGAGCAGGCAGCAAATATAATTGTAGAGGCCGAGGCAAAAGGTCACAAAGAAACAGGTTTACTACTAAGAAAGGCACATCTGTTTTTATATAATGAAGACTTTAATTCTTTGGAGGCCTTATTAAAAATAATTTCCCAAAGAAGAGCTGAAAATTCAAAGTTATATTATTCAAAGTTTTTGGAATATCGTGCGTTGTTAGAGTCAAGCCAAAACAAACCCGATAGGGCCCTAGCTTCTTTTAAGAAAGCTTTAGAAGTAAATGAGTCACTAGAACTGAGGTCAAGACTCGCATCACTTGAAGCAAATTCAACAAGTGAGGTGAACATACTTATTAACGAAAGTAAGGCTGTGAAACTTATCTCTGACTCTAAGGCTCATATTGCTAAAGGGAACTTTAAATACGCATTTAAAGATGCATTGGAAGCCTCGAGACTTGCTCCAAATTACTTACCTGCCCAACTACACTTAGCGAGCCTTCAAATAAAAAAGAGTTTCTACAACGAAGCTCTTATTTCTTTGGAAAAGCTCTACGATAAGTATCCTCAAAATTCGCAAGTCGTGTTCAAACTTATTGACGCATACATTGAAGCCTACAAATTTCAAAAAGCAAAAAAAATGATCAATATTATTTCTGCATCTGATATGAAGAGTGAGCCGGAATATTACTCTAAGAATGCAAAGTACTACGTTTTTAAAGATGATTTTATTCATGCAGTAGCTTGGTTGCAAAAAGCAATTAATATTAATCCCCTAGATGATTACAACACTTTTGAATTGGCAAAATTATTTATTAGATATCGAAAGTACGATAAGGCAAAAGTTTTATTAAATAAGGTTATGGATTTAGATCCGGCCAATGTCGAGTATCGTGTAGCATATGGAGAGATTGTTTATGAGCAAGAGGGAGCTAATTCAGCAATTGGGTATCTATACGATGTGCTAAAGGACTTTAAAGACAATAGTAAAATTTTGGGTGCTATTGGCATTTACTACTACAGAAGCGGTCAAATAAAGATGTTTGAAACGACAAAAGAAAAGCTTTTAAAACTACCAAACACAGACGGCTCGCTTTTTGAGTTTTTAATTAAAGCTGCTAAGCTTGACCAAAACTACGAAGCGGTTGTTGAATACTCAAATGAACTATTAAAAATAAGACCTGAAGATTTACAAACAAGAATGTTCTTAGGCCAAGTATATATGGAACTTTCCAAATACAAAGAGGCCCTTGAGCAATTCAGTCTCATCAAATCAAGGCTTAAAACATATCCAAAGCTTCAATTTTTTATGAGTAAACTTTATCTTTTAACTGATAATGTTGAAAAAGCAAAGGAACTAGCAAACGGAGAGATCAAAGGTAATCCTGGTTCTACACATGGCTATGTACTTTTAGGTGATATACTTAGAAAAGAAGGAAAGTTTAACGAAGCGGAAAAACACTATAAAAAGGCACAAAAAATTGATCCAAAAAATGTCGACGTGCTTGTAGGTCTGGCCTACATTAACTTTGTTAAAAGCCAATATGAGATTGCCCTTGATCTATTCATCAAAGCAAAAAGGCTTGACCCTGGTAGAGCTGAAACCTATAAATTACTTGGTGATGTTTATAGAAAAATTGCACAAAGCTCATTGGCAATTGAGTCGTATAAAATGTTTCTTGAGCTTTCTCCAAACACAAGATATAAAAAAGACCTTCAAAATTACATTCGAATGATGCAGTGAGGACCCCAAAATGTTGGATATTAAATTTATTGAATCAAATTTGAACACAGTTAAAGAAAACTTAGCCAAAAGAAATTTTGATATAGAAGAAATTGATAAGATTGTTCTATTGAATACTTCAAGAAAAGAACTAACAACCCAAGTTGAAAACACTCAGGCTCAAATTAAGTCTCTTTCTAAAGAGATTGGAATGAAGAAGAAGTCCGGTGAAAATGCTGATAATTTAATGAGTGAGGTTCAAACTCTTAAAGCGTCAATTGAGGCTCAAAACGTAAAACTGGAACAAGTTAAAGAAGACCTTCAGCAAAAATTGGCAAGTGTGCCCAACCTTCTCGAAGAGGATACACCTGTTGGATCTGATGAAAACGACAATGTAGAGGTTAATAAATGGGGTGATCCGAAAAATTTTAACTTCGAGCCAAAGGATCATGCTGACTTAGGTGAGAACCTAGGAATGCTTGATTTTGAGACAGCTGCAAAGCTTACAGGGTCTAGATTTGTAGTTTATAAAGGTCAACTTGCAAGACTTGAAAGAGCAATTGCAAACTATATGTTGGATTTTCACTTAGATAACGGATATGAAGAAATTATTCCTCCTCTAATTGTAAATGACCAAACCCTTTATGGAACAGGTCAGTTACCTAAGTTTGGTGAGGACCTATTTAAAATTGATGGCCGTCCTTGGTACCTCATACCAACGGCTGAAGTCCCGGTAACTAATCTGAAAGCCGGTGAGATTTTTGATCCATCAGAGTTTCCAATGAGATATGTGGCCTACACCCCATGTTTTAGGAGTGAAGCAGGTTCATATGGCAGAGACACAAGAGGTCTTATTAGAATGCACCAGTTTAACAAAGTTGAAATGGTAAATATCATGCACCCAGAGGAATCTGAAAAGGCACTTACCGATATGGTTAGAAGTGCAGAGCAAATCCTTGAAAATCTAAAATTGCCATACCGCACAGTAAGGCTTTGTTCTGGTGATATTGGCTTTGGGGCCAGAAAAACATTTGATTTGGAAGTTTGGGTTCCAAGCCAGAAGAAATACCGTGAAATCTCTTCTTGCTCAAATTGTGGGGATTTCCAGGCAAGAAGAGCAAATATTAGATTTAAGAAGCAAGGCGAAAAGCCTTCATTTGCCCACACTTTAAATGGTTCAGGTCTCGCAGTTGGCAGGACTTTAGTTGCAATTCTAGAGAATTACCAACAAGAAGACGGCACGATTGAGGTGCCGGAAGTTCTTAGACCGTACATGGGTGGTGTGGAAGTAATTGCACCTAAATAAATTATTGATTTCTTATAGCTTTGCTATTATATTTTACACTACGTTTTTATGGAAGTGTGTCCGAGTGGTCGAAGGAGGCAGTTTTGAAAACTGTTGAAGGTTTGCGCCTTCCGGGGGTTCGAATCCCTCCACTTCCGCCATATTAATGTAACTCATGGAGACGTGGGTGAGTGGCTGAAACCAGGCCCTTGCTAAGGGTCCGAACGTTCTGCGTTCCGCGAGTTCGAATCTCGCCGTCTCCGCCATAAAAAAACCTTCTTTTTAAGAAGGTTTTTTTTTGCCTAAAATCAACAACTAAGATTACCAACATGTTACGAAGCAAAAGTTACATAGTGTTTCGGTGAGGTTCACCGAATTATCTGGATCAACTCTTGATTCCTAATTGGCTTTATTGATTGTGAGCATTGAGGTAGTTTATCAATAAGTGGAGAAAAGTATGAAACGACTTTTATTATTGATAGCAATTTTTTCAACCAATGTGTATGCGATTGATGAGTGCGAAAAGCTGAAAAATAGTAAACGTCTTTTAAAATTAATCAACCAGCTTGAAAATTATGAGGATCAAACAGGTATTTGGCCAGGTCAAAATTTATCTACCTTTACTTATGTTTTAACAGACTTCGATGTAACGAGTGATTGTGCTGTTGTTTTGTATGATAACTTTAAAAAAGAGTATATCAAGTCTACCTCGCCTATTAAGTATGAAAATGGATTTTTCAATTTTTATTCGAAAAATAACCCACCAAAAAATGCAGAGCTAAAGAGTTTTTTTAATCAGAAAAATATAGAAGTAGCTTATGCGCAGAATTTCACAAATATCTTAGGTCAAATACCAAACTATCTTTTAAGAATTTTTGGTTTTCTGGACGGAAATTTCTATCTTAATTTACTTCTACATGAGGGATTCCACCTTTCCACACAGCTGACATCTTCAAATTGGATTTCATGGACATATGATGTAAGTTTTGATCGCTTTGAACTAGCTAAGAAATGTTATGAAGATAAGCGAGTAGTAGAACTTTTTGAGAAAGAATTTGAAGCGATCCTTTCAGCTTATCAACTTTTGGAATTTCATAAGGACAGCGGGTTAGCAGCGAAAGCACTAAAAGACTATTATTCGCTCAGTGCAAAAAGATATAGCATTCTCAAAAATGTCACTCTAGACGATACGGTTAATAATAAGAAATTATCTTGCAAGCAAGCTGAAGTTATTATGGAACATAGAGAGGGAGTTGCTGAGTTTTATGGAAACATGGTTCTGTATAACCAAGGCTTGATGAATGAATATAACTTGTATGCGATTCTAATGGAGAAAAGGAAGGGCGATTCATTCTATGGAATTGGAATGGTCAAACAACTCTATCTTTACCGTAAGCTTGGTACACGCTATATAAATATGGTCATGGATATGCTTAACAATGACGATAGCCAATTTGATCAAGACTACTATGTTCGTCAAAATCTATAAATTCAAAAATTTGTGCTAGTGCCTCTGTTATGACTTGCTATGTCGGGGGGCCCAATTGTTTATATACGACTATCCGGTTATTATGACCCCAATACTTTTAAAACATCCTTAACATCCTCTTATTCTTTTCCTCTATTACTCCGATCCTCCACACCTCGTTTCAAGCGGATAAAATTGGTGAGCATCCCCGAAAAAACATGGTGGCTGCATGAGAGAAACTTAATTTCCCATGTATGTTTTTCATACATGGTGTTTTTGAGATGGCGTTTTGCATCTTATTTTGGAAGGTTCGTTTTATTGAAAATAGTGACGCAATTTATGCGTTTAAGAATTGTTTAGAGGGCTAGGTTTATCTAATCGAGAATAGAAAGACAAAGAATTTAATAACAGGTTTGGATATAAACCATTACTTTAATTAACAAGGATTTATCATGAAAAGATTTTTACTAGGACTTATTTCACTAGCTTCAATGTCATCTTTTGCCAGTGGCTCTGTAGAGTGCTTCAACCAAGCTAAAGAAACAAAAGATTCATATGGTACCAACATTAAAACTAATCAGGCGATTAAGCTGTGCTCTGGAAGCGAATCATTCTCTCCTATTGAGTGCTTCAATGAAGCTAAAGGAAAAACCAAAGATTCGTATGGTACCTATATTAATACGAATCAGGCGATTAAGCTGTGCTCTGGAAGTGAATCACTCTCTCCTATTGAGTGTTTCAATGAAGCTAAAAAAATCAAAGATTTCTCTGGTTCTTATTTAAATACTAATCAGGCAATTTACCTGTGCTCTGGAAGTGAATCACTTTCTCCTATTGAGTGCCTCAATGATGCTAAAAAAACCAAAGATTTCTCTGGTTCTTATTTAAATACTAATCAAGCAATAGAATTGTGTGCACAACGATTATAACTGGAATGAGTCTAGACTAAATGGTTCAGACTAAAAATAAAAAAATGAAATTTGATCAAAGAAGAGTGAGCTGCTGTTTTTTGTAGTAATAAAGCGATAATTGTAAAAGATTAGATATCCAGTCAGTCCCTGTTAGTAAAAACAGGGACTTTAAATAGCTCCATATTGAGCATTAAAGACTGTCTATAAATTCGAATGATTTTAGACATTACACTTTTCCTGCAGTTCTACTGCATACATCACATTTTACGACACACAGTCGCCTCCGCCAAGGGAGCTAAAGGGAGGACTTCCCCAACAATTAATTTGTGAATGAAGCATTAAGAGCGCTAGCTTCTTTGCCATCTCTAGGATAAATTGATGTTGAGATTAGAATAGTGGCTTACTTGCTTGTGTGAAACTAGAACTAGTTGAGTTTATTTTATCAGCACTTAGTTAGTTTCTCTGTGATGCTGTACTTTATATCTGCAAGTCTAACAACATCGAAAAAACCATCACCTAGGAATTGAACTACAACTCTAATATCTGAAGGGTCACGATCAAGCCATCTTACAAAAATGGCCTTTCTAAAGTTGACCTGGGAGTTAACACCCCTATTGTAACTTACTTCTACAATATTCCCTTCTAATTTGAAATTGTCTTCCACTGCTTTCCTTGGATTGATGCTTTGCATTTATTATATTCTTACATAATTTCGGTAGCAACTTTATTAAACTTAAGGGAAGGACTATTGGAATTTATGAAAAAGGCTACCTAGAACGGTAGCCTAAGTTATTGAAAAGATGAATTTTACCAGGTGCTGTAGCATCTCTTCTCTGTTACAAACTTTTTAGTGCTGTTATAGATAAATGTGCAGCTTTTATAGGCGTAGTGAATCATCAGCTTATAGTGATCATCATTTTCTTCTCTGTATTTAAAGTAGTTAGGCATGAAGTTTAACTCCAAGTCTAGATATTGGTCCTCTGTGCAGAAATGGCCTAAAGAGTCATATTTAAGTACTTCAACCGCTGTGTGAGTTAAAGTCTCAACTTTGCCCTGATCTTTCATGAAGTGAGCGCATTCATAAGCTTTAACACTGGAAACTGCCATAAGGAAAAAGAAAATTGTTTTCATGTAATTTGCCTTTTTTGTGAGGTTTATAAAGTTGTTTAGTCTAGTCAGGTAAAGATTTGCACTTAGAGTTTGATATGTCAAACACACCGATTAATTGCCAGTGAAACAGAGTAAGGATAATATTCCTGAATATCCAATTAAGAAATATAAGGGAAAAATAAATGGCATTTCATGTGAATTTTGAACTCAAAGCCTACTCCAAAAATATTGATTTTATTAGAGCCTACCTATTAGAGCACTGTACAAAAAATTTGGGTAAGGATTTTCAGAAAGATACATATTTTAAAACTAAAACCGGAAGGTTAAAGCTTCGAGAGGGTAATATTGAGAATTCTCTTATTTTTTACAATCGACCAGATCTAGAAGGGCCTAAGCAATCTGATGTAAACCTTGTTAAACTTGGACCAGACTCGGGTATTAGAGAAGCTTTGCGAAAGGCAAACGAGATCAAGGTAGTTGTAAACAAGGCAAGAGAAATATTCTTTATAGAAAATGTTAAATTCCATCTAGATGAGGTGGGTGGACTTGGAGAATTTATTGAAATTGAAGCTATAGACTCGGATGGCAGTATAGGGATCTCAAAGCTAAAAGAGCAATGCGATAAGTATATAAAGTTGTTTGATATAAAGCCAAATGACTTTATTAATAACTCCTACAGCGACATGATAATGGAGAAGGGAGAAGATTTTAAGACCTTATTAGAAGATCAGTTCCAGGAGTTTTCTGAAAGAATAAAAAAACATCTAATCCAAAAACAAATTAAAACTAAGCATAACCCAGATCACGCATGCTACCGTGTTAAAACATTAGAAGAATATGAAAGCTACAAAGAAAAGCTTAACTTAATAGGCGATCTTTTAATTGAGTCAATGGTTGGTGGCAGATTAATTTCCACGTTTAGACTTCATGAAAGCTTAAAGGGAAAAACATTTGAAACCAATATCATTGAGCTACCTCAACCTAAACCTAATAGAGTTTATGAGTTAGGTTTTGAGCATCTTGAGTTTGTAATAAGCGAAGATTTTAAGAGCTTCTCAGAAAAACACAAAGATCTTGAATTTGACTGGAAGGGTGCTGATAAGTCTTTCAATCCGGAACTTAGGCTTCCACTTGGCGAAACCTCCGTAAAGTTTCACCATCAAACATTGGAGAGGGTTATAGAGATTGAAATGGCCGCCAATAGCTAAGGCGGCCATAGATTGGACTTTATAGAAATATAGCGTTGTCATCAAGCTCAGAAACTGTTTTTTCGCTCTGCTGATCTGAATCAGTTGGTGTATCTGGAAATAATGATATCGGTTCGAATACAAATCTGTCTTCATCAGCAGTCATTGCTCTGTATAGAACTCTTCCCTCGTCTTCTAATTTAAGTCTACCTAATTGATACCCAATGTATTTAGGTGTTGAAATTTCAACTGTATATTCATCCACAATACGCCAATCAACTCCGGCCTCAAATTCTATGAAGTTTGCAATATTGTCAGAATTTAGACCAATATTGGTTCCACCAATTTGTTGAATGTTTATTTTCATACTGTCAGTAATTAGTGCCTGAATAACAAATCCCACATCATCTAGGTAGTCTTTACAGGTTTGTCTCATTCCTTCTTGATACCAGTCTGTAACATCTATTGAAGATAAATATTCAATGGTTATGCCATTCAGTTCTATATTAACTGTGTGTGCATCATTAAGACCAAGTCCAGCTGAGAATAATGAGGTTCCAAAAACTGTGAACCCGAGGTTACCCTGAAAGCTATAGTTGTAGGTTCTATTGAAATGTTGTCTGTCAAAATTGCGTTGAATGTCATCTTGTGAAAAGCAGGATTCACTTGGAGCAATATATGCCAAAGCGTTTGGCCTACCAGCAAGCATAGTACCCGTTCCGGACGACTCAAGAGGGTTTTCGTAACCTATGAAGCCATACTCCCCGACAAGTCCATTAAGTGCACTTATGGGATCATCTGTAATTGGTTTTTTACAGGACTGCATTGCCAACAATGTAAAAGCTGAACAAACTAAACTAATTGATTTTTTTGTGGGATTCATGGTGACCTCCAAGCTTTTCAGGACGAAAAACAAAATTATTGATTGCGAAGGATTTCGCAGGGGTTGAAAAATTGAATGATAGATTTCTAATTAAGAGATGTTTTTGAAAGTTTATCACAAATTTTGAAACGGGTGGTAGAAAGATTCCAAAAAATTTAAAATCTCTTTAATTTTAAATTACTTGAGTCCTAATCTATAAGGTATTTTCGAACGATTGTTTCTATGAAATTAGAATCCAAAAGTGCTTGATTCGCTTTTTGAAGTTTATTGAGTTTTGTTCGATCAACATCTTTATGGGCATAAAAATAATTATGCCTTTTGTTAAATACAAAAGGCTTTTCAAATGAAATATCTTGAAATTTTGGACTTTGTTTAAAGAATAAAAATGCCGGCCTGGAAATGATAAAAGCTTCAAGTCTTGATAATCGCAACATTTTAAAACTCTGGCTGTAGTTTTCTAGGTAGATTTTTTGAAAGTAATCGGCTTCGTTAAATTCTTTACCAAACTGTGCCTTCCTAATAACACCGACTCTTAAATTCTCGAGTCCCTTTAGATTGGAAGCGTGAACACCCTTTCTTGTAACGATTAGATTATGGAAACCAAAGCTTTTACAAACTTCAATTGTATTTGGAAGCTCATCCCGTCTAAACATCAAAGCAATATCGACCTTGCCAGCTGAGATCCCTTCTACTACACGAGGGTAAGGTAAAGATTGCAAAGTAGCGGGAATTTTAGCGAGTTTGAATACTTCTCTAACATAATCAATGTGAATCCCTCTTTGTTGTCCATCGCTAAATGAAAATGGAGGTATATCAATAATCCCAACTTTTAGAGCTGAATTGACCTGGGAGGAGAAGAGTACAATGCTTAAAATAAAAACTATGCGAGCCATACTTCAGACATACTAGGGCCTTGTTAAGTAATATTCAAATTTTTATAGTATTTGGCTGAATCTTGTAAAAAGCTAGTCTATCAATGAAATAAAACCTGGAATTTATCTCAGATGGCCTATGATAAACTTGACATTAGAAATGCCAACAAGTATCAATTTTAGTTACGCACCCTTGGCTCAGCTGGATAGAGCGTCTGACTACGGATCAGAAGGTCGGGAGTTCGAATCTCTCAGGGTGCGCCATCTTACCTAAGACTTTCCTCTTTTTCATCATTTTGCAGCAATTCTTTAGAAAGAGGTAGTTCAACTTTTATTCTTGCGAATTTCCCCTGCTCGCTTTCAATATTTATCGTGCCCTTGTGTTGTTTTATAATCTCATAGGTTAAATAAAGGCCAAGACCTGTACCGCTGCCACTAGGTTTAGTGGTAAAAAATGGCTCCCAAATTTTATCTTGAAAAGACTTATCTATACCTTTCCCATTGTCATAAAAATCAATGGTTATTGTGTCTTTGTTATAGCTGCCTGAAACCTTTATAAGTCCTTTGTAGGATTTATCGTTGCAACTCTTACTTTTATCTTCAATTGAGTGGAGAGAGTTCTCAAATAGGTTTAAAAGAAGCCTTCCGAAATCATTTGCAAATACGGGAACAATGATGTCTGCATCTAATAGGTTTTCAAATGTAACATTTATGAACGAATCTTTCTTTTTAGACTTTAAAAGAATGTTGAAGTTAGTGTCTATGAATTGTTTTAGCTTAATTTCGGTAGCCTCAGAGTTTTGAACTCTTGCCTGTAGAAGCATGTTTTTTATTATCCCATTCATTCTTTCTTGGTTTTCGACAGCTATATTTAGCAAGTCATCCATTTGGGACTTAAATGTCGGATCCATTGAGCGATTTTCTCTAATGAGGTCTTTAATCATAATGGATGTATTTTGACTTAGATTAAGGGGATTCTTAAGCTCGTGTGCAATACCAGCTGAAAGTATGCCTAAGGATGTGAGTTTCTCGTGTTTAAGAATCTGTGATTGTGCATTTTTTAGCTTTTCAATGAGAGAAAGTACTTCATCATTCTTTTCTTTCAATAACTCTGTTTTATTTTCTACAATAGCTTCTAGGACGTCTTTGTAGTTCTTCAACTGTCTAATCAGTTCGTTAAATGCATTTTGAATACTAGCAAATTCTTTAATCTCTTTTGATATCTTAAGATCAACTGGTCTAGGGTTTTTAGGGTCGATTTCTGAAATGTTTTTTACAAACTGGTTCAATGGACCTTTGAGTTTATTATTTATGAAAACAAGCAAGATCATCCATAAAAAGATCGTTTTAATTACAGAATTGACAATAATAGGGACAACAATGTGGGAAAGTTGAGAAATTATTACGCTGTTTCCACTATAGATATAAAGCTTCCCGATTTCCTCCTCATTGTTTTTGCCAATATTCTTTGAAAGGCTTCTTTTAAAAACAAATATTTGGTTTGGATTAAATGCAGCGTCTAAAATTGGTTGTGGCTCCTCTGTAACATTTCCGGCACCATATATAGTTTCATTTTTAACTCCTTTGACGGTTACGTAAGTTATAGCAGGGGATTTAGCTATTCCATCTACAATTGCTTTTGTTTGAACTTCATTGAACTCCCAAAGGGAATTGGTTAAAGATTCGGAGAAGCTGCTTTCGATTTCCTTGATTTGGCTCTCAATGTCAGATTTAATTTTAAAATACTCAAGCCCAATTTGGCTTAAAGTTAAAATAGCTGCCACAGAAAAGTAATAAAGAGTTATATATCTAATAACTTCAAAAGTTATTGAATTTTTTTCTTCTAAATGAGTATGCTGGTTCATATAATCCCATTATATAATAATTTTCCAAAGTTCGTGACATAAAACCAATGAAAAGAATCCATCCGAATCTACCTATTATAATCTTTCTTAGCATGCTCTTTATCTTAAATCTTCTTCAGTCAGCACAAATGAGCTTGAGTCATGATGAAGCTTATTACTGGGTTTATAGTATCTTTCCATCTTGGGGTTATTATGATCATCCGCCAATGGTCTCTTGGTTGATTGGATTTGGTACCGTATTTGGTAAAAATGAGCTTTTTCTGCGGTTACCCTTTGCACTTTTACAGATATTGACACTAGCACTTTTGTGGGACCTTGCAGGGCGAAAAAATTTTGTTGTATTTTCCCTTTCCGCTCTAAGCATGCCCCTTATTGTTGGTAGTGGTTTTTTAGCTCTCCCAGACACACCACTTCTGTTTTTCTCAACTCTTTTTTGGTGGCTTACCATAAAATATGAGAAGGATGAGAAACTTTGGCACGTATTACTTCTTGGCTTTACTATAGCCTGCATGTTCTATTCTAAATATCATGCTCTTGTAGTCGTGATTCTTACAACTCTATCGATGCCAAAGATTCTTGCAAGAAGAAGCTTTTGGTTAATTGTTGGGTTCGTTGTGTTTTTGTATCTGCCTCATGTTCTATGGCAGTATGAAAATGAATTCATTACTTTCGATTTTCATCTAAATAAGAGGTCTGAAAAGCACTTTGATATTGCAAATATAATTGATTTTGTAGGTGGTCAGCTCGCACTGGGTGGTTTACTTGCATTTATTTATGGAATTTACAAAGTATTAAAGACCAAGGCCACTGAACATAAAACTTTAATGTTTAACTCAATTGGATTCATGGCCTTTGTATTCCTTTTATCATTTAGAAATAAAGTAGAGGCGAATTGGACCGTGACGGCATTTGCGGCCTTCATACCCCTTTTATGCTTCTCAATTAACTCAAGACTCGAAAAGAATTTATATGCAACTCTTATATCTATTCCTATGGTAATTTTGATAGTTTTTAGATTTGGCCTGATGAGTAAGGAAACATATGATTTCCTGCCAAATAGAGTGTCAGAAGTAAAATACTGGGAGGAAAAGTCTGACTTAATAGTTTCTGCTGCAAAAGGTGGAAAACTAGTAGCTGACACTTACCAAATAGCTTCCAAGTTATCTTTTTATACTAATGAGTTGGTTCCCTCCTTGGCTTTAGGTAGTCGGGAAAGCCAATTTAAGTTGTTAAACCTTGAAAAGTCTCTGAGTGCCAATGATTTAGTCTCTTATGTTAGCGATGAGAACTTCCCAGGATCTACTAGAATAGATGTTGGCTACGGTGGTCCTTTATATGTATTACCATTATTGTCTTTTGAAGAGTTGTTAAAGATGTATAATAGGACTTATGAAGAAACTATTCGAAATTGATCTGAACGAAGATTATAAAAGCTCGCTGATATCGCAGTATGTTTTGACTATTATAACTTTATCTTTGTGTTTAGTAGTTAGAACGCACGAAAGAAGCTTTATAGAGTTTAACTTTTTGCTCGAGTTTTTCTTCCTGTTGGCGACATTCAACTTCTACTTTAAAGCGCAGAAGCAAAGAAACTATTCCTTTTGGGGCATTAGTGTAATTCTTGGTCTTTATATCACAAGAATTGTTTTAAAATACACTTTTATTGATTACCAAGTCTTTATTCTTTATCTCGGTTTTCTAGCTGGTGTGTTCTTATTCATAAATTGCTACATCATGTCTTCACCCATTTTTTTTCCAAGGGTTCAATGGTGGGAATACGACTTTAGGTATAGGGGGGATTTGAAATCATTCATAAAGCTTTCCGATAAAATGATAGAGTCCAGAGTCACAGACCTAAGAAGAGATGCTGCTTGCGTTGAGTCCTTTGAAGCATTGGATTTAGATACTAAAATTGACTTAGAGGTGGAACATGAAGGCAAGGTCTACTTGGTTCCAGCGAAGATTAAAACCAGCAAAGAATATGTTAAGGGACGGCCAATAAGATATGGTATCGTTTTTAACCTTACTGAAGAGGACTCCAAAATAGAATTTAATGAGCTGAAAAAGATTTGGAATCAAAACAAAAAAGTTAAGATCAGAAAAAAATTTGACCAGTTAAAAGTAAATGGATCTAAATAAAGTTAATCACTATATGAACCTTGCTATTATGGAAGCAAAGCAAGCCTATCATGAGGATGAGGTTCCGATTGGCTGTGTCATAGTAAGCCCTCACGGGGAGGTTTTGGCAAGCACCCACAATCTAAAAGAGCAAAATTCTGACGCTTGTGCCCATGCTGAATTATTGGCGATTAAAGAGGCCGGAAAAAAGCTAAAGGGATGGAGGCTGATAGACTGTTCTCTTTTTGTAACCCTTGAGCCGTGCCCGATGTGTATGAGTGCAATTCTACAGGCAAGATTTGGAAAGCTCTATTTTGGCGCCTACGACAAAAAAGGTGGAGCAATTAGTCTGGGGTATAATTTCGCAAAAGATAAAAGGCTCAATCACACATTTTCCATTACTGGCGGAATCAAGCATTTTGAGCTTTCGAGAATGCTTTCTAATTATTTTAGGCAAAAAAGAAACCTGCCTCCCTTAAAATGAATTTACTTACCTAGATCACCGTGTTAATTAAAATTACTGGTTTGGAGGATTGGCCGAGTGGTCGAAGGCGCACGCTTGGAAAGCGTGTAAGGGGGCAACTCCTTCGAGGGTTCGAATCCCTTGTCCTCCGCCATCTTTTTTCCCATCTTAATAACATAATACCCTATTCTTTCTTTTAGTCTTTCTGTTAATATTGGCTATTTTTAATATTCAAAGAGGGGTTTGGTTTGAAGAATGCTTGTTTTTTGTTGGTTGTCGCGTTCACATATAGCTTGAATGCAAGTGAACAGTTTAACAGAGCCAAAGATAAAGAGATTTTTATTGAAGGTGGCATACGTTTTAGCAACAGTGCCTTTGATTTCAAGAATGGGAACAACACTGACTTTTATATTACAGACAATCAAGTTTTGCTGGAGTATGGCCTTAGTGAATTTTTTGCAGTGGGCGCTGAGCTTAATTATATTTCTGCAACGAACACTGGAGAGCCAGGTTTTTCGGATCATAAATTTTACCTAAATGGTGAATACAAAAGCTTTTATTGGCAGGGAAACTTATTTCTTTCAAATGAAGCAAATGATGACAACAATTTCTCTGGGGGAGATCATTTCTCATTAGAACTAGGTTATGTATTGAATGGTTTTGGCACAAAACTAGACTATATTCCTTCTTATGAATACGATTATCAGGATGTCTCTGAAAAGCTTGAAACAGGCTCTTATTTAGCCCTTTCGGGATTTTATGAGTTAAACTATGAAGATAATATATATGCTGTTCTTGTAGGTATTGAAGAACTAGACTCAAGTACAGAGGACGGTAAAGATATTGGTTCTGAGTCCAAATATTATAGATTTGAAGCATATGCTAATATTAAAGCCTTTAACTTTGAGTTCCTTCCAACAGTCGGTCGTAGAATTGGTTATGATCTTGATAAAGTATATGACTCGATTAGAATTGACTCTTTGAGTCTTAAAGCAAGATTTAGGTTCTAGTTACTTTCTAGCTAGTGGGGGCACATGGCCAGCTCCCCTTTCAGTTAAGTAGATAGAATTTCTTTGATTCTTGTTCAATATTTTGCAAAGCTAGATATTTGCCTAGATTGTCGCTCTACTGACATCCTGTCTAAAAGGAGTCTTAGTGGAATTGGCGTTAAAGTTGGACTATACCCTTATGGAGTTGATCAATGTTGAATTGACAGCTCCTTATTTGGATTCATTTTTTACATATTGGACAGATGTTCAAAAAACTCCTCTTTTTCAATTAGCAATCGCACCTTTAATTTTATTTTTTATGATAAAGCGCAGAGGGGTTGTAATTGGTCTTTCGCTTTTTGTCCTAACAGTAGCCGTAACAATGTTTTGCGATTTTTTAAATAGCGAGCTTTTGAAGGAGTACTTTCAAAGGCTTAGGCCGGATGCAGCGAAGCTTCCTTTCGAATTACAAACACACGGTGTGCGATATGGAGGTTATTCCTTCCCATCAAGTCATGCCGCCGATTCTTTTTGTATGGCGACCTTTATATCTTTATATTTTCCAAAAATGTCTCCTTACGTTTTTGTTATGGCCTTTCTTAATGCCTACTCACGAATATATATCGGGGTGCACTTTCCTTTTGACGTGTTGGCCGGAGCGATGTTTGGAGGGATGCTGGCATACTTGGCAAGCAAACTATTTTCATTATTGAGGGTTCTAAAATGAAGTTGTTTGTAATTATGGCCTTAATGACGGTGGCAGCGGGTGCTGAAGATAATGCTTTTTCATGGGCATGGAATGATCAACTAAAACCAACTATATATGAGTCTTGGGATTCAGATGGAAAGCTTATTCTTGGGACCACTATAGGTTTAACCATATTGGCAAACGCTTATGATAAGAATGTGTATGAACATAATGAGAGAAAAGAGAATCTTTTGTTTAGTGATCAAACAGCAAAGGAACTTGGCGTTATAGGATCCGGAATGTTTGGAATAAGTATTGCTGCAGCTCAATTAATTTGGGATAGAAGGGAGGGATTGGCACACTCAAGAGCAATTGTTCTTACATCGATATCTCACGTAACTCTGGCCTATTTATTTCAGAGAGGAAGGCCTGGCAATAGAGATGACTTTTTACCTTTCAAATCATCATTTCCATCTGGTCATGCATCAAGTGCGTTTGCAACAGCAACTTCTTTACACCTATCTTATGGGCTAGATGTTGGTATTCCCGCTTACTTTGTAGCAAGTTCAATTGCTTTGGCGAGGGTAAGTGAAAATACTCATTGGTTAAGTGATGCCGTGGCTGGAACTGGACTTGGAATTTTTTGGGGTGTGGCGAGTCATAAAATTAGCTTAAAAGATAAAAGTTATTCTTTCACACCAATCATGGCGCCAGGAGCCCTAGGTGGTTTAGTGCAAATGACCTATTAAATTGTTTTCATATAGTTAATGTGTCCAGTTGACAACGCAAATGGCTGGCCCTATGATTCTAGGCGGTGACGTCGGCGAGTATATCACTGGAAACTCCGCCAGGTCCGGAAGGAAGCAACGGTACCACGTTGTTATGCTGCGCCGGCGTTGCCGCTTCTCAATTCATACCTTTTAAATTAAACTTACACTTATTGACATTGGTCAGCGGCTTATATACTTTGCGGTAAGTATATTGAGGGGATTTATGGGTTATCAGGTTTTAGCTAGAAAATGGCGGCCAAAAACATTTAATGAGGTGATTGGACAGGACCATATTGCCCGAACTCTTCAAAACTCAATTCTAAAAGAAAAGGTGGCACACGCCTATCTGTTCACTGGAACTAGAGGTGTGGGTAAAACAACCATTGCAAGAATTTTTGCAAAAGCAATCCGTTGCCAAAATTTAGATGAGAAGGGAAATCCCTGCCTTGAATGTTCTTCTTGTAAATCAATAGATCAAAGCAACTCCTTGGACTATGTTGAAATTGACGGAGCATCCAACAATAGTGTCGACAATGTAAGAGAGCTTATTGAAAATACTCAATACTTGCCTACAAGTGGAAAGTATAAAGTATATGTTGTGGACGAGGTTCACATGCTTTCAACTAGTGCTTTTAATGCACTTTTGAAAACACTAGAAGAGCCGCCAGAGCACGTAATATTTATTTTTGCCACCACAGACCCTCATAAATTATTGGGTACTGTTTTATCCAGGTGTCAGCGCTTCGATTTTAAACACGTTAGCGAAGAGACATTAATCAATCATGTAAAAAAAATAGCAGAGCTTGAGAATATAAAATTTGAAAGCGAGGCATCGATTAAGATTCTTGCAAGGCAAGGCAATGGTTCGGTGAGAGATACTCTTTCATTGTTGGACCAGGCCTTAAGCTTGAGTGCTCAAGAGACTATCAGTGAACAAACGCTTCTTCAGTCCTTAGGCTTGGCGAGAGCAGATTCAATTAAAGATCTTGTCAGTAATATTGTTTTTAAAAATTCTGTTGAAGCTCTTAAAGTTTTTGATGAAATTACCCTCGACAGTGTTGAATTGGGTAAATTATCAAATCAAATTCTGGATAGAGTATTTATGGTTATTGAAAACATTGATAACTCGAATGTCCTTTCTGAGCTTCTCACCGACTCAATTGAATTGGACACGGCCGAAACAATGTGGATCTATGAGGTGCTGTTAAAAGACTTTGAATGGTCTCTAGACTCTTTAGATCCTTTAAGAGCTCTGCGCTTCTCTCTCTTGAAGGTGTGCAAGCGTGATGAGATTATTGGTGGAGCCCAGAGCACGGTAAAAAAAAAAGTTAATAAACCTGTAGAAAAGCCCAAAGAAAACGTAGAGATAATTTCTGAACAGCCTAAAACTGATAAGGAAACGCCCGTTGATATAAAGTCCGCAGCCAGATCAATGGCAGAATCTTTAGACAAGTCCCCTATTGAAAAACCTTCCAGTAGTGAGACAAACCTTCCTGCCGTTGAGGAAAGTGCATCAGATAAACCTTCTTTTTCTGGACCTAAAACTTGGCAAAACTTTCTTAAGCATCTTATCGCCACAAACAGGTCTCTTGCCTTAAATCTTGAGCGAGCAAGACTTTTGGGAGAGGTTAATGAAAATTCAACAGAGATAAATTTAGCCTTTACTGAAGAAGATAAAATTTTCTTTGATGTTTTAAATGAACCAGAAAAAATGAAAAAGCTTAATAGGGAGCTATCTTTGTTTTTTGTTAATGAAGAAGCAGGTGGCCCTAGAGTTGTTTATTCAATAATCGATGAGGAAACAAAAGAAAGAGAAAATCTTTATAGCAATGTTGAAATCGAAGAAAGAAAAATTCAAGCATCTAAGGACGAAAAAGAGGCTAAAATTAGAGGCAATAAGTTTATTAAAGAAGCTCAGGAGCTTTTTAATGGTGAACTATCAAAAGTAATTGTAAATAAAGACGACTAACTGGGAGATTAAATATGGCAAATATAAACCAACTTATGAAACAAGCTCAACAGATGCAATCAAAAATGGCAACAGCTCAAAAAGAATTGGAAGCAAGAGAAGTGGAAGCATCATCTGGTGGCGGTATGGTTAAGGTTAGAGTAAATGGCAAACAAGAACTTCTAGAAATTAACATTGATAAAGAATGTGTAGATCCAAACGACGTAGAAATGCTTGAAGAGTTGGTTAAAACCGCTATAAATCAGGCCGTTAACGAGTCACAGGAAATGGTATCAAAGGCCATGTCAAAGATAACTGGAGGACTTAACATTCCGGGGATGTTTTAATGGTAAAGCTTCCTGAGTCCCTACAAGACGTTGTTAAGTCTTTTGCCAAACTTCCTGGTGTTGGAGAGAAGACAGCATTTAGACAAGCAATGTCCATGATTCACTGGGAAGTCGAAGATCTTGAACTTTTTGCAAAGTCTGTGAGTGCCCTTCAAAGTATAGGCTATTGTGATGGCTGCGGTGTTTTTTCTGACGATCAATATTGTTCAGTTTGTTCATCTGATGAAAGAAAAGAAAATGGCGTCATTTGTGTCGTTGAAAATATCTCAGATCTTTTAGCAATCGAAAAAAGTAATCAATTTAAAGGTGTTTATCACATCCTGGGTGGTGTTTTAAACCCGCTCTTAGGAATTGGCCCCGAGCAATTGAGACTGAAAGAACTCGCGCAGCGTGTTGAAAGCCTTGAAACTAAGACGGTGATACTGGCAGTCAACCCTTCAGTTGAAGGTGATGCCACTTGCTCCTTTATAAAGCAGAGTTTAAAAGGTATAAATGTCGAAAGAATTGGTTTTGGAATACCAATGGGCGGAAGTCTGGAGTACTTAGACTCCCTTACCATATCCAAGGCTTTGGAGAATAGAAAGCAGCTATGAATTTAACTACGCTTGTAAAAGAGTTTTTCATTGAGAATGAATTTAATATGATCTCAAATAGAGTGGCTCTTGTTAGAAATGATGGAACCGTTCTTTTTGCTAACTCTTTGAACTCGATGGAATCCGCCAATATAGGCGCTCTTGCCAGCGGAATTTGGCAGGCAGCACAATCTTTAAATTCTCTTGTTAATAAAGATGTACCAGAAAAACACTATAGGCTTGCATTTGATACAAGTTCGGAAGGAATATATCTGGTTCCAACTCAACTTAATTCGGTCAGCTGCTACTTGTGCTGCATCTTTAAAGACCAAATCAATCCAGCAAAACTTAAACAAAATATGAGAAACATAGCCTTCCTTCTTGAAACGTTTATTAGGGACGAAAGTGTAAGCACAAGCTTTCCATCTCAAACTACTAGAACAGGTTTTTTATTTGAAAACATCACTGATAAAGAAATGGATCAGTTGTTTGGATTCACAGGGAATTAAAAATGTCTTTTGTAAATTATCATACCAAAGAAATTAACTGCAAAATTGTCTACTATGGGCCAGGTCTTGGTGGTAAAACAACTAATATCCAGCATGTTTATCAAAAGGTCTCGGCTAAGGCAAAAGGCCAAATGGTGACACTAAATACAGAGAACGAAAGAACTCTATTCTTCGATTTTCTTCCATTGGACTTGGGTCAAATCCGCGGTTTTAAGACTAGATTTCATTTATACACTGTTCCTGGTCAAGTTTTTTACGAGGCCAGCAGAAAGTTAATCCTTAGAGGTGTAGATGGCATCGTTTTTGTAGCTGATAGTCAAGTAGAGAGAATGGAGTCAAATATTGAGAGTTTAGAAGGACTTAAAAAGAACCTAGCAGAGCAAGGCCATGATTTGGCAAAACTTCCAATTGTGATGCAGTGGAACAAAAGGGACCTTCCAAATATTGCTTCGACCCATGACATGCAACAAAAATTGAATACATTGGATGTACCAACTTTTGAGGCATGTGCCTTAAAGGGAGAAGGTGTGTTTGATACTTTAAAAATGATTAGCAAACTTGTTCTTCTAAACATTAAAGGTGGGTTGGAAGATTAAGGAGATTAAAATGTCACTATCTAAAAAACAAATCGCGTTCCTTAAAGATCACATTCAAGCGGAGAGAGAGAGACTTTTAAATAGCTTTCAAGTTGATGAGGAAAAATTCCAACTTGCTAGCGAAGACAGAATGGATGATGTTGATCAAGCTTCAGCAGAGTATGAAAGAAGCCAAATGCTTAGGTTCAGAAACCGAGACATGTTTTATGCAAAAAAGCTTCTTCATGCTTTGGAAAAAATAGAAAATGGCGAATATGGAGAATGTGAGGAATGTGGAGAGGATATTCGTTTTGAACGTCTTAAAGCAAGGCCCACTGCAGAGCTTTGCATTGCGTGCAAAGACGAAGCAGAAAGAGAAGAGTCTAGCAACTTCCAAGCAAAACAGTCTAAGTCTTTGGGGAAACAAGTAAATATCGCAAGGGACTTAAACGCGTAATGAATAAAAAATTTGGCTTTATTGGTGGCTCTGGGCTTTACAAGCTAGATGGTGTAAAGGTTTTGGAAGAGATTTCTGTGGACACCCCATTTGGAAGACCCAGTGATCAGGTTTTGAGGCTCTCGCTTGACGGTGATGAGTTTTACTTTTTGCCGCGGCATGGGAAAACTCATTCAATTTCACCATCGGATTTAAATTATAGGGCCAATATATATGCACTGAAAAGCTTAGGCGTAGAAGTTTTAATTAGTGTATCTGCTGTGGGCTCTCTAAAAGAAGAACATCCGCCAACTAACTTTGTTTTAGTTGACCAATTTATTGACTGGACTAAGGGTCTACGTAAAAGAACATTTTTTGAAAATGGCGTAGTTGGGCATGTCTCTTGTGCCTACCCTGTCAACAAAGCCCTTCGAGAAAGAATCGCAAAGGTCTTAAGTAAAACAGACATTAAACATTCAACTACTGGTACTTATATATGCATTGAAGGACCACAGTTTTCCTCGAGAGCGGAAAGTGAGCTTTACAGATCGTTTGGTGCAGATGTTATTGGAATGACCAATGTCCCTGAATCTTATCTTGCTAAGGAAGCAGGAATGGCCTACGCAACAGTTGCAATGGTGACAGACTATGACTGTTGGAAGGAAGAGCATTGCACTGTTGAAGAGATTATGAAGGTCATGGAAGAAAATAACCAGAGTGCTCAAAAGCTAATTAAGCTTTTAGTGCCAGAGCTTTCGAAAAACTCATTTAGTTTTGAGAAAGAGAATGCATTCGCAGTTGTCACAAAGCCTGACACTATTGATGAAAAAAATAATGAAATTATCAAGGTTCTACAAAGCTAATGGGCCAATCTTACTCTGCACACTATTCAGTCATGTTGACGGACTGCCTGAGAATATTTAATGAGGAGCTTGATCCTAAATCAAGCTCACCATTGGCCGATATGACATTTGGAGCTGGTGGCCATACATTGGCACTGGCAAAGCAATTCTCAGGCACAAAGGTGTTTTCTGTTGATCAAGACCCAGAGGCCTTTGAAAATGGTCAAAGACTAATTAAAGATGCGGGCCTTGAAGGGCGAGTTAGTCTAATTCACACAAACTTTTCAAACTTTCCTAATTGGTGGAACGAAAATAATTCAGGTACTCTGCTTAAGGGAGCTATGATGGACTTGGGAGTTTCTTCACACCACTTTGATTCATTTGAAAGAGGATTTTCTTTTCGTGAAGATGCCCCTTTGGATATGAGAATGAATAATAGCGACAATTCGATTCCAACCGCCGCAGATATTCTTAACACATACTCTGAAGAGGACATTGCCAATATCATTTATGAATATGGTGAGGAAAGGCTCTCACGCAGAATTGCAAGAAAAGTGGTCGAGACACGTGCAGAAGCCCCAATAAAAAGTACGAAGGAACTTGAAAATATATGTTTCCATGCTTACCCACCAAACCTAAGGCATAAACGACCACACCCAGCGACTCGCACCTTCCAGGCCTTAAGAATTTATGTAAATCGTGAGCTGAACGTGCTTTCAGATACTTTACCAAAATTGTACGAATTACTAGAACCTGGTGGAGTTTTAATCGTCATTAGTTTTCACTCGCTGGAGGACAGAATTGTTAAGAGGACGTTTAAAGAAATTTTCCAAACTGATAAAAATGCTGCTAAAATATTAACAAAGCGACCATTAACACCTTCAGAGCTTGAATTGGAAGAAAATCCTCGCTCCAGAAGTGCAAAGTTAAGGGCTATAAAAAAACTAGATCCAGGAGGGGTTGAATTTGGCAGCACGAAAAAGAAGAAAGACAAGCAAGCGCGAAGAAAGCGAAATTAAACTGTTTTTTAGCAAATATATCTTCACTTCCCAAACACTACCGTTCATTTTTGTATTCTCAGTAATGGGTATACTTTTCGTATTAATAAGAATGAAGGGAATTGAACAAGATTATAAATTTAATGAAGTTGCCAAAACTTTAAAAATTAAACAAATTGAAAACAAAGAATTGAAAGCGGACAAAGCAAGATTACTTTCTGTTAAGAACCTAAAAGGTTTTGCCAAACGATTCAATCTTAAAGAACCTGATGAAAAGCATATAATTATAATTCCATAAATGAAGACCAGAGTTACGTTCACATTTTTCTTAATGCTATTTCTTTTTGCAACGGTTGTTGTGAAGGGTTTTTACGTTCAAGTTTTAAATCGTGACAAACTACTGGCCTACTCGCACAGTCAAATTGCAAGAGAAGTTAAAATTTACCCCCGAAGAGGCCATATCCTTGATAGGAATGGGTCCCCTTTAGCGATAAATGTCCAAAAGTATAATCTTTTTACCTTTGGTAAGGATCTTAAGCTCATTAAAAAAGAGCTAAGAAAAGTAAAAGAAGTTCTTCCTGAATTAGACACTGGAAAACTTTTGAGAAGTATTAAAAAGAGGGGAAAATTTACTTGGATCGCTCGAAAAGTTGAGATTAAGGATAAAGAGGCCAAGGAGTTAAAAGAGCTTAAAGAAGTATTTATAGAGGCCCAACCATCAAGACTTTACCCAAATAATGAGCTGTTGGCACAAACCCTTGGATTTGTGGGAATGGATAATGAAGGGTTGGCGGGTATAGAATACAACTTTAATGACAAGCTTAAAGGTGAGGCGCAGATTCATAAGTACTTTAAGGACGCAAAAGGGCGACCTGTGAAATTAAAAAGTGCTATTGTAGAGAGCAAAGCACATGATATTACCCTTTCAATCGATAAAGATATTCAGGCATCTCTTGAAGAGTTTTTAAAAGACGGCGTTATTAAACATGAAGCTAAAATGGGCGGAGCTGCAGTGATGGATGCCCATACAGGGGAAATCTGGGCAATGGCTAACTACCCAACTTACGACCCAAATAATGTTAGAAGGAAAGATAAAAATAATATCAAACTTAGCTTTGTAACTGACCCTTTTGAACCTGGCTCCATTTTTAAAACTTTTACTATAGCCTCTGGTTTAAAAAACAACATTATTAAAGACGACACTAACTACTTTTGCGAACGCGGTAAATTTAGAGTTGGAAAACATATAATTTCCGAAAGTGACAGCAACCATGCATACGAATGGTTATCTGTGGAAGATATCTTGAGATATAGTTCAAATATTGGAACCACCAAGATTGCTTTTGATATTACATATCCAACTTTAAAGAAAACTCTTGAAGAGTTTAAAATTGGAAAAAAGACCGGTATTGAACTACCTGGTGAGTCTCGTGGAATCTTAGATGATCAAAAGAATGTCTCTCCAATTAGACTGAGTAATATAAGTTTTGGACAAGGCGTTGCTTCAACTGGTTTGCAGATGCTCGCAGGCTATGCCGCAATTGCAAATGGTGGCAGCTATGTGAAGCCAACGTTATTAAAAGTTCTAGATGAAGAATCAGTTAAAAAGACTAGAATTTTGAGCAAGGAAACCGCTGAGAAGCTTTCAAGTATGTTGATTAAGGCCGTGCATGATGGAACTGGTTCAAAAGCAATTGTTAGGCACTTTGAAATTGCAGGTAAAACAAGCACTGCTCAAAGAGTTGATGGCGGAGGGGGCTACAAAGGCTATGTTTCAGGGTTCATAGGCTACCCAGTCAATGTGGATCGAAGATTTGTAGTTTTTGTATACGTTGATGATCCAAAAAAAGGTTACTACGGCAACACGGTTGCTGCGCCAATATTTAGAAAAATCGTTAAAAACATATTATTTAAGCGTAAAGAGTATAATCAGATCGCCAGAACTAAGAAGGGAAGCTCAAGAAACATTGATCACTTAAGTGCCAAGTATAGCTCCCGTAGAAGTCTACGCAAAGGGACTGTTCCAAACCTTATTGGACTTGATAAATCAAGTGCACAAAATATTTTGGACACTCTTGGTATAAAGTATTCACAAAAAGGTTTTGGAATTGTTAGTGAGCAATATCCTGAAGCAGGTTCCAAAGCATCAAGTGGTACTGTCGTGCGCTTAAAGTTTCAGGCGCCTACTTATGAACAATAAAATTGTTGAAATTCTAAAAGCTTTTGGAATTAATGAAAATGATCTTCCGAAATTAAAAAATATCGAGTGGAAGGCACAAACGGCCTCCAAGTCTGATATTCTTTTCTATTATCTAAAGGATAGAAGTCAAAATTCTATTGATCTAATGAAAAAAAGAATTTCAGATTCTTCCTATGGCATCTTAATTTATAACTCTGAAACAGATTTTAATATCAAAGATGGTTATGCTTTAAGTGATGCTGATTTAAAATCCCTCAAATCAAAACTTTTAAATGAGCTATACCCTTTGCCAAGTAAAAAGTTTATTGGAGTTACTGGTACAAATGGCAAAACAACGACTGTAGATATTATCTCCCAACTTTTAAATCAACTTAAATTAAACTGCTTAACCATAGGTACCTTAGGTGCAAGGATCAATGGTGATGAAGTTGCGAACTTTTCATTGACCTCTCCTGATTATATTGATCTGCGAAAGACTATCTTCAACCTAAGAGATCAATTTGATGTGTGTGCCCTTGAGGCAAGCAGTCATGCCCTTGATCAAGGACGATTGGGTGAGCTCTCTTTTGATTCAATTGGTTGGACAAGCTTCTCCCAGGATCATTTGGATTATCACAAGAATATGGAAGAGTACTATGAAGCTAAAAGATCGCTCTTAAATTATGCCAAAACAAAGTTTGTGATTTCTTCAAAAAGTATGGAACTTCAAAAGAAATTAGGTAAGGATGCGTTGAGCTTTAAAAGTTCTACGATACCTAAGTCCCCATTTTTTATGAGTGAATTTAACCAAGTCAACTTGGAAGTAGCACTTGGATGTGTAACTGAGTGTGGCCTTAACATAGATGGACTAGACCTTGAAATCCTCTCGCCTCCCCCTGGCAGATTTAATACAATAATTAATGGCAGTAATGTTTATATCATAGACTTTGCACACACACCTGACGCATTGGAAAATGTGTGCAAGGAGACGAGAAGAGCTTTTAAAGACAAAAAATTGATATGTGTCTTTGGTTGTGGTGGAAACAGGGATTCATCAAAAAGATCATTGATGGGAGCAGCAGCTTCATCAATCTGCGACTATGTTGTGCTAACAAGCGACAATCCAAGGTTTGAAGATCCAAAAGCAATTATTGAAGATATCGCTTTGGGAGTGAGTGGAAGTGTTAAAAAGATCTGTGACAGGAAAGAGGCCATAGAGTTTGCTGTTAGAAACTTTGATGAGAGTGTTGTCATTATAGCCGGGAAAGGTCATGAACCGTATATTGATATTAAAGGTGTTAAAAAACCTTTTAGCGATGAAAAAACATTAAGGAAAATAATAGGGCGCAAATGATTACTTATAACGAAATCCTAAAACTTGATGGAATCGAGAAAATTCACGGAGAACTACCATGTTCAGGAGACGAGGTGGTGTCCTTGTCAACGGATACAAGAAGCATTGGTCCAGGTGAATCCTTCTTGGGAATTGATGGGGAAAACTTTCGTCCAATGCGCTTTTTGTCGGATTTAAAAGACTCGCCTCTAATTATATATAACTATAATGATGAAAATGAAGTGCTTATAACAGGAAGCTCTAACGATTCTATGTTTCTTGGAGTTAAAGACAGTGTTAGATTTTTACAAGGCATCGCTAGGGCCATTGCTGATAAGTTTACGGGGCAAGGTGGAAAGCTGATAGCGATCTCAGGTTCCAATGGAAAAACTACAACGAAAGAGATGCTGTACCACATCTTAAAGTCAGTTGAGCCAAGAGTTGTGTGTACTCAAAAAAACAACAATAACCATATCGGTGTACCCCTTAGTTTATTGCAAATAAGGCCTGGCGAAAAATTTTGTATATTGGAACTGGGAAGTAACCATCCGGGAGAGATTAGGCTTCTATGTGATATTTCACAACCAAATGTTGGGATAACGACAAATATTGGGGACACTCACTTGGAGTTTTTCGATAATAGGAGAAACGTTTTTAAGGAAGAAGGTTATCTATATACCGCCTTAAAAAATAGCAAGGACGAATCAAAGATTTTCTTTAAAAATGAGGATGATGAGTTCTTAGGAACTCTGCCAAATGATACTTTTGTCGTAAACTACGGTGAATCTTCAGGTGATTTATGCATTGAACGAAGCTTCAACGGTGCGAAAGTGGTAATAAATGGTGAAGAATTTAAAATCGAAAATAGCAATATAACTGGAGAGCACAATTTTTTAAATCTTGCACTATCCTTTGGCGTTGCAAAAATTTTAACTACACACAAATCAGCAGACCTGATTAATGCGGCCAAACATTTTGTTCCTACTACCAACAGGTCCCAATGGATTAAATATGCTCAGGCGGATATTTTTCTAGATGCTTACAATGCAAACCCTTCTTCAATGCGTGCAGCAATAATAGGTTTTAAAAACGATACCATTTCCAAGAATATTAAACTCGAAGAAACCCTTTTGGTTCTTGGTGATATGAATGAGTTAGGGGATGGTGCGTCAATGTATCATAATGAATTAGGCCTATTTTGCAAGGCGGAGGGCTTTCTAAATGCCATCTTTATTGGAAAACACTCAAAGGCATTTAATAGCGGCTTTGGAGGAAGAGGAACTGAGATAAATTCAGTAAAAGACATCACTAATAGTTTTGAGCAGCAGCTCTCTAAATATAAGCGCGTATTTATTAAAGGCAGTCGGTCTTTACAACTTGAGTCATTGTTGGATATAAATTAAGTTTGAACTAAAAATTAGGAAATCTCAGTGTTTTACCATTGGTTATATCCCCTATCTCAGGAATATTCACTTTTTAATGTATTTCAATACATAACTTTTCGCTCTTTTTTAGCGTTTGTTGTAGCAGCCCTTGCATCCATTATATGGGGAAAGCGGTTCATTGCGTATATGAAGCTTAAGCAATTTGGACAATCTATAAGGGAAGATGGACCACAGAGTCATTTGAAAAAAGCGGGTACACCCACATTAGGTGGAGTTTTTATAATTGGTAGTGTTCTCGCTTCTGTTGCACTTGTAGGAAATTTTAGCTCGCCTCCCTTTAACATTGCCCTACTAGTCATGGTTTCATACTTTTTACTAGGATGGTTGGATGACTATTTGAAAATCATTAAGAAGAATTCAGATGGTGTTTCAGCAAAAGGCAAACTTGCCTGGCAGTTTATCACAGCGTTGATTGCTGGTTACTTTATGGTGGATCTAGGTGTGGTGGACACTAGTCTGCATATTCCCTTTCTAAAGGAGCCATTACTGGACTTGAGTTGGTTGTATGTTTTATTTGCAAGTATTGTAATAGTGGGCTCATCAAATGCGGTTAACTTGACTGATGGGCTTGATGGACTGGTTGCTGGTCCAATTATCACTAGTGCTTCCACTCTTGGTATTCTTGCTTATGTCGCAGGGCACGTTGAAATCTCAAAGTATTTATACATTCCTTATATTGAAAACGTTGGAGAACTGGTAGTATTGTCCGCGGCCGTGGTTGGAGCTACTGTTGGTTTTTTATGGTATAACTCCTACCCTGCTCAAGTTTTCATGGGAGATGTAGGATCACTCTCATTGGGAGGACTGTTAGGAACTATAGCGGTACTTACAAAGAATGAGATTTTATTTGTAGTTATTGGAGGGGTTTTTGTGATGGAAGCTTTGTCCGTAATCCTACAGGTTGGTTCTTACAAGTTACGAAAGAAAAGAATTTTTAAAATGGCACCTATACACCATCACTTTGAATTGAAAGGCTGGCCGGAACCAAAGGTTATTGTTCGATTTTGGATTGTGAGTGTTGTTCTTTCAATCCTGGCAATAGCCACATTGAAGTTAAGATAATAAGGAGTAGAAATGGAAAAATATCGTGGCAAAAAAGTACTGATAGTTGGCCTGGGAAAAACTGGCTTCGCTCTTATTAACCTTTTTAACCAACATGAATGTCAGATAAAGGTCACGGATATTAAGCCGATCTTCGATCTTAACAAGCAAGTAAAAAGACTTAAAAAGATTAATCCAACTCCACTTATGACACTAGGTGAACATAAGGATGAAGACTTTATTGAGGCTGACGTTGTTGTTTACTCCTCTTCTGTTGATCCAAATCTGCCTCAACTTACAAAGGCAAAAGAGCATGGAGCGGAAGTTTTCGGTGAGTTTGCCTTTGCTTATGAAAACTGTGAAAAGCCTGTCATAGCCGTTTGCGGAAGCAAAGGTCGGTCTACAGTTGCACATATGATTGGTTTTGCTTTGAAGTTGGACAAAAAGAATGTTTTTGTTGGTGGTACCAATAGCGAACCATTTTGTAATTTTTTGATGCTACCTAACAAAGATGAGATCGACTATGTGGTGGTTGAAGTTTCTCCATACCAGCTACAATCAATGGATAACTTTCACCCAGTTCTGGCCGTGTATCCAAATATTGAAGAAAGAGTTATTGAAGGTAGATTTAAAACTGCTGGGGAGTATATAGAGAACTCACTTAAGGTTTTAAAAAATCTGAACCATGAGAACTTTTTAATTGTTAACTTCGACAAACTATCAAGTAACTCAATGTTAAGAAACTCTCAGGCACAGACTTTTTGGTACTCTAGAAAGTCCTTTGTAAAAATGGGCGTGCTTTCTGAAATTCAGGGAACTCACTTTCATGATAAGAGAATACATTCAAATATTCATTACCATTCAGAATTCCGTGTGAGTCAGATGAGAATAGTTGGTCAAAACAACCGGGAAAACCTACTTGCGGCCATAACAGCTTGTAAGGCATTGAAGGTATCAGACACTTCTATTCAAACTTGCATTGAAAAATTTCCAGGAATTCCACACCGAATGGAATTTGTAATGGAAAAGAACGGCGTTAAATTTTATAATGACGCGAAGTCTGAGAATATGGATGAGCTTACTGAGACACTTAAGAACTTGAAGCCACCAATAATCCTTATTGCAGGCGGTAGGGATACTGAGCAGAATTATGAAGGCTATGAAGATATTATTCGTGAAAAAGTAAGGCTCATGGTTTTGGTTGGCGAATGTAAAGAAAATATGAACCGTCTGATAGGTGATGCTACACAAACATTCTTAGTGGGGTCTTTTGATGAATCAATTCTTCTGGCGTATCAAAAGTCTAGAACTGGAGATACTGTGATTCTATGTCCAGGGAATGAAGCTACAGACATCTTTAGAGATTATGAAGAGAAGGGTAGCTACTTTAAAAAGCTCATTTTCCAACTTTAATTGTTTATTGATGATAAATGCCATATGCTGTTAAAATCACTACAAGGTGTTAACAGCATATGGTTACCAAATTAAAAAAATACTTACTTTTAGACATCTCTTTAATCCTGATCATTGGGATTATAATGGTGTATTCTTCAAGTTATATCTACGCCAAAGAAGTTATAGGTTCTTCAACCCATTTTCTTTTTAAACAGCTTGCATTCCTAATTATTGGATCGGCATTTGCGTTTGTCGTTAGTAAAACCAAATTGGCATTTTGGTATAAGCACATTTATAAATTTAACTGGATTGCCACATTTTTACTGGCACTGACTTTTTCTCCATTGGGAATCAATATTAAAGGTTCGCAAAGGTGGCTCTCTATCGCTGGCGTGAGCATTCAGCCTGGCGAATTCGTAAAATACACACTCTTATTTACGGCCGTGTATTACTTTCAAAGGTTTAATAAATATTCAATCGAGGAGCGAGCCAAAAAAAGCTTGGCTTTTATTGTCCCTCTGGGAATTTTAATAGCACAACCCGATTTCGGAACTTTTACAATTTGTTCGGTAATGATTGCTTTTGCGTGCTTTCTAAGCGACTTCCCAAGAAAGTACTTTTATTCAATTGGAGCTGTAGGCGTTGTCGGAATCGGTCTAATTTTAGTCTCAGCACCTTATAGGGTTAAAAGGCTGTTAACATTTCTAGATCCCTGGGCGGACCCACAGAATAGCGGGTTTCAAATAATTCAATCATATTTGGCATTTGCAAATGGTCACTTCTTTGGACAGGGAATTGGAAATAGTACAGAGAAATTATTTTACTTACCTGAGGCCTACAACGATTTCATCTTGAGTGTGCTAGGTGAAGAATTAGGCTTTCTAGGGCTTTTGGTGGTAATTTGTTTATTTGCTGCATTTATATATTTAGGATTTAGGTTAGCATTGGCTGTTCAAAGCAAGGTTAATCAGCAATTAATTGCTTGTTTTACTTTCTGCATTAGTCTTCAGGCCTTTTTAAATATGGGAGTGGTCTTGGGGCTTCTACCAACGAAAGGCCTAAATCTACCTTTTATATCTTACGGCGGATCGTCTTTAATAGCTAATTTGATCGCTGTTGGTTTCATATTCTCCGCTTTAAACCCTAAGTCACAAATTGAAGAGGATGACTCACAAGTCTCCCCTAAAGTTCGTACAAACTCAAACATTTACACTGGATCATATGAGTAAGATTGTCGCAATTGCCGCCGGGGGAACTGGAGGACACATAAATGCAGCCCTAAGTTTGGGTGAATATTTTAAAAAGAATGATTTTAATCCTGTTTACTTTACTGGAACTCGTTATTTAGATTATCAACTTTTTAAGGGTTGTGCTTCCAAAGTATTTCATCTTAAATCTAGACCTCTTCGTTCTAAGAACCCACTGAGAATTTTCTACAATCTAATTTTAAACTTTGTAGTATTCTTGGGGGTGCTTCTTTCAATGTTGAAAGCTCGCCCCCTCTGTGTTTTGGGTGCGGGAGGCTATGTTTGTGGTCCAACTATGGTCGCTGCAAAACTTTTGGGGGTTAAGTGTTACATCGTTGAACAAAATGCAGTTGCTGGCCTAACCAACAAGTTACTTTCCAAGATCTCAGATAAAGTTTTTGTAAATTTTGAAAATACAAAAGGTATTAAAAAAGATAGCAAACTAGTTGTTTCTGGAAATCCAGTGAGAAGTTCAATTCAGTATACAACTAATGCGTTGGAGGAAGAGCTAAAAATATTGGTGTTTGGAGGAAGTCTTGGAGCAAAGCAAATTAATGACGCCTTTTTCTATTTAGTTCAAAAGCATTGGAACAAAAAGTTGCATATCATTCATCAAGTTGGAAAAAACAACCTAAAGGAACTTTGTGTTTCTGACTCTGTTCGATATGAACAACACGAGTACTTGAACAATATGGATGAATTATATGGTTGGGCAAACATTATTGTATGCAGGGCGGGTGCTTCAACAATTTCTGAGCTTCGAGTGGCAAAAAGACCAAGCATCATTGTTCCCTACCCATTTGCCACTGATGATCATCAAACTCATAATGCGACTGAGCTAGCAAATGAAGAGTGTTTTTATGTTAATGTTATAGATCATAAACAAAGTACTGAAACAATTGTGAAAGACATCGAAAGTGCAATCAAGGAAATATTGGAAAAGAATTTATTTTCCCCATTTAAAGAATGCGCTAATGTCGATGCGAGTAAATTAATATACGAAAAAGTGATTAGTGATGTACGGAATAAATAAAAAACTTCAACTACATTTTATTGGGATCGGTGGAATCGGCATGAGTGGTATTGCCGAAGTTTTAGTAAATTTAGGCTATAAGGTTTCAGGTTCTGACTTAAGCAAGTCTAATGTTGTTAATAGACTGGAGACTCTGGGGGCGAAGGTATTTGACGGACACAGAAAAGAAAATGTTAAAGACGCCGATATTGTTATCTATTCATCCGCAGTAACCTCAAGTAATCCAGAAGTTGTTGCGGCCAAAGAAAAAAATATACCGATTATAAAAAGAGCCGAAATGTTGGCTGAACTTATGCGTTTAAAGTTTGGAATTGCAGTCGCTGGTTCACATGGAAAAACCACAACAACAAGCTTTTTGGCAACAATTTTAAGTAACCTTAACTATAGACCGACCTATATTGTAGGTGGAGTTGTTAAAAATCTTGGCAGTAATGCTGGAATGGGTGAAGGCGAGTTTTTGGTTGCTGAAGCGGATGAGTCTGATGGTTCATTCATGCACTTAAACCCAATAATCTCAGTCATTACAAATATAGATAATGACCACATGGACTTTTATAAAAATGAAGAAACTCTGGTTCAGGCCTTTGTAGACTTTGCCAATAAGATTCCATTTTACGGGCACCTAATAATTAATGGTCATGACAAAAAACTGGGTGAAAGCATTGGCAGTTTCAAGCGACCGTTTGTTACTTTTGGCATTGAAGGAAAAGAACTTGCAGTTGAAAAGCTAGATTATTGTGCAAGTGATCTTAAAAAAGAAGGGGAGTTTTTAAGCTTCAAGCTAAAGAACGAAGGTGAAAACGCAACATTTAGAATAAGAATGCACGGGGAGCATAACGCCCTTAATGCAATGGGAGCTATTATTGTTGCCCATAAACTAGGTGCAAGTTTTAAGGACATCGCTGACTCTATTGAAGGATTTGAAGGAGTTGGAAGAAGACTTGAAATTTTAAAAAACGAAGAGAATTTGATGGTGATAGATGACTATGGCCATCACCCAACAGAAATAGCGGCTACATTAAACGCAATAGAGAGTCGATATGAAGGTTGGGAGTTAAATGTTATTTTCCAACCCCACCGATACACTAGAAGTAAAACTCACTGGGAAGAGTTTGTGGAAGTGTTGACTAGGGACTTTAATGTACACATTCTGCCAATATTTGCAGCGGGAGAAGAGCCAATTTCCTATATAGATTCGGAAGTTATGGTGAAAAAGATTAATGAATCTGGCGGAAACGCGCATTACGTTGAAGATTTGAAAACTATGAAAGAAGATTTTTATAGCAATTCTAATAATGGTAAAAGGCTCTACTTAACTTTGGGAGCTGGATCAATAGGACGCCAAATTAGAGAACTTCTATGAGTTGTGATGAGCTTTTGAATATTTCAAATGTGGAATATTTGAAAAATACTGACTTATCTCGGTTCACTACCATAAGACTTAAAGTTTTTGGGGATCTTGCGGTCGTCTCTTCAATAGAAAGTTTAAAAAAAGTAATTGCTTTCACTTTAGATAAAGGGATTAGGTATCACCTACTTGGCTGGGGTGCTAATCAAGTACTGTCTTCTACTAAAAATACCCTCTTTATTAAGCTTAAATTTGATTTGGATAGAAGTATATTTAAATCAGTTAAAAGTAGCTACCATTTGCCTGCTTCTACCCCATTGAATGTGCTTCAGGCACATGCACAAAAATTTGGTTTAAAAGGATGGGAAGTTATAACGGGTATACCTGCAAGTCTGGGTGGTGCTATCTACATGAATGCAGGAACCGCTCTTGGAGAGATTTGTGAGATTGTAGAATCCGTTGTGATTTTGAAGCCTGATGGAGAGTTGAGAACTGAAAAGATCACACAAAAGTCTTTTTCCTATAGGAAGAATCACTTTGTTAATGAGGGGGAAGTCATTGTAGCCGCTTCACTTGTTCATAAGGGAGTGGATCCTGAAATTAGTAAGGTTATCAAGGAATACATGGCCTATCGTAAGAGAACTCAGCCTTTGTCGAGTTTTAACTGTGGTTGTGTGTGGAAGAATTTCGATGATTCACATAAAGCAGGCCTATTCATAGATAAATTAAAGCTTAATCAGTTAAAATTTGATGGAATCGAAGTCAGTGACAAGCATTGCAACTTTCTTGAAAATAAGGGCAATGCCAAATTTGATGACTTTAAGGCCCTCATTGAGCTTTTAAAGGAAGAATTGTTGCTGCATTCGGGAATAAAATTTGAATTAGAAGCTAAAATTTATTAAAATTTTAATATGAAGTTTAACATCGCGTTAATTTGCGCCCTATTGTCTATTGCTTCTCTTGCAAAACAACCACCTAGAAAACTACTAAGTGATGTTCAGTACAAGACCTATTTCGGAGCATGCCCATCGAAGGTAGCAGGGAAATTAACGCTTACTTTAATGAGAAAGTTTGAAGAAACAAGCTCTCTTGCCTCGGTCAAAAAACTCATTTTAGACAAAAAGTTGGATGAAAAACACTTTCTATCCTCTTACAAAATCTCTTATGACCCTGGCCTAAAATTAATACGATTTAATTTTGATTGTCCTAAGCCGGTTATGAAGGCCCAAATTTACAAGGAAAATGGTGAGGAGTTCTATACGGCCATTCTTGTTGATAGTGGGGAGTTTGTGGACCCAACTTACGAAGTCTTACTACGATCTGAAAAGAAGCTTAAAAAGAAGCTTCCTAGCTTGGCCTTTCCGGTGGGTCTAATTGACACCGACACTCAAAAACAAATGACTCATTTGGCCCTGACCTTTGACCACTCTTTTAAAGATAGTCTTTCTGAAATTATTCTTGATGATGATAAAAAGCTTACAATGATCTTTTCCATTAATAGAAGACCATCCTCTGCATTTCTAGGCAGTGACTTCTGGAATCAGAAGGTTGAAAAGCTTGCGAAGGTCATTGAATACATGAAAAAGAAGAACACAATACCCGCCGTAATAAATCTTACAAATTCTAAAAAAATTGTTGTCAAGTTCTCTGACACAATCTAGGATTAAATAATAAGGTGCAGTATGCGCCTGGCAGAATGACTCTGTTTCTATGTCTGAGTGATATAGTGAGAAAGGAATCTCATCATGAACGAAAAAGACTATTCATTAGCTCTTGATGTCGGCACCACTAAAGTATGTGCTATTTTAGGCGCTCAAACCTCCGAAAACATTGACGGTTATGAGATTATTGGTGTTGGCTCTCATCCTAGTTACGGCCTTAAAAAAGGCTCAGTAGTTAATATTGATAAAACAGTTAGATCTATAAGATGTGCTATCGAAGAGGCCAAAATGATGGCCGGAGTATCTGAAATTAGGTCAGCTACACTTGGAATAGCCGGAAATCACATTTACTGCTTTAATAGCTCTGGCGTAGTTGCCGTTAAAGGTGAAGAAATTACACGTGAAGACGTGGAAAGGGTTGTTGAGGCTGCCAAAGCAGTTCTTATACCTACAGATAGAGAAGTTCTTCATGTTATACCTCAGGAGTTCAGAGTTGATTCAACAAGCGGTGTAAAGGACCCGGTTGGAATGTGTGGCTCTAGATTGGAAGCACATGTACATATTGTTACTGGTAAAACCCCATTAATTCAAAATCTTATTAAATGTGTTGAAGCTTCGGGCATTGAGGCCCGAGATATCGTTTTACAACCAATAGCGTCTTCAAGGTCTGTTCTAACACCAGAAGAGAAAGACTTGGGGGTTGTTTTAGTTGATATTGGTGGTGGAACAACTGATCTTGCCGTTTGGAAAGACGGAAGCTTGGCCCACTCTCAAATAATTCCAGTTGGTGGAAATCATTTTACTAATGATCTGGCAGTAGCTCTAAAGATCCCCCACAACGAAGCTGAAAGAATTAAAGTTAACCATGGCAGCGTTTTACCTGAGCAGGTAAATCAGTCTGCACACATAACCGTAAATGGACTATCTAACACAAGACAGAGAGAAGTTAAGGTTGGACAGGTTGCTGAAGTTTTAGGTGCTAGAGCTGAAGAATTATTTACGATTATTCAGGATATACTTAAAGAGAAGAATCTTTTTGAGCTAATTAATGGTGGTTATATCATTACTGGCGGAGGAGCTTTGATAAAAGGTCTTCCTGAGTTGGCCGAGTATGTTTTAGAAAAGCCTGCAAAAATTGGTTATCCTAAACCATTTGGTAGTATGACAAATGTTATGCAAAATCCAAAGTTCTCTACAGTTTTGGGACTTCTTTTGGAATCCAGAGGAACTCCTCAGACTAAGAAGGGTAAAAATAACAATAAACAAATAAGCAATACAGAACAAGACATCTTTGGACGCTTCAGTGATTCAATAAAAAGCGTCTTTAGAGAGATTTTTTAATTCGGAGGAAATATGTTTGAAATTGCCGAGAACAACGAAGCTTCTTCAGGAGCAAAAATAAAAGTAATTGGCGTTGGCGGTGGCGGTTGCAACGCAGTTAACACAATGATTAAATCTGGACTTCAGGGTGTAGAGTTCATTGTTGCCAATACAGATTCTCAAGCTTTATCAGCAAACTTGGCACCGACAAAAATACAGTTGGGATCAGACCTAACAAAAGGCCTTGGTGCAGGCGCAAATCCAGAAGTTGGTAGAAAAGCCGCTCTAGATGACTATGAAAGACTTAGTGAAGTTGTTGAAGGCGCGGATATGGTATTTGTTACTGCAGGTATGGGTGGTGGAACCGGTACCGGTGCAGCACCTGTAATTGCAAAGCTTGCAAAAGAAATGGGAGCATTAACCGTTGGTGTTGTCACAAAGCCATTTGTTTTTGAAGGTAGGAAAAGAATGAAACAGGCCAATCTAGGGATAAAGGCCTTGGAAGAGAGCGTAGATTCTTTGATCACTATTCCAAACCAGAGGCTGCTCCAACTTGCAGGAGAAAGTCTATCTTTAGTGGATACATTTAAGAAAGCTGACGATGTATTACTAAATGCAGTTCAAGGGATTTCAGATCTGATCAATAATACAGGATTTATTAACGCTGACTTTGCTGATGTTAGCACTGTAATGAGCAATAAAGGTTTAGCACTTATGGGGACTGGTATTGCAGAAGGTCCTGATAGAGCTGTAAAGGCAGCTAATACTTCAATTAGCTCACCTCTTTTAGAAGATATTACAATCGATGGTGCTACTGGAATTATCGTAAATATTACTGGTAATGAAACTCTTAGCATGCATGAAGCTAATGAGGCGATGACTCTTATAATGGAAGCAGCTGATGAAGATGCTGAAATTATTTTTGGAACTGTGATTGATGAAAATATGGGTGACGAAATTAAGGTTACTGTAATTGCGACTGGTCTTGGCGGACAGGAAAAAGTAGCGGTGGCTACAGAAACTTCTAGTAGACCTGTGGAAAAGACTCCTGTTCAAGAGGTTGCTCCTCAAGAAGAAGTGATCAGGCCAGCAGTAGAGCAAGAATTTTCAAACTCAGTTACAAACAATACTGGATCTCTAAATAAATTTCTGGATGAAAACTCTTATTCAGAAGTAAAAGAGAGCAATATCGAAGCTGAAGAAAGAAGGTTTGAAGAAGCTGAAATTCAGCGACCTTCAAGACCAAGCCTTGCACAAAGTATAAAGGAAGCTGCGAACAACTATGGCAGTAACAAATCTGAAGAGACTTACGACTCTCAAGAAAATGCGGAACAACCGAGAAGATTTTCGAGAGAAAGTGAAGAAGTAAAGGTTGAGGCTACTAGCTCTAAAGCTAAGTCCATTGCTGAAAAACTTGGTTTCATGAACTTTGATGATGATGAGTTTGATACTCCATCATTTATGAGAAAAGAAAACTCTACAGAAATCTCAGACAGAAACTAATTTAATATCGATTTCGAGAGGGCCTGTGCTCTCTCGAAATTCTCTTCCAAAACCATCAAACTCATAACCGTTATTATTTGCTCATCTTTATATTCATAATCCGCTGTAATGAAAGAAGGAATTTCTAGCTGGCATAGCATTGTTTTTGCTTTGTAGATGCTAACCCCGTGTTCTGGTCGATCACTTGTGGCATGTCCTTTATGAAGAAGCTTCCAATTACCATGCTTATAAATTTGAAAGTGGGTACTACAAAATGCTAAACCATCTTCGAAATGAGGCTGAGTTAATTCTTGTTCACAAATAAGACATAATTGTTTTTCACTGATGCTTAAGCGTCTTTTATTAGCAAAGAACAACAAGCAACACCCAAGAATAGTAAGGATGGAGATCGCCGTAATCATACAATGTGAACTACGGTGATGGGTTTGTAACCTAGGAAATTTTTAAAAAGGTTCCTGGTGAATATTCTAACTTCTTCTTTGATTTGCGCCGTATCTCTTTCCATTAGCTTTTTGCTTAGCTGACCTTTTGCGAGGGCCTGTATCTTATCTAACTTTTGGTTAATGCTCTCTGGAAGCCCCTCTACTGTTAACTCAATTGTTTTACTTTTGCTATTAATGCTTACAAAACAAACACCATTACATGCCATTTTTCTTCTTCTAGATATGGCCTCTCTCTCTATGCTCATGTAGTTTCCATGGATAAGTATGGGCTGTTCCATTTCTGTATCATCAATGACCACCTCTCCATTTCTCTCAAAAATAAGTCTTTTGAAGTTATTTATATAAAGTGCACTTGAGATTTTATTGGATTCAACAAACTCAACATGTTTTTTTAAAAAATAACTCTCACCATGAATTGGAATGACAAGATCGGGTGATATTCTTTTGTAAAATTCTAACAGATCTCTTTGAGAAGGATGACCTGATGCATGTATAAGCTTGTCTTTGGCGGTAATTAAATCAGCTCCCTTCTCAGTGATTTGATTATAAATTCTTGTAACTTTCTTTTCATTACCGGGTATGCTCTTTGAGCTAAAAATAAATAGATCACCTTCTTTGGGCGAGAGAAACTTATGTTCATCAGCAACGACTCGTCTAAGAGCACCGAAATGGTCACCTTGGCAGCCGGTTAGTAAGTAAACATACTTTGAGCTTGTTGGGTCTGTTACCTCTTCTTCCCTTCTTAACACAGAAAGCTCGTCTGAAAAAAATCCACATTCCTTTGCTGATTCAATGTAATGGTGAATTGATCGACCAATAGGAACGACTCTTTTTCCATGTTTTAGGGCAAGAGTTAAAATGGTTTTAATCCTATAAATATTTGATGAAAAGAGTGTTATGAACTTTCTGCGAGGAAGAGCAATCAATTCTGATAAGTCATCGATTAAGTCACGTTCAGAATGAGTGGAACCTTCATTTAGGATATTTGTGGAGTCAATGAGGCAGACATTCTTGGCTGTATCCTTAAATAAAGTTTGAATCTTTTGGTAATTAAAAGGCTTCTCATAGAGTGGATTAAGATCAAATTTAAAATCAGAAATAAATAATACTGAAAAGGCCTTATCTTTATCTCGTATTATAAGTCCGTAAGTGTCGGGGATGGAGTGTGTAACCGCAATAGGGTGAATTTTATAACCCTCAAAGTCGAGAACTGTCTCCTCTGAGTACTCCTCTATTTTTCCTGATACTCCTGCCTGATGTAGCTTTGTTCTTATTAGCTTTTTTGCAAATCTAGGAGCATGGATAGTGGCAGAAGGAAAAACTTCCATTAAATGTACAATGGCCCCAATATGATCTTCATGGCCATGTGTAATAAATACTGTGACTTTTTTTTGAGTGTTCTTGATGCTTTCAATTGATGGAATAAGGTAATTGATGTCGAAAAAGTCTTCGTATGGAAAAAGAATTCCGTAATCAATTATGGTGATTGAACTATCATTTTCAATTACCGTACAGTTTGAGCCAATCTCACCTACGCCTCCCAAGGGTGTTAAAGTAAAGGAGGCTGTGGTTGATCGCTCATTAGTCACTGATAAGTTCCTTTATTCTGGCCGCTAATATCTTTGCGGCAACGCTTGTTTCTTCACCAACTGTGAAATCTGCAAATTGCTTTTGAGGCTCAAGGTACTTTTGATACATTGGTCTAACAGTTTCGTAGTATTGTGCAATTACTGACTCCAAAGACCTACCTCTTTCATTCACATCTCTGTGAAGTCTTCTAGTAAAGCGTATATCGGCATCTACGTGTAGAAAACACTTAATATCCAATTTATCTCTGATTTCCTTGTCGAAGAGGGTAAATATGCCTTCGAATAGCAAAACTTTATTTGGACGCACTAAATTAGTCTCTTTGGTTCTAGAGTTTGTCTTAAAGTCATAGACTGGACTCTCTATTGATCTTCCAAGCTTTAACTCTTGAATGTGTTCTCGGAGTAGATCCCAGTCAAATGAGTGTGGGTGGTCGAAGTTTGGCTGACCGGAGCTTGTCTCAATCTCTTTGGGAGGCTGGTGAAGATAATAAGAGTCCATATGAAGAAGTGAGAGGCTTGAGTCTCCTGCTCCTTTTAACACCTTCTTGGCAAAAGTGGTTTTTCCTGAGCCGGACCCACCGGCAATCCCTACAAGATACAAAGAAATCTCCCTGTGATTATAATGCTTTAGCTTATAGCATGGTTCAAATCGCCATTTAAGTAAAAATATTACAATGTGGCCAATAAAACTGTAAATTTTAACGTATAAATTAGAAATGACTCATTATTATTTTATAGATTTAGACATTAAGGACGAACAACTTTTGTCTGTGATAGAAGCCGAAGCGTTTCAAAAATTTAACTGTGACGGTATTCAAGAATTCACACTCGAGGAAGAAGAGGTTGATAGAATTCTAGGAGAGAGGTCATACTCTGGTGGTGATCTGCCAATTGAAGTGCTTGAAGAAGTTGAGCAGGTTCTGATTGAAGAAGGTAAAACCAAGCGAACTCTGTTTTTCAAGGAAGTTGAAGATGCACGCTCGTTCATGGAGTTTCTGAAGGCCTGGGGCCTTGAGGCTAAAGCAAAGGCCAACGAAGGGGAGATTTGCGACTGGAACGAGAACTGGAAGCGTAACTTTAAAGCAATAAGTGTTACTGATAATTTTCAAATAATCCCCTCTTGGGAAAAAACGGGTGAGGACCCTAATAAAATTTTCATTTATCCAGGTATGGGTTTTGGAACGGGAAATCATGAAACAACGTTTCTTTGCCTAAAATTGATGCTCGATGAAATTAAAGACATTAATAATATTAGATCCTGCCTAGACTTTGGGTGCGGCTCAGGAATTTTGGGTATAGGTGCATCTAGAAAATCTAAAACCCTTAGTCGGGTGGATTATTTGGATATTGACCAAGAGGCCTTAAAGAACACCGATTATAATATAGGCTTCAATACCACGGCACAAGCTAAAGAAAACAACCTGTTTCTGCCTGAAGATTCCGAAAAAATGTTAGATAAATATGATTTGGTTTTCGCTAATATACTTAAGCACACACTTCTTGAGCAAGCGGATGTAATACTAAATAAAACTGGAAGGTATTTGATTGTCTCTGGTCTCCTAGAGGGGCAGGAAGTTGAAATCTGCAAAGCCTATGAGGACTTGGATCCAAGCCTTGTAGCCAAAAAGACATTGGTAAAAAATGATTGGTCTGCTGTGCTTTTTAAGAGAGAGCTATGAGGGCAATATTTCTTGAAGGTGAAAGCTTCACGGAAGGTGAATTCCTTATTAAAGGAGAAAAGACACATCACCTTTTAAATGTCGTTCGATTAAAGCCTGGTCAAAACTTACTACTTCTAAATGGAAGCGGAATAAAGGCGTATGCCACTGTTGAAAAAATAACCAAAAAAGTGGTCGAAGCTAACATTACCAAAATTGAGAAAGTGGAAGTGAGGGGAGCCCTCTCAATCGCCTTCGCACTGCCCAAAAAAGATGCTTTAGAGATATCGCTTCGCTCAAGTGTAGAGATCGGTGCGAAAGAAATCATTATATTATCAACCCAACGATCACAAACTTATCCTGTAAAGAAAGACAGGATTGATAAAATCATTACTGCCGCCATGGAACAAAGCAACAACCCTTTTCTCCCCCAATTTAAATTCATGTCCTTAGACGAGCTAGATCTTGGCTCTTATAAACAGACCGTCTTGGCAACTTTAAAGAAAAGAGAAACTGTGCTTAGTAAGTCAGTCGACGACACCTTATTGATCATTGGACCTGAAGGAGGACTTTCGGATGTTGAAGAGGATGAGCTCTTAGCAAAAGGAGCATGCCCTCTCAGAGTGGATATTCCAATTCTAAGGACCCAAACAGCAATTCCATTTTTATCCGGACACCTATTAGGACTTGCTAGAGAATGTTGATGGTTGGAAACAATTGTGAGAGAATTTTGTAAGAGGTTTTTTTATGGATTTGAATGATACTGAACTTGATAATTTATTTGAAGATGACTTTCAATTTAAACCGATAACTAAAGGGCTTGGATTTCATCATGGTGAAAAACCAGGGGAAGAGAATCTAGATACTCTAAAAGCAAGAAGTCTTGATCTTGAAAAAAGCTTGAATGAACGTGCTTCTGAGTTAAGCAGGACTAGAAAGGTTTCAAACCCTGTTAGAACGAACTCCTTGGAAACTAAAGATTTGGGAGAGCTTGCCCCTTTTTATTCTTCAGTTGAAGAAAAAAAGACAGAGCTAGAATTAAATGTCTCTGAAACAGATACATTTGAAATGGCACCTCTAACTGTACGATTGCTCTCATTTAGTTTGGACTTAGGCATTATCTTCTCTGCTTTTGGATTGATTATTCTTGCTACTCTTTTGGCTTCTGGGATTTCTTTGGGTGTCGTTCGGGAAAGCCTCAATACATTATTCTTCGCTACAACAGTGCTTCCTTTAGGAGTTATGTTTTACATGTTCTATTTCTCATTTTTTGATAAAACAGTATTTTCGACACCTGGAAAAAAAGTATTAGGAATTACCGTTCAATCCACTTCTGGGAATAGAGTAAAAATGTCCCAGTCTTTTATGAGAGCTGTACTGACCTTAATTTCTGTGGCCACTCTGGGGATGACTAGTGTTTTGGACCTTCACAGTAAACTTACTGATACTAGAGTTGTTAAGAAGTAATTATGAGTTTGGAAGTATTCCTAAAATCTAGCGAAGATAAAAAGATCGTTTTCACAAATGGCTGCTTTGATATTCTCCATAAAGGTCATGTGGCATACCTAAATGAAGCGAAATCTTTAGGTGATATCCTTATAGTAGGTCTTAACTCAGATAAAAGTGTCCGTGGTCTTAAAGGTCCTGAAAGACCTGTAAACTCTGAACTAGATAGAAAGTTTGTTCTAGAAAACTTAAAGTCCGTCGACTTCGTTCAAATTTTTGATGCCCCAACCCCTTATGAGCTAATTAAGGAAGTATCTCCTGACATATTGGTTAAAGGTGGTGATTGGAAGCCTTCCGACATAGTAGGTTCGGATATTGTTTTAGATAAGGGCGGTAAGGTATTGTCTCTGAACTTTGTTGATGGTTATTCAACAACCAATATTATTTCTAAAATTAATAAATAAGTTCTTAATATTTTCCTTTCTAAGTATTTGCTTTTACAGTTATTTGACTACTTTTATCAAGAATTGTGCCATTTAGAGCTAAATTAATTCCTGAGTGCGACGATAGGGTTTATGTCTGATCAATTTACTTAAGTTTTTCAGACAAGCTTAAGACTAATCGACTAACAAAGGGGTAATTATGGGCTTAAGAATTAAGACTAACGTTGCATCACAATCGGTTCAGAAGAACCTAAAAGTTGCAGAAAGAAAAACTAGTGAAAGCTATGAGAAATTAGCTTCTGGAAAACGGATTACTAAGTCTGCAGACGATGCTGCCGGTTTAGGAATTGCAAAAAAGATGGAAGCTGAAGTTCGGGGCTATCAAATGGCCCAAAGAAACGCAAATAACGGGATCTCGATGATCCAAGTTGCGGAAGGGGGTCTTGATGAAACTACAAACATCATGACAAGAATGAGGGAGCTTTCAATCCAAGCAGCCTCAGATACCGTAGGTGAAAAAGAGCGTGGATACCTTAATTTAGAATATGAACAACTTCTTAGTGAAGTGGATAGAATATCAAAAACAACAAGTTTTAGTGGTGCTCCACTACTAACCGGAGAAAATGAAAACGGTGTTATGGAGGTCCATGTAGGTGCTTATGCAGGAGAGGACAATAAAATCTCTATCGATACTGAAGCTACAGATGCGACTGTAGGCAGCTTAGGCATCGAGGGCACAAATATTACTTCGAAAGCGGATGCTGCAGATAATCTCGAAAAAATTGATGATGCAATCGACAAAGTATCAGGGTTTAGAGCAAATTTTGGTTCAATTCAGTCAAGGTTGCAGTCGACGATTTCAAACTTAGACAATGCTGTAACAAATACTGAAGCTGCAAGGTCTAGGATTGAAGATGTGGATGTCGCGGCAGAAACAGCTAAGCTCGCATCTACAAATGTTATGAAGCAAGCTGGTATTTCAACCTTATCTCAAGCAAACAATCTGCCAAATAGTGCACTAAGATTGATAGGATAGATTAAAGGTGTGGAGGGGTAAATCCCCTCCACCTTTTTAAAGAAAAAACAAAAACTGTGTAACGTAAGTTACTCCAGGTCTTAAGCTTCGCCTCCCTGGATTTAGTCGTTTAGGGAGGCAATTTAAGCGGGAGATAGTATGAGAAAAGCTGAAAATAACACATTAAAGAAGAACTTTTCTGCTTGGGCCATATTTAGCATAGTTAGTAACACAAAAATTAATGCTAACCCTGTGCTTTGCTGGAGAATTGTTAACGGTGAAAAACGAACGGTTGAAGCTTTTTTCCGAGTGATTAGAAAGTTTAGGAATGAAATCGTTTTAAGGGCAGCAGCTGAAAATGCCCAAAAAGAGCTTAAGGAATTAGTGGCTGGATGTGAGAACTTAAACTTTTTTCTTCCCGAAGACATGGTGTTATTTCAATCGCAAATCAAAATGATTGATCAAAGCGGCGATCTTGTGGTCACAATACCTCAAATGATTGCTCAAGTTGATCGGAGAAGTCATATGCGTTTACACCTTGGCGAAGGGATACAGGCAGTTGCAAGATTTCAGAAAGAAAGTCACGGTCAAATGAAGAGAAAGCATCTGTTTGAGAAAAATTGCTACGATATTAGCGGTGGAGGACTTTCTTTTATAGTATCTAAAGCTGAAGCTAGATACTTTAGAGTTGGAGACGAAGTCGGTCCTGTTAAGGTAACCGTCGAAAGTAAAGAAGTTCCATTGGTTGGAAAGGTATTAAATATCTTTGAAGTTGAACCCAATGGACATAATAATTTGCACTACAAAGGTTACAGAATTTGCATTCGCTACTCCAAAATTGCTCCTAAGGCACAGAAGTACTTTGATGAATTCGTTTTTAGACATATTGACCTTGAAAGGGCCGGATAATTTACTACAACCCAATAATGTCCTATAATTAGCCAGATGAGCATATCTTGTATCTCCGACATTCACGTAACTACATCCAAATCTAAGCAATACGCTATACTTCTCAATTTTATTAAAAATGAAAAAGTGCAAAACTCTGAGAAGGTTATGTTTCTAGGTGATATCTTCGACCACCTAACTGGGGAACATAAGCAATATATTGCAAAGTATAAAGAGTTCTTTAGTGAAGTTGCAAAGCTTCTGGATGGTGGTAGGGAAGTTTTTTTTTTAGAGGGCAACCACGATTTTCATTTTGAAAAAACTTTTACTTTAGCACTTCACGAATTGTGTAAAGATAAGGAGAAGGTGGCCAACTTTAAATATTCAAACTCCCCGGTCAAATTTCAGTTTAATTCTAAAAATTTTACTTTTTGCCATGGTGACGACCTAGATACAGACAATAAAGCTTACCAAAGGTGGAAAAGGGTCTATTCTTCTAATGCATTTGGCTTCTTGGTTAGTAGAGTTCTTCCATATAATTTGGTTAATTATCTAGGTGACAAGGCCTCTTCAGACAGTAGGGAGCGCGGACGAGCTAAATTTAATTACAATCGTGAAAAGGCGAAGTACAGAGAAGCTGCTAAAAGCTATCTAAATAAACATGCAACAGATGTGTTAGTTGCAGGCCATACCCATATTTGTGATAAAGTAACGTGGGATGGGAAAACCTACGTTAACATAGGCTTCCCACAACGAGACCAAACGTTTTTACATATCTCGAAAGAAGTGATTGAAATGATCTCAATCCAATAGAGGGGTCATTTCATTAACGTGTTCTTTAATTTTTGAACCAACAATTTCTTTTACCTGGGAGACTGTGCGATTTTCACCACCCGTATTCCTGACACTTTTTTCTACTTCCAGTAGTTTGTCGCTAAAAGTTGCAATTTGAGGAAGGTGAGTAATTGCTATAACTTGTGAGTGCTCACTAACTCTCTTTAAGGATTTTCCAATGTGAAAGGCCGTCTCGCCGCCCATGCCTGTATCGATTTCATCAAAAAGAAAAATAGATACTGAGTCCCTTGAAGAAAGTACTTGTCTGAGGGCTAGTAGAATCCGGGACAACTCCCCTCCTGATGCGATGTCTTTAACTTTATGGTATCCCTCACCTGGATTGATTTCTGCATTTAGATCAATTTTGGACATGCCAGAGGGACCAATATCAGTTTTTGACAACTTAATTTGGAAAGAAGCACCTTCCATTTTCAATGAGCGAACGGCATTGGTAAGTAACTTGGAAAGCCTAGTCGCAGCTTCAATTCGCTTTTCATGCAGTTTAAGACCTAGATTTCTAATCGTTATTAGTCTATCCCCTAAAGATTTTTCTAAATTAGAGAGGCTTGACTCTATATTTTCTAAACTTTCCTTTTCTATTAGGAATGAGCTCATTTGCTCAATAAGTCCTGCAGTGTCAGTATGGTATTTTCTTTGAAGCTTTGTGTATAGGTCCAAGCGCTCTACAATTTCAGAAAGTTCCTGCTCAGAGACTTCAATATCTAGGTCCTTATTTAATAGAAAATTAATTTCAAATAGATCATCTTTGGCAACTTGAAACTTTTCTAAAAGGGAAGTGTTTAAGCTTTTAGATTGAGCTAGAGCTCTCTCAAGCTTGCCAAGAATTACTTGAAGACCAGGGAAAGATTCCCCTCCTTCGAAATAATAATTGATCTCTTCTAAAAGCTTTTGATTATTCTCAAGTTCTAAATACTTTTCTTTTCTTTCTTTTAAGGAAATTTCTTCTTCAGTTTCTGGGGAAAGCTTTTCCAACTCGCTCAATTGAAAGTTAATGTAGTCTAGTCTTTGGTGTGTTTGAGTCTCTTTTTCCTTCAACTCCTCAAGTTTGGAAAGCTCATCTTGGTAAATTTGGAAAGCCTCTTGATAGGAATTTAGCAAAGCATGGTTATTAGAAAAGTTATCTAAAAGTGAAAGTTGGTACTTTTCACTAAAAAGTTTTTGGTTTTCAAATTGGCCCACTAAGTCGATGAACCTTTTACCTGTCTTGGCCAAAAGTGAAACAGGGCATTGATGGTAATTGAGAAAAGCTTTGGAAGTGCCAGATTTGTGGATAACCCTCTTAATTACTATTTCTTCATCAAACGGATGACCAATATCGAAAAAGTAATCTTTAATTTCCTGGTCTGCGGTCGTAAAGATAGCTTCAACACAGGAAAACTCACAATTTTTTCGGATTATTTTTTTATCAGCTCTGTTGCCTAGAATAAGTTGTAGTGCATCAAGAATTAAACTTTTTCCAGAGCCTGTTTCACCAATAATGGCGTTAAAATTGTCGCCGAAGTTAATTATTTGGTCTTCAAAAGTAGCAAAATTCGTAAGATTTAAAGTTTTGAGCTTTAAGTTCCCGGACATAGATAAACCCCCGTTCAGTTATAGCTCCCTTCTACCATGAACAAACTTTTCTTTTAAAGTATGAAAATAGGTTCTTTCATCATTTTTTATAATTGAAATGTAATTTCGCGCCTTTGAAATGGAAACTTCTATTTTCTTATCTAGTTTTAGAGCAATTTGTCCATCCACTGTGATAGTTACGGAGTCGATGTCATCTAATAGTTTAATCTTAACTTCATGAGAATCGGGAATGACAAGTGGACGATGAGTCAAACTATGGGGACAGATTGGTGTAAGTAAAAGTGCTTTTACATCAGGGTGCACAATAGGACCCCCCGCAGCAAGTGAGTATGCTGTGGACCCCATTGTTGAGCTAATAATGAGCCCATCTCCTGAGAGGTCATAAATATGTTCATCATTAGATTGGACCGCAAGAGTAAACATTCTTGCGATTTCGTTCTTATTAAAAACTACATCATTGAAAAAGTACTCTCTTTCAAGCTCTTTTGAGTTCTTGTTGAGTTTGATGCAAAAAAGATGTTTTCTATAAACTTCAAACTTTCCGGCCAGTATACAGCTTAGTTTTTCATAAAAGTCATTCTTACTAAATTCTGTGATAAAACCAAGTCTTCCCAAATTAACTCCCATTAGTGGGACTTTGGATCCGACCGAGCGGGCCACTCCTAAAAAGGTTCCATCACCCCCTAGGGATATAATGAGGTCGGTTTGGTTATAAAATTCTTTTTGTTTCCAAAAATGAACTTCTTTAAAAAGTTTTGAAGAAACAGAAACAGAGAATCTCTTTTCTTCGTGTTCGAGAAACACAATTTTCTTCTTCCGTTTTAACAACCACCTTATTAGATTGTTCATTATGTTGGGTAAATCTTCGAAGCCGGATGGCTTAAGGGCTATACCTATTGTTCCAATTTTTTTAGGTTTACTCATTCATTGGCCTTTGACACATCATGGTGTTTAATGCTTTTTCCATGTTTTCGAAGGGTTTGTTTAGAACTTTGCAATTATAGCGATCGGCCTTATCAAGAACTTGCTGAGAGGAGTAGGCGGTTATAATCACAAAAAGGTCTGAAATTTGCTCCAGAGTATACTTACTCTTTGCCTCCTCTATAACATCAAACCCGGTGATGTCCTGAAGCATTAGATCGCAAACAACCCTATCGTATTTATTCGCCTTAATCATCTCAATTGCTTTTTTCCCCGAGGAGGACACATCAACTATGGCACCTCTTTTTTGCAAAAAGATTTGCAGGGACTTTTGAATGAGAATCTCATCTTCAACTACTAATATTTTCATCTTTAAACTTTAGTATAAAGTGGGCACCTTGTCCCTTCTCATTATACTCAATTTTTCCATTAAGTTTTTTAGCCAAACTCTGCGAAATCGCCAAACCAAGACCCGTTCCCTTATTTTTTGTAGTAAAAAATGGTTTGAACATATTCTTTCTTACACTCTCAGGGATCCCTGGTCCATTATCGCTAACATGGATTTCTACGGGATTCAGAAGTTTTACCTTAACTGTAATTTCAGGAGCTTCAATCCCAGATGAATTAAGGGCCTGGGCACTGTTAACAACTAAATTAAATAGAATTTGAGCAAGCCAGACACTATTGGCCATAATAATTGTATCCTCATGGCTGCAGCCGTCGAAACAAAAAGTTTTCTTTATTTGCCTGCTTTCACTCTTGGTTAGTGTAAATACCTCGTTAACAAGCTTTTCTAAGTCGCCAACCTTAATTTGTTCGCTCGAGGTATAGAGTTCGGTAAAGTTACCTATAATACTTTGAGATCGCTTGATCGCAGAGGAAATCTCTTTCATAAACTCTTTATTGTCTTCATTCTCAATTTCCATATATAAGAGTTCTGCTGATAATTGTAGACCAAAGAGTGGGTTGCTTAGTTCATGTCTAAGGGTGTTAAGCAACTCGCCAAGAAGAGCAATTCTTTCTTGGTGAAAGACATCCGCTTTATCTAGCCCCTCTTCTTCTTCTATTCGAAAAAATCGATTGGACGGCAGTTGCTTAAACTCTGGAAGTGGAGATTTGGAAGTATTAATTTTAAAAGGCAAATGTTCTAAAACAAGTCTAATATTTAAATGCTGCTGGATGTCCAACTCAGCTTTTAAGATGGAATCAAGAAATGGCGGAATTACACTGGTGACCTTTTGAAAATAGTCTCTCTCTTCATCTGTTTGTGATAGGAAGTCATTTCTCGAGACAATTAATATAATGTTATGGGTTTCTAGGGAGAACTCTCTTGCTAAAAAGGTGCCTAAAATGTCAAAGCTAAAGCCTTTTAGCCCCTCTTGTCCAAAAGAGCGTCTTCTAGACTTTTTAATTCTTTGAAACAATGTATTGAATTCGTTGATGTGGAATTCTTTAAAATTGGCAATAGTCGAAGAAACTTCATGCTTCATAGCAAAGCTTTGACCTTTCTCATGAGAGAAGAGGTGCACAGTCTTAAAAGACTCAAATTCTTTGAGCTGAAGTAGCTTTTTGCAGAATGCACTAACAGAATCAATACTAACAGTGTGATTTTTTATATTCGAGAAAGTGGAAAGTGAGCGCGAGTGTCTAACGCGCTCTTTTTTAAACCTTAAATACCCTTGTGGCTTTTTCTTAAAGGCTTCATCTAGGAGTGACGTGTCATTCGCTTGAGCATAGGGATTACGCTGATCTTCCATTGAGTCAGATTATCTTGTAATTCATATTCGAGCAAGTCCGCCAAAAGAATGCGATCCTGGTCCAAATAGGCACTCTTTATGGCCTTTAGAATAGATAGAAGGTGAATCTTGATACCTTTCACGCTCTCATTACTGGAGCTGTCTTGGCATATTAGTTTAGCTTCGGAGTGAACTATGGAAAATAGTCGAATAAGTGAGCTAACCTTATCAATCAAGGGTCCCAAATCTTCGGAATAAGCTTGTTCATTGAAAATTCTTGAGGCCAAATCCTTGGAAGAATTTTGAATGTGATTTATATACTTGGGCAGAAGGTCAAAGGCCTCTTTAACCATGGCCTCAGAAGCATAACCTGAATTCAGTTCATTGCTCATGTTACACTTCCTTTATTTGTTCTCGACTGAGAGCGTCTTTGGTGATGCTGTCGATCAAGTCGTAGATAACTTTGATCATGTTCTGACCATCATAAAATGAAATGAGATTGCTCTGAGTGATTTCGACAATATTTTTTCCTCTCGCGTTCGCTTTATTAACAAAGAAAAAGTCAACAATCGGAGTTAGCAATGGAAATGTTTTTTTGGTAACTGTGCACAACTGATCAATCTCACCCATTTTTGATATATTTTCTTGTATGAGCTTTATGCTGGGCTGTGCCTTTTTAGCCTCATCAATAACAGCGTTAGAGTATTTCATTCCAAATCCGTAGAGCTCGTAAATATAGCTACAGCCTTTAGAGTACTCGGAGAGAGTTGCTAGAGACTCTTTGCTAAGCTCTGGGATGGCATAGTTGAGTTCGTGTTCCTTAAAGTAGAACGACCACACAATTTTATAGAAAGTCTTAAAGACATCCTGAACTGTTTGAGATGATTGAGTGATGTCTATTAGATCCATGCCCATTTCTGTGAAGTGTGGAGCAAATATTCCAACGTTTTGAAGATAAAAAGGAGATACCTCTTCTTTGAAAAACTTAGCATCAAGCTTTTCCTGATCAATAATTGCACGGACAAGCCTACTTACCAATTGGTGAGAAATATCTTTGTGACATGGCAGAAGCTCACATTTCTCTTGAACCTTGCATGGAAAACATTTTCTTTTAGGAGCGAGGTTCAAAACGTTTTCATGATAAGGAGTCGTCTCACTAGGTCTTACTGTTCCTAAAGAAAGAACAATTGTTGGTGTTTGTGAAACTGCGGCAAGGTGGGACACCATTGAGTCATGGCAAACTAAAAGCTTGGCATCACTTACCAGATTGTAGGTTTCCTCAATAGATGTCTTGCCAACAACATTATCTATACGTTCAGAGAAGTCCCTCAAGGCAGGTGACTCTGCGATTGTATTTGCGTTAAATTGATCTGCCTTTGATCCCACAATATAAAGTTGTTGTTGTGGGTTTTCTTTTAAAATTTTATAACAAAGATCAATCCACTTATTCGCTCCCCAATGCTTTTTCTTGGATGAGGCAAATGGATGAATTACAATATAGTCATTTCTGGATTTTTCAGAATAAACAGGCGAAAACTTCTTTGCACCAAGAATATTCTTAAACAGGTCCACCAAATTAAAGGGGTTAGACTCAGAGTTCATAACTGTGGAAAATACGTATTGAGACCAACTGTCTTCAATAGAAATCTGGTTTTGACTGTTTCTTGTAAGACCTAGTTTATGTTTTGCTGTAATCATGCTGGCCAAGTATTCAGAGCTTTTGCTGAAGCTTAGGTTAACAAGGACATCAAGGTCAAGCTTGTTGATGTCAGATACAAGATCTCTTATTGCACTTTTGGCCTCAGAAAGTGTTGCCGCTGGAGAGCTAATAAAGTCTTGAATTTCAATAAAGATGATATGAGAAAAGACTTCGCCCAGTAAAAAACCAAGACCCGCAGCAAACTCCTTTCGTGCAATTAGGGTCAGTTCAATATCGGGATTTTCCGACTTTAGCTGTTTTGCCGCTTGGTATGTCTGTATTACATCTCCAATCCTGGTAAGTTGTATTATACCGATTGCTGTGCGCTTATCTTTTGACATTGGGGGCCTCCTCTTCAAGTAGAGAAGTTAAAAACAGCAGAGTCATATCTTCTTTGGATATGTTTAAGTCATTGCTATTCTTCTTTTGAAGGTCGTTCATTGCTTTGTGAATTTCTTCCTGAATACTCACTAGAGCTCCTCTTGAGTCCTTTTGTCTTCACTTTTTTCGCTGAGTAGGTTCTCAAATATTTTAGTTAATATCTTAAAGTCACCCTTTAAGGTGAAAAGGCTTTTTTCAATGTCTTCCAAGTTTTTTGAAAAATCTGTTGAGGTAATATTCTCTACCGAAGCTTCGAATAGAGAAATAGCAGCCTGAGGCAGTATGTCCTCTTTCCCAAGTGCCATTAGGCTTTCCATATACTGAAGAAACCTAGGAGCATTTTTATTGGATTGCTTTACACTTTGAAGTGATCTAAGTGTCGCCAACAAAGTCTTTACACACTCTGTTAGCTCTTCTTTTGCTTGAGATGTGTATGACATTAGCTCTTCTCTATTAGTTCCTTCATGTAAACTCTTGAGAATTTCGTCGTCGAGCTCATACCCCATTAAAGCATAATGATAATTTCTGGAGATGTGATAGTTTAGTTCATCTTTTAATTCAATAGGCCCCCTGATGAGCGTTTTGAAGAAACCAAAGTTATCTCTAAGTCTCGAGTACACCTTGTTTTCACTATTTTTAATACCCATTGGAAGGACGGTTTGATTCTCTTGATTTAGTAGAAAATAAATGTCATCTGCTGTGTGGGAGATATTAAGTTCTTGAATTACAAACGAGCCTTCCTTAAATGTTCTGGAAGTTTCTCCCTTAACAGTGATTTCAATAATGTTGGTGTCCATTGCTTCTGCCAACGCACAAATTCGATTAGGTTTTGTGATAAGCCAGTCAAGGTTTGCCAGTACTGAAGGAGCGGCAGTTATATCCATGTTTACCGAGATAAGGTTATTGCCAAATTGGCGATTAAGCTCATTTACAAGTTCTTTCTCAAGGCTTGACCCATTGGTTAGCAACACTGGCTTATATTCGAATGAGCTTTCAAATGTCTCTATCATGTCTGAAAGAGTCTCTGGGCTAAATGAATTTCCAGTTTTACTCTCATTTAGGTTAATTCCAACAATGATTGCACCTTGGTCACCATTCTTACTGGCCCTTATTCTTGCAAAATTTTGGTTTGCCACCATTGAAAAATCTTGGCTCATTTTTATTCTGGTGCAGTCATGGTGCATTGGTACTTTAGCACTGTGGTGAAAACATGTTTGAGGCTCAATTTGAGTCTCACTGTTAGAGGGTCTGTAATAATTGGCATAAGATGACCAACGATCACTGGTTGATACACTTCCATAATTTGTAATGTGTGCACCAGCGATCTCTTCTACCGTTAAAAGTGGGATAAGGTGAGCGGAGATTTGATCATTTCCAAAGTTAACGACTTGATTCCAATTTGTATCTAGGACTTCACTCAGAGAGTCGGCAAGTGTATTTAAAGCAAAAGCGTCTGAATACAGGGAGCCACTTTTGAGGTGTTCAATTTTAAAGCGGTCGATTGTAAATACTTTCCTAGCATCTTGGATTAGGTTCGCACTGGACTCCAAATCGGAAAACGTTAGGATCGAAACTTCACAGTGAGGGTTATCCTTTGCTATAGAAGTCACAAGGTGACTAGATTGCAAAAGGTTTGTTTCATCTTTTAGACATGTTACCAAGATATTTTTCATCAAATTTACCTTTTAGAGTTTAGTTTTGCTGAGTTTACAACTGCTTCAAGAACGAAGAATGCGAAGTCTCTCTTTTCTTTAAGAGTTCCAGCTGCTTTTGCAGACCTCAAGGCCTGGTCTACGGTTGCGTCTTTTATAGGAAAAAATGCCCTTGCGTTGTCGGATAGCAGTTGCTGATAACTGTGCATGTTTTCTTGAGCCTTGAAAGTTAAAAAGTTTCTATAGAAATCTTTGTTCATGTTGAAGCTTGTTTCATGACGCAGTATTGCTGGTCTTCGACTTAGAAACATTACAAAATCAATGCTGTCATAGAAGCTTGCAGACTGCTTGCTATGCATAACCTGTATGTTTGGATCTCTAAAACCGCCAGCTTCGTTGTGCAGCCTGACAAGTTCTTGGTTTGGCTCTATGACCACAACTTTGTAGTTTTCATGGTACTTAGATGCCAATTGAGCAACTTCTTCGCAATGATACCCAAAGCCTAATCCTAAAATTAGTATGTGGGACTTCTTTTTGATAGAGTGCTCATAGCTTGCAGCAAATGCTTGAGCCTCTTTTTCAGGGTTGTAAATTGAGTGTAAATGAACGCCGCCTATGACAGGCACTGAATGGCCGGTTCTTGATTGTTTTAGTTCAATCGTCGCGTTGAGTTCTTCCATGAGCTTCTCGCTTTTTTAAGAATTATTTTAAATCGTTAAGGTTGTACCCTTTGAAATTCTCTTTGTTTTTACGCGTTTTTGCAATTTCATTTTGGGTTAACAGCTTTTCATGCGTCAATAAATCAAAAATTTGCTGATCCATTTTAGAAATATCCAAAAATAACCTATTTAGTTGGTTATTGTTAGAAGGTGTACCGTACTGCTCGTCAAGGTGGAGTATGATGTTTACCACCCTTTCCTTGTTTTCAAGAATCTCGAGTGCCTTCTCATACTTCCCTTTCTCTAAAAGGTTTAAGCAGAGTCCTGCGAGCTCATGTGCGGTAGTGACCGCTTTTAAAAAAACATCCTGGGTCTTCTGACTCATCAGGCCTCTTTTTTAAACTCAGAACCACGATCTTTTTTCACAGATCTAACGGCCTGAGACCATCCTTCATAAAGAGTGTTCAAAACACTTAAACAGCCTTCAAGAGGTTCCTTGTCGATTTTGATGTTTGCTTGTGTACTTGAATAGAGAAGATAGTCGTATAGCGATGAAAGCTCTCTGGCCACGTCTCCGCCAATCTCAAAGTCTAAACTGTTGTTTAGTTCAATAACAATGTCTTGTAGCTTGCCAATGTGGACACCTTTGCCAGCGATATTTTTCTGCTCAATAGCCTCAATGGCCTTTTTACAGTTCTTAATCGCAGCCTGATAAAGCATAAGCAGAATTTGCTCCTTGCTAGCTGTTTGTACTGATGTCTTCTTGTAAGCGCCTAATCCGTAACTCATTTTTTATACCCCTTTAAGCGTTAACCTAATTGCTGAACTGGGTTAAAACCGCCACCGGTCATACCCGCTAGTCCAGATCCTTGTGATTTTATTTTTGATATTGTTTCTTCGAGTCTTGCAAATTTTGCTTTTAATACTCTTTCTTTTTGATCGATCTGCCTTTGCTTACTTTCAATTCTTCGATCAATTTGTTTAATCTTACTATTAAGACCTTCCTTTCTTGAGGTCAGTGTTCCTGCCGGTCTTTTGAGCGCGCCATTTACAACGCCTTCAAGGTTGTCGATAAATCCGTTGGTCTTTCCATCTTCAATCGTATAAATCCCGGCAATAATCTGCGAGACTTCCTTGTAGTTTTTCTCCAAGGCTACTTTGAATTTGTTCTCGTCTAACTCAACCAAACCGTTTCTTTGAAAAGTTAGCCCCAGATCACCAATTCTACGTGGACCAAAATCTGTGTTTATTGTGGCAAACATGGCGTTTCGAACTCTTGACTCTATTGTTTGCAAAGTGATGTCTCCACCGAGTGTTCGGGAGGTATCTGTAGTCTCATCCATTGCATTTTGTTCTTTGATGAAAGATAAGACATCGTTAATGCTTTTGACGATGTCCTGCATTTTTCCGGAAATCTTGCCAACATCTTCTACCACTTCAACAGTAATTTCTTCGCCAGGCTTTGCTTTTTTTAAATCTAGGGTTACCCCTGGAATAAGCTCGGTCGCTTGATTTGATGGGAGTTCTATCTCAAAGCCATCTAGTTTGACCTTTGCATCTTGAGCGTCCCTATGTGAGTCAAACCAAATATCAACTTCACCATCGACTAGGTAGAGGTTTGGAAAGATGGCCTTATTATCATCGCCAGTTTCTTCTAAAGAAATAATTAGTTTCCAAGGTGTGTCGCTGCCATCTCCAGAATTAACAACGTTGGCTCGCATGCCATTTTCACTGTCTCGGTTGATCAATTTAGCAATCCCAGAAAGGGATGAATGCTCTTGGTCGACATAAAGTTCTTTCTCTTCTCCATTGGGAAGTTCGTAAGTGATATAACCAACACCTAGGTAGGTGTTGTCCTTGTCCTCAACACCATTGGATATAGCAGAGGACTTTTGTGCTAATTGGGTTACTTCTATTTGGTATGTACCTGGCTCTGCCAAGTTCTTATCAACGTTTGCAGTGATGTTGTCGCCGCTGACATTTACCATTAATTCACGAAAACTTCTGTCGCCTTTATTTGCGTAAATATTGCCTTTAAGTTTTTCCACCCTCTGAGTGAGGTCGGCAAGGAGCGCTTTCTTGCTATTGATCTTGTCTTTTTTCTCATTCATTTTTTGCAAAGGAATTTTTTCAGCAGCAATCAGCTGCTCGACGATATTTTTCGGCAAACCTGAATTAATTGAACCAAAAGATATGCCCAAATTTTCCTCCTGAAAAACATGTGCCACGCATCCTGCGTAGGCCTAGGCTAGTTCTAGGTTAGCATATCAAGAACTTGATGCAATAGGGAACAATATGAGTTAACATAGGCTAAGTTGTTAAAAAAGGCCCTCCATGAGGAGGGCCTAGGATTAGGATTTGGGTTGGGATTTAGTTCAAGTTATGAACTGTACTAATTTCATCGGTTATTATGGATAAAACTTTATTAAAAAAGTCGGACTTTCTAAAAATTAAATCCAAATTCTTTATAAATCGGCTAGTTACATATTTTTCCTTTCTTCTAATTCCGATATGGCTTCAGAAGACGGTTCAACTAAATTTATTTTTTCAGTCACTTACTCTACTTCTTTACATGTTTTTTATGCTGGGTCAGTGGTACTTGCTTGGAAAAGAAATTGATCACAGGCTTAAGATTTATTACCGGGCAAATTCTTCCATGGATAGAATCATTTACAGAATTCTTAGTGGAAATATCTTTATCATTTTATTTTTCAATGTTTTGCATTTAATGCCTAGCCAAATAGCCACCTTGGGCTTTTGGATTTTCTTTGTATCTGTTGGTCTTTTTTATTCATGGCCGACTCGGGGAAAAATTATTGAGGAATCTATGGCCGGACAGTTTGGGGAGTTTAGGTTTTTAGACAACTTTGAACGGACTGTTCTGGTGATGATTGCCGCTATGTTTTTGGTATCACTGCCTGAGCTTCCATTGTTCCAAAATATTGAAGCTTTAAAACTCTATTTTGATCCTAGGGAGCAAGTTCACTCTGTAATCTGGAACTTCTTATCTATAAATTATTTACCTTTTGACAGATATCCAAAACTCTTTAACTTGGCATGGAGCTTTCACTTTTATGTCTATGGCATTGGGATCTTCCTACTTGCCTTCTATTGCGTACTTAGATTCTTTTTTGCTCGAAGACTAGCGATTCTTGGGGTTTTTGCAGTTGTATCCTCATGGTCTTTTTCACGAATTCTTGCTGAGGACTTTCTTGCCAGTTATACACACACATTTCCTCTTCTTTTTGTCTGGGCCCTATTTTGGAGTTCAAAGAGCTCTACCTACCGAAGTGGGCTGCTTACGGGTCTCGTCTGTGCAATGGGCTCTATGATTAACGTCCTCTATGCTCTTTTATTCCCGGCGATGTTGATAGCCATGCCATTGTTATTTTCAAAAACAAAAACCGCTTGGTATAAAAAGCAGTGGCTTAAGTACAATATTCTAGGTGGTGTAATATTATTGGCCGTAATATTTTCTCACTCTGAGACCTCCTTTATTTTTGCACCTTTACGCCTTAAGGCAATTGGTGAAATGTTCATGACCTTCTTTACAAGAAAGGCATTTTACTCTGTAGGCTTTATTGGGCTCATAATGGTTGCTCTTTTCTTGCTTCGAAAGAAAGGAAATAGCTACTCCAATGTAAGCTTTGATAACTCTAAAGTTTCAGAGATGGGCTTTTGCCTAATTTTATTTATTGGTCTATCAACGATGGTTAATCCATTATTTGTGTCCAATTTCACTGCAATGTGGATTTTAACTGTATTCAGCTTAGTTCCGCTAGAATGGATTTTTCAGTCCATTAGCAGGCTTAGAAGTAAAAGAAACTTAATCTACGTCCTTTATATCTTGGTTTGCCTTTTAGATTCACACTTCGAAGGAAGAGTGAGAATTATTGGAAAAATGTTTCTCGAAGATGAAATCTTCAAGTACATCAATCAAATATAAGTATCCATAATTATTAATTTTTCTTTTTATTTTCTTGATTCAAGTTCTCTATAGTCTTACAATTTAAATAAGACTGGGACTACATATGGCAAGGAGGTCATATTGTTAAAATCTTCCCTTAGCGACAACTTGTTTCAAAGCTTCGTTTCCTCTTACCAGAACATTCCTCAATCATCTTATTCCTCTGACATTCCATTTGTATTTGTTGACACCGAAGGCGGCGTTAAACTTCTTACAAATGTTGTAGAAAGTGATGCAAGAAATGATGGTGTCTTTGCTGTTTCAATGGCCGAAGATGGCTGGATGGAGTTTCTTGCACTGCATGAATAATTTTTGGGGAAAACTTCTTTTGCGCAGCGGATAAATGAACTTTATGGTTGTAAGGCGCGTTGAGAACTTTGGAAACAAACCAGTTCAAGGTATTGAAAACTCAATACTTTAAAAGAATTGTGAACACAAATTGTTGATAACTTGGTTCAATATTTTTTGTGGAAAACTAAAAGCTTCTTGTTGATAAGTAGGTTTAATCAACTTCAAAAAGGTGATGATAATCAATTACTGTACTCAAAATGTCAAACTAATCTTTTCTTAATTAAAATGAAGTCCCTGTTTCAATTCTAAAATACATTTCACTAGTTGGCCGGGCTTGCGGCCTAGCACAATTTAAAGAGTTACTTCTTAGTATTAATACTAAGGAGAACAAAAATGAGAGAGTATAAGTACGCCCAATCAGACGAAACCCTTCTTATCACTGGTCCGACTGGGACTGGTAAAAGTCGCATGGCAAAAATTATCCACGACAGATCAAAAAGGGCCGCGAATCGATTCATGCATGTAAACCTATGCAACTTTTCGGATGGGCTTTTTGAGAGTGAGCTCTTTGGCCACACTAAGGGATCATTTACTGGGGCAACCTCTGACAAAGCTGGTTTCCTAGAAAAGGTGGGGAGCGGAACCCTCTTTTTGGATGAATTGGGGGAGATAAGTCTGAAAACTCAAGCAAAGTTATTGATGCTTCTTGAGGAGAGGAAATTTTATCCTGTTGGCTCAACAGTACCCCTAGGCTTCAGAGGAAGGTTAGTCTTTGCGACAAACAAAAACTTAGAAGTAATGGTGAAATCTGGAAGTTTTAGAGAGGATTTGTACTTCAGGCTAAGGACATTTGAGCTAGAGCTATCTTCTTTGATAGATTTGCCAGACTTTGAAGATATAGTAGAGCGTGAATTTTTGACCTGTAAGCTTAAAAAGAGAAAGTCTGCACTAATCTTATCTGATGAGGCCAGGAGCGTTATACAAAATTACGATTGGCCTGGAAACTATAGAGAACTTTTAAATGTTCTGAATTACATAGTTCTCATGTCAGATAACTGCGTTGTTGAAAACGATTTTCCAAGCTATATGCTAAGAAACAGTGAACCAGGCCAAAATACAGATGACTATCATGCTAATCTCTCCAGGTTTGAGAAGCACTTCCTCAAGAAAATGCTTGAGAAAAGAGATTATCGAATTAATAAAACGGCCAGAGAAACTAAAATTAGCAAAGTGACGCTTCTGGCAAAAATAAAAAAATATGATATTAAAGTAGTTAAAAAAGAACAAAAAAGACAAAAAGCCTGAGATATGAGTTTTAAAGTAAAAGATCATTATTTCAACAAAGCGAAAAAAGAGAACTTTGTTGCAAGAAGCATTTATAAGCTAGAGGAAATAGATAATAAATACAAAGTGATAGCCAAAGGCGATCACGTATTTGATTTGGGCTATTATCCTGGATCTTGGATTCAATACACTTCAAGAAAGGTTGGTAATGACGGCCGAGTGATTGGAATTGATATTAAAGAAGTTAACGATAAGATAAATAAAATACCTAACGTAGAGGTATTTCATAAAGATATCAATGATCTTCAAACTTTGGAGGAGCTAGGCACTGATAGAGCTTTTGACGTTGTTGTTTCCGATATGGCACCAAATACCACTGGGATTAAATCCGTCGATCAGGCGAGAAGTTTAAATTTAGTTGAAATGGTTTTCTTTCACCTTCCAAAGCTCCTAAGAGAGGGCGGAAATTTTGTAATAAAAGTTTTTGATAGCAATGATGCACAAACTTTCCTGAAGCAGCAGCGATCAATGTTTAAAGAGTTCAGCTACCTAAAGCCCAAGTCCACTAGAAGTGTGAGCAAAGAGTTTTTTGTAATTGGGAAAGGATTTAAACAATAATGATTAGGCTTTTATTTATAATCCTTTTTATTCCAGAAGTTCTGCTGGCCAACCTAAACTTTGGAAAAGATCTTAGTTTCGAAACCTTCGATGAGGATGGTTTTAAAAAGTCACTATCAAAGGCTATCTTTGAGGACAATGGGTGGCCAGAAAATCATGTTTATAATGAAAGGGAATATGACGTTGAGTACACAATTAATGATCAACTCACAAACTACATCATCAAAGAACTTAAAAGATATAGGTCTGACTATACGTCGGTTGTTGTCCTAGATAATAATACTGGAGCAATCCTGAGTGCTGTGGATTTGCAAAGAAAAGGCAATAAGATTGGAAAGTCCATGGCATTCTCATCAGCTCATCCGGCCGCAAGTGTATTTAAGGTTATTACTGCTGCAGATCTCTTGGATAACACTGAAGTGAATAAGGAAACAAAATTCTCATATAATGGTCGATCAACCACTTTATACAAATATCAACTGAAGGATAAAAAGAATCGTTGGACACGAGCTATTCCCTTTGAGAAAGCATTTGCATGGTCCAATAACGTCGTTTTTGGAAAAGCAGCTATAAAAAACACGAACTTTAAAAGTATTTTTAGTACTGCAACCAAATTTGGCTTTAATGAAGAACTCCTGCAGATTGTAGAAGCAGGTACATCGAAGCTTTTCCCCGTTGAAAGTAAATATAACTTGGCCGAGCTGGCATCAGGATTTAATAGAAAGACAATGATTAGTCCTTTGCACGGTGCGTTAATTGCTTCTGTAATTGCAAATGAGGGAGTGCTAAAAAAGCCCTATGTCGTCAATTCCATTAAAGACGTAAAACAGGAACGGGAAGTGTGGACTCCAAGCTATATTCTGAGCCGTTCTTTGTCCAAGGAAGCGGCTCTAGAGTTGAGATCCATGATGAACCTCACCGTTAAAAGAGGTACTGCAAGAGGTGCATTCCGCCCTTGGAAAACTCGAAAGATAAGAGATATTGAAATCGGTGGAAAAACAGGAACTATCACTGGTGGCATACCTCATGGAAGAAGGGATTGGTTCGTTTCTTATGCAAAACCAAAGGATGACCAGACCGATGCGGGAATTTCTGTTTGTGTCATGATTGTTAATTTAGAGAAGTGGTATATAAAAAGCACCTATCTTGCTAAAAAAATCATTCAATATTATTATGATTCTTTAAAAGAATAAGGAATACGTCATATGAGCGACGATCAACTGGAAAGAGAGCTTTCTGAGAATGAAAGCGTAGAAACTTCATCAACGAAAAAGTTTTTTAAAGAATTTAAATCAATAGTTTTAATTGTTGTTACAGTTTTAGCTTTTAGATCAACCTTCTTTGAACCCTTTAAAATCCCTTCAGGTTCAATGATCCCAACTTTGCTTATTGGTGACTTTATACTGGTTAATAAGTTTGCATATGGTTTCAAAGTACCGTTCTCAGATTGGTTTAGTGATCCAATTTATCTTACTGGACCAGAAAAACCAGAAAGAGGGGATGTAATTGTTTTTAAGTATCCCAAGAACCCAGACTTGAACTACATAAAGCGTGTTGTGGGACTTCCTGGAGATACTGTCCAAATCATCGATAAGGTGGTGTACATTAATGATCAGCCGATCAATGTTGAGGCAATTGATGGTGGTGAGATTATGGAAGATATGGACGACAAGTTTAAAAGATTTAACTTTAAGTTTTTTAAAACTCAAACTGGTGAGCATGAACACGTCACGCAAGTTGATGAAGACAATATCTATATGGCAAATTTTAACAAGATCCAAGTGCCTGAGGATAAGTATTTTGTAATGGGCGACAACAGAGACTTCTCTGCAGATAGTAGAATCTGGAAGTTTGTTCCGTTTGAAAATATTAAAGGCGAAGCAATCATGGTTTGGTTTTCGCTATCTTTCCCATGGCCTTGGTCCAATGGAGATGAAACTTTCAAGTTTAGACCATGGAGAATTGGAACGTTAATAGAATAACACTCAAAGCAAACTATTTGGCAATGATTCTAGTTTCACCATCATTGCCACTTTCTCCCTTATCCCATGTAATCGATCCATTCTTTTTAATAAAGTCCCTCAGCCAGTTTTTTAGGGTACCATTTCCATGGCCATGAATAAAGTTTATGAATGGAAGCTCACCACTAAGAAGATCTGGTACCGCATTTTCTACAATATTTTGAAACTCGTGAAGTCGCATGCCTCGGCAGTCGTACTCTAGCTTTGAGGTTTGTGATCTAAAAGTATTCACAATTACCTTATTGGAGCGTGCTTCTTTACTGGCTGAGTGAAGAGATGAAACTGGGCACTTTATTTTAAGATTGCCGCGAGAGACAGTGGCTTCGTTTTTGTTGTTTAATTTAATTAGGGTAACGGTTTGGTTTACAAAAGAGCAGAAGTACTTATTGCCGAGAACTAATTCTTTTGGTCTTGGCATATCTTTAAACTTTTCCACTCTAGGAGCTTCCTTTTTAGTGATAAAAGGCGAAATTTCATTTTGGATCTGAGAAAACTTTTTATCCTGAGCACGTGAACTTTTAATCTCTCCAGACTTTGTTTGTTTTAAAACGGAATATGCTTTCTGCTCAATCTTAGAAAGTTTTTGTTTAACCTTGGAAACTTCCTCGTCAACTTTAAGTTGAATCAAACCTCTTGCTGCCTCTTTTTGATTTTTTAACTCTTTATTCAAAACTTCATTTTCTTGGATAATCTTGTTAAGCTTTCCCTCTCTTTCTGAGAGACTGTGTAGTAACTTTTCATAATTAACCATTTTGTTGTCAAGACGCTTAAGTGCCATTTTGTAAATCTTGTCACACTGTGGCCTGTCGCCTGCAAGTTTTTTGAATATATCCAATGCCAATGAACTTCCTGGACTTCCAAAAATTAACTTATAGGTTGGAGAGTTTGTGCTTCCATCAAATCCTACATGACATGAAATATAATTGCTTTCAGAGTGCGTGATGGTTTTTAGAGTTTGATGGTGAGTGGAAACTATCACTTTCGATCCGGAAGTTTTCGTTATCTCTTCAAAAAAAGAAAACGCCAAAGCTGATGCTTCTTCGCTGCTAGTGGAGTTAAATATTTCATCAATAATAACAAGATTTGTGTCACCAAGAAGCTCTAAAAGCTCTGTGTAATTTTTTACTTCGGCTGCAAAAGAGCTCAACCCCTCTTCAAGACTTTGCTGGTCATTTCCAAAATAGAAAATGTTTTGGAAGTTAAAAACCTCAGCTTTACTAGCTGAAACAAATAAGCCATGCTTGATAAAGAAGCTTGTAATTCCAATCGCTTTAATTGCTGCAGTCTTTCCACCAGTATTGGGTCCAGATATTACGAGACCCTTGTCCGAAGGTTTGATCAAAAGGCTATTCTTAACAGGGTTATCAATTAGTGGGTGAAAAAAGGAATTAAGTTCAATTTTATGTTCGTTACATATGGTTGGCCTGTTGAGGCGAAACTCTTGAGCAAAGGTTGCTCTGGTTCTAAATTCATCAAAACTAAAGATTATTTGGCTCGCATAATCAATATGAACTCTATGAGCGGCAAGTCTTGTAGAGAAGTCTCTTGAGATCTCATGCAGGATTTGGTCAATCTTTAAAACAATCTCCATTCTCTGAATATTGAGCTCCTTTAATTCGAAAGGTTCAACATATAAGGTTCTTCCTGATTCCGACCTCGCAACTATCGCTCCCAAATTGGAGCTATAGCCATCACTCTTTATTGGGAGGACGTACTTATCATTGATTATGTCATGACTTTCAAACTGAAGAGTCTCTTCAAATTTAGATTGATGTCTGAGTTTTGTAAGAAGTACTCTTGAATTTTGTTCAATTTCGATTTGTCGTTTGTAGAGTTGGTTGAGTTTAGGATGCTTGAAAAAGTCAATTTCACAATCTTTTGTGACAAATGTTCTAAATTCCTTGAGAATATTTTTTTTAAATTCAAATATGAAGCGATCGATATCGTCAGCCATAAATTCTAAGAGGCTTTTAGAAAGAAAATCTTTGTGCTCTATGAAAACTTCAATACTCCTTATGACTGATGCAAGCTTTTCTAAAGAAAAAACTTCACCTTTTGAGAGTCGCTGGCCAGAGTCACGCTTTATGTGATCAAAGTTCAGGTCAGAGAGTTTATGCTGAATCTCAACAATCTCTTCATAATTTTCAGTTTCGAGAAACTTATCAGTAATAGTGTATGTGGTTTCAAGTCTGTGACCATCAACCTCATTTTCCATGATATGAGCGGCGGTATTGGGAAATAGGGATATTGCCTTAACCTTGGCATAAAATAAATCCCATTCCAATTGTTTTAAAATCGTACTTTTATTCTGTATATTGGTTGTCATGATAATGACGTATGATGACATAGAGCGAGAGGTAAGGCAATTTCAAAGGAGCTGGAAAGGAATTGGACAGCTTCAGAAGTGTTATAGCAGCTCCAGATTTATTTCCATTGCCCTTAGGGAATCAGGTAAAACAAGCTATTTGATCTTTGGCAGGGGGAAGGGATATGAGGGTTTTTGGGTTAGCTCAAAGCAAATACCAAGTGTTATAAGAAAAAAAGACAAGCTTTTAGAATATATTAGGAAGCATATTGGTGGAGCAAGACTTCTAAACATCCAAGCTGATGCACTAGATCGAATAATTTATATAAAATATCAAAAGTTTGGTAGGGAGTGCACTTTCGGCCTTTTTTATAAAGGAAGGCAGCTTTACTTTGCCAATGAGTTTTACGATATAAAGTCTGACAAAATGAAAGTCTTTTGCTCATGGGATTCTAACTTGGTCTCTGAATCTGTGGAAGAGGCCTTTAACTTGGCGGGACGAGTAAAACAAGATCGAATTGTTGGAGAGCGAGACGATCAACTAATTGGCGAACTTCTTGATACTGAGGTGAAGGAGGGAGTGGATCCTGTAAAAGATGTGCGTTCAAAAAAATTCATTAATAGAAAGTATAAAAACATCAAATCAGATTTAGATCGGGCCCAAAATTGGCTTAAGCTTCGAGACTATATTGAGACGAACAGTAATTTTGATACTCTTCCTAAGAAGAGCGTAATATGTGGGTTTAAAATTAACTTTAAAGAGAGCACAAATTTTAAAAGAAGAGATGAACTATACAGTAAGGTTAAAAAACTTAAGCGGGGCGAGGAGATTCTCTCTGGAAGGCTAGACGAGGTAAAAGCATTACTTGTTCCAGAAACTGCAACTCCTTTGGAAAAAAGTAAACTTGAGGTAATCGAGCCCGTTTGGGGAAAGGCAAAAAAGTCAGCAGACTCAAAGACAGTCTCCGACGCTACAGGCTATTACTTGGTTGAATTGGACGATTTCAAAATGGGTATTGGAGAAACCGCTCAAGGGAATGATCAATTAAGAAAAAAATGGGCGAAAAAAGAGGATTGGTGGTTTCATCTGGACGGCCAGCCTAGTGCGCATATAATTGTAAAGGTTACAGCTTTGGAGGAAAAACACTTCAAGGCGGTTAGCAAAGAATTTATGAAGGTTTGTGGTTTAAAAACATCTGAAATTAACCTTCTGTATACCCAGGTTAAGAATCTAAAAGGCATCTCTAAGAGCCCAGGTTCTGTAAACTATAAGAAAGAAAAAAGGCTGAGAGTTTATTTAGATGAAGATTAAACTATTCTTTACCTTGATATTTAGTCTTCATATTTGTACGGCGTATTCTGCCTTAATTAAGGATATGTATTTCGAAATCCACAGCGATGAGCTTAAATCCTTGGTTGAAGAAAATTATGCCTTGAAAAAAATTGGGCCTTTGTACTGTAAGGTGTACTGGCTTAAAAATCGATCTGAAGTTGTAGTGGTTGGTAAAGATCTTGAAAACCCTTTGAGGGATACAATAAAAGATGCATGTGTTCGAAAATCAAAGCTTGCCTTGCCGACTGCACTTGAGAGTTATTTGGAGGGCTTTGAAAAAGTGAAATCTTCAGATGGCTGGGTTGTCTATCAGGATAAAACAGGGCTTTCCGATAAAAACGAAATATTGGTAAAAACACAGAAGTCTTCCACTAGATTGATCGAGAAGAGGGCAATTGGCACAACAAAGTTACACTACTATTATCGTCGGTTTAAAAAACAAAAGGTGTTGAGGAAAGTGGAAATTTCTTCATATGAGGGAATTCAAAATGTGCAAAGCACAATAAATATCATAGGTCATGGAAGAAATAAGTTTTATCTCCCAAAGAAGGTAGTTGTAAACACAGCTCAAAACCTCATTAAAAAGGGTGTGGGAAGCTATAGCAGAAACATTAAAGAGAATTACTACTTCAAGGAATATAAAATTAATCGCTCAAAAGCAGTCTTGTATTTTAGTAGGAAGTAAAGGGAGCAGAATGCTCTGACCACAATTTGGACTATAAGGAACTCTTGTTAGGATGTATAATATGTACTTGCTAAGGGAGGATGTTTGAGAGAAATAATTCTAAACAAAACTGGTAGCTTAAAATGTTATAACTTGCCTTCAGGTTTGTTTGCTTCTGATTTCGAATCTTCAATCAAGTCATTTACTCCAGGTGAATGGGCAATATTGGTTAATAAGAAAAAAGGTGAGCGCTACCTAGGATTCATTAACCCTTTGGTGGAAGCCTCATCCCCTTGTGCCCATGCCATCAGTAAAGAAACTTCAAAAACGCCTTTAGATATCATCGAAGAGCGCCTTAAAAACTCCTGGGAAAAAAGAGATAGAATTTCTGATTACAAAGATAGTGCACGGATGGTCTATGGTGCATCAGATGGACTACCGGGGCTTATCGCCGACTCATTTTTAAACGGTGTCATCATCCAAATTAATTGTGCAGGTATGGATATCTATAGAGAGGAAATTTGTAGCATTATTGAAGAGCTATCCCAGAAAAAAGCTATTCTGTTGGATAACGAAGCTTATCGTATGGCAGAAGGTTTACCGTCTTTTTCGCCAGAAAAAAGTATCCAGACACTTGAAATTCAAGAGGGAGATCTGGTGTTTAGTCTTGATGTTGATCAAATTCAAAAAGTTGGTTTCTACTATGATCATAGGGAGAATAGACAAAAACTTGGGAACTATCTTCGCAGGCTAAGCTGGAAACCCAAAAGGGGCCTAGACCTATTCTCGTATCTTGGTGCATGGGGCATGACTATGTCTAAGGCTGGTGTTGAAAGCGTTCAGTTTGTAGATCAGGCAAACTTTACAGAACAAATGCACAAGAACTGGAAGCAAAACAATCTAAACGGTGAAATGAAGTTTCATCACAAGGATGTTTTTACTTTTTTGAAGGAGCGATCAGTGGAGGGACAAAAATTTGATTTAATTGTTAGTGATCCTCCAGCATTCTGCAAATCTCCAAAAGGAGCTAAGAAAGCTCTTCAAGGTTATCTAAAATTACACCGCTCATGCTTAAAGCTTATGAATGACAAGTCCTTTTTGGCGGTATGTTCTTGTACAAGATATGTTGATATAGACTCCCTGGCTCAAAACGCTTCACTTGCTGCAAGACAAGAAGGAAAAAGGTTAACACTACTAGATATTGGAACTCAGGGCCTTGATCATCCAAGTAGCAACTTTAAAGACAATACTAATTATTTAAAATACTTACTATTTTACGTGGAGAATTTATGACTCAAATTAGAGAAAATGTTCTGGAAGTCCTTGGTCAGGCCAAAAAGGTTGTTTATGGACAAGACGATATGCTGGAAGCAATTGTCGCGGCTCTTGTTTGCGAAGGTCATCTTTTGATAGAGGGGATGCCTGGCCTAGGAAAAACACTCTCTGTGTCTATCATGAGTAAGCTGTGTGATATGAACTTTAATAGGATTCAGTTTACTCCAGACTTACTGCCTTCTGACTTAATTGGAACAATGATCTACAATCAACAAAAAGAAGAGTTCTCTACAAAATTTGGACCGATATTCACGCAGTTGGTTTTGGCAGACGAAATTAACAGGTCTCCCGCTAAAGTTCAGGCCGCATTGCTTGAGGCCATGGCCGAACGTCAAGTAACTATTGGAGATACATCTTATCCTCTAAAGTCTCCATTTGTAGTTTTGGCTACACAGAACCCGATAGAGCAAGAAGGAACCTATAACCTCCCAGAAGCTCAACTCGATCGATTCATGATGAAGATTAATGTTGATTATCCTGACTTCGAAGCTGAAAAATCAATATTGGAACTTAGACCGAGCGATTTTAAAACACTTACTCCCTTATTGAATGATGAAAACTTATCAATGATGAAAAAGGCCGTAAGTGAAATCTACGTGGATGAAAAGATAAAAGATCTCATTGTTAAAATTGTCCATTCAACTCGTCCCGACTCCAAGCATTTCAATAAGAAAAGAGAAGGAATGGTATTGGCCGGAGCTTCCCCGAGGGCTTCAATATGGCTATATAAGATTTCAAAGTTTAAGGCCATGTTGGCCGGTAAAGACTATGTCTCTCCTGAACATGTTCTTAGTATCGTGAAAAGTGTTCTCGGGCATAGGGTAATTCTCTCGTATGAGGCAGTCATTGATAAAGTAGATGTTAAGGAGCTGGTTTACGACATCGCAAGTGAGTGTGTATAGCAAATGAATATTAAGGAAGTGGAAAAAGCGGTTGCAAAAATACAATCGCACCTTTTTCAAAATTCGAATTCATTTTCTGTTGGGATGCTTAAGTCGCACTTCAAAGGTGCTGGGCTTCAGTTTAAGGAGCATCAGGTTTACAATCCAGGTGATGATGTTCGTTTTATAGACTGGAAGTTATCTGCAAAAACAACAAACACTTTTGTGAAAACTTTTGAAGAAGAGCGTAATATTGAAATAGTTGTGGTGCTTGATATCTGTAACAGCATGCTTATCGGTTATAAAGGCGTAAGCAAACTTCAGGCATCATTAGAGATTGCTTGCTTGCTTTACCTTTTGGCAGAAAAAACTAAAGACAACGTAAAAATAATCTTATTTACGGATCAGTTAGAAGTTCTTCCTTCCGCTTCGGGACAAAAAGGGATCGTCCTTTTGATGTCGGTTTTACAAAGGCTGAATGTTGTTGGGGAAGATGGGGGCGTTAATCCTCTTTATCGAGTAGAAACCGTTCTAAGTGAAAAGAAAAAACTTGCACAGATCAAGTCGCTTGTGGCCAGAGGTAAGGAAGTCGTGCTTCTCTCAGACTTTAATTGCCTTGAGGCTTTTGAAGAACTCAATAAATTACTTTATAGAAAAAATATGCACTGCTTTAAAATAACAAGTCCCATAGATGAGCAAAGCACCAGTAAGTTTTCCGTTTTTACAAGCTTAAGTAACAAAAGAGTTTTGGGAAAAACTGGAAGAAAAAAAGATGAGAGTTTAAAAGGCAGATATAGAAAAATATCGGTAAAAGATAGATATTTGGAGAGTTTTATACGTGAAATGCTTTAGTGTATTTTTTCTTATTACGAGTGTCGCCTTTGCTGAAGTTGTTGTGAGACCGCTAGGTCAGGCTAAAATTGCAACAGGAGATATTGTTGAGGTTTTTATTGAAGCAGATACCATACCTGATCTTAGCGGGGAAACAATTGGAAATATCCTTTATGTTTTGGAGCAAAGAGAGCAAAACTTAAAAGTTTTAGTAGCACCGGTGCAAAGAGACAACTCCAAGTCTACTAACGATTCGAATGAATTTAAGCTTGTTGGGTTCGAATTTGATCATAAACAAGTGAATCCTCCGAAAGATTTTATTATTGAGGATAAAGAATATGATCTGACAAATGAAGTGGAAAACTGGAAACTAGTTCTATTTGCCATTATATCTTTGGTCTTGGGGATCTTTGGTTTTAAGTTCATCTTGAAGAAAACTGAAGAGCGAAGAAGGAGAAGGGAGTTAAGAATTAGAGCTGAAAATGCACTTTCAGAAACACAAGGTATAAAAACGAGAACAGAAATTGAAGACTTTTATAGAAATAGAAATGAGTTTGCAAAGCTTTTGGACTGGGGACAGAAAGAGTATAGCTCCTTTGTCTATACACTTAATACTCACCAGTATAAGCAGAGCTGGAGCGAGGCGGACGAGAGCGAGGTTAACCAGAAATTTTTGCTATTAAAGAAAAGTATGAGTGTGAAAAGTGGAATATAAGAGTACTACATTTGCAATCTTTGGACTTTTAGGTCTATTGTTCTGGGCCCTCGAATTTTGGAAGGTGTTTAAAAAACCTCAATTAGTTGCTCCTGCGAATTTAAATGTTGGTGGTCCCAAGCTTCTAAGATGGTTTTTATTTTTTCTTGGTTTGGGTGGATGGTTGTTAATTAGTTATTCAATGACTGGACCTCGTAAGGCATTAAAGTTTATCCCTTCAAATATTGAAGTGAACGATATCTTTTTTGTGGTGGATGTATCGAGATCCATGCTTGCTGACGATATAAAGCCAAACAGATTGGAGGTTGCCAAGCAAAAGTTAAGAGAGTTTGCAGCTTTGCGTCCAACAGACAGGGTTGGTGTAATTATATTTTCTGAAAAAGTCTTTACGATGTTGCCATTAACTACAGATCCTGGCCTTGTAGACAAAATTTTATCTGATATTCAAGTCGGTTTCTTAGGCAGTGGGACAAATATTGGTGATGGATTGGCACTTGCTGTTGCAAGGGCACAAGATAGTAAAACTAAAAATAAAGTTGTCGTATTACTTACAGATGGTGTCAATAATGTCGGAAAGGTTACTCCTATTCAAGCAGCTGAGTTGGCAAAAGAGAACAATATAAGAGTGTACACAATTACTTTGGGAACTAGAAGTGATGCTAAGATACCAGTCGGACGAGGAATGTTTGGAACTCAGTATCAGACGATACCTGGTGGATCGTTTGATTTGAAAACGATGAAAGAGATTTCAGACATGACAAATGGAAAAAGCTACATGGCAGAGAGTGAGGAAAGTCTGAAAGAGATTCTAGGCGAAATTCAAGGCCTGGAAAAAACGGAAATCAAAAGCTCTAACCAAGTCGTTTATGATGAGCTCTTCTATAAATTCCTTTTTTGGGGCGTACTGCTGCTTATATCATGTGAGCTTATGCGAAGACACCTTTTAAAGGAGGTATCATGAGTTTTAATCAGCTAAACCTTCTGCCGCTTGTCATTGTTGGACTCGTTATTTTTTGGCTTGCGACACTTCGGGCCGAAAAAAAATATTATCAATGGGTTCTTGACCATTGGTTTTTTAAACAAAGCCTATTAAGTAAAGTTTCTAGTATATTTTACTTTCTTGGTTTCACTTTCTTGCTCTTGGCTCTTCTTGACTTGCGTGGCAAGGAACAAAGGGTGACGGGTAAAAGTGTCGACCAAAAAACTGTTGTTCTTATTGATGCTTCGGCAAGTATGCTGGCGGAGGATGTTCGGCCAAATAGATTCGAAAAAGCCACTTTGTTGGCGAAACACTTCATTAAAAAGGCCGTAGGACATCAAGTATCTGTAGTCGTATTTTCAGACGGGCAAAAAAGGATCGTTCCTTTTACAAAAGATATGGATTTGGTTGAGGCAAGGCTCAATACATTAAAGGAGCTAGACTTAGATCGAGGCGGAACCGGATTGTCTATGGCGTTACAGGAATCGATCCAATATTTTATAAACAGCGAACAGCGGCCATTTGGCAACATTCTTGTGATCACCGATGCTGAGGAGACTGATGGTGGTCTAAATTTGAATGTGCCCGATGGAATAAGTGTTGCTATCGTTGGGGTTGGAACTGCTAAGGGAGCCCCTATACCAATTCGAAACTCAAGAGGGGTCTTTCGAGGCAACAAGAAATTTAAGGGGGAAACTGTCATATCAAAGCTTGATGAAACCTTTCTTAAAAAGCTGGGTGAGAAAATTAAGCACTTTCAGTATTGGGTGGCAAGCTCCTACTCTCTACCAACAGAGCAAATATTAAGTTTTTTTAGTAGAAGTTATAAAACTAAAAAATCTGAGGATGATTTTAGAATTAAGCCTGTGCTAGCAAATTATTTGTTATTACCAGGGGTTTTTATGTTGATTTTAGCCTTTGTAATGAAAAACGGAAAAAGCTTTGCAGTGGCAGCTCTTTTAATTTGTTCAATGGATTCATTTGGTAATAATAGCCCACCAGAGCCACAAAAAAATGAAGTCATCCTAGAGCTGGAAGAGCGTTTTGCAAGAAATGAACTTGGGCCAAAGGGCAAAAAAAAATTGGCCTCCGAATTACTCCGGCAGGGATTTTCAGAAGAAGCTACGACTCTTTACAAGGAGGTTTTGCCTGAAACGATTACCGATGAAAATTCTGTAGAGAAATTCAACTTGGGCGCCGCTCAACTAAAGGCTGGGAAAGTTAAAGATGGGCTAAAAACTTATACTGAACTTGTTGATTATTTGGAGAATAATACAAGTGAAAACAACCTAGATCTTCTTGAAAAATCAAAGTTGAATATGCTAAAGGCGATTCAAACTCAGACCCAGAAAAAGAAACAACAAAACAAAAATAGCAAAAGCAAAGAAGAGAAGGGCAAAAATCAAGAAAATAAGGACAAAGACCAAGGTGAAGGCCAGTCTAAAGACCAAAAAGACCAAAAAGACCAAAAAGACCAAAAAGACCAAAAGGGTCAAGGTCAGGGCAATAAGAAAGATAAAAAGAAAAATGAAGATAAGTCTGATCAAGAGAAAAATCAAAAGAAAGAGCGCGATAAAAAAGATGGCAAAGGTGAAAGTGGTAAAAATGAAAAACAGAAAGTTCCATCTATTTTAAAGCAACTGCTGTCTGATGATAATCAGTTGCAAAAAAAAGTTATAGACGCGAACACGGTTAAAGGTAAGGCTAGGGATAAGAAGGATTGGTAGCATGATTAAAATTATAATATTGGCCGCTTTGTATGCTATTACAGCGTTTTCCGACACATTGAAAATAAATGTGGACCCAAAGGAGCCTTTGATAAATGAAAACTTTAGAGTCCAGTTTGAGATAAGTACCCAAGAAGGTACAGATCCTGTAATCAGCTTTGATCCTCTCAATGTAGATGTAATTTCGCGACAGGAAACTGGAGTTAAAACTAGAACAACATATATTAACGGACAACTTAGCACTGAACGAAGTGTAACTGTTGAATATGAGATGATCGCAAAACGATCGGGAAGTGCTTTTTTAAGAGACATAATCGTAGAAATAGGAGGCAAGCGCCTAAAACACAATACAATGCGGATAAATGTGCTTAGTACCCCAAGAAAAGCACGTAATATACTGGTTAGAGCAGAGGTGAGCAAAGAGGAGGCTTTTGTTGGAGAATCAATTCTTGTTCGCTACTACCTTTACAACAAAGTGCCAGTTTCAAGTACTGACATTAAAAAATTTCCAAAGTTGGATAAATTCCTAAAACGGTACCACCAAGAAAAAATGACAGCTGAGAGAGCTTCTGTGGATGGAGAGATCTACACACGAAGGGTCATTTATACTGCTCAGCTTTACGGAACAGAGCCAGGCACTTATACCGTGGATCCGATAACTCTTGGAATCCAATATTCAACTAGGGGAAATAACCCATTTAACACTTTTGGTTTCGGTTCTAGAATGGGAGGGTTGAGAAAGATGACCCTTTCTAGCAAACCAGTAGAAGTTAAAATCAAATCCTTACCTAAAGAGAATGTACCTAAAAGTTTCACTGGCCTCGTGGGGGAGCATTCTTTTAACTTGGAGCTTAATAAAAACAAATTTGTCGTCAACGAGCCAATTGAGTTAAAGTTAGTCGTTTCAGGCCCAGGCGCTTTGGAGTTATTTGAGGCTCCTAAGATATTCACCTCCCAAGCGGTCGAAGAGTTTGAAAAGAATAATGACCTAAAAGTTGCTGCTGATTTCTCTGCAACAAAAACAGTGCTCTATACCTACCTTGGAAGAGAACCGGTCAATATTGAGAACAAAGTTATTCCATTTACTTACTTTGATCCAAACAGTCTAGACTTTAAGACTAAGAATGTAGACTTGGGGAGGATTGTTGTTGCTGGCGGAGTGCGTTTAGGTCATAACACGACAACTGGTGAGTCAAGAACGGATGCTAAACCGGAACGGCCTGCTGCAGAACAAGATTTAATTCCTTCTCAAGCTTTAACTCCAATGTATAAGCTCGGGAATACATATACCTATAATGCTTTTAAAATAACTTTAATCCTATTGGTTGTTTTTCTCTTTGGGGGGCTATGGATTTTTAAGGATGCAATTTTGTCTATACGGGGAAATAGAACAAATATATTAGCTGAACTTATTAAAGAGGGAGCTGACTACTCTAAGCTTCATCAAGTTGTTCAAAAGCTTGGTCATGGTGCTGATATGGAGAGCATAATAAGTGAGAGTAAATTGAATGAGGCAAGCAAAAAAGAACTAATTGAGCTTGTCCGAAAGTGTGAAAAAGAGTTTGAGATGAACGGAAAAACCAAAAAGCACAGAATTTCAAAGAGCACCGCTAAGGATTTAGTAAAAGCTGGGAATGCTGAGTCATGACTAGCTTTGAGGAATTCAAAAGTATAATTGGAGATAACAAATTTGGAGTCAGTATTGGAAACTTTGATGGTGTTCATTTAGGTCATCAAAACCTTCTTGGAGAATTTCTCGCGGAATGTGGTAAAAAATCTCTTGCCTCGGTTGTATATACATTTACACCACACCCTGCTTTATATTTTGATCCTGCAAAAAATCATTTAATAACAAGCTACAAAAAGAAAGTAGCTTTGATAAAAGAGCTTGGCGTAGACTATGTTGTGGAACTTGAATTTAATAAAGATCTCCAGAATATGACAGCCAAGGAATTTTCACAATCAAATCTTTTATGTTTTAAAAGCCTAAAACTCCTTTGGGTTGGACATGACTTTACATTTGGAAAGGATAAGAAAGATCCTAAGTGGATTGAAGAACTCAAACAGGATGTTCAGTTTAAAAGACATAGTGCATTTCAAGTAAACCATGAAACTGTTTCATCCTCCCTCATAAGAAATTATTTAATGGAGGGAAGTATTGCGTTGGCAAATACTCTTCTTGGAAGGGAGTTTTCCATCGTGGGAGAAGTGGTCAAAGGGAAACAGTTAGGGAGAGAGTTGGGGTTTCCTACTCTTAATATCATGCCGGAATATCCCTTTTTGATACCCGCACTGGGTGTTTACAAAGTTAGGTGTAAAATAGATAGCGAGATTTACCTCGGACTAATGAATTTGGGAAGAAATCCATCAGTTGACTCTGATGGAAAGATTAAGATTGAAGTGCACTTACTAGATTTCGCCAGGGATGTATATGGTGAAGAGGTTGAAGTGATTGTCGATGACTATATTAGGGAAGAGCGAAAGTTTGATAATATTGAAGAGTTAAAACTTCAAATAAAGCGAGATAAAAAAGTATATGGGAATTGAGAAAGAAAAATATGCCTTAATTGGGAAAAATATTCAACACTCCAGATCTCCTGAAATGTACGAAAAACTCTTAGGTCATAAGGTGGATTATACTTTTTTAGATTATGAGAATGAAAGGGATGTTGAGAGGCTTGATGTTCTTTTACGGAAATTTGGGCGAATCAGCATTACGGCACCCTATAAGAATCATGTTTTTAAGAACTGCAACCAAGTTTCTGATCACGCCAAAGAATTAGAGGCTGTTAATGCCATTAAGCTTAAGGATGGACTTGTTATGGGTACAAATACAGATGCTTTGGCGTTTGAAGAAATCTATAATGAAGATTACTTAGGGTACTACCCTATAATCCTCGGGGATGGAGCTATGTCTAGATTGGCCCAAAACTTCTTCAAGATTGGAGGAATCAACTACCTGGTTTTGAGTAGAAAGAAAAGGAATCTTGATAAAATCAATCAGTACTTAAAGGAAAGCTCCGAAAAAAATATTGTACTCATAAATGCATGCGGAAGGTCTTACAAATTCAATTATCAAAGCTCTAAGTCCTTAAAAGTATGGGACCTAAACTATTCAATGCCTGAACAAAAAGATTATGTTTTAGCACAGGGGCATGATTACACTGATGGGCAAGAGTTATTAATCCGACAAGCGCAGTATGCGTTAAGTTTCTGGAATTCCTAAATATATTCAAACTTTTTTTACAGATTCCGATACTTTAACCAACACAAGGAAAAGTAGATGGTTCGTAAAGAATTTATTGAGGTCATTACCAATACAGGTATGGCAACTCTAAAAGAGTTGCGTCGACTAATGATGAACAAAGATGAGGATGAAGTTACTGAATTTGAACTTCTATCCTTGCCGGGGTTTGATGAAAACAAATTTGCAAAGTCTATTTCTGAAAAGTATGGGCTAACATTTATTGATTTAAAGAATGCAAAAGTTGCCAAAGATACCATCAAGTATCTAAAAAAGAGACTGGTAATAAATCATAGAGCCATTCCTATCCAAGTTACGGCTGGGAAAGTGACAGTTGCTACATTTGATCCCACAGTTATCGGACATAAAGCTAAATTAGGTCAAGAATTAAAAAAACCAGTAGAGTTTATATTAACTAATATTTCATCTTGGCAAAAACTGTTTTCGAATGTTGAGGATTCGGTTGAGGATCTTGTACATAGTGTGGTTGAGGTAAAGGCCAATGCTGAAACTGAGCCGGATCTAAAAGCTGAAGATATTGGGCAGGATACAGTAACTTTTGTTAATAGAATCCTTGCTGAAGCTTTTGTGAAAGGTGTTTCCGATATTCACGTTGAGCCCTACGAAAAAGCCTTTAGGGTCAGATTTAGACTTGATGGCTCCCTGGTAGAGGTTGCAAGACCACCAAAGTCAATGATGGGACCTATGATATCTAGGTTGAAGATTATGGCCTCGCTTGATATTTCAGAAAAAAGAAAGCCTCAAGATGGAAGAATAAAACTCTCAATTGGAGGTAAGCCAATAGACTACAGGGTTTCCTCATTACCGACTCTTTTTGGTGAGAAAGTTGTTTTACGTCTCCTTGATCAGTCTAACCTCCAGTTGGATATGACAAAACTAGGATTCGAAGCAAAACAAATTGAAGTTTTTCAAAGAGGTATCCACAACCCTTACGGAATGGTTTTAGTTACTGGCCCGACTGGATCGGGAAAAACAACCACACTTTATTCTGCATTAGCGGAGTTGAATACGGAAGACACCAATATATCAACAGCAGAAGACCCATGTGAGTTTAACTTAGAAGGTATTAACCAGGTTAACGTAAAAAAAGAGGTTGGCCTTACTTTTGCCTCAGCTCTAAAAGCGTTCTTACGTCAAGACCCAGACATAATTATGGTGGGAGAGATTAGAGACTTCGAAGTTGGAGAAATTGCAGTTGAAGCCGCTCTGACTGGCCATATGGTTCTATCAACTCTGCACACAAATGATGCTCCATCAACTGTTACAAGATTGTTAAATATGGGGATTGAGCCCTTTCTTGTTGTTGCCGCACTGAATGTGGTTGTTGCTCAAAGACTTTGTAGAAAAATCTGCATTAACTGTAGAGAGCCTCACAAGGTTTCATTAAGTGAGCTCGTGGCCTGCGGATTTGCTCCGGCCTCTGCTGAGAAGATCAAAGTTTATAAGGGAAAAGGTTGCGATGTTTGCAATGGTACAGGTTACAAGGGAAGAGTTGCAATCTATGAGGTTTTGGAGATGTCTCCAAGGCTTAGAGAATTAGTACTTAAACACGCTTCCTCTGATGACATAAAGGCACAAGCAATCAAAGAGGGAATGAAGACTTTGCGTATGTGTGCTCTAACAAAGGTTGCTCAGGGACTAACTACAATTGAAGAGGCCTTGTCAAACTCAGCTTCGGATAATATGTAAGGAGATAAGCATATGAGTGATGAAACTAAAACACGAACCCAATCGGTGCAAGGCACTCAAAATTTACAGATCCAACAGTTATTCAAAGTTATGGTGGATAACGGTGCTTCGGATTTACACATCACTGTGGGCACCTCTCCTGGAATGAGAATTTCCGGTGAAGTTATTAGAGTGAAAACTGGTCCATTATCCTCAGATGACACTAAAAGACTTATTTATCAAATTTTAACCGAAGCACAACGCTCTGAACTGGAGAAAAACCTCGAGTTGGACTTCTCGTTTGGAGTAAAGGGTCTCGCCAGGTTTAGAGCTAACTGCTTTTACTCAAAAGGTGCTGTCGCCGCTGTCTTTAGGCAAATTCCCACACAAGTTCCAGACTTTGATTCACTAGGACTTCCTCAGGTTTTATTAGATATGACTGATGTTTCAAATGGCCTAATGCTTGTCACTGGACCTACTGGTTCTGGTAAATCCACGACGTTGGCATCAATTATAGATCGTCTCAATACCACAGAGCCTGGCCACATTATAACTTTAGAGGATCCGATCGAATTTGTTCATACTCACAAACAAAGTATTGTGAACCAAAGAGAGATTGGCGTGGACACCCTTAAGTTTAAGAACGGACTTAAAAGTTTACTAAGACAAGACCCAGATATTGTTCTTGTTGGAGAACTAAGAGATGTTGAAACTATTGAGGCTGCATTGGAGATTGCCGAGACTGGGCACTTAGTTTTTGGAACACTTCACACTAACTCTACAATTCAAACTATATCAAGGGTTATTAATGTTTTCCCTGCTGATCAGCAGGAACAAGTTAGAACTCTTCTATCATTCGTTCTTCAGGGGGTTGTAGCTCAACAGCTATTACCAAAAAAAGGCGGTGGACGAGTTCTGGCACAAGAGATTTTAAGAATGACCCCTGCAATTAGAAATTTAGTTCGTGAGGATAAGTTGCATCAAGTTTATTCCCAGATGCAGATTAATCAAGATGCCACCCACATGGTTACAATGAATCAAAGTATAAAGCGTGCACTTGATAAGGGGTTTATTGATCCAGACACTGCAATGTCTTACTCAAACAACCCTGAGGAAATGGCGAAAATGTTGGGGATACAAAAAAAGTAGGAATGAAACATGGCCAAGGGTAAGTTTAAATATGAAGGTGTGAACTCTGAAGGACGTAGCGTCCAGGGAGAGATTGATGGTAAGGATCTACGCCATGTTAAGCGCCTTCTAAGACGCAAAGGAATACGTGCCAAGAAAGTAACGGCACCTAACCCCTTGGACATCGACCTTGGAATGTGGATGGTTGAAAAAGGTCTTGCGAAGGCCTTTGGGAAAGCCGAGCTTAATAGGTTTACAAGACAACTTTCAATCCTAATAAATGCCGGTGTCCCGATTCTTGAATGTATGGAAATATTGGCCAAACAAGAGCAGAACCCTTCTCTAAAGGCAACGATAAGAAAAGTTATGGAAGATGTCGGAAGTGGAAAATCTTTGCATGAGGGTCTAAGCTCTCATAGAGGTTTTGACAAGCTTTATTGCTCTCTGGTTAAGGCCGGAGAAGCAGCAGGTATTTTGGATACTATTCTTGTAAAGCTTAGTGAGTTTATGGACAAACAAGAGGGTATTAAGAAAAAGATTAAAGGTGCTCTGACCTATCCAATTATTGTTGTTGTTATTGGTATCGCTGTTGTTTGGGGCCTAATGGTTTTCGTTGTTCCCCAATTTGTTGGAATGCTAAAAGAGTCGGGACAAGAAGTACCTGCGGTTACCCAATTTGTAATTGATACTTCAAACTTCTTCCAAGAGTACACTTTGATAATGGTGCCGATAGGCTTTGTTGGTTCCATCCTGTTTTTAAATTTTATCAGAAGCAAGGATGGAAAGGTTAAGTGGGATAGGTTCACAATGAAGTCGCCAGTTTTTGGTGATATCATTATTAAGGGAAATCTTTCAAGCTTTTCAAGAACGCTCTCCACAATGCTGAGTTCTGGTGTGGACCTTCTTGAGTCTCTTGAGGTTTGCATTGATACAGTTGATAACACCCAAATTCAGAAAGACCTAAAAGTTGTTAGAAGTGCCGTTTTAAAGGGTAAATCTATTACTGAACCTTTGGGGAGAATCAAATACTTTCCTCCTTTAGTAAATCAAATGGTTAAGGTTGGAGAATCCACTGGTAACTTGGATGAGATGCTTCTAAAGGTCGCGGATGTCTTTGAAGAGGAAACTGAAGAGGCAATTGATAATATGACCAAACTTATTGAGCCGGCAATTTTAGTCGGGTTAGGGGGGATGGTAGGCACTGTATTGATAGCGATGTATTTACCTATTTTTATGGCTGCAGGTGGTGCCGGCTAGTAAGTGATTGAATTTGTTGTAAAATGATAAAAACATTTAAGCTTTTTGAAAAAAAAGGCGAAAAATATTTAAATCGGATTAAAATCAACTTTGAGGAGACTCTTAATGTCAACTCAAAAAACTGTAGACTCTTAATGTCTAACAAAGGAGAACGTATGAAGCTACAAACACTTAAACTGCGCGATCAGTCTGGCTTTACACTTGTAGAGCTTATGATCGTAGTCGCAATTATCGGAGTTCTTTCCGCTGTTGCAGTTCCAAACTTTAAGAAGTATCAGGCCAAGGCCAAAACTTCTGAGGCCAAAGTTCAACTTGCCGCTGCCTACACTGCACAGCAAGCATTCTTTGGAGACTTCTCAATCTACCATGCATGTCTTGCATACATGGGGTATGAGCCAGTAAATGAATTCAATTCAAGATTCTTTGCAATTGGATTTGCAACTGACGTTACAACAAACCTTGATAACAATGCATTTGCAGACGCTGTAAACGGTGGTATGAACGCTGCTGTTTGTCCAGATCCTGTTGCATCAAACTTTGCTACAAACGCTCCTGTTAACAACGCGACTCTATTCGGTGCCGGAAAAGGTATGGGTGGAGTTTCAGCAGATACAGCAGCATTCTTCAACAACCAAATGAGTGGTGGTACTACCATTCTAGGTAACCAAACTGCAGCGAACCAGACATTCACAATCGGAGCAGTTGGTGTTGTCTCTTCTGACAACATTACTCCGGCAACTGCATCTTCTTTCACAATGAATCAAGACAAGGTTATCAGTAACATCAATACTGGTTACTAATTAAATCGAATTCTCAAAGGAGGGACGTTCAGTCCCTCTTTTTATTCACATGCAATTTATATGGTTGATATGGGTTTTGAGTTTCAAACTTTCCGTTTCGAAAAATATAAGGTTGTCCTTTGTAATCGAATTTAGAGCATGAAGAGTTCTTTTTATTATTCAGGCACTCTAAGTCAATCATTGCTTTTATTGAATAAAGATCCTTTTTAAGTTTTTCAATCAGCAAAGTATCCCTTACTTCACTTTTTAACATCTCACTAAGAACTAGAAAGGTTGATTCTAGATCACCACTTTTTTCGTAAGTTAACTTTGCTATTAATGACTTAATAAACTTTGGGGCACTCGGGTGATCTTCGATGTTACTATAAAGCTCTACGGCCCTTTTGTAATCGGCCAATTCAAAGGCGTACAAATAAGCGGCATTAAAGTTTAAGGAGTAATTTTTAGGATAATATTTGAGACCTTTCTCGAAAAGAATCGAAGCACCTTTTATGTCATCTTTAATAATGCTTAGGTACTGTGCTCCAAAAGTGTAGGCTTGAAGAAATAGCGGGTCCAAATTAGTAATTGATTTAAATCGAAGATACATCCAATTGTTTAAGTCTTTTTGATTATAATGAGAAAGGTCTGACTCTAGAAGTGTTGTGATCCATAAAAGGTCTGAAGCTATTCGTTTATAGCCAGCAAATAGAAATTTATAAAATGTGTCGTGAAAATTAATGGCCGTATCTTGTTTTTCAACTTTGATAGGGGGCTTTGCAATTTTCTTATTAAGTATTGCTGATGAAACAAATAGCAAACAAGTTAGGGCAATGTGAAACAATGGAAGTTTTTTAATCATAAAAAGATATTGTCAATTTTAACTGGAAGTATCAACATGAATGTATGTTGGAATTTTCATCTGTTACCAAAGTATTTAAGTCGGAATTTTTAAAAAAACCGGTCGTCGCTGTGGACGATCTATCCTTTAAAGTTGATGAGGGGAGCATTGTTGGCTTTCTGGGGGCGAATGGAGCTGGTAAAACTACTTCATTGAAAATTGCAATGGACTTCACTCGTGCGACCAAAGGACATGTTGTTTTTCATGGCCTTGGTGAAAATAAAAGTGATATCTTTTCAAAAATAGGTTTTCTTCCTGAAAGACCGTATTTCTATCCCCACCTAACTGGTCGAGCCTTTTGTCATTATATGGGAAAGCTTGTTGGGATGAATGAAAAAGCCATAAATAAACAATTAAACCATTGGGCTCCAAAACTTAGAATTGATTTTGCACTCGATAGAGAGATTAAAACCTACTCAAAGGGAATGCTGCAAAGAGTGGGTTTTCTTACGACTTTGTTGCATGAGCCCAAGTTAATAGTACTGGACGAACCATTGTCTGGCGTCGATCCCATAGGAAGAAAAGAACTTAAAGACATTATTGTTGAAATAAATAAACTTGGGAAAACTGTGTTCTTTAGCAGTCATATCGTCTCAGATGTCGAGGAGATTTGTGATAAAGTTATATTCCTCAAGGGTGGGAAACTTGTCTACCAGGGGCGTGTTGACGACATTATTAAGAAAAACATCCGTCCTGTTACCAAGATAAGATACAACCTTCATAATGAGAATTTAAGTTTAAAAGTAGAAGATGAATTAAAATCAAAAACACTTAAAGAGTTGCTTGAAAAGGGTGCTGACATCATCTCTGTTGAGCAAGATAAGCCCTCTCTGGAAAACATTTTTTACAACGTTGGTTTATGAAAGAATTAAAAAATATTAAGACCATTGCATCCTATACTTTTCAAGAAGTTCTCAAGAGTAAGGTTCTATATAACATTATGTTCCTGGGTATTGGACTTCTCATCGTTACCTACGTAGCCCAGCAGTTCACCTACGGAGCTCCTAGCCGTGTCGCATTGGACTTTGGTGTCGGAGCTTTAAGCTTGAGCTCGGTTGGAATCGCAATATTTATGGGAGTAGGGCTTTTATCTAGGGAAATTGAAAATAGAACCGTTTACATGATTGTATCAAGACCTGTGAAAAGAAGCAGCTTTGTGCTTGGAAGAATCTTAGGTCTTAATATGATCTTGGTTCTAAATATACTAATACTCTCAATTCTGACTCTATTGGTATATTTCCTAACGGGTGGATCTATGAATCCATTAATTTTTTGGACCATATTTTTTATCGTTTTAGAGTCAACACTCGTTCTATTGGTTGTAAGCTTGCTTTCACTTCTAACGAGTTCCACATTATCCGTAATCGTATCTATTGTTCTTTTCTTTGCAGGCCATGGTATCTCAGAAGCAAAGATGACGGTATTTGCACAAAATAGACCTATTTTAGGATGGGTTTTGGAACTTTATCAGTATGTTCTTCCCGCTTTTGGCAAGATAAATACAAGGGACCTTTTAACATACAATCAAAGTGTGGATAGTGGCTTTTTATTTTCAGCATTAAGCTATAGTGTTATCTATTCTGCTTTTTTAATTTTCTTAACAATTACAATTTTTGAAAAAAAGAATCTGGATTAAATGATTGCAATATATATACTCGTTTTCGTTTTTGGTCTTCTTATAGGGTCTTTCTTAAATGTTGTAATTTATAGGTTGCCTAGAGAGCTCTCTATAGTTAGGCCAAGATCATCATGCCCTTCTTGTGGTCATCAAGTTGCTTGGTATCAAAACTTTCCCGTTATCAGCTATATAGGACTTAAAGGCAAGTGCTCATCATGCCAAACAAAAATTGGAATACAATATCCACTTGTAGAGTTACTTGTTGGGCTATTTGCAGTATTGCTCTTCCCTTTTAGTGAGGGACTTCAGGGCATTGGTCACGTAGAACTATTCAAATTTGCTGTGGAGTTTTCCATTGCATGTGTCTTTTTGGCACACTTTGTTATTGATATCAAATATCAGCTTTTGCCTGATAAACTTAACCTATACCTGCTAGCGGTGATCACTCCTTATGCAGCATTAAGTTTCCCACCTCACCACTGGGTAGTTGGTGGTATTGTCGGGTTTATGGGGCCGTATTTAGTAACTTTGTTTTTCTTAAAGGTTAGAGGTGTTGTAGGCCTAGGTGGAGGCGACATTAAACTTTTTGGAATCTTGGGCGTTCTTCTTGGTCCTATAGGGGTAATCAATACCATCTTCATGAGCAGCTTGGCCGGTTCAGTAATTGGTGTTGCACTTATTGCAACCAAGCGAATGAGCAAAACCACTGCACTCGCATTTGGCCCCTACATACTTGTAGTTGCAACTCTTCAAATTTTCTTTCCTGACTTTTTTGATATGATAAACCCTTTTGTGTTTAATTAACATTTAGCACTATAAATCCTTGATATAAGAAAAATCTTACATGTATAATGACATATTGATAATTTCATCAGGGACGGAGAGTTGTCAGATCTTGTAGCACAATTTAAAAACTTCATGGCCAACTTTGAAAAGGGTCAGTTAATCGGTGTTGATATCGGATTAAGTTCCGTAAAGGTGGCACTGTTATCAAAAGGCAAAAGAAATTCCTATAAACTAGAGAACTACGCCTCAATCCCTTTGAGCGAAGCCGCAATAATTGAAGACGAGATTCAAAAGCCAGAAGAAATTATTGAAGCATTAGCTCAGGCATTGGATGCTGCCAAAATCAAACCTAGAATATGTAATTTAGGAATGGATGGCCCCAATACTATGACAAAGCGATTGCAAGTGCCTGACGGTTCCAGGGATGAGGTCGAAGACAATATTCTTTGGGAATCAGAGCAGTACATACCTTTTGGAGCTGATGAGTCTGAGGTTGACTTTGCAATTCTAGGTAAGCTTGAAGAGGATGATGTTGTTGATGTTGTTGTTGCAGCTGCTAAAGTTAGCGTCATTGAGACTTATATTGAGTACCTAAAAGAGGCTGGTCTCATCGTAAAGAAGGTTGATCTTAACGTCTTTGCTATAAACAACTTATTTGAATTGATAGTAGATAAGGATCTTGAAAATATTAGTGATTTAGGCTCTATAATTATTGACTTTGGTGCACAAACCACCACAGTTCTTGTTTACAAGGATGGAGGCCCTATACTCAGTAAAGAAATTCCTGTCGGAGGAGTTCTTGTCACTGAAGAAATTCAGAGGCAGATGGGTGTTTCATATGAAGAAGCAGAAGACCTGAAAACTAGTGGCGATGAAAATGGAAACCTTCCTGAGGAAATCGTGGCCATCATTCAATCACAAATACAAAACCAAATGAGCGAGTTGAGAAAGGTTTTAAACTTCTTTATTGCTGCGGGATCATCAGAACAGGTGGGGTTTTGCTATGTGACTGGAGGTAGTTCAAGGTTGCCAGGACTTATGAATGCCCTTCAAGAAATTATTGGAATAGAGCCAAAATTATTAAATCCTTTCGATGTAATTGACTACGATAAAAAAGTGTTTGATACAGAGAGCGTACAGAGTATTGCTGCAACCGGTGCTGTCGCCATGGGGCTTGGACTGAGGACTGCACAATGATAGAGATTAACCTTTCCCCGACTAAAAGTGATTTTGATGTAGCAAACTTTGGCGGTATTAACTTTAGTCTGATTAATGTAAAAATGTTGATAATCGCCTTAGTTGTGCTGTATATTCCCGAAACATTTTTGAGCTCCCACTATGATGAACTAATTAAAGCAGAGCAGGACAAGCAGGCGAAGCTAAACGCTGAATACCGAAAGATTAAAGGAAGGGTTGCTGAACTCGAATCTATAGAAAAACAAGTGAATGCTCTAAAAGCACAAGAAAAAAAGCTCGCAAATAAGCTTGAAATCGTAAAAGAAATTATCAATAAAAGACAAAATCCTTATAAAGTTTTAAAGTACATTGCAGAAAACATTCCTGAAGGTGTCTGGTTGGTGGATCTAACCATGGACGAAAATCAAATAGGACTTAAGGGCTATGCCAAAAATTTTAAAAATATTGGTCAGTTTCTTGAAAACTTAAAGAACTCGATCTTCTTCAATAAGAACAGCATTGAGTATGAAAGACCAGAATCTTTACCAAACGAAATTGACGGCGTGTTTTTGGAAGTTTTTGAAATAAAAGCTCCAATTGTGAGTTTCGAATGAAAGATACACTAGTTAAAAATCTTCATTGGTTTATTTTAGCTTATGCAGCCCAGATGCTGTATTTCATGTATGTTGAAAAAGATGAACAGTATCAAGCATTAATCCAGCAAACGCCCGGGATACAAGGTAAAATTGCCAGAGAAAAAAGGAAACTAGGTCAGATTGAGGAATTTAAGAAAAACCTAAATCAGACTAAAGAAAGAGTAAAAGAGGTTGTAAAACAAATTGAAAAAGTGCAAAAACAGCTTCCAACTGATGTGAATGATGCGAAGGTTCAAGAAATGTTAGGTGGCATCGCTAGTAAATTGAAGATAAAGAAGCCAGTGCAATTTCCTGAAGCCGAGTCAAATAAAGGCTTTTATTTTGCTAAAGAGTATACATTCAAAGGAAGAGGAACTTTTTTACAGTCTTTGATCTTTTTTGAAAATCTCGCAAAAACTGAAAGAATTTTGAATGTTAAAAATGTAAAAATAAGCCAATCTACTGAAAAGGACAGAGGAAGATTTCAAATTATCGAAATGGAAACAAGGGTAGAGTCTTTTAGATATAATGAAGGTCATGAAGAAAAGAGTGGAGTTGAAGAAATTGAGCAACAATTTAAAGCTAATTAGTGCTTTCTTGATTCCACTATTGGTATCAGGAGCATCTTATTCAGTCGAAATAGAGGAAGTGTTTAAACAAATGAGTGAACTTGAAGAGCCGTTCAAGCTTAGAGATCCTTTTCAAGCACCCAAGTTTAAGACAAAGTCGTCTAAAATTGACAATATACCTCAGACAAATGGGGTCTACTCTAACATTCCCAACCTTTATGTAGAAGATCTGAATCAAATAAAGATCACTGGGGTTCTGATTGGGACTGAAAGAAGAGCTTTTTTGAAAGTTGATGAAAAGGGAGCCACTCACACAGTTAAAGAGGGAATGACTCTTGGACCCAACGACGCAGAAATTAAGGCGATTCTTCCTGGCGGCATTATTCTTGCCGAAAAAGTCGTTAATATTTACGGAGAAACTGAATATTTAGAGACAGTTATTCCTATTTCTAAATAAAGTTGGTAAGATTATTAGCATAATAACTTTACGGAAGAGGTTATATGTTGAAATGGATTTTATGCCTATTATTTGTGTGTTCAATAACGAATGCTCAAGATAATATCCCTGCCCAAATCACTAATGTACATTTTTTGCCTGAAGGTGAAATTTCTAAGCTAATTATCGACTTTGATAAACAAGTGTATGCTGAAAGAACTCACATCAAAGATGCGAGACAGATTATTCTTGATCTCAAAAACGTAACATCACCCAAGAAGTTTATGAGAGGTATTGATACTTCTGAGTTTTCAGGAAGTGCAGGCTTTATTTCACCTTATAAGAAACCTGGTGAGAAAAACTCCATTCGCTTTGCTATTCAACTAAGAGACAATGTTAGATCTATTCTTGAAAATAAAGGAAAGAGAGTTGTTCTGAGCATGGAAAATCGTTTTGGAGCTTTTTCAAGAGCAACGATGAATAATGCTGAAAAGTCGGCTGAAGCATCTGTTGATAGCGAAGTTGATGAAAAGATTCTTGTGCCTAAATCAACAAGCATACTTGATATTTTAGAAAATCTTACTCAGTCAGGTGTTAAAAAGTACGTTGGAAAGAAAATCTCCATTAATGTTAATGATGTTAACTATAGAGAAGTCTTAAAAATGATTGCTGACACCTCAGGCTTTAACATAATTATAGATGACCAAATAAACGAACTGCCACCTCTTACAATAAGCTTAACTAATATCCCTTGGGATCAGGCCCTCGACACAATTATGTCGCTAGGTGATTTAGTTGCTTTTAAGCATGCAAATATTCTTACTGTTAAAACCGCAACAAAAGCAAGAGAAGAACGAGAGAAAGAGTTGGCTAGCCAGAATGCAAACAAGCGCCAAGAGCCACTGGTAACTAAAATCTTTCCTATAAGTTTTGCAAAGCCAGAAGAAATTATACAAATCTTGGAAGATTACATAACTCCAGAAAGAGGGGCTATTAAGGTTGATGCAAGAACAAGTAACTTGATTGTTAAAGATACTATTGACTCCATTGAACGAATGGGAAAGATTATTGAAACATTAGACACTGAAACTCCTCAGGTTTTGATTGAAGCTAAAGTTGTTGAAGCAAATGAAGACTACGAATTTAGAGCAGGACTTGGTAGAAGAGGTCTCTCTTTTGGATACGATCCATTAACACCTGGTGGAAGTCTTGAGGAGAATAGTGGAACTTTTTCATTTAGTTCAGCAACAGATGGTGAATTTTCAAATGTGTTATCTGCCAGTATTGGTGTTTATAAGAGGCTAACAGGTCTTAATTTTAGTCTTGAGCTTATGGAGTCCGAGTCTAAAGGGAAGGTTGTTTCATCTCCTAAAATTATTACTCAAAACAATCAGCCTGCTACAATTAACAGTGCTACCGTTGAAAGGTTTCCCGTAACCACCATTGGAGCTGGTGGGGTTCCAGCTGCAGGATTTGAAGAAGTCCAGGTTAATATTAATCTTACTGTCACTCCCAAAGTTACACCTGATGGATCTATATCGATGAAGGTCAATATAACGAAGGGTGGGTTTGAGGCTACTGACACTGCAGGTGTCGTGCCGCCAACAACAAGTAAAACAATTGATACTAATGTTTTAGTCGATAACGGTTCGACCGTTGTGATTGGTGGACTTTACCAAACTGCCACAAGCGAAATTGAGTCAGGGATTCCATTTTTGAAAGACTTGCCTTTAATCGGTTGGTTGTTTAGAAATGCCTATAACCCTAACAGGTCAAGGGATGAGCTTATTGTGTTCTTGACTCCAAGAGTAGTTAATCAAGAAGAAGCAGGTCTTGTGAGCCGTGACTCTCAAGAGCTTGTGGGGCTTTAAACTTTATGAAGAACTCTAGAGCCAAAAAGTCTTCTTTGCTTGCAAAGTACTCTGCACTGTTTGAGAAAAATCCAAAGTCTCGTGTATTTGCACCACTAGCAGAATCCTATAGAAAGCTTGGGATGCTGGAGGAGGCACTGAAAATACTTAGAGGTGGAATTAAAAGGCACCCAACTTATGTAATGGGTTACATAGTTTTGGCACACTGTTACTTTGACCAACAAAATTATGAACTGGCCTATAATACAATAAGACCTTTTGTTTCAGACAACCTTGAAAACATAAGTTTACAAAAGCTCTTTGCACAGATCTGTATAAACCTTGGCTATCTTGAAGAGGCACTTCAGACATTTAAGTATCTACTTCTAATCAATCCTAAGGACCAATACGTATCTGAGCAAGTCAAACTACTAGAAGATGATCTACTAGTTCAAGATGAGAAGGAAGATTCTCACTCACCTAGCCTTGATACTTTTGACGAAGATGAAGATGAGTGGGTCCAGGTTAACTTTAGCCAAAAGGCTGAATCAAGTAATGATGCTGAGGAAGGTTTAGATGAATGGAGTGTTGAAAGACCAACAAATGAAAAGCTTCATGAATTTAAAAACTCAATTAAAAATGAAAAACTTGCTGTCGAAGAAAGAGATATAGATGACGAATACTATTATGAAGAATACGACAATGAAGATGAGAAAGAGCCTGAAAATATAGAGGCTGCTGAGGACCCGATAATAACTCACACTCTAGTGGACCTCTACATTAGACAAGGTTACCCAGAAAAGGCCGTGGAAATTCTTGAAAGCATTCTTGAGCTTCATCCAAATGACAAGGCAACCCTTAAAAAACTGGAAGAAACCAAGGGCTTAAATTCACGAGAATCGTTGCGATCTCAGCTTGAAAGCAGCCTGTCAGAAGAAAGTGAAGAGGATCTGGCAAATATTGTTGAAGCAAAGGTTAAATCGGCTAAAGAGCGCTCGTTAAAAGAACTGGAAAATAAACTTTCAATCTTCCTTCAAAAAATTAAGAAAACATCAAAGGAACGGTTGGAGTTTTAATGAAGAAATACTTAATTATCAATGGCCCCAATCTTAACATGGTAGGTACGAGAGAGCCTGAAAAGTATGGAAGTAAGACGCTTGAACAAATAAAAACCTACACTAAAAACCAGCTTTCAAGCCACGATGTGGAATTGGAGTGGTATCAATCAAATATTGAAGGAGAAATCGTTGATAGAATACAGCATTTCATCAATGAGGACTTTGAGGCCCTAATTATTAACCCTGGTGCATATTCGCATACATCAATAGCAATTTTTGACGCATTGAAAATATTAAAACGTCCTATCATCGAAGTTCACTTAACAAATATTCATTCTAGAGAAGAGTTTAGACAAACATTGTTGACGGGAAAAGCCGCTTCTAAGATAATGTGTGGGCTTGGACAGGACGCTTACTTTTTGGCCGTTTTGAGTGATTATTTGGCCGAAAAGTAGTAATAGTTAAAAAATAATCACTGCGTTAAAGAGGCATCAATGAAATACCAAACTACAGACTTTAGAAATGGTCTTAAGATAGAGATCGATGGCAAGCCATTTATTGTCGTAAACTTTGCTCACGTTAACCCTGGAAAAGGCTCTGCATTTGTAAAAGCTAAAATTAAAAATTTGGAAACAGGACAAGTGCTTGAAAGAACCTTCAAAGCGGGTGTGGATACTGTAGACGTTCCAAATATGGATGACCGTGAAATGGAATATACTTACTCAGACATGGACGGGTATAATTTTATGGACACCAAAACTTTTGAGTCCGTTCACTTAAGCCATGATCACGTGGGTGATGCCAAGTACTATTTACAAGATGGTATTAAAGTTGCGATTCTATATTTCAATGAAAGGCCTATTTCAATTGATCTTCCTAACTTTGTTGAACTAGTTGTTGCTGAAACTGATCCTGGCCTTAAGGGGGACACAGCCCAAGGTGGGACCAAAAAAGCAATTATGGACACTGGTTTACAAGTTAGCGTTCCTCTTTTTATTGAGGAGGGTGAAAAGTTAAAAATTGACACACGTACTGGAGAGTATGTTGAAAGGGTTAAATCTTAGGAAGTTTTATGGATTTAAATATATTAAAAGAATTTATACAGTTGGCCAAAGACGAAGGTGTAAGCGAGCTAAAATACGAAACTAAAGAGCAAAAGTTAAGTGTTTCTTTCGGAACATCAAATGCTCCAATAGTGCATGCGGCTCCAATTGTCAGTCAAACTGCCAAAGGTTCAAGCTCAACGGTAGAGAATACAGGAGAGCAATTTCATGAAATTAAGTCTCCATTTGTGGGAACCTTTTATGCTTCTCCAGCTCCAGATAAGGGAGCTTATGTTAAAGTTGGGGATAAAGTTTCAAAGGGTCAAACTCTTTGTATTCTTGAAGCAATGAAGATCATGAATGAGATTGAGTCTGATGCAAATGGCGAGATCGTTGAAATTTGTGTCGAAAATGAAAGTTTGGTTGAATACGGCCAAACCCTATTTAAAGTAAGAGTTTAAGCCGTGAAAAAGTTTTCAAAAGTGCTAATTGCCAATCGCGGAGAGATTGCCATCAGGATTCTTCGTAGCTGCAAAGAGCTCGGCATTGAAACTGTTAGTGTCCATTCAGAGGCCGATGAAGATTCGCTTCATGTAAAGTTAGCCGATGAGTCTGTATGTATTGGCCCTGCAAAATCTTCATTGAGTTATTTAAATATTCCATCTATTCTTTCTGCCGCTGAAATAACTGGTGCTGATGCTATTCATCCTGGTTATGGGTTTTTAGCAGAGAACACCGAGTTTGCCTCTATGTGTAAAAAGTGGAAGGTGGAGTTTATCGGCCCTAAAATAGATTGTATCCAATCAATGGGAGATAAAATTGAATCAAAAGCAATTGCCAAGGCTGCAAATGTCCCAACTCTTGAGCCTATCAAAGTAAAAGGAATGGAAGACGAGCAAATCCTTTCTGAAGTTAAAAAGATGGGAATGCCGGTAATCATAAAAGCCTCTGCTGGAGGTGGTGGAAGAGGAATGCGAAGAGTTGATGACATAAATGATGTCATTCCAACGGTTGCAGTATTGAAGAAAGAGGCACTGGCCGGATTTGGTGATGATACTCTTTTTATTGAAAAATATATTGAGAACCCAAGACATATTGAGGTCCAAATTCTGGCCGATAGACACGGAAACATTATTCACCTAGGTGAGCGCGACTGTACTATCCAAAGACGTTTTCAAAAGATCATTGAAGAGTCTCCCTCACCAGTTCTTTCTCCTGAAAAAAGAGAAGAAATTTGTGAGTCAGCTGTAAGGTTGGCAAGACATGTGGGATATGACTCGGCAGGGACTGTAGAGTATTTGTATGACTTGAATACTCAAGAGTTCTACTTCATGGAAATGAATACCCGTATTCAGGTTGAACACCCCGTGACTGAAGAGCGAAGCAATGTTGATCTTATTAAGGAGCAAATCCTTCACGCATGCGGAAATCGCATGAGATATTCTCAGAGAGATCTAGAGTTAAATGGTCATGTAATGGAGTTTCGTGTAAATGCGGAAGATCCAAAAACCTCAATGCCTTCACCTGGACTTATTACTCATTACCATAGGCCGGGTGGACTGGGAATAAGAGTTGACGACTATATCTATACTGGCTACCAGGTTCCACCTTTTTATGACTCAATGATTTCTAAAATCATTGTTTCTGGCATCAATCGGGATGAGTGCATTACCCGAGCAAAAAGGGCGCTTGGTGAAACTGTTGTAGGTGGGATTCAAACAAATATTGAGCTACACCAAAAAATTCTAGCGGACGAGGACTTTAGGAAAAATTCGTATGACACAAATTTTTTAGCTAAAAAATGCTAAAATAATAATAGGTTATAACGAATTTTCAAGGAGTCATTCGCTTGAAAGAAGCACTTGAGCTTTTTTATGAGAAGGCCTATTTAAAGTCTGAAAAACAATTTCTTGCCTGCAAGTCTGAGGATAAGCTGCAGGCGAGTAAATATTTGTTTTTAATTTCTTTAAAACTAAAAAATCAAAAACTTTCAAATCGATTCAATGAATACTTAGCAGTTTTAGCTGAGTTGGGACACCGAAGTGATTTTGTGCAACTCTTGCGCAAATATCCTGATTTAGAGGTTCAGTCGAGTAATTGGAATTCTACCTTAATATTTTTTTGGCAAGAAGGGGACTTGGAAAACTTTAATAAGTGGTCAGAGCACATATGGTCCCTTGTGATTGAGAAGAAGCTATATAATTTCGGTTGGAAGATTTTTACGATTATTAAAGAACGGCGACCACATGACTTATACAATTATCTTCGCTATCTAAACTGTTTAACTGAAACCAATAATCAAATTGAGTTGTGCTCATTGGTCGCTGAGTTAAGAGGGCTAATAAATACATCTAAAATCAGAGAAAGAGAACGAAGGGTTGATCGCTTGTACTGTTTTGAAAAGGTGAGCAATGTAATAGAGGTTGATTCTGAAAGTTCATTGAGTCTTGTTAAGGAGCACTTCAAGCTTGAGCGCGATATTGCAATTCTTAAAAAACAAAAACTTTCAAAAGACTTTGTACTTGAATATGTAATCTTATTTAAGGATGAATTAAAAGAACTTGTACTACTATTGGAAGGCGAGGTTTTAGACCATAAACAGAAGCTTATTGATGTTATTAAGGCTAGCCCAATTTATAAAACTCAAAAAGAGCTTTTACCTGCTCATATCAAGGCCTTACTATCAACAAGAGTACCAAAGCAAAAACCTGTTGTAGAGGAAGTTGGCGATGATGGTTTATATACTTCAGAAGAATATGAAGTTAAACCTGGGCCATTAAAATTAAAGCAACATTTCTCAGGAAATGAAGAGAAGAGGTTTATTCAAAAAATAAGAGCAAAAGATGAAGATATTCTATCTAACTGTTTAGAGGTAGCAAACTCCTTAGTAAGTGTGGGATTCTATGAAGCTGCATTTGAATTGCTTAAATTAAAAGAACCAACAAAAGATGATACCTATCTTAGGTGCTTCGTGTTAGAGGAGCTTGGCAAGTATTATGAACTTCGAGATTTTATTGAAGAGTCTTTAAAGACTAGGACCCATGTTGATGAAGACCTCATCCCATACCAATACTTATTGGGTAAGGCCAATTTAGCATTGGGTAATAAAAGTAAGGCATTAGTTGCATTCAAGTGCGTCTTTAGTGCCGATCCAAGTTTTCGAAACGTTCAGGAGATGATAGCTCGTGCGAAGACTTAATAAAATTCTGTTGCTCTTCTTTGCAATAATCCTGATTTTTTTTCTAGGTGTGTGGCAATTTTTACAAACTGATTTGTTTGGAAAGAATTTGTCTAAAAATTTGAATAGTTTCACTGAAAAGGCAAATGTCTCGGTCGCATTTGAGAACTTGGATTTTCAGTTTTTTCCACCTGGGGCAAAACTAAATAATGTAAAAATTGAAATAGATCGAGAGGACTTTGTAGGGAGTGCACAAGTTTCCTCTTTGGGAGTATTCTTTAATTTGATGGATAGCTTTAAGACAAAAATGACAATAAAGGAGCTCTCCGTTGAGGACGCAGTGTTTGAGATTAATAAATTCAAATCTGGTGAGTCAAAGGGGGATAATTTCAAAGTAGCAACGATACTTGAAATTTTAAATGACGAATTGCCGGTAAGCTTAAAAAAAGCAAAAGTTAAAGACGTAAGCATTATATCTAAGGGGTTTGAACAGTTTCTAGATTTTGCAACAATTGAGCATATAGATGAAAACCTGGAAATAAATTTAGATGTCAGAAATATCGACCTGCTCAAATTTACCAAAATGGATCAAAAGCTTGATCGTTTGAAATTGGAAGCAAAGCTATCGGATGAAAAGTTTCAAGTCGAGAGCTTGGAAATGTTCAAAGGAATTAATAACATTATCGCCAGCGGGGTAGTTCAATCTCCATTGAAGAATCCCAAATTTAACCTCTCGGGTGGACTTAAAGGAGAAATAAGGGAAATCCACAAATACCTTGATTTTGAAAAGGTTGGAAGGATAAATCAGGGTATTCTTAGCTCACAGTTTGAATTTAAAGGAACTACTAATGACTTTAATTTGGATGTTTCGGCTAATGTTAAAAATTTTAAGAGTGATTTCGCATACGGAGAAGACTTAACTGCAAAAGTTAAAATTAATCAAAAGGAAATCTCAATCATTGAAGCAAGTTTGGGCGAGTCGAACCATAAAGTAGAACTCGTAAGCCCTTTCAGATTATATAACTTTAAAACCAAAGAATTGATAGATAAGAACCTTCATCTTAATGCCCACGGGTTAAGACTTAACAATGCTTTAAGATATATCCGCAATATTCTCTCTCCACTAAAAGGGGAATTATATGGGAAGGTTACAGTTGAATTCGGCCCAAAGAGGGTTAGATTCCTAAGTAACGAAACATTGAATGTAAAAAAGTTGAAATTAAAGTTCAATGAGTCATCTAATCAGATATTAGGCTCTGAGAGTGTTGAACTTGTTAGACCCGTTTTTTCCATAGTTAACGGGAAATTTTTCATGAATACAACTGCGAAGACACAAAATAGCGATTTTAAGGTCGTTGGGAAAGCATCTAGTGAAGGACTGGATTTTGTAGTCAACAATGGAAAAGTATCGCTTAAAGATCTTGGTCCATATGCCGGTCTTAATATTGAAGGAAATGGCTCTTTTAGTTTAATCGCTCGAGGGAAGGGAAAGAACACTGTTCTTAAAATTAAAACCTCATTAAGGGACTTTGAGTTTGAGGGCTATAAGTTAAATGAATCCAAGGTTAATGTCCTCTTTGACTTTGCAAAGTCCGAGCTTGTTATTGGTAGTTTGGGAGGAACAAATGGCAAAGCAAACCTAACCGGCGAATTAAAACTTAATTATAAGACATTGGAAATTTCAGCGAATGGAAATCTCCGCTCTCAGAGGTATAGTGATGTAAAAGATATTCTGTATCCTCTTCTTGGGAAGGTTACGTTTGTGCCGTCTAGCCTTTATGGAAATTGGAATCTAGATTTTGCGGTTGGTGGGAAAGCAACCATAAAAGATATAAAGTTAAAAAGTATATTCTCTGGAGAGAATAACTACATTTTTGACGAAGGATTTGAGTTTTTAGGCTTTAAGTTGCTTTTAGAAAACGAAAGTCTTTTAGTGAATGATTTTATTCTTAAGAAGTCAACGGGCTTCTTGGAAGGAGATCTAAACTATGGCCTAAATTCAAAATCGCTAGATTATGCTCTTAATGTTTTCAATATACCTGTGGCGGAAGTATCAAATTTTTCCAAAACTCCATTTTCATTTAATGGGCTTTTATCTGGAAGGATCAAAGGAAAAAGAAGTTCTGGAGTAAATAAGGGTACTATGAGCTTAAATCTTACCGAAACTAATCTGGCCGGAAAATCATATGAAAACTCAAACATTACCGTAAAACTTGAAGATAAAAGTTTTGAGTATGGCCTGAATCTTTTGGGGGATGAGGTTGTTTCAAGAGGTGAAGTATGAACCGGATTCTCTTGTTGATCGTTCTGGTGGTGGGGTGTGGTGGGCCACCTGACGGACCTTTTGAGACGTACTACGAAGGGGGTCAGTTGGCGGAAAAGGGGACCTACAAGGACGGGGAGAAGTGTGGTGAGTGGGTTGAGGTCGATGAGACAGTCACCTACGACCCCTGTTGAGAAGTCTGAAGGAGTAGTGAAACTCATCCTACAGAGAGATTAGTTCGTAATGATCAAGATGATTAAAAGGTTCTTCACTTGGTTGTTCCAAGGATTCGGACAATGATGTGGATCACTCAAGCCAATCGAATCCCGTTGGAGTATTCCGAACAGGGATTCTCACTCTCACTCGGGGAATCGGTTTTCTTGATGGTAGTTGTGTTCGTATCCGTGTTGTTGTTGGTAGGCGGCATGAACTCAAGATGAAGGGTCTAGTCGCGTGTCATAGCTGTGATCAGCCAATTCACCGCACGGTTAAAGACTTGTTTTCACTGCGGCTCAACAACCAAGTCTGAAAATGACATACCCAAACTGAGCATACTGAACAGCTTGTCTTTATTTTTCGTTTCACCAACGGTGAAGCTGGCAGGACGAATACTATGGATAGTTCTAGGGATCGTGATAATCGCTCTTGTCTACTATCTAGACCTGCTGGAGTTGATCGGACTCTAGGGTAGCCCCCGTCTAAGTTGCGGATTTTCTGGGGTCAGGGTGGCTTTTGGCTTCATTCTAGGGG